>NZ_JAWDIW010000033.1:0-2282 GCF_032464805.1 Rhizobium sp. 10PS4 | reverse complement strand
GCCGGCCCTCTTGCGCGCAAAGACCAGCAATGACAGCCCGCCGGCCAGCACCAGCAGCACCGGCGCACCCCAGAGCAGCACCGTCTTCATGCTGACACGCGGCTTCAACAGCACGAACTCGCCGTAGCGCGAGACGATATAAGTCAGCACCGCCTCGTCGCTGTCGCCGTCGGCGATGCGCTCGCGCACCAGCAGGCGCAAATCCTTGGCCAGATCGGCGTTGGAATCGTCGATCGACTGGTTCTGGCAGACCATGCAGCGCAGTTCCGCCGAAAGGGCGCGGGCGCGCGCTTCGAGCGCCGGATCGGCCAGCACCTCGTCAGGATTGACGGCGAAGGCGGGGGCCGCCATCAGCAGCAAAGCGAAAGCCAGGAAGAGACGCCGCATCATTCCGCCGGCTCCATTGCGGGAGCTGCCGGCTTCGCCTTGCGGCGCGGGGCGCCGACACGCAGGCGCCGGTCGCTGAGCGAGACGAGGCCGCCGAAGGCCATGAACACCGCGCCGCCCCAGATGCAGAGAATGAACGGCTTCCACCAGATACGCACGACGATGCCACCGTCCTTGGTGGCGTCACCGAGCGATACATAGAGCTGGCTGAGCCCGAAGGTCAGGATGCCGGCCTCCGTCGTCGGCATCTGGCGGGCGGTGTAAAGGCGCTTGGCCGACCAGGTATCGGCAACCGCGACACCGGCGCGCCGGATGGTGAAGTGGCCGCGGTCCTCGCTATAATTCGGTCCGGTCGCCGGCTGCATGCCGTCGAAATGCAGGCTGTAACCGCCGGCCTCGGTCACCTGCCCCGGTTTCATCTCGATGACGTGCTCGCTTTCGAACGTCGTGACCGCGACGATGCCGAGCACGGTGACGCCGAGCCCGGCATGGGCGAGCGCGGTGCCGAAGGCCGAACGCGGCAGGCCGGAAAGCCGGCGCCAGGCAAGATGGCCCGCGACCTTACCGATGCCGGCGCGATACCAGAGATCGGCCACCGCACCGAGGACCAGGAACAGCCCGGCAGCGAGGCCGAACACCGAAAGCACCGGCCCGCCATGTTCGATGTAGAAGAAGACCACCGCGGCAAGGAAGGCGAGACCAGCGACGACATAGAGCCGCTGCAGGGCGCCGAGCAGATCGCCGCGCTTCCAGGCAAGCATCGGCCCGAAGGGCACGATGACGATCAGCGGCGCCATCAGCAGGCCAAAGGTCAGGTTGAAGAAGGGCGCTCCGACGGAAATCTTGTCGCCGGTCAGCGTTTCCAACAGCAGCGGATAGAGCGTGCCGGTGAGCACCGTGCCGCAGGCGACCGTCAGGATCAGATTGTTGACGACGAGCGCGCCCTCACGCGAAATCGGCGCAAACAGTCCGCCTGCCGACAGCTTCGGCGCGCGGAAGGCAAACAGCGACAGCGCCCCGCCGATGAAGATCAGCAGGATGCAGAGAATGAAGACGCCGCGGGAGGGGTCGCTGGCAAAGGCATGCACCGAAGTCAGCACGCCGGAGCGCACCAGGAAGGTGCCCATCAGCGACAGCGAGAAAGTGAGGATGGCAAGCAGCACCGTCCAGATCTTCAGCGCCTCGCGCTTTTCCATGACGAGCGCCGAATGCAGCAGTGCGGTGCCGGCGAGCCAGGGCATGAAGGAGGCGTTTTCCACCGGGTCCCAGAACCACCAGCCGCCCCAGCCGAGCTCGTAATAGGCCCAGTAGGAGCCCATGGCGATGCCAAGCGTCAGAAAGGTCCAGGCCGCCAGCGTCCAGGGCCGCACCCAGCGTGCCCAGGCGGCGTCGATGCGTCCTTCCATGAGGGCCGCGACGGCAAAGGAGAAGCAGACGGAGAAGCCGACATAACCGAGATAGAGCAGCGGCGGGTGGATCGCGAGGCCGACATCCTGAAGAACCGGGTTGAGATCGCGGCCCTCGGCCGGCGCCGGATCGAGCCGCAGGAAGGGATTGGAGGTCAACAGAATGAACAGCGTGAAGGCGACCGAAATCCAGGCCTGCACGGAAAGTACATTGGCCTTCAGCGTCTCCGGCAGATTGCGGCCGAAGATGGCGACCAGCGCGCTGAACAGCGTCAGGATCAACAGCCAGAGCATCATCGATCCCTCGTGATTGCCCCAGACGCCGGAATATTTATAGATGAGCGGCACCAGCGAATGCGAATTCTCCCAGACGTTCTCGACCGAGAAATCCGAGACGACATGGGCATAGGTCAGCACGGCGAAGGAGAAGGTGACAAGCGCAAACATCGCCAGCGAGCCGATCGTCGCCACATCCATCATCGCCCGGTC
>NZ_JAWDIW010000032.1:0-2709 GCF_032464805.1 Rhizobium sp. 10PS4 | reverse complement strand
CGCGCCTTGCGGTCGGCGCCATCGGGATCGGTCAGCGCCTCGGGGCGGATGCCGAAGATCACCTGCCTGCCGGTATAGGCGGTCAGGCCGTCATTGCCCGAGATGACAGGCAATCGGAGCGGGGCGGCATTCGGCCGCTCCAGCGAGACTTCCAGGCCGCCGGCGCCGTTCTCGACGGTGGCGTTGAGCAGGTTCATCGCCGGCGATCCCATGAAGTCGGCGACGAAGATGTTGGACGGGCTGTTATAGATCTCGGCCGGCGTGCCGAACTGCTGCAGCACGCCATCCTTCAGCACGGCGATCTTGGTCGCCAGCGTCATCGCTTCGATCTGGTCATGGGTGACGTAGACGAAGGTGGTGCCCATGCGCTGATGCAGCCGCTTGATCTCGGTGCGCATGTCGACCCGCAGCTTGGCATCGAGATTGGAGAGCGGCTCGTCGAACAGGAAGACCTGCGGATTGCGCACCAGCGCCCGGCCCATGGCGACACGCTGGCGCTGGCCGCCGGACAGCTGGCTCGGCTTGCGGTCGAGCAGATGGCCGATCTGCAGCATGTCGGAGACCTGGGCGATCGCTCTGGCCCGCTCCTCCTTGGGCACGCCGCGGATCTCCATGCCGAAGGCGATGTTGCCTGCCACCGTCATGTTCGGATAGAGCGCATAGGACTGGAACACCATGGCGATGTCGCGCTTCGAAGGATGCAGGCCGCTGATATCGCGCCCGTCGATCCGGATATCGCCCGACGTGATCGTCTCCAGCCCGGCAATGGTGTTGAGCAGGGTGGACTTGCCGCAGCCGGACGGGCCGACCAGCACGAGAAAGCCGCCCTTTTCGAGTTCGAGGTCGATCCCCTTGAGAATGTCGACGGCGCCGAAGCGCTTTTTGAGACCGGAGATTTCGAGGAAGGCCATGGATTACCCTTTGACAGCGCCCGCCATCAGACCGCGCACGAAGTAGCGGCCGGCGAGGATATAGACGATGAGCGTCGGAACGGCGGCGATCATCGCCGCCGCCATGTTGACATTGTATTCGACGACGCCCGTCGAGGTGTTGACGACATTGTTCAGCGCCACCGTCATCGGCATGGTGTCACCGGTGCCGGCATAGGCCGAGGCAAACAGGAAGTCGTTCCAGATATTGGTGAACTGGTAGATCACCGTGACGACGATGATCGGCAGCGAGTTCGGCAGCATGATGCGGCGGAAGATCTGGAAGAAGCTGGCGCCATCGACCTGGGCAGCCCTGACCAGCTCGGTCGGAAAGGCCTCGTAGAAATTGCGGAAGAACAGCGTCGTGAAGCCCAAGCCATAGACGACATGCACGAAGACCAGATTGACGGTCGGATTGCCGAAGCCGAAGTTGAAGCCCGTGGCATTCTGCAGCGTCATGCCGAAGCGGCCGAGCGAGCCGAGGATCGTTGCCATCGGCAACAGCACCGACTGAAACGGAATGAAGCAGGCAAACAGCATCAGCCCGAACACCAGCGTGTGGCCTGGGAAGCGCCATTTGGTCAGCACATAACCGTTCAGCGCCCCCATGATGGTGGAGATTGCCACAGCCGGCACCACCATCTTGATCGAGTTCCAGAAGTAACCCTTGATGCCGGCGCAGGTCAGCCCGACGCAGGTCTCGCCCCAGGCCTTGATCCAGGGATCGAAGGTCGGCGATTGCGGCAGCGCCAGCATGTTGCCGTTCTGGATCTCGTCCATGGTCTTGAACGAGGTCGTCAGCATGACGAAGAGCGGCATCAGATAGAGGACGGCAAAGATCAGCAGCAGGCCGTAGATGACGGTGCGGCCGATCCAGCGGGTGTTGGTGCTGTTCTGCGAGGTTGCTATCGGAGAGGTCACGCTGCTCATCGCGCCTTCTCCTTCAGTTCGGAATAGAGATAGGGAACGATGATCGCCGAGATCGTCATCAGCATGATGATGGCGCTGGCCGAGCCGACGGCCATCTCGTTGCGCTTGAAGGTGTATTCATACATGAAGTTCGACGGCAGCCAGGCCGAGCCGCCCGGGCCGCCCGAAGTCAGCGCCACCACGAGATCATAGGACTTGATCGCCATATGGGCGAGCACGATGAAGGCGGAGAGAAAGATCGGCCGTAAGAGCGGAATGACGATGCGCCGGTAGAGCTGGAATGGCGAGGCGCCATCGATCTGGGCCGCCTTCATGATCTCGCCGTCGATGCCGCGCAGGCCCGCCAGGAACATCGCCATGACGAAGCCCGACGCCTGCCAGACGCCGGCGATGACGACGGTGTAGATGACGAAGTCCTTGTTCTTGATCCAGTCGAAGTGGAAGCTTGTCCAGCCGAACTGGTGCAGCGTCTGTTCCAGCCCGAGGCCGGGATCGAGGAACCATTTCCAGGCAACGCCTGTCACGATGAAGGAGAGCGCCATCGGATAGAGGAAGATCGGCCGCAATACGCTCTCACCACGGATCTTCTGGTCGAGCAGGATGGCGAGGAACAGACCGAGCGCCAGGCAGATGCCGACATAGAGGAAGCCGAAGATCGCCATGTTGGTGATCGAGGTATACCAAGAGGACGGAGGATCGCTCTCGAAGGTCCAGCGCCACAGCCGCTGATAGGCGCGTGGCCCCGTCAGCGCATAGGAGGGAAAGGTCTTGGAATTGGTGAACGACAGATAGGCCGTCCAGACGATGAAGCCGTAGACGAAGATGATGGTGATGACGAAGCTCGGCGCCA
>NZ_JAWDIW010000031.1:0-3220 GCF_032464805.1 Rhizobium sp. 10PS4 | reverse complement strand
TTCGAGATCGGCAAAAACGCGGTAACGGCCCTCGCTATGAAGCCCGTCCAGCTCGTTTTTGAAAAACGCTTCGAAATCCATGCACATGTTCCTTCTGCATGGGAAATCACTAGCGGTCAGCCAATCGCCTGTATTTGATCTCCGTCAAGTTGGGACGAACTTTGGGCACCTGCAAGTCTGCAAAAGAACCGCCCCGCTCCCGCCCAAACATCGGCTGTTTGATCCGGATCAATTATCTCGCACGCGCTCCGCGCTACTCCTCCGTCCATGATCTCTGTCTCAAAGTTCTCGAAGGGCGTTGTCGCCCTCGCACAACCGTCCCGCTTCGTCGAACTGGCGAACAGGACAATTCCGATCCTCGCGGCCGCGACGCTGATCGCGTTCGCCACCGGGCTCTGGTTGAGTTTCAACTCCGATGGAGACTACCAGCAGGGCGAGACTGTCCGGATCATGTACGTCCACGTTCCGGCTGCTTGGATGGCGATGCTCTGTTACAGCGTGATGACCGCGAACGCGATTGGGTCGCTGGTCTGGAAGCATCCGCTCGCCGACGTCGCGGCCCGTGTCGCCGCCCCGCTCGGCGCCGCCTTCACGTTCGTCTCCCTCATCACTGGAGCGATTTGGGGGAAGCCGATGTGGGGGACGTGGTGGGTTTGGGACGCACGTCTGACCTCGATGTTCGTGCTGTTCATCATGTATCTCGGACTTCTCGCGATCAATCGCGCCATCGACGAGCCCACCCGCGCGGCAAGGGTCACCGCCGTGCTGATCATCGTAGGATTCGTAAACATACCGATCATCAAGTTTTCGGTGGAATGGTGGAACACCCTCCACCAGCCGGCCAGCGTGGTCCGCCTTGCCGGACCGGCTCTGGACATCGAGTTCCTGCGGCCATTGCTGGTCATGGGGCTCGCCTTCGCGTGTCTTTTCGCCACCCTCTACGTCGCCTCGATCAGAAACGAGATCTGGCGCAGAAAGCTGATCTCGCACTACAGGCTGGCCGTCAGGGCAGCGGCTCACAAGGAGGATTGAATGACACATCAAGCGTACGTCTACATCGCCTACGCCCTTACTTTCTCGGTCGTCTTCGCGACATCAGCGAAGGTATGGATCACCGGAAGATCATATCGTCGTCGCGTCGCCGCGCTCGCGCCCGTTCGTGCCGTTCGAACGAACGGCGGCCGTTGAATGGCCCGCCGCCTCATCGCCGCGCTACCTCTCGTGGCCTTCCTCGGATTCGCCGGCGCAGTGGCGAACAACCTGTACCGCGAAGCGACATCGGGCTACTCTCCGTCGGAGCTACCGTCCGCGCTGATCGGCGAGAACCATCCTCCGCTCGCACTTCCCGGACTTCAAGGATTCGAGACCGCTGCCCTGGACGACGAGGCTTTGAAAGGCGAGGTGACAATCGTCAACGTCTTCGCCTCCTGGTGCGTCCCGTGCCATCAGGAGCATTCGTTCCTGATGCAGCTCGCCCAGGATCGGCGGGTGAAGATCGTCGGCATCGACTACAAGGACGATCCGGCCGACGCCATCGCCTTCCTCCGCGCGAACGGCAATCCGTATTCGGCCATAGGCATCGATCGATCCGGGCGACGATCCATCGACTGGGGAGCCTACGGGGTTCCTGAGACCTTCCTCGTCGACCGGGATGGCCGTATCGCCTTCAAGTTCGTCGGGCCGCTCAACTCATCCGCCTTGACCGGCAAGCTCCGCCCCTCCATTGAACGGCTCCTGGCCGATTCGGCATCTCGTCGAGATCGACCGACTGTCAGCCGCTAACGCCTGGCAGTATCCGGTTCGCCTCCGGAATCCGCGCTGAAGAAGCTGCACGAGTCGACGCCTGTCACGCGCACCGCTTCCTCTCCATCTACTCGCCTTTCGACAGCGTGGAGAAGGCTTCGCCTTGTAAAGCTAGCCCTCGAAATAGGATTGGCAATCGGATGAGCGAAGAGGACGCGGAACTCGCGTCGACTCTGTGTGGTCACATGTCGAATTCGTGGCGTGCGCGCCATGTTCGCCGCGCCTGCCGTTATTTTTGCAAGCGGAACTCCAACCGGCAAGGATTCCGCATCTACCTGAAAGCGCGCCGGTCAGGTCAAGGGGACGCGCGCTGTTTGATCTGCGTCAAAGATCCCAAATGGGCTAAGACGTATGGTCCGCCTGCGAGTCGGAAGTTCCGTGTCAAATGGGGAAACTTTGACAGAGGCCTCGTTCAGGTGACATCCCGGACGGGCCTCCTCGCCTCTTACAATGCCGCGATAGGATGGGAGGAGCCTGACCCAATCGGGGATGTCCGCTCGTCGCCACGACGTCGTGCACCTGTTCGGAAACGAAGCTGAAGAGAGCGCTCGTAGCTGGAATGAGCAAGTCTTCAAAGAAGGACGGATCGCGAAACGTCTAGGAACCGTGTTCCTCCGTCACGGACAGGCAGTCCTTGTACCCTCCGATTCCCAAGCTCTCGACGAGGCTGCGCACTGCCTTTCGCTTCAGTTCCGACTCAACCAGACCCTCCAGCGTAACTTGGCCGTTCTTCACCGTTACCTGGATCTTCTGGGGCGTGAGCCCGAGGTCCGACCGCAGCCGGGTGCGTACGGCGAGCTTGATGGACTCGTCCTCGCGGGGAATCGGCGTCGTTGGAGCGTCGAGGATCAATCCCAGAATGTCGCGGCGGCTCACTATTCCCACAAGCTTGCCGTTCTCCACGATCGGCAGCCGCTTGATGCGATGAGCCTGAAGGCTCTCGGCTATGTCTGATATCTCGCTGTCGGGCCGTGCGACGATGACGTCCGGTGACATCACGTCCGCCACCGACCACCCGTTGCTGGAAATATATCTCTCCAGGTCGGTCTCGGAGATCATCTCCGGCCCGCGAGGCGTGCGAGGCGAAACGCGGATCTCTCTGCGAAGCAGAAGGTCTCCCTCTGTCAGCATTCCGCGAACGCGGCCCTCCTCGTCCACGACCGGGAGGCCGCTCACACCGTTCTGCAACATGACGGCAACGGCGTGGCGGACGCCGACCTGCGGGCTGATGGAGACGACGTCTCGTGTCATGATGTCCTTGGCCTGCATGTTCCTCGCCTCACGTTCGGATTTGTTGAATGTGAACGGTAGACGGCTATCGAAGGCTCGGCTTTGATCTCCGTCAAAGTTCGCGCCGGTTTAGAAGATCATCCAGCCTGGCCTGCTCGTCCGCGCTCAGGCGGCTCCCAATCGGTCC
>NZ_JAWDIW010000030.1:2500-5000 GCF_032464805.1 Rhizobium sp. 10PS4 | reverse complement strand
TGGCTCCACGGAAACTGGCGTCCCCGCTTCAAAGCCTACCACCTATCCTACACATGCCGACACGAATGCCAGTGTAAAGCTATAGTAAAGGTGCACGGGGTCTTTCCGTCTGACCGCAGGAACCCCGCATCTTCACGGGGAATTCAATTTCACTGAGTCTATGTTGGAGACAGCGGGGAAGTCGTTACGCCATTCGTGCAGGTCGGAACTTACCCGACAAGGAATTTCGCTACCTTAGGACCGTTATAGTTACGGCCGCCGTTTACTGGGGCTTCGATTCAAAGCTTGCACCTCTCCTCTTAACCTTCCAGCACCGGGCAGGCGTCAGACCCTATACGTCGTCTTGCGACTTCGCAGAGCCCTGTGTTTTTGATAAACAGTCGCTACCCCCTGGTCTGTGCCACCCCATAATAGTTGCCTAGCATGGGGTCACGCTTCTTCCGAAGTTACGCGTGCAATTTGCCGAGTTCCTTCAACATAGTTCTCTCAAGCGCCTTGGTATACTCTACCTGACCACCTGTGTCGGTTTCGGGTACGGTCTATACGGTGGAGCTATTTCCTGGAACCGCTCCGCTGCCCATCCAATCCAATTAGAATGAACAACTTGTGCAATCCGTCACTACCACCAGGCCCACGAATATTAACGTGGTTCCCATCGACTACGCATTTCTGCCTCGCCTTAGGGGCCGGCTAACCCTGCTCAGATTAACTTTAAGCAGGAACCCTTGGTCTTTCGGCGAGAGGGTCTCTCACCCTCTTTATCGTTACTCATGTCAACATTCGCACTTCCGATACCTCCAGGAGCCCTCACGGGTCTCCCTTCATCAGCTTACGGAACGCTCCGCTACCACGTGTATTGCTACACATCCTCAGCTTCGGTGCATGGCTTCAGCCCCGTTACATTTTCGGCGCAAAGACCCTTATTTAGACCAGTGAGCTGTTACGCTTTCTTTAAATGATGGCTGCTTCTAAGCCAACATCCTGGTTGTTTTGGGATCCTCACATCCTTTCCCACTTAGCCATGACTTGGGGACCTTAGCTGGAGGTTAGGGTTGTTGCCCTTTTCACGACGGACGTTAGCACCCGCCGTGTGTCTGCCGAGTAGTACTCCCCGGTATTCGGAGTTTGGTTAGGATCAGTAAGACGGTGAGTCCCCATAGCCCATCCAGTGCTCTACCCCCGGGGGTATTCGCTCGACGCTCTACCTAAATAGATTTCGCGGAGAACCAGCTATTTCCGAGTTTGATTGGCCTTTCACCCCTAGCCACAAGTCATCCCAATCTATTGCAACAGATGCGGGTTCGGTCCTCCAGTTGGTGTTACCCAACCTTCAACCTGCTCATGGCTAGATCACTCGGTTTCGGGTCTAATGCAACAAACTATATCGCCCTATTCAGACTCGCTTTCGCTTCGCCTACACCTACCGGCTTAAGCTTGCTTGTTACACTAAGTCGTTGACCCATTATACAAAAGGTACGCCGTCACCCTTGCGGGCTCCGACTGTTTGTAGGCATCCGGTTTCAGGTTCTATTTCACTCCCCTTGTCGGGGTGCTTTTCACCTTTCCCTCACGGTACTTGTTCGCTATCGGTCATGCACGAGTACTTAGGCTTGGAGAGTGGTCTCCCCATGTTCAGACAGGATTTCTCGTGTCCCGCCCTACTCTAGGACAATCATGATATCTACGCGTACGGGGCTGTCACCCACTACGGCCGCACTTTCCAGAGCGTTCCACTTTAATCACAATTGCCACTGGCCTGGTCCGCGTTCGCTCGCCACTACTTGCGGAGTCTCGGTTGATGTCCTTTCCTGCAGGTACTTAGATGTTTCAGTTCCCTGCGTTCGCTTCTTACACCCTATGTATTCAGGTGTAGATACCTTATCACAATGCTTGGAAACCGAGCGCGTCCTTGACGCGCAGTGAGTAGTGATCAGTCGGTAGTGAGTAGTTTTCACTGCTCACTAATCACTAATTCCTACTCACTTTCGTGCCAACGGCACGCTCGATTTCCCAAGCATTTAAGGTGGGTTGCCCCATTCGGAGATCCATGGATCAAAGCTCATTCGCAGCTCCCCACGGCTTTTCGCAGCGTATCACGTCCTTCATCGCCTGTGCATGCCAAGGCATCCACCAAATGCCCTTACGACACTTAATCGTTCTCATTGCCAATGCTCATCGTCTCGTTGCCCGTTCCGAAGGAACGGCAACAGACCGGGTTACCTTTTACAACCCAGTCAATCCAACAATGCCATTAACGTGTTCGACAGGTCTGCTTTATTGGAGCTACGCCGAGCAGCTCGCTTGCAGCCTGTCTTAAGACCAGCTTCTCGAGATATGATCCGATACCGCGCGGTCAGGCAACGGTAATCCGATCGTTCATCAGACGATGCCCAAAGGCAACGAACAACGAACAATCCAGAGTGACAAGCTCCCTACCTACCTCCAGTCCTTCACCCATATCCGGCCGGCTAGGCCATCCATGGGATCATCAGAACTGGGC
>NZ_JAWDIW010000029.1:0-8242 GCF_032464805.1 Rhizobium sp. 10PS4 | reverse complement strand
CGAATCTTAACTACAGCACGCCTTTGTGCGAGCGCTCGGACCGCAACACGTCGTCGCAGAGCTTTCCCCAGCGAGCCAGCGATCGCGCGGCTTGCAGCTTGCCGGCCGTGGCGAAAGCTCGACATGCACGGCACCGGCGCGAAGAACCGGCATCGCCGCGCAATAGAGCTGCATCGGCCGCACGCCGTCGCTGACTTCGAAGGTGAGCTTGGCCGAATCGTCCAGCTGCACATGTTCCGTCACCTTGCGGATGATGGAATAGAACTTGCCGGCCGGCATATGCGTGCGATCGTCCTCATCAATATCCCAGAGCTGGATGAAGATCTCCGTCCAGGCCTCGGGATTGGCGCCGCAATCGAGCGCGGAGAATTGGCCCGCCTTGACCTCGGTGATATGATAACCGGGCTTCACCGGCTGGCCGTCGTAATTGAAAACCAGCGGCGTGTCTCTTTCACCGGCGAGTATGTTAAGCAGCAGGCCAAGCTTGATGTCGTCCGCCTGAATTTTGCTGTTGTCGATGGCGTTCATTTGCGCTAATCCTCGTTTCAACGATTCAAGGATTATTGAAATATGGATCAACGTCAAGCCCTGATCGCATTCGGCGCACTTTCGCAGGAAACGCGCCTGCACATCATCCGCATGCTCGTGGTCTCAGGCCCCGATGGCATGGCGGCAGGATCTATCGCGGAAAAGGCGGAGGTTTCGCCATCCAACATCTCCTTCCATCTGAAGGAGCTGGAACGCTCCGGCCTGATAGCCCAGCAGCGGGAATCCCGCTCGATCATCTACACCGCCAATTACGAAGCGCTCGGCGGCCTGATCCGCTTTCTGATGGAGGATTGCTGCGGCGGTAACCCGGAGATATGCGCTCCGGCCGCCGCCGTCGCCGCATGCTGTGCACCTGCAACCAAGGAGGACCTGCAATGACCACAGACCGCGTTTATAACGTGCTTTTTCTCTGCACTGCCAATTCATCCCGCTCGATCCTGGCGGAATCCATCCTGAAGACCGAAGGCAAGGGCCGGTTCAAGGCCTATTCGGCCGGCAGCCAGCCGAAGGGCGAGGTCAATCCTCTGGCACTGAGGGAGCTGCAGGCGCTCGGTTATCCCGCAACCGGCTTCCGCTCGAAGAGCTGGGACGAGTTCGCCGAGCCTGGTGCGCCGGAGATGGACTTCATCTTCACCGTCTGCGACACCGCCCATGGCGAAGCCTGCCCGGTCTGGATCGGCCATCCGATGACTGCCCATTGGGGCGTCGAGGACCCGGCCGCGGTCGAGGGCAGCGAAGTCGACAAAGGCCGCGCTTTCGCGCAGGCCGCCCGCTTCCTCAAGAACCGGATCATGGCCTTCCTCAGCCTGCCGCTGACATCGATCGACAAGCTGGCGCTGGAATCGCACCTGCGTCAGATCGGCGCCATGGAAGGCACGACCGCAAAACCGGCGACGGCCGACTGATGGTACCGTTCGATCTTACGCGCCGTCTGGTCGCTGAGGCCCTCGGCACCGCCATGCTGGTCGCGACCGTCGTCGGGTCCGGCATTATGGCGACATCATTGACCGAGGATACGGGACTTGCCCTGCTTGGCAACACGCTGGCGACCGGCGCCATCCTGGTGGTGCTGATCACCGTGCTCGGGCCGATCTCCGGAGCCCATTTCAACCCGGCAGTCTCGCTGATCTTTGCGATGTCGCGGACGCTGGCGAAACGCGATCTCGCCGGGTATATCGCCGCGCAGATCTTCGGCGGCATCGTCGGGACCGTCGCCGCCCATCTGATGTTTGCCCTGCCGCTGATCGAGCTGTCGAGCAAGATGCGCACCGGCGGCGCGCAATGGTTTTCGGAAGGCGTTGCCACTTTCGGTCTGGTCGCGGTCATCCTCGCTGGCATCAAGTTCGAGCAGAAGGCGGTGCCGTGGCTGGTCGGGCTCTATATCACCGCCGCCTACTGGTTCACCGCCTCGACCTCCTTCGCCAATCCTGCCGTCGCTTTGGCCCGCTCGCTGACCGACACCTTCTCCGGCATTCGCCCGGTCGATCTTCCAGGCTTCTGGATCGCTGAAATCACAGGCGCGGTCGCAGCGCTTTTCCTGTTCACCTGGCTGCTGCAGCCGGGAGCTTCATCAACGCTATCGTCAGAGGCAAAACTATGAACGTCACCATCTACCACAACCCGGCATGCGGCACCTCCCGCAACACGCTGGCGATGATCCGCAATGCCGGCATCGAACCTGATATCATCGAATATCTGGAAAACCCGCCGTCACGTCAGGAACTGGTCGGGATGATTGCCGATGCCGGCCTCACCGTGCGTGATGCCATTCGCCAAAAGGATACGCCCTACGCCGAACTCGGCCTCGATAATCCTGATCTGAGCGACGATCAGCTGCTCGATGCAATGCTGAAAGACCCGATCCTGATCAATCGCCCATTCGTCATCACCCCGATCGGCACGCGCCTTGCTCGGCCTTCCGAAGTCGTCCTCGAAATCCTACCGGAAACGTATCAGGGCGCCTTCACCAAGGAAGACGGCGAGAAAGTGCTCGATGCCGGAGGCAAGCGCATTGTCTGATCTGCCTGCCGTATCGCCGATGCATCTGCGTCAACCTGATATGGATGCGCTCAGACCGGCGTTCTCAACGCACAAGCCGCGCATCCTCATCCTTTATGGCTCGCTGCGAACAGTGTCCTACAGCCGCTTCCTCGCACAGGAGGCGGCACGGCTGCTCGAATATTTCGGCTGCGAAGTGCGCATCTTCAATCCCGAAGGTCTGCCGCTGCCTGATGCGGCGCCGGCGAACGACCCAAAAGTTCAGGAGTTGCGCGAATGGTCGGCATGGTCTGAAGGCCAGGTGTGGGTCAGCCCCGAACGTCATGGCGCGATGACCGGCATCATGAAAGCGCAGATCGACTGGATTCCATTGTCGGTGGGATCCGTCCGGCCGACGCAAGGCAAGACGCTGGCGGTGATGCAGGTCTCCGGCGGCTCCCAGTCCTTTAATGCGGTAAGCCAGCTCCGCATCCTTGGACGGTGGATGCGGATGATCGCAATTCCCAATCAGTCCTCGGTTGCCAAAGCTTTCCAGGAATTCGACGCGGACGGCCGTATGAAACCCTCGTCCTATTACGACCGCGTCGTCGACGTCTGCGAGGAATTGGTGAAGTTCACGCTGTTGACCCGTGATGCCTCGAATTATCTGACCGACCGCTACAGCGAGCGGAAGGAAGAAGTCGAAAAGCTCGAACAGCGCGTGAGCCTCAGATCCCTATGACAATCGTCAGCACCGAACGACCGCCGGTAGCGGCCATTGCCGCGCTCGGACTGACGCAGATCATCGGATATGGATCGCTCTATTACAGCTTCAGCATCCTCGCCCCCGACATGGCTCGTGATCTAGGCTGGTCATCGGAATGGATCTTCGGCGCGCTCTCCGCGGCCCTTCTGATCGGCGGCCTGGCCGCACCTCTCATGGGCACGTGGATCGATCGCTTCGGCGCAGGCAGGATCATGACTTCGGGCTCGGCGATTGCCGCCGCCGCCCTCGTCGCCTGCGCCTTCGCGCCGGGAAAGATCGCTTTCGTCGCGGCATTGATCGGCATCGAGATCGCCTCGAACCTGGTGCAATATGGCGCAGCCTTCGCTCTGCTCGTGCAGATCAGGCCGCAGGTCGCTCAGCGCAGCATCACTTATCTGACCCTAATCGCCGGCTTCGCCTCGACCATTTTCTGGCCGATTACCACGGCGCTGCATGCGCATCTCTCATGGCAGGAAGTCTATCTGATCTTCGCCGCGCTCAATCTCGTGGTCTGCCTTCCCATTCATGCCTGGCTCTCCCGTGGCGTCAGCCAAACCAGGAGACGGACCGGAGAGGGGGTCGCAAAACGCGTCGAGCCGAGCCTTCCGCCGTCGGCGCGCAGGCCGGCCTTTATCCTGATGGTGACGGGCTTTGCTCTGGAAAGCTTCGTGAACTCGGCACTTCTGGTTCACATGGTGCCTGTGATGTCAGCCCTCGGCCTCGGCGCCATGGCAGTGGTGGTCGGAACGCTCTTCGGCCCGTCACAGGTGCTGAGCCGTCTCACCAACATGGTCTTTGGCGAGAGCTTGTCGCAAGTGATGCTGGCGATCATCTGCGCCATCCTGCTGCCGACAGCCCTTGTCATCCTCATCGCTACCGCACCCTCGGTGCCCGGCGCGCTACTCTTCGCCGTCGTCTTCGGCCTCGGCTCGGGCCTTAACAGCATCGTCTACGGAACCTTGCCGCTCGCGCTCTTCGGAAGCGATGGCTACGGCCGGCGGCAAGGACAAATCATGTCGGTCCGTCTCGTCGTCTCCTCGATGGCGCCGTTCGCGCTTGCCTTCCTGATGGGCAATCTCGGCGTATCGTGGTCGCTGTCGATCGCTGCCTTGCTCAGCACCGTCGCCGTTGCCGCATTCTTCGCCATCATGCGGCTGACACGCCCGGTTGCCCGGCCGGAACCTGTACCCAATCCCCGAGAAGCTTGAGCGCGTTAATCAGGACGGGCGCTACTTGACGACGGCCGAGCCCTTGACGATGACGATCGTCTCGCCGCCGTCGAGCCCGATGCGGTCGCCGTCGGGCGTTGTCATGAAGCAGCCGGAAGCACAGAGGTTTTCCGAAGCGCCGGCATCGACCACGACCTCGATGCGCTGGCCGCTCTCGGTGATGACGAGCACGACGGCGGCTGGATCGGTGTTGGTGATGGATGCCGCTTCAGCCGCAGGTGCGGCAAGCAGCGGGACAAGCAGAACGGCGGCAAATCTTGCCATCATGTGCGGCGGCGCTGGCGCGCCCTCCCCTCGAACGATCGGTGCTGCCCCCGGCAGCGATCCCGATAGTGGAGATCATGCACACATAGCTGTGAATGATGGCTGAATGACCCGTTCAGCCTTTCCGATTGCCGTCTGCCGTCTTGCTGCGCAATTGCCGCACCGGCTGCTCTTCCTCCTCCATGGGCGTGTCCGCCGCGTTTTCCTGCTCGTTGGCTTGATCCCTGCCCGCATCCGCAAGCGCGGGACGAGCCTCTCGATGGATGGTAAGATCGGTCTGTGGCAGCGGGATCTCGATGCCCTCGGCCTTGAAGCGCTTAAGGATCTCGATCCTGAGATTGTTGCGCACCGCCATGCCGTCACCCATATCGGCGAGGAAGAAACGCAGCTCGAAATCCAGCGAATAGGGCCCGAAGCGCAGGAATTCGACATGCGGCTCCGGATTGCGCATGACGAGCGGTATCTTGGCCGTCAGTTCCAGCAGGATGTCCATCACCTGCTGCGGATCGGCGTTGTAGGCGACGGAAACCGGAATTTCCGAGCGGCCGATCTTGTTGCGGTGCGTCCAGTTGCCGACGAGGCCGTTGATCAACTCCGAATTCGGCACGATGATCGACTGCTTGCGGAAGGTCTCGATCTCGGTGGCGCGCACCGAAATGCGTTTGACGATACCTTCGGCTGTGCCGGAAACGACATGGTCGCCGACCTTGAACGGCCGTTCGACGAGCAGGATCAGGCCGGAGACGAAGTTGGAGACGATGTTCTGCAGGCCGAAACCGATACCGACCGAAAGTGCGGAGGCAACGAGCGCGAAGCTCGACAGATCGATGCCGGCCGCCGAAACGCCGATGATCGCCGCAATGCCGACGCCGAGATAGCCGATGCCGGTCTTGACCGAATTGCGCACGCCGAGATCGACATGGCTTCTGGCCATCACATTGCCGTCGAGCCAGCGCTGCAGCCAGCGCGTCAGCAGGTAGACGCCAGCAAACAAGAGGATGCCGGTGCAGATGCCGAGCAGCGAGATGCTGATACCGCCGAGCCTGACCTCGGTGAACAGCCTATAGGCAAGAAGCTGCAGATCCTGCACATGGAAGCCCCAGAGCAGCAGGATCAGCGGGATGCCGACGAGAAGCGCCACCGCATAGATGGCAAGGCCGACAAGCAGGCCGGCCTGGTCGATCGCCACCGGCCCGAGCTTGAAACGGCGCGTCAGGAAGCTTGCGAAGAAGGTGTCGCCGAAGCTTTCCTGCCTTGATATCGCCTTGCCGGAAAGCAGGCCGACATACATGGTGACGACGACCGCGCCGGTGATGATGAGTTGGGTGGCGACGAAGCGCGCGAGCCCGACATAACCGGTCAGTGCGGTGAGGATGAGGCCGGCGCCGACGACCCGCAGGATGATCGCCATGCCGCGCGGCCAATGCCTTCCCGGCGCATCGGGATCGCCGTTCTTCGCCAGCATCGGTTTTCCGAACGAGACCGCGATCAGGATCAGGCCGATGATCAGCGCGGCAATCAGGCTTCTGACCACGGTCAGCACCAGCGGCGAGCCCATCGCCTCGCCGATCGTGCCGAACAGATAATCGAGCGCATTGACGATCGCCATCGCCAGCAGGCAGTAGCCGATCGAGCGCGCGCCGAGATTGGAAAGCCGAACGAGGCGCCAGCGCGGTTCGTGCGGCGCGAAGATGGCATTGACGAAGCGGCCGACGAAATAGACGAGGCCGATCGCCCCGAACAGCGCACCGATGACAGGTGCGATATCGGGCCTCAGCACATTGAACCCGTTAAGGAAAAAGAACGAGGTGACGAGCAGCACCGAGAGCGCCAGCGTGCGGATCAACGTCGACCAGAAGGCGATCGACAGCCGGCCGATATAGGACGGGTTCTCGACAGCCTCGTCGCGTCGCAGGTAGGAGCCGAACAGCCGGTAACTGCCGGAGAGCAGGATCAGCGCCGAGGCGAGCGACAGGAAGATCGCGGCAAACATCGGGAAACGCTTGAATTTCCAGACGAAGGTGGCCCAGCTCGACAGGGCCTGCGAGAATTCGCTGGCCTCGTGCACAAAGGCGCTGCCGGCATCGTCGAGCACCGAGACTGAAATCTCTGTGCGCCTGAGCAGCGTATCGGCAAACAGCCGCCGCCGCATCTCGGTGATCTCGTTGACGAGCTTCGTCACCGTGATCGACAGGTTTTCGGCGTCGCCCGTCAGCGCGTTGATCTGCGCGCGTTCGGCGGCGAGAGCGTTGCGCTCCTGGGTGACGATCTCGGCTTCGGGCGGCTGCCCATCCTTCGGCGGATCGCCGATCTCGGCAAGCCGGTTCTTGATCTGGTCGAAACGCGGCCTGAGATTGACCGATATGGTGATGACGGCGCGGCTGAGTTCGTCGGCCTTGGTCGCGAGCCCGACCAGGGCATCGTCATTGTCGGCATTCTGCTTGACGCCGTCCTGAAGCGCGGTCAGTTGGACCTTCGCCTTGTCAATCTCCTTCGTCGCCTGATCGAGTGAGCTATCGACAAGCGGCGCCTGCGCGGCCGCCGGTGCCTGCGGCTCCTGCGCGAAAGCCGCAGCACCCTTGAAATGCGCGCCGGCGACCGCCAGTGTCAGCAGAAGAATGGTGCGAAGCAGGATCGGTCTCAGCCGCAAAAGCGCCTCCGGGAAAGGTTGTCGTCGGAATAGAATGCCAGCTTGTCTTAGTAAAGAAAGGCGACAGAAAGGCGGAAGCTCCCTGGAAGCCCTCAGAAACCGGCGCCGGGCTTGGAAAGATAGTCGCGCTCTCTAGCCGTCGACTCGCGTCCGAGCATGGCATTGCGGTGCGGAAAGCGGCCGTAGGCAGCGATCACGTCGCGGTGGCGGATCGCATAATCGAGATATTCTTCATCGCCGAGGGCGGTAAACAACGCCACCGAGCGTTCCTGCTCGCCAAGGTCCTCGGCATGTTCGAAGGGCATATAGAAAAAGGTGCGGCACGCGGCTTCGACCGCCTGATCGGCGCCGGATGCCAGCGCGAGCTTGGCTTCCCGAAGCGCCAGCCCATCGGTCGCAACGGCAAGCGCCGTGCCGCGATAGATGTTGCGGGGAAACTGGTCGAGCACGATCACAGCCGCCAGCCGGCTCTCCGCATCCGCCCGCCATTCGGCGCCAACATCCGTGGCAAGGGCCAGATGGGTATCGCGAAAGCCTTCGCGGATCTCCACGTCGAGTTCCGGCGTCGGGCGGAACCACAGCTCTCGGCCGCATCTGACGAACCAGAAATCATAGACTTCGCGTGGCGTGCGGATGGTCGTCATGTTTCCTCTCCCCTAGCGTTCGGCTTGATGATGCAGTTTCGGTAAATTATTGTAGAAAAAGGGATAACACCGTGCCGGTAACCCCCTCATCCGGCTGCCGCCACCTTCTCCCCGCTGGGGAGAAGAGATTCGCAGCGACGTCTCCTTCCCCCTTCTCCCCTTG
>NZ_JAWDIW010000028.1:0-18393 GCF_032464805.1 Rhizobium sp. 10PS4 | reverse complement strand
CGCGCTGATCCGCGGCGTTACCCGTGATGGCGTCGAGCGTGGCCAGATCCTGTGCAAGCCGGGTTCGGTCAAGCCGCACAAGAAGTTCATGGCTGAAGCCTACATCCTGACGAAGGAAGAGGGTGGCCGTCATACGCCGTTCTTCACCAACTACCGTCCGCAGTTCTACTTCCGCACGACCGACGTGACGGGCATTGTGACGCTGCCGGAAGGTACGGAGATGGTGATGCCGGGCGACAACGTCACGGTATCGGTCGAGCTGATCGTTCCGATCGCGATGGAAGAAAAGCTGCGCTTCGCGATCCGCGAAGGCGGCCGCACCGTCGGCGCCGGTATCGTCGCGTCGATCGTCGAGTAACTTTCGAGTTATCCGCAATTATGAAGACCCCGCTGGAAACAGCGGGGTTTTTCATTTTCATGGCTTCGGGTAGGTTTAACAGGTGTTGTAAAAATATCGTTAAATTGCCCTGTCACAGTATTTTGTTCATCTCACGTTCAGAAACCGGTTTGTGATTGGACCATTGTAGTCCAGACTCCTTCTTGCAAAGAGGAGAGCCCGGATGATTCCAAAGGCCACATTCGCTGCTACGATATTCGCGATGTATGTTTTCACGATGTTTTTCATCGCTGCAATTCCGCAAGAAGTTGTTCAGTCTGCCGTCGTGCAGATTGGCGAGGTAAGTGTCGTCAAGTGACGACCTTTGCCGAGCATCGCAGGGTTCTGCGGTGATCGGAAGTAATCGGCCAGGTGCTCCCGGATAGGATGCTCCTGGCGACGCGGGGGTGAACCCTTGCGGGACGCTCGCTTGCTCTTCGCGCGGAAGCGTCTATCTATGCCTCCGATTTCATGACGCGGAGGATATTCCATGAAGAGACGTATTCTGTTCACCGGCGGTTCGGGCAAGGCAGGTCGCCATGCTGTGCCATGGCTCGTCAATGCCGGCTACGAGGTTCACAACCTCGATCTCGTGCCGCTGGATAGCCCCGGCGTCACAAATCTCATCGCCGACATCACCGATAGCGGTCAGGTGTTCAACGCGCTCTCGATGCATCGCGATTTTCCCGATCTCGATGCGGGCAGGGGCGTTCAGCCCTTCGACGCCGTCGTGCATTTCGCCGCCATCCCGCGCATCCTGATCAAGCCCGACAACGAAACCTTCCGCATCAACACGATGGGCACCTATAATGTCATCGAGGCGGCGGTGAAGCTCGGCATCCGGAAGATCATCGTCGCATCGAGCGAGACGACCTACGGCGTCTGCTTCGCCGAAGGCCATCGCGATTTCCACCAGTTCCCGCTGGAGGAGGATTACGACGTCAATCCGATGGATTCCTACGGCCTTTCCAAGGTGGTCAACGAAAAGACGGCGCGCGCCTTTGCCGAACGTTCGGGCTTCGACATCTATGCGCTGCGCATCGGCAATGTCATCGAGCCTGACGAATACGAGAAGTTCCCGACCTTTTTCGCCAATCCCGAGATGCGCAAGCGAATCGCCTGGAGCTATATCGACGCCCGCGACCTCGGGCAGATCTGCCATCTCTGCATCGAGAAGGACGGCCTCGGCTACCAGGTCTTCAACGCCGCCAACGACACGGTCTCGGCGAATACGCCATCGAAAGAGCTTGCCAAGCGATTCTTTCCGAACGTGCCTTTCACCCGCGAGATCGGCGAATATGAGGGACTGCTCTCCAACCGCAAGATCCGCGGGGTGCTGGGTTTTAAGGAAGAGCACGATTGGCGGAAATATGTGAAGGTCTGAACGGACCTTGGTTCCGCGATTGAAAGGCCGATCGTTCGCATATCAGGAGATTGGTTTTGAAAATCGAAAATCGTGCTTGCCAATCCCGTGTCGTCGTCTTAAAGGGAGCGCCATGCTTTTCAGCAGCGATTTGCGGGCCTTGGCCCTGGCGCTGAATGATCGGTATGAAGGGGTATAGCTCAGTTGGTAGAGCGGCGGTCTCCAAAACCGCAGGTCGTAGGTTCGAGCCCTACTGCCCCTGCCATTTTCCTGGATGCGGGACAGCGCGGACATGCTCGCGGCATTTCCGGTCGGGGATTGATTGGTGGTAAGTAATTTCGTTAAACTTCGGTTTCCCCCTTGTGTATTCGGAAATCGGTGTTTATTTAGGGTTCAACAGACACGCGGTGCGTGGGGCTGATAGTTTCAGCTTTACGCGCCGTAATTGCGTGGGCAGTCGATGGCATCCAAATCCAATCCGTTTGCGTTTCTGCAGCAGGTTCGCTCCGAGACGTCGAAAGTTACATGGCCGTCGCGCCGCGAGACCATGATCTCGACGGTCATGGTGCTGGTGATGGTGGTTTTCGCCGCGCTGTTTTTCTTTGCCGCTGACCAGCTGATCGGCTGGGCTCTGAGCTTCGTGCTGAATACCGGCAACTGATACGGGTGGAGATGAAAATGGCGGCACGTTGGTACATCGTCCACGCATATTCAAATTTTGAAAAGAAGGTGGCTGAAGACATCGAGAACAAGGCTCGCCAGAAGGGGCTTGAGCATCTGTTCGAGAAGATCCTCGTGCCGACTGAAAAGGTGGTGGAAGTGCGTCGCGGCCGCAAGGTCGATTCCGAGCGCAAGTTTTTCCCGGGCTATGTCATGGTTCGTGCCAATCTGACCGACGAAGCCTACCACCTGATCAAGAATACGCCGAAGGTCACAGGTTTCCTCGGCTCCGACAATAAGCCCGTTCCGATTCCGGATTATGAAGCCGAGCGCATTCTCGGTCAGGTTCAGGAAGGTGTCGAGCGGCCGAAGGCCTCCATTACCTTCGAGATCGGCGAGCAGGTCCGCGTTTCCGACGGTCCGTTTGCCTCGTTCAACGGCACGGTTCAGGATGTGGACGAAGAACGTTCGCGCCTGAAGGTGGAAGTGTCGATCTTCGGCCGCGCAACGCCGGTCGAGCTGGAATACGCTCAAGTCGAGAAGGTCTGATTGCAGAAAATGGAAGCTGGCCCTTGCGGCCTGTTTCCTGCGGACCTTGTCCGCACCCGCGTGGAAGGTGAGGGGTCTTAGCCGGACCCTAAGGATCCGCACCACGCAACCGCAGCCGCCGGAGAGATCCGGCATCACGGGCCGGGCAACCGGCCGTTCATGAAAGGCAGAGAGATATGGCTAAGAAAGTTGCAGGCCAGCTCAAGCTTCAGGTCAAGGCAGGATCGGCAAATCCGTCCCCGCCGATTGGCCCGGCGCTTGGTCAGCGTGGCATTAACATCATGGAATTCTGCAAGGCGTTCAATGCCGCCACGCAGGAAATGGAAAAGGGCATGCCGATTCCGGTCGTCATCACCTATTACCAGGACAAGTCCTTCACCTTCGCGATGAAGCAGCCGCCGGTCAGCTACTGGCTGAAGAAGGAAGCGAAGATCACGTCTGGTTCCAAGACGCCCGGCAAGGGCGCTAAGGCCGGCTCCCTCACCAAGGCTCAGATCAAGTCGATCGCAGAAGCCAAGATGAAGGATCTGAACGCAGCGGATATCGAAGGTGCAATGGCGATGATCGAGGGCTCTGCCCGCGCCATGGGCCTGGAAGTGGTGGGTTAAGATCATGGCTGGTAAGCGCACGCAGAAGATCAACGAAGGTGTTGATCCCACCAAGCTCTACGCTCTGACCCTGGCCATCGGCATGGTCAAGGAACGGGCTGTCGCCAAGTTCGACGAAACCATCGAAGTCTCGATGAATCTCGGCGTCGACCCGCGTCATGCGGACCAGATGGTTCGTGGCGTCGTCAACCTGCCGAACGGCACGGGCCGCACGGTTCGCGTCGCCGTCTTCGCTCGTGGCGCCAAGGCTGACGAAGCCAAGGCCGCTGGTGCCGATATCGTCGGCGCCGAAGACCTCGTCGAAATCGTCCAGGGCGGCAAGATCGAATTCGATCGCTGCATCGCCACCCCCGATATGATGCCGCTCGTCGGCCGTCTCGGTAAGGTTCTCGGTCCCCGCGGCATGATGCCGAACCCGAAGGTCGGCACCGTCACCATGGATGTCGCCGGAGCCGTCAAGGCTTCCAAGGGCGGCGCTGTCGAGTTCCGCGTCGAGAAGGCTGGCATCGTCCATGCCGGTATCGGCAAGGCCTCGTTCGACGCCAAGGCTCTGGAAGAAAACATCCGCGCCTTTGCTGACGCCGTCATCAAGGCGAAGCCGGCTGGCGCCAAGGGCAACTACGTCAAGCGCGTGGCGATTTCCTCGACCATGGGCCCGGGCGTCAAGATCGAGCCCGGCTCGGTCACCGGTGCTCCGGCTGCGTAAGTTTATGGCCGGGCTTTAAGTCCGGCGACTGAATTTCCGGCCTCGCAAGGGGCCGGAATATTCCGGAGAAATCCGGAATCCTGTCCGAGATTGCAGGTGGTTTTCCCTTAATCACTGTGCCTGCATGAGACGGGTAAGACCCGAATTGCAAGAAGTTCGCTTCTAGGAACTCGGTTCGAGCCTTGGATGCCTTGTGCCTCTTTAGCCTTGATTGGCGCGAGAGCGCGGGGGGACAGGATCCTCAAGCGTCGCTTGGGATCTCGCATGATCCCAGGAGGCAAAAGGCAACCGGCGGGCCCATTTTCGGTCCCGCCAACTGGAGATAGGCAGTGGAAAGAGCGGAAAAACGCGAATTCGTCACGGAACTGAACGAAGTCTTCAAGGCTTCGGGCTCAGTTGTCGTGGCCCACTATGCTGGTGCCACAGTCGCGCAGATGAACGATTTTCGTTCGAAGATGCGCGCAGCTGGCGGCACCGTCAAAGTCGCGAAGAACCGCCTGGCCAAGATTGCCCTTCAGGGTACGGAAGCGGAAGGGATGTCCAATCTCTTCAAGGGTCAGACGCTGATTGCATACAGCACCGATCCGATCACCGCTCCGAAGGTCGTCATGGATTTCGCCAAGACCAATGACAAGATCATTGTTCTGGGCGGCGCCATGGGAACAACCACGCTCAACGCCGATGCAGTCAAGTCGCTTGCGACCCTGCCTTCGCTCGATGAGCTGCGTGCGAAGCTGCTGGGCATGATCCAGACACCGGCTACCCGCATCGCAGGGGTTGTTGCAGCACCGGCAAGCCAGCTTGCCCGCGTGTTTGCGGCCTACGCCAAGAAGGACGAAGCCGCGTAAGGCGGTTTTTCGCTGTTTATAATCAACCGGTTCGAACCGAACAAAAGGAACTAGTAAAATGGCTGATCTCGCAAAGATCGTTGACGACCTCTCCTCGCTGACCGTTCTGGAAGCTGCAGAACTGTCGAAGCTTCTCGAAGAAAAGTGGGGCGTTTCCGCTGCTGCTCCGGTAGCTGTTGCTGCCGCTGCCGGCGGTGCTGCTGCTGCTGTCGTTGAAGAAGAAAAGACTGAATTCGACGTCATCCTCACGGATGTCGGCGCCAACAAGATCAACGTCATCAAGGAAGTCCGCGCCATCACTGGTCTCGGCCTCAAGGAAGCCAAGGATCTCGTTGAAGCCGCTCCGAAGGCTGTCAAGGAAGGCGTCAACAAGGCTGAAGCCGCTGACATCAAGAAGAAGCTTGAAGACGCTGGCGCCAAGGCCGACGTCAAGTAATCTTGAACTGCTTTTGGGAGGCAGTATCTCTACTGCCTCCCATTTGCCGTTTTTCTGAACGAATTACCCAAAAGCCGCGTCGAAACGGCTTTTGGGTAATGGGTTCTTCAAAAGGATGGTCTCGCACCGAGGGCAGCACAGCAATCCGAGCTGAGCGTTTTCTGGGGTCGGACGAGATTGAACTACTCATTGATTGACGGGATCGACTGGCCATCGGTTCCCGTCCGTTGCAGGCCCGGGTGCAAGATTTTGAAGGAGCGACGATGGCTCAGACCCTTTCGTTCAACGGTCGCAGGCGCGTACGCAAGTTTTTTGGTAAGATCCCCGAAGTCGCAGAAATGCCGAACCTCATCGAGGTTCAGAAGGCATCCTACGACCAGTTTCTGATGGTTGAAGAGCCGAAGGGCGGCCGACCCGATGAGGGTCTTCAGGCCGTCTTCAAGTCGGTTTTCCCGATCACCGATTTCTCCGGCGCATCCATGCTGGAATTCGTGTCCTACGAGTTCGAACCGCCGAAGTTCGACGTTGACGAATGCCGTCAGCGCGACCTGACCTATGCAGCGCCGCTGAAGGTGACGCTGCGCCTCATCGTGTTCGATATCGACGAGGATACCGGCGCGAAGTCGATCAAGGACATCAAGGAACAGTCCGTTTACATGGGCGACATGCCGCTCATGACCAACAACGGCACGTTCATCGTCAACGGCACCGAGCGCGTCATCGTCTCCCAGATGCACCGTTCGCCGGGCGTCTTTTTCGACCACGACAAGGGCAAGAGCCATTCGTCCGGCAAGCTGCTCTTTGCTGCGCGCGTCATCCCTTATCGCGGTTCCTGGCTCGATATCGAATTCGACGCCAAGGACATCGTCTACGCTCGTATCGATCGCCGCCGCAAGATCCCCGTGACGTCGCTGCTGATGGCGCTCGGCATGGACGGCGAGGAAATTCTCGACACCTTCTACACGAAGTCGCTCTACAAGCGCGACGGCGAAGGCTGGCGCATTCCCTTCAAGCCGGAAACGCTGAAGGGTGCCAAGGCGATCACCGAGATGGTCGACGCCGATACCGGCGAAGTCGTCGTGGAAGCCGGCAAGAAGCTGACCCCGCGCCTGCTGCGCCAGCTCTCCGACAAGGGCCTGAAGGCACTCAAGGCCGCCGATGACGATCTTTACGGCAACTATCTTGCCGGCGACATCGTTAACTACTCGACGGGTGAGATCTACCTCGAGGCCGGCGACGAAATCGACGAGAAGACGCTCGGCATCATCCTGGCGAACGGCTTCGACGAGATCCCGGTTCTCGGCATCGACCACATCAATGTCGGCGCCTATATCCGCAACACGCTGACAGCCGACAAGAACGAGAACCGTCAGGACGCTCTGTTCGACATCTACCGCGTCATGCGTCCGGGTGAGCCGCCGACCATGGAATCGGCCGAAGCCATGTTCAATTCGCTGTTCTTCGATGCGGAGCGTTACGACCTCTCCGCCGTCGGCCGCGTCAAGATGAACATGCGCCTCGACCTGACCGTCGAAGACACCGTCCGCATCCTGCGCAAGGACGACATCCTGGCCGTGGTCAGGATGCTGGTCGAACTGCGCGACGGCAAGGGCGAGATCGACGACATCGACAACCTCGGCAACCGTCGCGTCCGTTCGGTCGGCGAGCTGATGGAAAACCAGTACCGTCTCGGCCTGCTGCGCATGGAGCGCGCGATCAAGGAACGCATGTCCTCGATCGAGATCGACACGGTGATGCCGCAGGATCTGATCAATGCCAAGCCGGCAGCTGCTGCCGTGCGCGAATTCTTCGGTTCCTCGCAGCTCTCGCAGTTCATGGACCAGGTCAACCCGCTCTCGGAAATCACCCACAAGCGCCGTCTTTCGGCTCTTGGCCCGGGCGGTCTGACCCGTGAGCGCGCCGGCTTCGAAGTCCGCGACGTGCATCCGACCCACTATGGCCGCATCTGCCCGATTGAAACGCCGGAAGGCCCGAACATCGGTCTCATCAACTCGCTTGCGACCTTTGCCCGCGTCAACAAGTACGGCTTCATCGAAAGCCCGTACCGCCGCATCGTCGACGGCAAGGTGACGAGCGACGTGCTCTACCTCTCCGCCATGGAAGAGGCGAAGTACTACGTCGCCCAGGCCAATGCCGAGATGAACGCTGACGGTTCCTTCGTCGACGAATTCGTCGTCTGCCGTCATGCCGGCGAAGTCATGCTTGCCCCGCGCGACAGCATGAACCTGATGGACGTCTCGCCGAAGCAGGTCGTTTCGGTCGCAGCCGCACTCATCCCGTTCCTGGAAAACGACGACGCCAACCGCGCGCTCATGGGCTCGAACATGCAGCGTCAGGCAGTGCCGCTGCTGCGTGCCGAAGCTCCGTTCGTCGGAACCGGCATGGAGCCGGTCGTTGCCCGTGACTCGGGCGCTGCCATTGGCGCCCGCCGCGGCGGCGTGGTCGACCAGGTCGACGCGACGCGTATCGTTATCCGCGCCACGGAAGACCTCGAAGCCGGCAAGTCCGGCGTCGATATCTACCGCCTGCAGAAGTTCCAGCGTTCGAACCAGAACACCTGCGTCAACCAGCGCCCGCTGGTCACCGTCGGTGACGAGGTCAACCGCGGCGACATCCTCGCCGACGGCCCGTCGACCGATCTCGGCGACCTGGCGCTCGGCCGCAACGCACTCGTCGCGTTCATGCCCTGGAACGGCTATAACTACGAAGACTCGATCCTGCTCTCCGAGCGTATCGTTGCCGACGACGTGTTCACATCCATCCACATCGAGGAATTCGAAGTGATGGCGCGCGACACCAAGCTTGGTCCGGAAGAAATCACCCGCGATATTCCGAACGTTTCGGAAGAAGCGCTGAAGAACCTCGACGAAGCCGGCATCGTCTATATCGGCGCCGAAGTTCAGCCGGGCGATATCCTCGTCGGCAAGATCACCCCGAAGGGCGAAAGCCCGATGACGCCGGAAGAAAAGCTTCTGCGCGCCATCTTCGGCGAAAAGGCCTCCGACGTGCGCGACACATCCATGCGCATGCCGCCCGGCACTTACGGCACCATCGTCGAAGTCCGCGTCTTTAACCGCCACGGCGTTGAAAAGGACGAGCGCGCGATGGCGATCGAGCGCGAAGAAATCGAACGTCTGGCAAAGGATCGTGACGACGAGCAGGCGATCCTCGACCGTAACGTCTACGGCCGTCTGATCGAGATGCTGCGCGGCCAGGCCTCTATTGCCGGCCCGAAGGGCTTCAAGAAGGGAGCCGAGCTTTCGAACGCCGTCGTCTCCGAATATCCCCGCTCGCAGTGGTGGATGTTCGCGGTCGAAGACGAAAAGGTCCAGAGCGAGCTCGAAGCGCTCCGCGGTCAGTACGACGAATCCAAGTCGCGCCTCGAACAGCGCTTCATGGACAAGGTCGAAAAGGTCCAGCGCGGCGATGAAATGCCCCCTGGCGTCATGAAGATGGTCAAGGTCTTCGTCGCCGTAAAGCGCAAGATCCAGCCGGGCGACAAGATGGCCGGCCGTCACGGGAACAAGGGCGTCGTCTCGCGCATTGTTCCGGTGGAGGACATGCCGTTCCTCGAAGACGGCACGCATGTCGACGTCGTTCTGAACCCGCTCGGCGTGCCTTCGCGCATGAATGTCGGCCAGATCCTGGAAACCCATCTGGGTTGGGCTTGCGCCGGCATGGGTCGCCAAATCGGCGAACTGATCGACGCATACAAGGCCAATGGCAACATTGAGCCGCTGCGCAAGACCATCGGCGATGTCGTCGGAGACGGCCCCAAGGCCGAACAGGTCCACGAGTTCGACGATGACTCGGTTCTGCGTCTCGCCGACCAGTGGAAGCGCGGCGTTTCGATTGCGACGCCTGTTTTCGACGGCGCGAACGAAGCCGACGTCAACGACATGCTGCGTCTGGCAGGTCTCAAGGATAGCGGTCAGTCGACGCTCTATGACGGCCGTACCGGCGAACAGTTCGACCGCCAGGTGACCGTGGGCTACATCTACATGCTGAAGCTCAACCACTTGGTCGACGACAAGATCCATGCTCGTTCGATCGGTCCTTACTCGCTAGTGACCCAGCAGCCGCTGGGCGGCAAGGCGCAGTTCGGCGGCCAGCGCTTCGGCGAAATGGAAGTCTGGGCGCTCGAAGCATACGGCGCGGCCTACACGCTGCAGGAAATGCTGACGGTGAAGTCGGACGACGTCGCCGGCCGCACCAAGGTCTACGAAGCCATCGTCCGCGGAGACGACACGTTCGAAGCCGGTATTCCGGAAAGCTTCAACGTTCTCGTCAAGGAAATGCGCTCGCTGGGCCTCAGCGTCGAGCTCGAGAACACCAAGCTTGACGAGGCGCAGGCAGCTCAGCTGCCCGACGCGGCCGAGTAAGCACTTGATAGGGCGTGCGCTGCCAATGCGGCGCACGCCGGTCCCACCGGGCGCCGATCCGTGTCGGCCCGGAAGGGAAGTTTCGCCGCATCCAGCGGTTATTCTCGTTTAAGCGAGGGAGGCGGCTCCCGGGAATTCGCCGCCGACCATCGCATTTTGAGGGCGCTTTAGCCCATGAAGGAGACAGGCATGAACCAAGAGGTCATGAATCTTTTCAATCCGCAGGTGCCTGCACAGAATTTCGATTCCATTCGGATTTCGATCGCGTCTCCGGAGAAGATCCTCTCCTGGTCTTACGGTGAGATCAAGAAGCCGGAAACCATCAACTACCGTACGTTCAAGCCGGAACGCGACGGTCTGTTCTGCGCGCGCATCTTCGGGCCGATCAAGGACTACGAATGCCTGTGCGGCAAGTACAAGCGCATGAAGTACAAGGGCATCATCTGCGAAAAGTGCGGCGTCGAAGTCACGCTGTCGCGCGTTCGCCGTGAGCGCATGGGCCATATAGAGCTCGCTGCTCCCGTTGCCCACATCTGGTTCCTGAAGTCGCTGCCATCACGCATTTCGACGCTGCTCGACATGACGCTGAAGGATGTCGAGCGCGTCCTCTACTTCGAAAACTACATCGTCACCGAGCCGGGCCTGACCGCCCTGAAGGAGCACCAGCTCCTTTCGGAAGAAGAGTACATGCTCGCCGTCGACGAATACGGCGAAGACCAGTTCACCGCGATGATCGGCGCCGAGGCGATCTACGAGATGCTGGCCTCGATGAACCTCGAAAAGATCGCTGGCGACCTTCGCGCCGAGCTTGCCGACACCACGTCGGATCTCAAGCAGAAGAAGCTGATGAAGCGCCTGAAGATCGTCGAGAACTTCATGGAGTCGGGCAACCGTCCGGAATGGATGATCATGAAGGTCGTTCCGGTCATCCCGCCGGATCTGCGTCCGCTGGTGCCGCTCGACGGCGGCCGTTTCGCGACGTCGGATCTGAACGATCTCTACCGCCGCGTCATCAACCGTAACAACCGTCTGAAGCGCCTGATCGAGCTTCGTGCGCCTGGCATCATCATCCGCAACGAAAAGCGCATGCTGCAGGAATCCGTTGACGCGCTGTTCGACAACGGCCGTCGCGGCCGCGTCATCACCGGCGCCAACAAGCGTCCGCTGAAGTCGCTCTCCGACATGCTGAAGGGCAAGCAGGGCCGCTTCCGCCAGAACCTGCTCGGCAAGCGCGTCGACTATTCCGGCCGTTCGGTCATCGTCACCGGTCCGGAACTGAAGCTGCACCAGTGCGGCCTGCCGAAGAAGATGGCGCTCGAGCTCTTCAAGCCGTTCATCTATGCCCGCCTCGACGCCAAGGGTTACTCCTCGACCGTCAAGCAGGCCAAGAAGCTGGTCGAAAAGGAAAAGCCGGAAGTCTGGGATATCCTCGACGAGGTCATCCGCGAGCATCCGGTTCTCTTGAACCGCGCACCGACGTTGCACCGCCTGGGCATCCAGGCCTTCGAACCTATCCTGGTCGAAGGCAAGGCGATCCAGCTGCATCCGCTCGTCTGCACGGCCTTCAACGCTGACTTCGACGGCGACCAGATGGCCGTCCACGTGCCGCTGTCACTCGAAGCCCAGCTCGAAGCCCGCGTGCTGATGATGTCGACCAACAACATCCTGCATCCGGCCAACGGCGCGCCGATCATCGTTCCCTCGCAGGACATGGTTCTCGGCCTCTACTATCTGTCGATCCTCAACCAGAACGAGCCGGGCGAAGGCATGGCCTTCTCCGATCTCGGCGAGCTGCATCACGCCCTCGAAAGCAAGGTCGTGACGCTGCACACCAAGATCCGCGGCCGCTTCAAGTCGGTCGACGAGGATGGCAAGCCTTACTCGAAGATCTATGAGACGACGCCTGGCCGGTTGCTCATCGGCGAACTGTTGCCGAAGAACGGCAAGGTTCCCTTCGATATCTGCAACCAGGAAATGACCAAGAAGAACATCTCGAAGATGATCGACACGGTCTATCGCCATTGCGGCCAGAAGGACACGGTCATTTTCTGCGACCGCATCATGCAGCTCGGCTTCGCCCACGCCTGCCGCGCCGGCATTTCATTCGGCAAGGACGACATGGTCATTCCGGATGCCAAGGCCAAGATCGTTGCCGACACCGAAAACCTGGTGAAGGAATACGAGCAGCAGTACAATGACGGCCTCATCACTCAGGGCGAGAAGTACAACAAGGTTGTCGACGCCTGGGGCAAGGCGACCGAAAAGGTCGCCGAAGAGATGATGGCCCGCATCAAGGCGGTTGAATTCGACGAGAAGACCGGTCGCCAGAAGCCGATGAACTCGATCTACATGATGAGCCACTCCGGTGCCCGCGGTTCTCCGAACCAGATGCGCCAGCTGGGCGGCATGCGTGGCCTCATGGCCAAGCCGTCGGGCGAAATCATCGAGACGCCGATCATCTCGAACTTCAAGGAAGGCCTGACCGTCAACGAGTACTTCAACTCGACGCACGGCGCCCGTAAGGGTCTGGCAGACACCGCCCTGAAGACCGCCAACTCCGGCTACCTGACCCGCCGTCTCGTCGACGTCGCGCAGGATTGCATCGTCACGCATGTCGATTGCGGAACGCAGACGGGCCTCACCATGACCGCCATCGTCGATGCCGGCCAGGTGGTTGCCTCGATCGGCGCCCGTATCCTCGGCCGCACGGCGCTCGATGACATCGATCATCCGGTCACGGGTGAGCGCATCGTCGATGCCGGCAGGATGATCCTCGAGCCCGACGTCGTCGAAATCGAGAAGGCCGGCATCCAGTCGATCCGCATCCGCTCGGCACTGACCTGCGAAATCCAGACGGGCGTCTGCTCGGTCTGCTACGGCCGCGACCTCGCGCGCGGTACGCCGGTCAATATGGGCGAAGCCGTCGGCGTCATCGCTGCTCAGTCGATCGGCGAGCCGGGCACCCAGCTCACCATGCGTACCTTCCACCTTGGTGGTACAGCAACCGTGGTCGACCAGTCGTTCCTCGAAGCCTCGTACGAAGGTACGGTGCAGATCAAGAACCGCAACATCCTGCGCAACTCCGATGGCAACCTCGTTGCCATGGGCCGCAACATGACCGTCCAGATCCTGGACGAACGTGGTGTCGAGCGGTCGTCGCAGCGCGTGGCCTACGGTTCGAAGCTGCATGTCGACGAAGGCGACAAGGTCAAGCGCGGCCAGCGCCTGGCAGAGTGGGACCCCTACACCCGTCCGATGATGACGGAAGTGGCCGGTACCGTTCAGTTTGAGGATCTGGTCGACGGTCTTTCCGTTCTGGAAGCGACCGACGAATCGACCGGCATCACCAAGCGTCAGGTCATCGACTGGCGTTCGACCCCGCGCGGCTCGGACCTCAAGCCGGCGATCGTCATCAAGGATGCCAGCGGCAATATCGCGAAGCTGTCTCGTGGCGGTGACGCTCGCTTCTTCCTCTCGGTCGATGCGATCCTGTCGGTCGAGCCGGGCACGAAGGTCTCCCAGGGTGACGTTCTCGCCCGTTCGCCGCTCGAAAGCGCCAAGACCAAGGACATCACCGGCGGTCTGCCGCGTGTTGCCGAGCTGTTCGAAGCCCGCCGTCCGAAGGACCATGCCATCATCGCAGAGATCGATGGTACGATCCGTCTCGGCCGTGACTACAAGAACAAGCGTCGCGTCATCATCGAGCCGGCGGAAGACGGTGTCGAGCCTGTCGAATACCTGATCCCGAAGGGCAAGCCCTTCCACCTTCAGGAAGGCGACTATATCGAAAAGGGTGACTACATCCTCGACGGTAACCCGGCTCCGCACGACATCCTGGCGATCAAGGGCGTGGAGGCTCTGGCCTCCTACCTCGTCAACGAGATCCAGGAAGTCTACCGCCTGCAGGGCGTCGTCATCAACGACAAGCACATCGAGGTGATTGTCCGTCAGATGCTGCAGAAGGTTGAGATCACCGATGCAGGCGACTCGACCTATATCGTCGGCGACAATGTCGACCGGATCGAGCTCGAAGACGTCAACGATCACCTGATCGAGCAGGGCAAGAAGCCAGCCTATGGCGATCCGGTTCTTCTCGGCATCACCAAGGCATCGCTGCAGACCCCGTCCTTCATCTCGGCCGCGTCCTTCCAGGAAACGACGAAGGTGCTGACGGAAGCTGCGATCGCCGGCAAGACCGATGGCCTGCAGGGTCTGAAGGAAAACGTCATCGTCGGCCGCCTTATCCCGGCCGGTACCGGCGGCACCATGACCCAGATCCGCCGCATCGCCACGTCGCGCGACGAGATGATCCTCGAAGAGCGCCGCAAGGGCACGGGTGCTGCCGTCGCCACGCCCATGCTGCAGGACATGGCCGAAAAGGCTCCGGCTGCGGAATAATCCGCAGCTGAAGTCGATGAATTGAAAAACCGCCCGGAGCGATCCGGGCGGTTTTTCATATTTAGGTTGCTCTGATAGGACGGGCGGGGAGGGAGGCTGCTTCCGCTTATGCTGCCTTGACAGCGTGAGCGGCGGCTCCCTTCAGTTGAACCGGATGATCGCGACTTCCCCTTCGACGGCGCCCTGGTAGGCAGATGCGTGTGGCTCTTCGGCCGGGACCTCGGTCAGCATGCCGATCTGGTCGAGATCGGCCTCGATGAAGCCTTCCTCGGCAAGGGCGTTCAAGGCCTCGCGTACGGCAGTGTCGTCGTCAGGCGCCTTCAGCATGATGTGCAGGTCGATGCCTTCGCTGGCGTCGGACTCGTAGCCCTTGCCGATGATGATGAAGATCATCGGGCCGTCGAAATTATTGTCGTTATCAGGTGTTGTGATCATCGCCTGTCCTTCGGCTCTTTGACGATTCGGTCGCTCGAATCCTGCTGTGAGGGCCGAACGCCGCAATTGCTGATTCCTTAACTGTTTTTGCTGCAATGCCCAAGTTTTTATCTTGGTGCACGCCCGTCAATTCGTCTAGAAGGATGAAACAGGGCGTTCGGCCGGCATATCAAGGCGATACGGCGAGTTTATTTCTTAACCGGCCTTGACGAGACGGGTGGAAACCAGTAGTACCCCGGCCATCAGATCCCATGTGAGGCTTGGCTGTTCGGGGCGACTCGCCCTGAAGTTCACCTCAAACAAGGTTCTAAACGCACGTTGAAGTCATGATGCTGCACGCACGACGCATATTCTATGCGTCCTCTGCTCCTTGTGGTCCATCTGCGGAAGCGGATCGGGCCATATTTTGCGCATTGACGGAAAGCATGCGTCACTGCCGGAGACGGCGCGAGTTCAAGCCCGCAAGGGTACTGAGATAAAACGTAAGGGATGGTTGAATGCCTACCGTAAACCAGCTGATCCGCAAGCCTCGCCAGGCGAACGTAAAGCGTAACAAGGTTCCCGCACTCCAGGAGAACCCGCAGAAGCGCGGCGTTTGCACGCGCGTCTACACGACGACGCCGAAGAAGCCGAACTCGGCTCTGCGTAAGGTCGCAAAGATCCGCCTGACCAACGGCTTCGAAGTCATTGGTTACATCCCCGGCGAAGGTCACAACCTTCAGGAACACTCCGTCGTCATGATCCGTGGCGGCCGCGTCAAGGACCTTCCGGGTGTCCGTTATCACATCATCCGCGGCGTTCTCGATACTCAGGGTGTCAAGAACCGCAAGCAGCGCCGCTCCAAGTACGGCGCGAAGCGTCCGAAGTAATTCGGTTTTTGAATAATCCGGCGCTGCGCGAGGTCCTCCGCGTCATGAAGCGCCTTAACGGTTGAAGAGACAAAATATGTCCAGACGTCATAAAGCAGAAAAGCGCGAAATCAATCCGGACCCGAAGTTCGGCGATCTCGTCGTCACCAAGTTCATGAATGCCATCATGCTCGACGGCAAGAAGTCCGTTGCTGAAAACATCGTCTACGGTGCGTTCGACGTTGTCCAGGGCAAGGCCAAGCAGGAGCCGCTCACGGTATTCCATTCTGCGCTTGAGAACATTGCGCCGCACGTTGAAGTTCGCTCGCGTCGTGTCGGTGGTGCGACCTATCAGGTCCCTGTCGATGTTCGTCCGGAGCGCCGCCAGGCTCTTGCTATTCGCTGGCTGATCGCTGCTGCCCGCAAGCGCAATGAAACGACTATGGTTGACCGCCTTTCCGGCGAACTGCTCGATGCGTCCAACAACCGCGGCTCCGCCGTCAAGAAGCGCGAAGACACGCACAAGATGGCTGACGCCAACCGTGCGTTCTCGCACTATCGCTGGTAATTCCGAACGGTATCGAAAGGCAGTCCACAATGGCTCGCGAATATAAGATCGAAGACTACCGCAATTTCGGTATCATGGCGCATATCGACGCCGGCAAGACCACGACCACCGAGCGTATTCTTTATTACACCGGCAAGTCGCACAAGATCGGCGAAGTCCACGACGGCGCAGCCACCATGGACTGGATGGAGCAGGAGCAGGAGCGTGGCATCACGATCACCTCTGCTGCCACCACGACCTACTGGAAGGGCCGTGACGGCAAAATGCGCCGCTTCAACATCATCGACACTCCCGGCCACGTCGACTTCACCATTGAAGTCGAGCGTTCGCTGCGCGTTCTCGACGGCGCCATCGCGCTGCTCGACGCCAACGCCGGTGTTGAGCCGCAGACGGAAACCGTCTGGCGTCAGGCCGAGAAGTACAATGTCCCGCGGATGATCTTCTGCAACAAGATGGACAAGACCGGCGCGGACTTCTACCGCTCCGTCGAGATGATCAAGACCCGTCTCGGTGCAACGGCTGTCGTCATGCAGCTGCCGATCGGTGCGGAGACCGAATTTAAGGGCGTCATCGACCTGGTCGAGATGAACGCACTCATCTGGCGCGACGAGTCGCTCGGCGCCCAGTGGGATGTCGTCGAGATCCCCGAGGACATGAAGGCCAAGGCTGAAGAATATCGCGAAAAGCTGATCGAGACGGTCGTCGACATCGACGAAGCCGCCACCGAAGCATACCTCGAAGGTATTCTGCCCGACAACGATCAGATCCGTGCGCTGGTTCGCCGCGGCACGATCGACGTCAAGTTCCACCCGATGTTCTGCGGCACTGCCTTCAAGAATAAGGGCGTGCAGCCGCTGCTCGACGCCGTCGTCGACTATCTGCCGTCACCGATGGACATCCCGGCGATCAAGGGCATCGACTTCAAGACGGAAGCCGAAATCGAGCGTCATGCCGACGACAGCGAGCCGCTTTCCATGCTCGCCTTCAAGATCATGAATGACCCCTTCGTCGGTTCGCTGACCTTCGCCCGCATCTACTCCGGCAAGCTCGAAAAGGGCGCGTCGGTCATCAACACGGTCAAGGACAAGCGCGAGCGCGTCGGCCGTATGCTGCAGATGCACTCCAACTCGCGTGAAGACATCGAAGAAGCCTTCGCAGGCGACATCGTGGCTCTCGCCGGCCTCAAGGAAACCACGACAGGCGACACGCTCTGCGATCCGCTGAAACCGGTTATCCTCGAGCGCATGGAATTCCCGGAGCCGGTCATCCAGATCGCCATCGAGCCGAAGACCAAGGGCGACCAGGAAAAGATGGGCCTCGCGCTCAACCGCCTGGCTGCTGAAGATCCGTCCTTCCGCGTCAAGACCGACCAGGAATCAGGCCAGACCATCATCGCCGGCATGGGCGAACTGCATCTCGACATCATCGTCGACCGCATGCGTCGTGAATTCAAGGTCGAAGCAACCGTCGGCGCGCCGCAGGTTGCCTACCGTGAAACCATCACCCGGACGCATGAAGAAGACTACACGCACAAGAAGCAGTCCGGTGGTACCGGCCAGTTCGCGCGCGTCAAGATCGTCTTCGAACCGAACCCGGAAGGCGACGAATTCAAATTCGAATCGAAGATCGTCGGCGGTTCCGTTCCGAAGGAATACATCCCCGGCGTCCAGAAGGGCATCGAAAGCGTTCTGTCTTCGGGTCCGCTCGCAGGCTTCCCGATGCTCGGCGTCAAGGCAACCCTCATCGATGGCGCCTTCCACGACGTCGACTCCTCGGTTCTCGCCTTCGAAATCGCATCGCGTGCCTGCTTCCGTGAAGCAGCCAAGAAGGCCGGCGCTCAGCTGCTTGAGCCGATGATGAAGGTCGAAGTCGTCACCCCGGAAGATTACGTCGGCGACGTTATCGGCGACCTGAACTCCCGTCGCGGTCAGATCCAGGGCCAGGAAAGCCGTGGTATCGCCGTCGTCATCAACGCGAACGTCCCGCTCGCGAATATGTTCAAGTACGTCGACAACCTGCGCTCCATGTCCCAGGGCCGCGCCCAGTACACGATGACCTTCGATCACTATTCGCCGGTCCCGTCGAACGTCGCAACTGAAATCCAGGCAAAGTATTCCGGTCAGAAGTGACCGGAATACCAATTGACCGATAACAAGAATTAGATCCCTTCGGGGACTAGCAAAACGGAGACCCGA
>NZ_JAWDIW010000027.1:0-27975 GCF_032464805.1 Rhizobium sp. 10PS4 | reverse complement strand
ACCCGCCCCGTGCGGGCTTTGTCGTATCTGGTAACGGGTCGAGGGGTTAACGCCCCCCGCAAGAAGGCGTAGCCGACCCAGCGGGACAGAAAACTACAAAGCCCCGGACCGTATAACGGCCGGGGCTTTGCTGTTTTTGCCAAATGGTGTGGCCACGCGAGATTTGACGTTGGGAACCGCTGCAGCAAACTCAGCCGCGTTCCGGCAACGCTCGTGTACGCCATGCCCGGTCGGTTCATGGCGTCTTTCCTGGTCGGGGTACTGCGGCAAGCGAAAGTCCTATGGGCCTATGATCAGCTTTCGGGGCACGAGTAGATGGTTGATAAAACAATAATATTCTAATATACGTGGAGCCGGCATTTTAATATTTCCATAACAGCACGCAACGTCCCTCCAAATGGCGGGCGCTGGTTATTCTATTCAGCAAGGCTATGCGATTTCATGAAGTAGATCAGAGATTTATGGGGGGGGGTGAATAGATGCGAAAATTGGCGTCTTCTTTACTGACGGCTCCGCATGCAAGGTGTCGTCTTCCGTTTACAGTCTCGGTATTGCCAGCGCTCTTTGTCGTGGTGCTCTTTGCCGGTGTCGCGTCCGCGCAGGCGCCGACTGAAGAGCAGCGCAATGCGATCAGGGCGGAATGCCGCTCCGATTTCATAGCGCAATGTTCAGGAGTGACGCCGGGAGGTATCGAGGCGCTCACTTGTCTGCAGCAGCATAGCGCCACGCTTTCGGCCGGTTGCCGGAAGGCGGTGTCGGCGATTTCCAAACCTAAGTCGACATCCACGGAACCGGCTCCGGCTGCGCCAGCAACCACCGGGGCGACCAGTCCGGCACCGGCGACGGGCGCACCGGCGCATCAGCCGACGCAGGCGCAGCGCAACGCCGTCAAATCGGCCTGCCAACGCGATTTCATGGCGCAATGCTCCGGCGTCACACCGGGCGGCACCGAGGCGCTCAGCTGCCTGCAGCAGCACAACGCCACTCTGTCGGCGCCGTGTCAGCAAGCCGTTGCGGCCTTGGGAGGATCAGCGGGGGGAGTATCAGCCGGGTCAACCCCAGCCAGCGGCGGTGCCGCGGCGACGGTTGCGACCACACCTGCTCCTCGGGCGATGATGCCGGCCTTCTCGCCACGCGAGGAACTGATGATCCTGCGCGAAACCTGCGGATCGGATTTTCAGGCCCTATGCCGCATGGTGCCGTTGGGCGGAGGGCGGGCTATGGCTTGTCTGCGGGACAATTTGCAACGCGTGTCGCCTGCATGCCACCGGGTCCTGACCTCGGGATTATAGCGTCTGTTCGAAACTTGCGCTGTGAAGAGACCTCAACAGAAACCTGCCTCCGCGCGAAACCGCAGGCGATTGCGCAACATGCTGTTGCAACAGCCTTACTGAACCTTCGGCATCTTCGCCTCCGCGAGGCCTGCGGTCTTTGTGCGTCCCTTCCAATATTCCTCGAGGCGCTGCAACACGACGTAGAAGGAGGGTACGAAGAGCACGGCGAGGCAGGTCGAGGCGATCATGCCGCTGAAGACCGATATGCCGATCGATTTGCGTGCGGATGCGCCGGCGCCGGTCGCCAGTACGAGCGGCAGGACGCCGAGGATAAAGGCGAAGGACGTCATCAGAATTGGCCGGAAACGCAAGCGGGCGGCCCCGACGGCCGCATCCAGTATTTCCATGCCTTCCGCCCGCCTTTCCCTAGCATATTCGACGATGAGGATGGCATTCTTCGATGCAAGCGCGATCAGCAGGATAAGGCCGATCTGCGTATAGAGATTGTTGGCAACGCCGGCTGCCATCAGTGCTGCCACCGTGCCGAGGAGAGCGAGCGGCACGGCGAGAAGGACTGCCAGCGGCAAGATCCAGCTTTCATATTGGCCCGCGAGCACGAAATAGACGAGGAGCATGGCAAGCGCGAAGATGAAATAGATCTGCCCGCCCACGGCCTTCTCCTGATAGGACAGCGCTGTCCATTCGAAGCCTGTGCCCGGCGGCAGTGTCTGATCGGCAATCTGCTCCATGACCTCGAGCGACTGGCCGGAACTGAAGCCGGCGGCAGGCCCGCCAACGATCGTTGCGGACGGGTAGAGATTGTAGAGGCTGATCAGGGAGGGGCCTTGTGTCGTGGTGACATCGACGACCGTGCCGAGCGGCACCATCGTGCCGTCACCGGCTTTGACCTTCAGATTGCGGATGTCTTCAGCGCTGACCCGGAAATCGGAAGCGGCTTGCGCATAGACCTGGAAGGTACGGCCGAATTTGTTGAACTGGGTGACATAGCTCGATCCGACATAGCCGGAGAGAGCGGAGAAGACCTGGCCCACCGTAATTCCCAGTGTCTCCGCTTTTATCCGATCAACGGAAACCGCGAGTTGCGGCACGTTCGAGCGAAAAGGCGTGCTCAGCCTTTGCAGCGACGATTGGGCACTGCCGTTCTTGACGATTGTGTCGGCAAGCGATTGCAGCAGCGGGTAGTCGGAAATGCCGTTCCTGATCTCGACCTGCATGGTAAAGCCGCTGGCATTGCCGACGCCCTGGATCGGAGGCGGTACCACCACCAGCGTCTTGGCGGCGAGCACGCTTTGCAGCGCGCCGTTCAAATGCTGGTAGATCGACAGCAGATCCTGCCCCTTTTCCTTGCCGCGCTCGTCCCAGTCCTTCAGCACGACATAGGCGACGCCGGCATTCTGCAGGCTGGCATTGTTGTCGAGAACGGAGACGCCGCTGATGGTCAGCACCTGATCGACACCAGGTGTGGCTTCGGCGATCTTGCCGACCTCCTGCATCACTGCGTCGGTGCGCTCCTTCGATGCGCCGTCGGGCAGCTGCGCACTGATCAGCACATAGCCTTGATCCTCGATGGGCAGAAACGCAGTCGGCAGACGGGCGAGCCCCCAGACGGCGACACCGATCAGCGCAAGTGCTGCTATGACCATGATGCCGCTGTGGCGGGTCATCGATCCGATCAGCCCGGCATAGCTGCGTTCACCCCTGTCATAGACCCTGTTGAAGCCGCGATAGAAGATGTTGCGTTTCTCGGGCGGGACCGGCGGGCGTAGCCAAAGGGCGCATTGCGTCGGTTTCAGCGTGACGGCATTGATGGCGCTGATCAGCGCCGTGGCGGCAATGACGAGGGCGAACTGCCGATAGAGCTGCCCGGTCAAGCCGGGTAGGAAGGCGGCCGGAATGAAAACTGCCATCAGCACAAGCGTGATGCCGATGACCGGGCCGAGCAGTTCCTCCATCGCCTTTTCGGCCGCCTTTCGGCCGGACATGCCCGCCTCGATGTGTCGGGCGACACCTTCGACGATGACAATGGCATCATCGACGACGATGCCGATGGCGAGAACGATGGCAAACAGCGTCGACAGGTTGACGGTGAAGCCCAGTGCCGCCATGGCAGCGAAGGCGCCGATGATGGTGACCGGAACTGTGGTCGCCGGCACGAGCATCGCCCGCCAATCCTGCAGGAAAACGAGAATGACGATGAGAACGAGAACGCCCGCCTCGATCAAGGTGACGTAAACTTCGTCGATGGAAGCGTCGACGAATTTCGTCGTGTCGAACGGCACGTGATATTCGAGGCCCGGCGGGAAGCTCTTCGAGAGCTCCTGCATTTTCGTATTCACCGCCTGCGCCACTGCAATGGCATTCGCCTCCGGCAGCTGAAAAATGCCGATACCGGCTGCCGGCCGGCCGTTCTGCATGAAGGACTGACTGTAGGTCTGGGCGCCGAGTTCGACGCGGCCGATATCGCGAATGCGCGTAATGCGGCCGCCCTGTCCGCTTTCGACCTTGACGACGATGTTTTCGTAGTCGGCCGCCTCGTTCAATCGGCCATTGACGTTCAGCGTGTATTGGAAGACCTGCCCCTTCGGCACCGGCGGAATGCCGATCTGGCCGGCGGCAACCTCCTGGCTCTGCTGCTGCACGACGCTGACCACATCCTGCGGCGTCAGGCCGCGTGCCTGCAGTAGGTTCGGATCCATCCAGATGCGCATGGCATATTGGCCGGCACCGAAAACGGTGACGTTGCCGACACCCGGCAGGCGAGCGAGTTCATTCTGCAGATTGATGACGGCGTAGTTCGACAGGAAAAGGCTGTCATAGCGGCTATCGGGCGAGGTCAGGCTGACGAAGCCGAGGATCGCCGTCGACTTCTTTTGCGTCGTCACACCCTGAAGCTGCACCGCTTCGGGAAGCGATGACATCGCAATGGCAACGCGATTTTGCACCAGAACCTGGGCCTGGTCCGGATCCGTTCCGATGGCAAAGGTGACGGTCAGCGAATAAGTGCCGTCGCTGGCGCTCGTCGACTGCATGTAGAGCATGTCCTGCACGCCGTTGACCTGCTGCTCGATCGGCAGCGCGACGGTATCGACGAGGTTCTGTGCGCTGGCGCCCGGGAAGCGCGTCGTCACCTGCACCGTCGGCGGAACGACATTCGGATATTGCGCCACGGGCAGCTGGAACAGGGCGACCGCACCGATGAGCACGAAAACCAACGCCAGAACATTGGCGAGTATCGGTCGCTCGATGAAGAAACGCGAGATCATGCTGGTGCCCTCAGACGTTCAGATGAAGCATGGCGACGAATTCATTGCGTGGTGGTCTTGGCCTTGGCATCGCCGGCGGCAGCTGCCGGCGGATTCATGTCCATCTTGTCGGGCGTGACCTTGCTGCCGGGGATGGCCTGCTGGATACCCTGCGTCACGATCCAGTCGGCCGGATCGAGGCCGGAATCGATGACACGGAGCGCACCTTCGCGCTGGCCGGTCTTGACTTGCTTCTGCTCGACGACGTCGTCCTTGCCGAGAACGAGCAGGTAGCTGCCCAGCTGGTTCGTTCCGATGGCGTCGTCGCGCACCAGCAGAGCCTTGTCGTTGTGGCCGACCGGCACCCGGACGCGCACGAAGAGGCCGGGCAACATGGCATGGTCCTTGTTGTCGAACAGGGCGCGCACCTGAAGCGTGCCTGTGGAGGCATCGAGCTGCGGCGAGACGTAATCGAGATGTCCCTTATGCGGGTAGCCTTCCTCGGTCTGCAGGCCGAGCTCCGCCGGAATGCTTGGAAGGTCCGTCTGCTTGAAGGTGCGCCCCTGCCTTGCCAGGGTTTCCTTGATCATCAGCACCTGGGTTTCGCTGACGTTGAAATAGGCATAAAGCGGATCTGTCTGAACGATGCTGGCGAGTTTGGTGGGACCGGATACGCCGACAAGAGCGCCGATATCGACGAGGTGATCGGTGACTGTGCCGTCGAAGGGGGCAAACACCTCCGTATATCCGAGGTTGATCGTCGCGAGATCGAGATTGGCCTGGGCATTGAGGATGGACGCATTCGCCTCGTCGAGCGTCGCCTTGGCGCTGTCGACCGCGGTCTGCGTTGTGACCTGTTGCTTCGATAGATTGAGCTGCCGGTCGTATTCCTGCTGCGCGCCGACCTGAGACGCATGTTGCGAGGCGAGGGATGCCTTCGCCTGATCCAGTTGCGCCTGATAGGTGTTGCGCTCAATTCCGAAGAGCTTGGTGCCCTTCATCACCGTCATGCCGTCCTGGTAGTCGATCGATTGGACGTAGCCTTGGACGCGCGCCTCGATATCAACTGAGTTGAGCGGCGCCGTATTGCCGGTGAGTTCAAAATAGAGCGTCACCGGTTGCTGGATCGGCTGGGCGACCCGAACCGGAGGTGGAGGAGGGGCGACGTAAGTATTGCCGCTTTCCTCACAGCCAGCGAGAATTGCCATGCCGGCGAGCACCACAGACAGGTGCAGACCCTGATACAATCTCACACGCATTGCCGCCGCCCCGATGTTTACGAGCTCTTTCAAAGGCATACAGCGTCATTTGCGCGTCTGAAAAAGACGCGCGGCGCTGTAGTCTTCATGCATGCCTCGGTGGAGACGACCCCTCTCCGAAAAGTTCCGGGCATGCGATATTATGTCGCGGCATTGCTAAAAATTGCAATAGCTGTTGGTGCGCAATTCAACTGCGAGTTCGTCCTCGATGGATGCCATGACGCGGCTACGGTTTCCCGAGCCGTTCGATGGCAGATTGTAATGGTGCGTCCGAAACGCGGATCAGCCCGAGATATGGGTTCGCCATGTCCGAAACCAGGAAGATGGCGCCGGCGACGGATAGGGCGCAGACGAGCAGAATTGACAGCACCGTCAGATTGGCCGGCGCCTGCAGCCCGAAGGTCGCAAAGAGCAGCGAGAGCCAACAGACGAGAACGGTGACAAAGGCCCATGGCAGACCCTCTTCTCCGGATTCGACCAGCAGCCAGTGGGCCTCGGCCATCATGCCGCTCACCTCAACAGCACGCGCTTGGAGAGAGTGCTGCACGGCACCCCTCGGCAACAGGGATCGAAGGACGGCCTGAACCGCCTCGATATCCTGATATTCCCCCGGCGCATTGCCGAATGTTTCGTCGGTGGTCTCGGCAGTCCAGCCGCGGCTCAGCCGTCTCTCTATGAGTTCACGCAGCAATTGACGCGCTTTGTCGGTTTCCGGCCCGTATTGCGCCATCACGCGGTCAAGCAGGAGTACCCGTGCCGCGGCCGTTCTCATCTCCACTTCGGCATTGTCATAGGACGACTTGGCGGATGCAATCAGAAGGCCGAGCGTCAGAGCCGACAGCGTTCCCACCACCGCGGTCGCCAGCCTGATGACGTCCTTGGATTCTGCATTGAGATGGTGATCCGGCAAACGGCCGCGCACCACCAATCCTATCGATGTTGCCATCGACAGAAAAACAAATACAAGCCCGCCAACCAACAGTGAGCCCAAGTCCGGCCTCCGTATCGCCACGTAAGTCCTGCAGCCACCCTGCAAGCTGTGCAATAGCTCCCGTCATCATAGCGGAAGACGGACCAAGCGCGGAACTCTTAACTTCCAGATCTTGTGCGGCCGTAATCGGACGGATTTCATTGCTGGAAAATGAGCAGCACGTAAGCCAGGAAAAGCACCAGATGGACCGCACCTTGCATGAGATGCGTGCGGCCGCTGGCAAAGGTGATGATGCTGACGGCCAGAGTGAGCAGGAGCATCACCAGATCTCCATGTTCGAGGCCCAGCTTCACCGGGTGCCCGTAAAGACGGCTGATGACAAGCATTGCCGGCACCGTCAGCCCGATCGTTGACAGCACCGAACCAAGGAAGATGTTGACGGAACGCTGAAGATTGTTGGCGATGGACGCACGCACGGCGCTGATTGCCTCGGGCGTCGCGACAAGGATAGCCATGACAACACCGCCAAATGCGGTTGGGGCATGCAGGGTTTCGATAATGTAATCGATCGGCCGGGCAAGCTGTTCGACGAGAAAGACGACGGGAGCCATATAGGCGAAAAGCAGAATGGCATGGGGCCAGACCGGCCCGCGGGGAGGAGCATGTTCACCATGATGCTCGTGACGATTGCTGTCGTCGGTGAAATAGCCCCGATGGCGGCCGGCCTGAAGAAACAGAAACGTAGCGTAAAGACCGACCGATATTATACCGAGTATCAGTTGTCTCGGTGCGGATGGATGCTGTCCGTCCGGGCCTGCAAGAAATGTCGGCATCACCAGGCTCAGGGTCGCCAGCGGCACGATGACCCCGAGATAGGCGTTGGCGCCCTGCAGGTTATGCTGCTGTTCCGGTCGCCGCCATGCGCCCAGCAGCAAGGACAGGCCGACCATGCCGTTCAGGATGATCATGACGACTGCGAACAGCGTGTCGCGCGCGAGCGTGGGATTGTTCTCGCCGTGAAGCATGACGGCTGATATTGCCATCACCTCGATCGAGGTGATGGCAAGCGTCAGAATAAGCGTGCCGTAGGGCTCCTTCAGCCGCTCAGCCAAATGATCCGCGTGGCGCACGACCGACAGTGCGGAGCCGAGGACGACGGCAAACAGCCAGACGAAAACGACAGTGAACCATAGCGGATCGGCAAGCCGACCGAAGAGCTGCTCCTGGAAGGCAAGAAACGCTAAGCTCGTCACGATGCTGACGCCCAGGAACCATTCCTCGCGCACCAGGCTGGTTGCGCCGACGGCGCGCAATGCCGGACCCTCCGTCATCGAAACCATCCGCCTTCTGGCAAGTGCCGCCGCAATGCGATCATCAACACCATGGTGTCCGTCCGCTGTTCTTTTGCCTGTCCCATGAGCAGGCACAGACGACGCTGCCTCAAGGCGAACCGAAGCTCAAGTCAGATCGTAAATCACTGATTGAAACTTGTAGGGCTCTGTCGTTCATCACCCACGGATCTCGACAAGGGAGCAGTCGCCGACGGTCGATCACGCCGCGCCTTGGGTTATTCGCGGCCGGTCGCCGGGATTGCCGCGCCGGTGACGACGGCTGCGGCCGGCGAAATCAGGAAGGCGATGAGGCGGGCGATCGATTGCGGCGATACCCAGCCGTCCGTCTTCGCATCAGGCATGGCCGCGCGGTTCTCAGGCGTGTCGATTGTCCCGGGCAGGATGCAGTTGGCGGTGATGCGGTCGTCGCGGCATTCGGCAGCGATCGCCTCGGTCAGCCGGATGACGGCGGCTTTCGAGGCGGCGTAAGCGGCCTGCTTGGCGCCGGCCTTCAGGCCGGGCGCGGCGGCGACATGAACGATGCGGCCGTAGCCTGCCGCCTTCATGGTCGGGAGAACCGCGGCGCTGATTGTCAGCGCAGTGCGGGCGTTTGCGGTCATCATCGTCTCCCACTGCGCGGGCGCCTCCGGCCCGACCGGTCCCATCTGGAAACCGCCGACGGTGTTGACCAATGCGCTGACGCCGCCAAAGCGCTTGACGGCCCGGGCGACGGCGGCGGCGCAGGAGGCATAATCGGTGAGATCCGTTCCCGCGATCGACAGAAACTCCGTGGAGGCAGGAAGATCGCCGGCCAAGGCTTCCAGCTCACTGCTCGAACGGTTCATGCAGACGAGTTTCGCGCCGGCGCTGGCAAGCTCGCGGACAACGGCGCTGCCGAGGTTGCCGCCGGCTCCCGTGACGATCACGGCTTTCTGGTCTTTCATGGCAATCGATCTCCTGGCGGTGCCCGCGCTCGACGGTGCGGCGCATTGTTGATCCAGGCTGCGCGGTAGTGCAAGCCCGCCGCCCAACACAGGTCAGATGTTTGCGAAACGGCCCGCGGAGCTATCTGCGGGCCGTTCGTCTTTGATCGTCTGTCGGACGTGATTTCAGTGATATTTCGCGCGTTCGCGGTCGAGGATGACAGGCGCGTCGAGGCCTGAGATCGGACGGGTGACATCGGCCGGGATGTCGCCGGTGAGCTGCAGGTCGAGATAACGGGCGCAGCAGACCCGCAGGAAGGACGTGAAGTTGCCGAGATCGTGGCCGGCATCGATCGATTCATGATGCAGCCGGGTGATCAGCTGGACGACATTCATGCCGTCGCGCCGGGCGATCTCCTCGAGCTTCGCCCAAAAGAAATTCTCCAGTCTGACGCTGGTGACCATGCCGTCGATGCGCAGCGATCGGGTAGCGCTTTCCCAGAGCCGAGCATCCGCCTTGATAAACAGTTCACACATATCGTCCTCCCCCGTGCCGCCCTTCTCAGGCGGCGTTGGTTTCGAGCAGGGCCGCGGCATCGAGCACGGCCATGAACTGGCGCAGCCAGGACGGATGCGCCGGCCAGGCGGGCGCCGTGACCAGATTGCCGTCCGAGACTGCATCGTTGATTGATATGTCGGCATAGATGCCGCCGGCAAGTTCGACTTCCGGCCGACAGGCGGGATAGGCCGAGCAGGTTCGGCCCTTCAACACACCGGCGGCGGCGAGCAGCTGGGCGCCATGGCAGATGGCGGCGACGGGTTTTCCTGCGTCGAAGAAGTGCCGGACGAATTTGATGACATCGGCGTTGAGGCGCAGATATTCGGGCGCACGGCCACCGGGAATGACGAGGGCATCGTAATCTTCGGCGCGCACGCTGTCGAAGGTGGCGTTCAGCGCGAAATTATGGCCGCGTTTTTCGGAATAGGTCTGGTCGCCATCGAAATCGTGGATGGCGGTGGCGACGGTGTCGCCGGCCTTCTTGCCGGGGCAGACGGCATCGACCATGTAGCCGCAGGCGAGCAGTGTCTGGAACGGCACCATCGTTTCGTAATCTTCGGTGAAATCACCCGTGATCATCAGGATCTTTGAGGCTGGCATCGTTTCCTCCCTTTGAAACCAACTGGCGGAGAGTAGCAAAGAGCAGCGGAGAGCAGGTACTATGGGAATACTACAGGCGAAATTCGCACGCGATAAGGCGACGGCATCAGATCGCCCTGACCTTCACATCAGGCACCGTGCAAGCCTCGCCACCGCCGAAGAGGCGGGAGCGGGTCAGGAAGCGTTTCTCGCGGCCATTGTCGAGCGAGAACATGCCGCCGCGGCCGGGCACGACGTCGATGATCAGCTGCGTATGCTTCCACGCCTCGAACTGGCTGGCGCTGATATAAACAGATACGCCGCCGATCTCGCCGAGTTTGACATCGCTGTCGCCGATCAAGAATTCGTTAGCCGGGTAACACATCGGTGAGGAGCCGTCGCAGCAACCGCCGGACTGGTGGAAGAGGATATCGGGATGATCCCGTTTGATTTCCAAGATCAAATCGAGGGCTGCGTCGGTTGCGAGAACACGCGGTTCGCCGTTGACGGTGGTTTCCATTGTTCTTCCTCCAGTTTGGAGAGGAGAATTCCTCTCCCCAACCCCTCCCCACAAGGGGGAGGGGCTAAGCTGTGGCACCGGCTCGCAAGACAACAAGCCGGCTGCATATGCTGCGCTCAAGAGTGATACGGCGAGGGCCGCATGTTAAGCCCCTCCCCCTTGTGGGGAGGGGTTGGGGAGGGGTTTGAGACCTTCCACCACGCGAAAGCGTCTCAGAAGAAGCCGAGTGCCTTCGGGCTGTAGCTCACCAGCATGTTCTTGGTCTGCTGGTAGTGGTCGAGCATCATCTTGTGGGTTTCACGGCCGATGCCCGACTGCTTGTAGCCGCCGAAGGCGGCATGGGCCGGGTAGGCGTGATAGCAGTTGGTCCAGACCCGGCCGGCCTGGATCTCGCGGCCGAAGCGGTAGCAGCGATTGGCATCGCGGCTCCAGACACCGGCGCCGAGACCGTAGAGCGTGTCGTTGGCGATTTCGAGCGCTTCCTTCTCGTTCTTGAAGGTCGTGACCGAAACAACCGGTCCGAAGATTTCTTCCTGGAACACACGCATCTTGTTGTGACCCTTGAAGATCGTCGGCTTGACATAATAGCCATTCGCCAACTCGCCGCCGAGATCGTTGCGCGAGCCGCCGGTCAGCACTTCCGCGCCTTCCTGCTTGCCGATATCGAGATAGGCGAGGATCTTTTCCAGCTGCTCCGTCGAGGCCTGAGCGCCGATCATCGTCGTACTGTCGAGCGGGTTGCCCTGCTTGATCGCCTCGACGCGTTTGACCGCCTTTTCCATGAAGCGGTCGTAGATCGATTCCTGGACGAGGGCGCGGCTCGGGCAGGTGCAGACTTCGCCCTGGTTGAGGGCAAACATCGCAAAGCCTTCGAGCGCCTTGTCGAGGAAGTCGTCGTCTTCCGCCATCACATCGGCGAAGAAGATGTTCGGCGATTTGCCGCCGAGCTCCAGCGTCACCGGAATGAGGTTCTGGCTGGCATATTGCATGATCAACCGGCCTGTCGTCGTCTCGCCGGTGAAGGCGATCTTGGCGACGCGCTGGCTGGTCGCCAGCGGCTTGCCGGCTTCGAGGCCGAAACCGTTGACGATGTTGAGCACGCCGGGTGGCAGGAGATCGCCGACGAGTTCGGCCCAGAGCAGGATCGAGGCCGGTGTCTGCTCGGCGGGCTTCAGCACGACGCAGTTGCCGGCGGCAAGCGCAGGTGCCAGCTTCCAGGTGGCCATCAGGATCGGGAAGTTCCACGGAATGATCTGGCCGACGACGCCGAGCGGCTCATGGAAGTGATAGGCCACGGTATCGTGGTCGATCTCGCCGATCGAACCTTCCTGGGCACGAATGCAGGAGGCGAAGTAGCGGAAGTGGTCGATCGCCAGCGGAATGTCGGCCGCCATGGTTTCGCGGATCGGCTTGCCGTTGTCCCAGGTCTCGGCCTGAGCGAGCAATTCCAGCTTGTCTTCCATGCGCTGGGCGATCTTCATGAGGATATTGGAGCGCTCGGCAGCGGAGGTGCGGCCCCATTTTTCCTTAGCCGCATGGGCGGCGTCGAGCGCAAGATTGATGTCCTTTTCATTGGAGCGGGGAATGTCGCAGAGTTTGCCGCCGGTGACGGGCGTCAGGTTTTCGAAGTATTTTCCCTCGACCGGCTCGCGCCATTCGCCGCCGATATAGTTGCCGTATTTCAGCTTGAACGGCGACTCGACGATTTTCTGATGAAGCATGTCATCCTCCCTTGATGATCCAGGTTCCCAAGCGAAACCAGTGGGAGGAAAATGTGCATATTTTGGCGGAGGGAATAGGGTGGGTCTTCCATACCGCAGTGCACAGTGTCGCAGACCTGCGACAGCATCGCTTCACGATTGCGGGCGGCGAACCTTGATCAGTGGAGGTCGAGCTTTTTCATCTTCCTGTGCAGCGTGGCGCGGCTGATGCCGAGGGCGATCGCCGCCTGCGAGACATTGCCGCTTGCACGCGACAGCGCCCGAAGCAGGGCCGCTTTTTCCGCCTCGACGATCTCGTCCTGCTGGGAGACGCCGGCCTCGTGCAGGGCATCGGCGGCAGGAATGCCGGCGGCGATGCGTTTATCGTCCAGCTGCAACGCGATGCGGGCGGCGCGCGTTGCGCCGAGCACGAGATCGTGCCTGTCGACGGCAAGCAGGGCGGCGGCGGAATTGGCGCCGGCCGGAACCATCAGGAATCGGGCGCCTGTAAAGGCGGAGCGGAACAGGTTGAGCTCGATGCGCATCGCTGCATCGCGCACAGTCTGCGTCAGGATTGCCAGCGTCATTTCGTTGACGTCTTCGCGGCAGGTGGAGATGTCCAGCGCCGCGGCCAGCCGGCCACGGTGATCGCGGATCGGCGCCGTCGTGCAGCTCAGGCTGGTGTTCGAACAGAAGAAATGCTGATCGCGGAAAATGGCGACGGCACGCTCGTCGGCAAGTGCGGTGCCGATGCCGTTGGTGCCGATGCTGGCCTCGGTCCAGACCGAGCCGGTCCAGAGACCGAGTTGGCGAAATTCCTTGTCGTCTCCGGCAGCGCCCCGGCGCTCCAGCGCGATGCCGTTCTTGTCGGTCAGAAGCAGGCAGCAGCCGGCCCGGCCAACGGTGGTAAAGAGACGATCGAGCTCTTCCGTCGCGCTGGCGATCAGCTGTTCGGACTGTTCGCGCGCACGGCGGAATTCCTGGTCGGTGAGGCGCAGTGGAGCCCGCTGGTCCTCGGGGGCGAGCTGGTGCATGGTCATGCACCGCCGCCATGAGGCAACCACAGGAGAACTGGCCGCCGCAGAGTCGCGCTGGGCAGACGTGTAGACGTGCTCGGCGTGTGCTGAGTGTTCGTGCATCGGCTCCTCCCACCGAACTTCAGCACATTCTGATGGAAAAGCGGTTGGTTTGCAATCGGCCGGTACTGGCGGTCGTCAGCATGCGGGGCTTCCTGACGAAAGTGGCGGAAATCACATTTCGGTGTTTTGGCGGCCATGGCGTAACAAAAGACCCTCGCTCTCGTAGTTCTGTACGGAAGCAAGGTTTGCCAGACGAGGAGATCCGACCATGCTGAATAGACGATTGTTGCTGATGGGCGCCGCTTTTGGGGCGTTTGCGGTTCAGCTGGGCCTGGCCGGCGAGGCGATCGCCGCCGAGACGTTTGCGGTGACCCACACCAAGGAGGAATGGCGCAAGCTGCTGACGCCGGATCAATATGTCGTCCTGCGCCAGGCGGGGACGGAACATCCCTTCACCAGTGCCTTGCTGCATGAGGAGCGAAAGGGCAATTTCGCCTGCGCCGGCTGCGACCAGGACCTCTTTTCCTCGACCACCAAATTCGACAGCGGCACCGGCTGGCCGAGCTTCTGGGCGGCGCTCGAAAAAGCCGTCGGCACCACGAGCGACACGACTCTCGGCATGGTGCGTAACGCCGTGCACTGCAGCCGCTGCGGTGGGCATCTCGGCCATGTCTTCGATGACGGCCCGAAGCCAACCGGGCTTCGCTACTGCATGAATGGTCTCGCCATGACATTCCGTCCGGTCTCTGCCTGATTGAGGGATGATCTTGTTGTTTTGCCTCAGGGCTGGCGGCCGCCAGCGCTCTAGCGCTGCAGCCAGGCTTCGATGCCGCGGGCTGCCGCCCGGCCGGTCGCCAGGCAGGCGGTGAGGAGATAACCGCCGGTCGGCGCTTCCCAGTCGAGCATTTCGCCGGCGACGAAGGTGCCCGGCAGTGCCTTCAACATGTAGTTTTCGTCGATGCCGGTCCAGCGGATGCCGCCGGCCGAGGAGATCGCCTCGGCGATCGGCCGGGTTTCGATCACCGGCACCGGCAGGGCCTTGATCATGCCGGCGAGGCGCTCCGGATCGGTTCGGTCGCGCTCGGGAGCGAGTTCGCGCAGCAGCGCAGCCTTGACGCCGTTGAGGCCGGCGCCCTTGCGTAGGCGGTTTGAAAAGCTCGATTTGACGTCCTGCCTGGCAAGGTCGCGGCTCAGCCTCTCGATGGTGCGGCCAGGTGCGAGGTCGAGCGTCAGGACGGCGCTGCCATGGTTCAGCAGCCGATCGCGCAACGCGGCCGTATGGGTATAGACGAGGCTGCCTTCGATGCCGCTGCCGGTGATGACGAATTCGCCGGGAAACGTGCCGGCCTCGGACGTGGCGGTGACTGATTTTACCGGCTCGCCGGCGAAACGCTCGCTAAAGTTGCCGCTCCATCCGACGGCGAAGCCGCAATTGGCGGGTTGAAAAGTGTCAATGTCCACACCCCTGCCGGCCAGCCAAGGCACCCAGGCAGCATCGGAGCCGAGGCGCGGCCAGCTTGCGCCGCCGAGCGCCAGCAGGGCTGCGTCGCATTGAACGATGCTGCGCCCTTCGGGCGTTTCGAAAACATAGCCGTCTTCGGCAAAACCGGTCCAGCGGTGGCGGGTGCGCAGCGTGGCGCCCTGTGCCTCCAACCGCCTGAGCCAGGCGCGCAGCAAAGGCGAGGCCTTCATCACCTTCGGGAAAACCCGGCCGGACGAACCGATGAAGGTTTCCGTCCCGAGCTTGCTTGCCCAATTCCTGATATCATCAGGGGTAAACTCATCAAGAGCGGGGCGCAGACGGGCGGAGGCCGCTCCGAAGCGCGTGGTGAAACAGGCATAATCCTCGGAATGGGTGATGTTGAGACCGGACTTGCCGGCCAGCAGGAACTTGCGGGCAAAGGTCGGCATGGCGTCGTAGACCGTCACCGCATGACCGGAACGGGAAAGCAGTTCCGCAGCCGCGAGACCCGCCGGGCCGCCGCCGATGATTGCAATCCGCTTCTGGTTCATTGATATCTTCGCCCGATTCTCTCTGTATTCAGTTTTGGCGCGGGCGCGGATCGCCTGCAAGGGCAGAGATCAGTGGTGCGGATGCGTGCATTGGCCGTGGTCGGCGAGAACCTCGATGACGCGGCATTGGTCGACGCGGCCGTGGCCGCAGCCTTCCACCATGGTTTCCAGCTCGGCCTTCAGCGCCATCAGGCTGCGGATGCGCTGCTCGACCTCGATCAGGCGGGCCTTGGCGATGGCGTCGGCCGAGGCGCAGGACTGGTGCGGATCGTCCTGCAGGGTGAGCAGCGTGCGGATCGCCTCGATCTCGAAACCGAGTTCGCGGGCGTGGCGGATGAAGGCGAGACGGCTGATATCGGCAGGCTCGAAGGAGCGCTGGTTGCCCTCGCTACGGCTCGGGGCCGCGAGCAGGCCGATGCTTTCATAATAACGCACCGTCGGCACCTTGACGCCGCTCTGGCGGGCGGCTTCACCAATGGTGATCTTTTTCATCATTTTCCTCTTGCACCTCTAGTCGCTAGAGGATGTAGGAGGGATGCTTCTATTTGACAAGGAAGCGGATCATGGCTGAGAGCGAGACACGATACCGGGTTGGCGGCATGGATTGCGCCTCCTGCGCAACCAAGATCGATACGGCGGTCAGACGCTTGACGGGTGTCGCCGATGTTTCCGTTTCGGTGATGGCGGGCACGATGACCGTCCGCCACGATGGCAGCAGCGATCTCAAGGCGATCGAGAAGAAGGTGACCGGGCTCGGCTATTCCGTCGCGCCGCTTGCCGGAACCGCTGCGCCTGCTCGTACTCAGGGCTCGCAACATCATCACGACCATGGACATGATCACCGCGATCATCCTCACGATCATGGCGAGAAGGAAATCGAGGGGCTGCACGGGCACGACCATGCGCCGATGGCCGGTCCCTGGTGGCAGAGCAGGAAGGGCCGGCTGACCATCCTTTCGGGTGCAGCACTCGTTGCCGCCTACACCGTCGGCCATCTCGTGCCGGCGATCGCGTCCTATGCCTTCACCGTCGCCATGCTGATCGGGCTGGTGCCGATCGCGCGGCGCGTCATCATGGCCGCCTTCTCAGGAACACCGTTTTCGATCGAGATGCTGATGACGATCGCCGCCGTCGGCGCCGTCATCATCAATGCCGGCGAAGAGGCGGCAACCGTCGTGTTCCTGTTCCTCGTCGGCGAGTTGCTGGAGGGGGTGGCGGCGGGCAAGGCGCGCGAAAGTATCCAGTCGCTGACGGGTCTGGTGCCGAAGAATGCGCTGCTCGAAAACAATGGCCAGACGCGGGAAGTGCCGGCAGAAAGCCTTGCTGTCGGCGCCATCATCATGGTTCGCCCTGGCGACCGTATCTCGGCGGACGGCATCATCATCTCAGGCGAGAGTGCGATCGACGAGGCGCCGGTGACGGGCGAGAGCACGCCGGTGCGCAAGGGCGTCGATGCCGTCGTTTTTGCCGGTACGGTGAATGGCGATGCGGTGCTCAGGGTTCGCGTCACGGCCGCCGCGGCCGACAATACCATCGCCCGCGTCGTCAAGCTGGTGGAGGAGGCACAGGAATCGAAGGCGCCGACCGAACGCTTCATCGATCGGTTTTCGCGCTATTACACGCCCGGCGTGCTCGTGGTCGCAGCACTCGTCGCGGTCGTTCCGCCGCTGCTGTTCGCTGGGCCGTGGGGCGAATGGGTCTATAAGGGCCTTGCCATCCTTTTGATCGGCTGCCCCTGTGCGCTCGTCATCTCGACGCCGGCGGCGATCGCCGCCTCGCTTTCGGCAGGTGCACGGCGCGGGCTGTTGATGAAGGGCGGCGCGGTGCTGGAAACGCTCGGCAAGGTGACGATGGTCGCCTTCGACAAAACAGGCACGCTGACTGAAGGCAAGCCTCAGGTGACTGACATCATTTCCTTTGGCCCGAGCGAGGCGCAGGTGCTGTCGCGCGCGGCGGTGTTGGAGCAGGGTTCCAGCCACCCGCTGGCACTGGCGATCCGCAATCGCGCCAAGGCGGACGGCGTTCCCGTGCCGCCGGCCTTCGAGCTGGAAGCGCTGCCGGGTAAGGGTGTCAGCGGCAAGGTTGGTGGCGAGACGTTGGATCTGCTATCGCCGCCTGCCGCCCGCGAGCGCGGGACGCTCAGCGCGGAACAGGATGCATGCATCACGGCGCTGAACGACGAGGGAAAGAGCGTGTCGGTGCTGCTCGTCAACGGTGTTGCGGCCGGCCTGATCGCCATGCGCGACGAGCCGCGCGAGGATGCCGAGGCCGGGCTCGCTGCCCTCAAATCAGCCGGCGTCAAGGCGATGATGCTGACCGGCGACAACAAGCGGACGGCAGCAGCCGTTGCCGGCATGCTCGGCATCGGCTGGCGCGGCGAGATGATGCCTGAGGACAAGCAGCGGGTCGTCGGCGAATTGAAGCGCCAGGGCTTCGTCGTCGCCAAGGTCGGCGACGGCATCAACGATGCTCCGGCACTGGCCGCGGCCGATATCGGCATCGCCATGGGCGGCGGCACCGACGTGGCGCTGGAGACGGCGGATGCGGCCGTGTTGCACGGACGCGTCGGCGATGTGGCGCGAATGATCGAACTTTCCAAACGCACGATGCGCAACATCCTGCAGAATATCACCATCGCACTCGGGCTTAAGGCGGTGTTCCTGGTGACGACGATCGCCGGCATCACCGGTCTCTGGCCGGCGATCCTCGCCGATACCGGCGCCACCGTGCTGGTGACGATCAATGCGCTGCGGCTGCTTCGGATAAAGATATAACATTTCTGACTTCCTCCCTCCGGCGTTCGTCACCGGGGGGATGTCCTATCGACGATTCGGGCCCAATCTTGAATCGAAAATCGCGGGACCGGCCATAGGGTCGGCTCTCTTCATCGGGGCTTTCTCCACAGCCTGCTTTCCTTAAGCTTTCGTTATCCGTGTTTTTCACAGGAACGTAGCGATTTCAAATCTGTCGTAACGCAATGCACAAACCATCCGTTGACGCGAATTTGGATTGGCGTACTATATCTAGTGTTCGAGGTTCCATCGATTCGTAGGGATCGATGGCTAAGACGGGAATTCGGTGCGTTTCGCCATCATGGCGCGGCAATGCCGGAGCTGCCCCCGCAACTGTAAGCGGCGAGCAACTGTCCGATTTCAGGTCACTGGAGCATGATGCTCCGGGAAGGCTGGGACAGGGTGCTTTGACCCGTGAGCCAGGAGACCTGCCTCGAACGAAACGTCCACGGGCGGGGTGTCCGGAAGGTCGCGTTGCATGGCTGCGGGGAATCTCCGCATCGCGTTTCGCAGGCCCGAACCTTCGCCCCCGAAACCTTCCTATTGAGCCACTTCGGGGTGAAGTCATGTCAGTATCTCAGTTCAGGCCGCCACCCGCTAGAGGTAGAGGGCGGAGTACGCCCAGCGGCTAAATAGCCGCATAGCTCAAATCACCGAGATTTTTCGACGGATATCGACAGATTTCCGATCAATGTCCTGCGTCCCAATCGCGTCGTCACGAGGAATATTATGACCATCACCGTCTACAGCAAGCCTGCCTGCGTCCAGTGCACTGCCACCTACCGCGCTCTGGACCGCCTGGGTGTCGACTATGACATCGTCGATATTTCGCAGGATGCCGAAGCGCTCGATCGCGTCCGCAGCCTCGGCTACATGCAGGCGCCTGTCGTCATCGCCGGCGAGCAGCATTGGGCCGGCTTCCGTCCCGACATGATCAGCGCACTTTCCTGAGCTGAGGACAGACGATGGGGCTGATCGTCTATTATTCCAGCCGATCCGAGAATACCCATCGGTTCGTCGCCAAGCTCGGACTGCGCGCGGCGCGCATTCCGCCAATTGGCGCAGACGCGTTCCAAATTCGCGAACCCTTCGTGCTTGTTGTGCCGACCTATAGCGGCGACGGCGGCAAGGGTGCCGTTCCCAAGCAGGTGATCCGTTTCCTCAACGATGCGGAAAACCGAGGACACATCCGCGGCGTGATCGCTGCGGGCAACAGCAATTTCGGCGAGACCTATGGGCTCGCCGGCGACGTGGTCTCGCAGAAATGCCAGGTGCCTTACCTCTACAGGTTCGAGCTCATGGGCACCGAAGACGATGTCGCCAAGGTCAAACACGGAATGGAACGATTTTGGACACGGGAACAAATCTGACGCGGGATGCGGGCGCAAAACCGCATCACACATTGGCTCATCCCGCCGGCGAACGCCCTTTGAAAGTGGCGGAAGCGCTCGACTACCACGCGCTGAATGCGATGCTGAACCTCTATGACGACGAGGGGCGGATCCAGCTCGACAAGGATCGAATGGCTGCCAAGCAGTATTTCCTGCAGCATGTGAACCAGAACACGGTGTTCTTTCACAATCTCCGCGAAAAGCTCGATTACCTCGTGACCGAGGGCTATTACGAGCAGGAGGTTCTCGACCAGTATTCCTTCAATTTCGTGCGGGATCTGTTCGACCAGGCCTATGCCAAGAAGTTCCGTTTCCCGACCTTCCTCGGCGCCTTCAAATACTACACCAGCTATACGCTGAAGACCTTCGACGGAAAGCGCTATCTCGAGCGCTATGAGGACCGCATCTGCATGGTGGCGCTGGCGCTTGCGCGCGGCGACGAGGCCCTTGCCCGCGACATGGTCGACGAGATCATTTCCGGCCGCTTCCAGCCGGCGACGCCGACCTTCCTCAATGCCGGCAAGAAGCAGCGCGGCGAACTGGTTTCCTGCTTCCTGCTACGCGTCGAGGACAATATGGAATCGATCGGCCGGTCGATCAATTCGGCGCTGCAATTGTCGAAGCGAGGCGGCGGCGTGGCGCTGTCGCTGACGAACATCCGCGAGGCGGGCGCGCCGATCAAGCATATCGAGAACCAGTCCTCTGGTATCATCCCAGTAATGAAATTGCTCGAAGACAGCTTCTCCTATGCCAACCAGCTCGGTGCGCGCCAGGGCGCGGGCGCCGTCTATCTCAATGCTCATCACCCCGACATCATGCGCTTCCTCGACACCAAGCGCGAAAATGCCGACGAGAAGATCCGCATCAAGACGCTGTCGCTCGGTGTCGTTGTGCCCGACATCACCTTCGAACTCGCGAGGAATAACGAGGACATGTACCTGTTCTCGCCCTGTGACGTGGAGCGTGTTTATGGCGTGCCCTTCACCGAGATCTCGGTGACGGAGAAGTACCGCGAAATGGCTGATGATGCCCGCATCTCCAAGAAGAAGATCAAGGCACGCGAATTCTTCCAGGTGCTTGCCGAAATCCAATTCGAGAGCGGCTACCCCTACATCATGTTCGAGGACACGGTGAACCGGGCGAACCCGATCGCCGGGCGCATCTCGATGAGCAATCTCTGCTCGGAAATCCTGCAGGTGAGCGAGGCCAGCGAATATCATGACGACCTCTCCTACAAGCATCTCGGCAAGGATATTTCCTGTAATCTCGGCTCGCTGAACATTGCGGCAGCGATGGATTCGGCCGATTTCGGCAAGACGATCGAGACCTCGATCCGGGCGCTGACGGCCGTTTCCGACATGAGCCACATCTCCTCGGTGCCTTCGATCGAGAAGGGCAATGACGAGAGCCATGCGATCGGCCTCGGTCAGATGAACCTGCACGGTTATCTCGCCCGCGAACGCATCTTCTACGGCTCCGAGGAAGGCGTCGACTTCACCAATATCTATTTCTATACGGTGACCTATCACGCGATCCGCGCCTCGAACCTTTTGGCGGTCGAGCGGCGCCAGAGCTTCAAGGGCTTCGAGGATTCGAAATATGCCTCCGGCGAATATTTCGACAAATATACAGACCGGCTCTGGGAGCCGGCGACGGAGACCGTGAAGGCGCTGTTCGAGACGTCAGGCATCCATATTCCGACGCAGGAAGACTGGGCCGCGTTGAAGAAGGCGGTGATGGCCTCCGGTCTCTATAACCAGAACCTGCAGGCGGTGCCGCCGACAGGCTCGATCTCCTATATCAACCACTCGACCTCCTCGATCCATCCGATCGTCTCGAAGATCGAGATCCGCAAGGAAGGCAAGATCGGCCGCGTCTATTATCCGGCGCCGTTCATGACCAACGACAATCTCGACTATTATCAAGATGCCTACGAGATCGGGCCGGAGAAGATCATCGACACCTATGCGGCGGCGACCCAGCATGTCGACCAAGGCCTGTCGCTGACCTTGTTCTTCCGCGACACGGCAACGACGCGCGACATCAACAAGGCGCAGATCCATGCCTGGAAGAAGGGCATCAAGACGATCTACTACATCCGCCTTCGCCAGATGGCGCTGTCCGGCACCGAGGTGCAGGGCTGCGTGTCTTGTACGCTGTGAGTTGATTTCGGCCGCGAGCCTTTGAGCAATTGGCCCCTCATCCGCCTGCCGGCACCTTCTCCCCGATGGGGAGAAGACATCTGCGGCAAGCGCGACATCCCCTCTCCCCTCGGGGAGAGGGTAGGGTGAGGGGGCTCCGAGCGCCATCAAATCTATTGGAAGGACATAATCACCATGAACATCGCCGTAAAGCCGGTCACCCATGTGCGCGCCGTCAACTGGAACCGCATCGAGGACGAGAAGGATCTCGAAGTTTGGAACCGGCTCACCGGCAATTTCTGGCTGCCGGAAAAGGTGCCGCTTTCCAACGACATTCCCTCCTGGGCAACGCTGACGGCGGCCGAGCAGCAGCTGACCATCCGTGTCTTCACCGGATTGACGCTGCTCGACACGATCCAGAACGGCGTCGGTTCCATCCGGCTGATGGAGGATGCGGCGACGCCGCATGAGGAGGCGGTGCTTTCCAACGTCTCCTTCATGGAGGCGGTGCATGCACGCTCCTATTCCTCGATTTTCTCGACGCTGTGCTCGACGCCCGATGTCGACGATGCCTATCGCTGGTCGGAGGAGAACGAATTCTTGCAGCGGAAATCGGCGGTGATCATGGAGCAGTATCGCTCCGGCGATCCGTTGAAGAAGAAGGTTGCGAGCGTCTTACTCGAAAGCTTCCTGTTCTATTCCGGCTTCTACCTGCCGATGTACTGGTCGAGCCGCGCCAAGCTGACCAATACGGCCGACATGATCCGACTGATCATCCGCGATGAGGCGGTGCACGGCTATTATATCGGCTACAAGTTCCAGCGCGGGCTGGAACGGCTCGGCGACGAGCGGAAGCAGGAGATCAAGGATTTCGCCTTCGAGCTGCTGCTCGAACTCTACGACAACGAGGCGAAATATACCGAAGCGCTCTATGACGGCGTCGGGTTGACCGAGGACGTCAAGAAATTCCTGCATTACAACGCCAATAAGGCGCTGATGAACCTCGGCTATGAGGCGCTGTTCCCGGGTGAGGCGTGCAAGGTCAATCCGGCGATCCTGTCGGCGCTTTCGCCGAATGCCGACGAGAACCACGACTTCTTCTCCGGCTCCGGTTCCTCCTATGTCATCGGCAAGGCGGTGGCGACCGAGGACGATGACTGGGATTTCTGAGGCTTGATCGCCGTCTGCCTCTTATCATTTGATCTCGGATCGCCCACATTCAGCGGAAACTAAATTTGGTCCTCGCCGATGATGTGGCGTAGCGGGAGTTTTTGATGTCGTCTTTTTTGAACAAGGCCGGGACTGCCGTCGAAGCGGGCGAAGGCGTCTGGCCGATCCGCAGAAGACGGATTCTCGACTGGCTGGTGAACGAGACGCGCGGCGAGCGGTTCATCGACAATATCCTGGTGGACATGTGCGAGAAGCTGCTGGCGGCAGGGGTGCCGGTGGCGCGGGCGACATTGCATTTCAGGACGAACCATCCGCAATGGGTAGGTGCCCGCATTCTCTGGAAAGAAGGCCTCGCGGAAGCGAAGATCGACACATTTGCCTATGGTATCGAAAACACGCCGGAGTTTCTGAACAGTCCCGTCAACGCCATCCATCAGGGTTCGGAGGAGGTGCGCAAACGGCTGGAAGGCACAACCGACGGCGACGAGGGTTCATTCTATCAGGAACTGCGCGATGACGGCCTTATGGAGTATATCGCCTGGCCCCTCGAGCATACATTCGGCAAGCGGCACGTCGTGACATTTTCCACCAGCCGCCCGGGCGGTTTTACCAGCGAGCATGTCGATTTCCTGCGCGACCTGCTGCCGGCATTAACTCTCGTCAGCGAAATCAGGCTGAAGAATATCATGGCGCGCACACTGCTGCAGACCTATGTGGGACCGCATGCGAGCGAACAGATCCTGTCGGGCGTCACGACGCGCGGTAGCGGCGCGACCGTCGGTGCGGCGATCATGATCTGCGACCTGCGCGACTTTACCGCAATCTCCGATCTCTGGCCGCGCGACGATGTCATCCATCTGCTCAACGACTATTTCGACGCCATGTCGGACCCGATCGAACGGCATGGCGGAGAGATCCTGAAATTCATGGGCGACGGATTGCTGGCGATCTTCCCGTTAGCCAAGGAAACCGCCTGCCTCGATCTGCTGCAGGCGATCCGCGAAGGGCAGACATCGATGGCTGAGCTGAACGAGCAGCACGTGCGCATGGGGCGCGAACCGCTGCGTTATGGCGTCGGGGTGCATGTCGGCGATGTCATGTACGGCAATATCGGCTCGCGTACGCGCCTGGATTTCACCGTAATCGGCCCGGCGGTCAACGTCGCCTCGCGGCTGGAAAGCCTGACCAAGGAGGTCAAGCGTCCGGTGCTCCTGTCACGAGCCTTCGTCGAAATGGCGGGCTGCGCGCAAGATATGGACAGTCTCGGCACCTTCCCGCTGCGTGGGCTTGGAGAGCCCGTCGATGTTTTCGCCTTTCCGGAGCGTGTTGCTGCATAATTCAGTGCAGGCGGCCTCATACTCCTCGTTTGTTTCCCCAGAGCAGCACGTGCAATTGCGGTAGTACGCGAACTTCAAACCATTGGTCGGCCGTCACCCTTTCGACAAGCCAGTGCATCCGATCCATCACGCCGTCGAGATCGATGCGCGCATCGTCGTCTTCGGGCGGCGGCGGCGTATGATTGCCCGGCTGTAGGAACAAGGGAATTTGCGGATAGCGTTGACCCGCCTGCTGGGCGAATGCGTAGTCGGCATCGTCGAAGACGACGATCTTCAATGCGACCTCCGGTCCGCCGGCCGCCAGTTGAAGACAGTTATCGACCTGGTCCCAATCCGTCAGCATGCCGCTTGATGGCGGTTTGGGGCTGATGACGAGGATATCGAGATCGCGAAACCAAGCCTGAGCCACGCTGCCCTGTGTTTCCAGGGCGAAGCGATATCCTTGCGAATGGCCGAGCTCGATCAGTGGCCTTAACGGCTGGATCGCCGGATTGCCTCCGGAAAGGGAAACCGTCAGCGGCTTGCCTCCGGAGAGTTTCATGACCTCGTGCCAGATGGTCTCGACCGACATGGGAATCCACTGATTCCGGAACGCACTGTCGACCGCGTGAAGGCTGTCGCACCAGGAACATCTGTAGTCACAGCCGCCTGTCCTCACGAACACCGTCGGCAGCCCGATCAAGGCGCCTTCACCCTGTATGGTCGGGCCAAAGATCTCGCTGACGCGAATGGTTCCGCCACTCACGGCCTGTACTCCGCCCAGGTTTTCGGCGTCTCGCTGACGCGAACGGACGATGTCTCCGGGAAGCGCTGCTTGCACCAGTCGTAGAAGTGCCTTGCCAGGAATTCGGAAGTGACTTTCGAATGGCCGAAGACGTCGTTCAGGTGACGATGATCGAGAGCTTCGTCGATATAGCGCTTGAGCGGCGAGAGATCGTGATAGTCACGGACGAAGCCATCATCATTCAGGCTTTCCGCAGCCAGTTCGACGACGACGATGTAGTTGTGACCGTGGAGCCGAGCACATTGATGGTCGGCAGGCAGGTGATCCAGTTGATGGGAGGCGGAGAGATGAAACTCCTTGGTGATGCGGTACATCAACGCACCTCCATGGCCGAGTATCGCGACACGGCCGCTCTCCAGAAATCCCGGTCTTCGTACAACGTAGGATCGGGGACGCCGGCAAGATGAAACGCTTCGCGACGTTCCACGCAGGTTCCGCAGCGCCCACAGTGGAGCTCGCCGCCCTTGTAGCAGGACCAGGTTTCCGAGAACGGCGTGCCGTGTTTTTCGCCGTCAACCACGATCGCCGCTTTGGAAACATCGACGTAGGGGGCAAGCAGTTTAACGCTGGCATAACCGTCCAGCGCTTCGTTCTGCATGCGCTGGAAGGCATCGATGAAGCCCGGCCGGCAGTCAGGGTAGATGAAGTGGTCGCCGCCGTGCACGGCGACGGCAACGGCATCTGCTTTTTGCGCGGCAGCCAAGCCGAACGCGATTGCCAGCATGATGGCGTTGCGGTTGGGCACCACGGTGGCCTTCATGGTCTCCTCGGCGTAGTGGCCATCCGGAACCTCAACATTGTCGGTCAGGGCCGATCCGCTGAGATGACCGCCGATGCCGGCGATGTCGATGACATGATGGGGAACGAAAAGCCGAGCGGCACAGCTCGCGGCGAAGTCAAGTTCCTTGCGATGCCGTTGGCCGTAGTCGAAGGAGACGAGACCGATAAGCTGTTGTTCCGCTGCTACCTTGTGGGCAAGCGTAACGGAGTCCAGTCCGCCGGAGCAGACGACGATGGTTTTCATATTTTGGATCCCTTGTTTTGACCGGGTGGGCTGCGACCGGATTACGCGGTGCTTCTATGACAAATCACGCGCCATGCAAACAGTTTTAAAACGTCGGCCATCACAGCCGGGCGGCTACCCGACCGGAAAGTTGATCTGCGATGACAGCAGGAGCTGCAGATCCTCGGCGTCCGGATTGTTGCCATGGTTCCGTCAGCAATCCAAAAATTCATATAAAATTCAAGCAGATGTCCTAGTAGTCATATTTTTCTCGGGAGTCGAGAAAGGACTTGACGACAGAAGGCTTATAACGCTTTAAATTGTTAACCGCGCGGAGGAGCGCGGCCGCGTGTTGACTACTGCAAGGTGGTAAACATCGGGCGGCGGGGAGGGTCCTGCCGCCGATTTTCAATGGGAGGAAATTCATGCGCAAGTTTTTGAGCTCGGCAGCTGTTGCTGTCGTGATGATGGCTGGCCTCAGTGCTGCCCAAGCCGCCGACGTGAAGGAAGTGCAGATGCTGCACTGGTGGACGTCTGGTGGTGAGGCTGCGGCGCTGAACGTCTTGAAGCAGGATCTTTCGAAGGAAGGTTTTGCCTGGAAGGACGTGCCTGTTGCCGGCGGTGGCGGCGATGCGGCGATGACGGCGCTGAAGGCGATGGTGGCGGCCGGCACCTATCCGACGGCCTCGCAGATGCTCGGTTATACCGTGCTCGATTATGCTCAGGCCGGCGTCATGGGCGACCTGACCGAGACGGCGAAGAAGGAAGGCTGGGACAAGTCGGTTCCGGCAGCCCTGCAGAAGTTCTCGGTCTATGACGGCAAGTGGGTTGCCGCCCCCGTCAACGTCCACTCGGTCAACTGGCTGTGGATCAACAAGGCGGTGATGGACAAGATCGGCGGCACTGAGCCGAAGACCTTCGACGAGCTGATCGCCCTGCTCGACAAGGCCAAGGCCGCCGGCGTCATCCCGCTGGCGCTCGGTGGCCAGAATTGGCAGGAAGCGACGATGTTTGATTCCATCGTGCTGTCGACCGGCGGTCCGGAGTTCTACAAGAAGGCCTTCAACGACCTCGACGAGGAATCGCTGAAGTCCGACACGATGAAGAAGTCCTTCGACAATCTGGCGACGATCATCAAATATGTCGACCCGAACTTCTCGGGCCGCGACTGGAATCTCGCGACCGCCATGGTCATCAAGGGTGACGCGCTGGTGCAGGTGATGGGCGACTGGGCCAAGGGCGAATTCGTCGCCGCCAAGAAGACGCCGGATACCGACTTCCTGTGCTACCGCTTCCCCGGCACCGACGGCAGCGTGGTCTACAACTCCGACATGTTCGGCATGTTCAACGTTCCAGACGACCGCAAGGCGGCCCAGGCAGCACTTGCGACGGCAACGCTGTCGAAGAGCTTCCAGTCGGCCTTCAACGTCGTCAAGGGTTCTGTTCCGGCCCGTACCGACGTTCCCGATACCGACTTCGACGCTTGCGGCAAGAAGGGCATCGCCGACCTGACGGCAGCAAACGAAGGCGGCACGCTGTTCGGCTCGCTGGCGCAAGGCTATGGCGCTCCTCCGGCGATCGCCAATGCCTATAAGGATGTCGTCTCGAAGTTCGTACACGGCCAGATCAAGACCTCCGACGAAGCCGTCAAGCAACTCGTCCAGGCGATCGACGACGCCCGCTGAGACCGGTGTGATGACAAATGCTTCCCCGCGTGCTCCGCGGGGAAGCTTCAGGCTTCGCGCCGATCATGCGGGATGATCATGCCCGGACAATGATGCAGAGCCGATCATGCAGGGCCGATTGCGGGAAGGAGATGACATTCCATGAGCACCGTTGCGACCACCGATCCGGTTCTGACGCCGAGGCAATCGACGGGGATCTCGTTGAGGGGCCGGCTGCAGGATGCGCTGCCGAAGATCGTCT
>NZ_JAWDIW010000026.1:0-39838 GCF_032464805.1 Rhizobium sp. 10PS4 | reverse complement strand
TGCGCTGATCCGCGGCGTCACCCGTGATGGCGTTGAGCGTGGCCAGATTCTGTGCAAGCCGGGTTCAGTCAAGCCGCACAAGAAGTTCATGGCAGAAGCCTACATCCTGACGAAGGAAGAGGGTGGCCGTCATACGCCGTTCTTCACCAACTACCGTCCGCAGTTCTACTTCCGCACGACCGACGTGACGGGCATCGTGACGCTGCCGGAAGGTACGGAGATGGTGATGCCGGGCGACAACGTCACGGTATCGGTCGAGCTGATCGTTCCGATCGCGATGGAAGAAAAGCTGCGTTTCGCCATCCGCGAAGGCGGCCGCACCGTCGGCGCCGGTATCGTCGCGTCGATCGTCGAGTAATTAGCGGCTGGGCCACCTGGCCCAAGGAAAGGATAGGGACGCCGATCTCGGTGTCCCTCTCGATCTTTGAAACCGGTGGCCCGCTAACGTAACTGAAGGTAAGTCGTGTCCCTAAGCGGTGACACGCGGATAACAGACACAAGGATAAAGTCGAATGAACGGCCAGAATATCCGCATCCGCCTGAAGGCGTTCGATCACCGGATTCTCGACGCCTCAACGCGTGAGATCGTATCGACGGCTAAGCGCACCGGTGCAAGCGTCCGGGGCCCCGTTCCGCTTCCGACCCGCATCGAGAAGTTTACGGTCAACCGGTCCCCGCACATCGACAAGAAGAGCCGCGAACAGTTCGAGATGCGCACGCATAAGCGCCTTCTCGATATCGTTGACCCGACCCCGCAGACGGTAGACGCGCTGATGAAGCTCGATCTCGCCGCCGGTGTCGATGTTGAGATCAAGCTCTGAGACCTCGGGTCTTCGGGCTGAGTGAGAAGGATTGAACCGATGCGTTCAGGTGTGATTGCACAGAAGGTGGGAATGACCCGCGTCTATAACGACGCCGGCGAGCATGTCCCGGTAACGGTACTGCGTATGGAAGGCTGCCAGGTCGTAGCCACGCGCACTGTCGAAAAGAATGGCTATACCGCAGTTCAGCTCGGTGCCGGCCAGGCGAAGGTGAAGAACACGTCGAAGGCGATGCGCGGCAACTTTGCCATTGCCAACGTCGAGCCGAAGGCCAAGCTGACGGAATTCCGCGTGTCGGAAGATCAACTGCTCGAAGTCGGCACTGAGATCAAGGCAGGTCACTTTGCAGCCGGTCAGCTCGTCGACGTGACGGGCACGACGATCGGTAAGGGTTTTGCCGGCGCCATGAAGCGCCACGGTTTCGGCGGTCTGCGTGCTACGCACGGTGTGTCGGTGTCGCACCGTTCGCACGGTTCGACCGGCTCGCGCCAGGATCCGGGCAAGGTTTTCAAAAACAAGAAGATGGCTGGTCACATGGGCCAGACGCGCGTCACGACGCAGAACCTGGAAGTAGTTTCGACCGACGAAGATCGTGGTCTGATCCTGATCAAGGGTGCTGTTCCTGGTTCCAAGGGTGCTTGGATCATCGTGCGCGACGCCGTCAAGTCGGCCGCGAAGTAAGGGAGCCAGATCAATGGAATTCAACGTCAAGACCCTCGAGGGAAAAGACGCCGGGAAGGTTTCCCTTTCGGACGCGATTTTCGGCCTCGAGCCCCGCGAAGACATTCTCGCCCGCGTCATCCGCTGGCAGCTTGCCAAGAAGCAGCAGGGCACGCACAAGGCTAAGGGCCGCGCGGAAGTTTCGCGCACCGGCGCCAAGATGTACAAGCAGAAGGGTACGGGCCGCGCCCGTCACCATTCGGCTCGCGCTCCGCAGTTCCGCGGCGGCGGCAAGGCTCACGGCCCGGTCGTCCGCAGCCACGAGCACGATCTTCCGAAGAAGGTTCGCGCACTCGGCCTTCGCCACGCCCTTTCGGCCAAGATCAAGGCCGATGACGTCATCGTCATCGACAACCTGGTTGCCGCTGAAGCCAAGACCAAGTCGCTCGCGTCCGTTTTCGAGACGCTCGGCCTGACCAACGCCCTCTTCATCGGCGGCGCAGAGCTTGATGGCAACTTCAAGCTCGCAGCTCAGAACATCCCGAACATCGATGTTCTGCCGATCCAGGGCATCAACGTTTATGACATCGTGCGCCGCGGCAAGCTCGTGCTTTCCAAGGCTGCGGTTGAAGCGCTAGAGGAGCGATTCAAGTGACCGATCTTCGCCACTACGATGTGATCGTCTCTCCGGCGATCACCGAAAAGTCCACGCTGGTATCCGAAAACAACCAGGTTGTTTTCAATGTCGCCAAGCAGGCGACGAAGCCGGAAATCAAGGCTGCGGTCGAGGCGCTGTTCGGCGTCAAGGTCACGGCTGTCAACACTCTGCTGCGCAAGGGCAAGACCAAGCGGTTCCGCGGTTTCGTCGGCAAGCAGAAGGACGTGAAGAAGGCTGTTGTGACGCTGGCTGAAGGCCAGACGATCGACGTCTCCACCGGTCTCTGAGGTATAAGAAAATGGCATTGAAAACTTTCAATCCGATCACCCCGAGCCAGCGCCAGCTCGTCATCGTCGACCGCTCCGCCCTCTACAAGGGCAAGCCGGTCAAGGCGCTGACGGAAGGTCTGACCAAGAGTGGCGGTCGTAACAACCTCGGCCGCATCACCGCCCGCTTCATCGGCGGCGGTCACAAGCGCACCTATCGTCTAGTCGACTTCAAGCGTCGCAAGTTCGATGTCGAGGGCACGGTTGAGCGTATCGAATACGATCCGAACCGTACGGCTTTCATCGCGCTGGTGAACTATGCTGACGGCGAGAAGGCTTATATCCTCGCTCCTCAGCGCCTCGCTGCCGGTGACAAGGTCATCGCTTCCGAGAAGGCTGTCGACGTCAAGCCCGGCAACACCATGCCGCTGCAGTTCATTCCGGTCGGCTCCATCATCCACAACGTGGAAATGAAGCCGGGCAAGGGTGGTCAGATCGCTCGCTCCGCCGGTGGTTACGCACAGCTCGTCGGCCGCGACCAGGGCATGGCGATCCTTCGCCTGAACTCCGGTGAACAGCGTCTCGTCCATGGCTCCTGCCTTGCTTCGATCGGCGCCGTCTCCAACCCTGATCACGCCAACATCAACGACGGCAAGGCCGGTCGTACCGTTTGGCGCGGCAAGCGTCCGCATAACCGCGGTGTCGTCATGAACCCGGTCGACCATCCGCACGGCGGTGGTGAAGGCCGCACCTCCGGTGGTCGCCATCCGGTGACACCGTGGGGCAAGCCGACCAAGGGCAAGCGCACCCGGTCGAACAAGTCGACCGACAAGATGATCATGCGCTCGCGTCATCAGCGTAAGAAGTAAGAGAGGAAGTCTCCAATGGCTCGTTCAGTATGGAAAGGTCCGTTCGTTGACGGCTATCTTCTCAAGAAGGCTGAGAAGGTTCGTGAAGGCGGTCGTAGTGAAGTGATCAAGATCTGGAGCCGTCGCTCCACGATCCTGCCGCAGTTCGTCGGTCTCACCTTCGGCGTCTACAACGGCAGCAAGCATATCCCGGTCAGTGTCAATGAAGACATGGTCGGTCACAAATTCGGTGAATTCTCTCCGACCCGCACCTACTACGGTCACGGCGCGGACAAGAAGGCGAAGAGGAAGTAACAATGGGCAAGGCAAAAGCCGAACGCCGGCTGAAGGACAACGAGGCGCAAGCAGTCGCCCGCACGCTCCGCGTCAGCCCCCAGAAGCTCAACCTGGTTGCTGCGGCTATCCGCGGCAAGAAGGTCGAGCGCGCACTCGCTGAGCTGGAGTTCTCCCGCAAGCGCATCGCAGGCGCCGTCAAGAAGACGCTCGAATCTGCGATCGCCAACGCCGAGAACAACCACGATCTCGACGTCGACTCGCTGGTTGTCGCCGAGGCCTATGTCGGCAAGTCGATCGTCATGAAGCGTTTCCACGCTCGTGGCCGCGGTCGCGCGTCGCGCATCGAAAAGCCCTTCGCGCACCTGACGATCGTCGTTCGTGAAGTGCAGGCAGCAGAGGAGGCCGCATAATGGGTCAGAAAATCAATCCAATCGGTTTCCGTCTCGGAATCAACCGTACCTGGGATAGCCGCTGGTTTGCGGACAATGCCGAGTACGGTCAGCTGCTGCACGAAGACCTGAAGATGCGCAAGTTCGTCATGAGCGAACTGAAGCAGGCCGGGATCTCCAAGGTGGTCATCGAGCGTCCGCACAAGAAGTGCCGCGTCACGATCCACTCGGCACGTCCAGGCCTGATCATCGGCCGCAAGGGCGCTGACATCGACAAGCTCCGCAAGAAGCTGTCGGAGATGACCAATTCGGAAACGCACCTCAACATCGTCGAAGTGCGCAAGCCCGAAGTCGATGCGACGCTGGTCGCTCAGTCGATCGCACAGCAGCTCGAGCGTCGCGTGGCTTTCCGTCGCGCCATGAAGCGTGCCGTTCAGTCCGCGATGCGTCTTGGCGCCGAAGGCATCAAGATCACCTGCGCTGGCCGTCTCGGCGGCGCTGAAATCGCCCGTACGGAATGGTACCGCGAAGGTCGTGTGCCGTTGCACACGCTGCGCGCCGACATCGACTACGGCACGGCTGAAGCAGAAACCGCGTTCGGCATCTGCGGCATCAAGGTCTGGATCTTCAAGGGCGAAATCCTTGAGCATGATCCGATGGCTTCCGAGCGCCGCGCGATGGAAGGTGACGCCCAGGGTCCGGCGAGCCGTGATCGTGACCGCGACAGAGACCGTCGCCGCGACAACGCTTGATAGCGCGCGTGGCAGAGAAGTTCGGAGAATAAGAAAATGTTGCAGCCAAAGCGTACCAAGTACCGCAAGCAGTTCAAGGGCCGCATCAAGGGCGTCGCCAAGGGCGGTTCTGACCTGGCATTCGGCGAATTCGGCCTGAAGGCACAGGAACCCAACCGCGTCAACGCGCGCGAGATCGAAGCGGCCCGCCGCGCGATCACGCGTTATATGAAGCGCGCCGGCCGTGTATGGATCCGCGTGTTCCCGGACGTTCCGGTAACCAAAAAGCCGACCGAAGTCCGTATGGGTAAGGGTAAGGGCTCCGTTGAATATTGGGCATGCAAGGTCAAGCCTGGCCGTATGATGTTCGAGATCGACGGTGTCAGCGAAGAAATCGCCCGTGAGGCGCTTCGCCTCGGCTCTGCCAAGCTCTCGGTCAAGACGCGCTTCGTTCAGCGCATTGCAGAGTAAGGGATTGAGCTCATGAAAGCCTCAGACGTTCGCGGGTTCACCGCCGACCAACTCAAGGACGAGCTTGCCAAGCTGAAGAAGGAGCAGTTCAACCTGCGCTTCCAGAAGGCGACCGGCCAGCTCGAAAAGTCCTCGCGCATCAACGAAGTCCGCAAGGACATCGCCCGCGTGAAAACCATTGCCCGCCAGAAGGCGGCAGAAGTTAAGGCCTAAAGGAAGAAAAATATGCCGAAGCGCATCCTGCAGGGCGTCGTCGTTGGCGACAAGAACGAGAAGACGGTAGTGGTTCGTGTCGAGCGTCGTTTCGCTCACCCGCTGCTCCAGAAGACCGTTCGTCGTTCCAAGAAGTACAAGGCCCACGACGAGAACAATCAGTACAAGATTGGCGATACCGTATCCATCGAGGAATGCGCGCCGATCTCCAAGGACAAGCGCTGGACGGTGATTTCCGCCCAGGGCAAGTAACAGAATTTTGCGCGAGGCCTTGCGTCTCGCCGAAATATCTGTATGAAGCAGCGTCAGAACGCTCGAATGCCGGGCGTTCTTTTGCTTTGAGCGCACGGAAGGTCCCGTTCGGGAAACCACCCTGGCACGATCGATCCCGCGCTATTCAGCTATTGCCGCGTCTGTGCTGCCGTCATGGCAGCTCGGCCGGCGAAAATTTTCATAAGCCGGAGTAGGGGGCTAGCCCAACCATTCCGGTAAACCAAGAAGGCGACCTGATATGATTCAGATGCAAACAAACCTCGACGTCGCGGATAATTCCGGCGCACGTCGTGTCATGTGCATCAAGGTGCTGGGCGGCTCGAAGCGCAAGTATGCCTCGATCGGCGACGTCATCGTCGTTTCGATCAAGGAAGCGATCCCGCGCGGCCGCGTGAAGAAGGGTGACGTGATGAAGGCGGTTGTCGTTCGCACCGCCAAGGACATCCGTCGTGCGGATGGCTCCGTCATCCGCTTCGACACCAACGCAGCAGTCCTCATCGACAACAAGAAAGAGCCGATCGGCACCCGTATCTTCGGACCGGTTCCGCGCGAACTTCGCGCCAAGAACCACATGAAGATCATCTCGCTGGCTCCCGAAGTACTGTAAGGAGCGAAGCGATGCAGAAGATTCGTAAGGGCGACAAGGTCGTCATGCTCGCTGGCAAGGACAAGGGCCGTACCGGCGAAGTTGTCCAGGTCATGCCGAAGGAAGATCGTGCCGTTGTTCGTGGCGTCAACGTCGTCAAGCGCCACCAGCGCCAGACGCAGACCCAGGAAGCCGGCATCATCAACAAAGAAGCCCCGGTTCACCTCTCCAACGTTGCAATCATCGACAAGGACGGCAAGCCGACCCGCGTCGGTTTCAAGGTTGTTGACGGCAAGAAGGTCCGTGTGGCCAAGCGTTCTGGAGAAGTGATCGATGGCTGAGGCAAAATATGAGCCGCGGCTCAAGAAGGAATATGTCGAGCGCATCCGCAAGGCGATGCAGGAGCAGTTCTCCTACGCCAACGAGATGATGATTCCGAAGCTCGACAAGATCGTGATCAACATGGGTGTCGGCGAAGCGACCGCTGACTCGAAGAAGCCGACGGTAGCTGCCGCCGACCTCGCAGCGATTGCCGGCCAGAAGCCGGTCATCACCCGCGCACGTAACTCTATCGCAGGCTTCAAGCTCCGCGAACAGATGCCGATCGGCGCGAAGGTCACCCTGCGCGGCGCCCGCATGTACGAGTTCATGGACCGTCTCGTGAACATCGCGCTCCCGCGCGTTCGCGACTTCCGCGGCCTGAACCCGAAAAGCTTTGACGGCCGTGGCAACTTCGCCATGGGCATCAAGGAGCACATTGTGTTCCCTGAGATCAACTACGACAAGGTTGATCAGATGTGGGGCATGGACATCATCGTTTGCACGACGGCGACGACCGACGACGAAGCACGAGCTCTTCTGAAAGAGTTCAGCTTCCCGTTCCGTCAATAACCGTAACGACGAGCGTAGAAAAGGAACCTGACATGGCGAAGACAAGCGCAGTTGAAAAGAACAAGCGCCGCCGTACTACGGTCGCTAACCAGGCCGCTAAGCGGGCTGGGTTGAAGGCGATCATCATGAACCAGGCTCTTCCGATCGAAGAGCGGTTCAAGGCCTCGATCAAGCTGGCATCCCTGCCGCGTGATGGATCGAAGACCCGTATTCGCAACCGTTGCGAAGTTTCGGGGCGTCCGCGCGCATATTACCGCAAACTGCGCATGTCGCGTATTGCGCTGCGTGAACTCGGCAATCTCGGCAAGGTGCCGGGTATCGTCAAGTCGAGCTGGTAAGGAGCAGGTTACATGACAATGACTGATCCGTTGGGCGATATGCTCACTCGCATCCGTAACGGCGCTTCCCGCCGCAAGTCGTCGGTTTCGACGCCTGCTTCGAAGCTCCGTGCACGTGTTCTCGATGTTCTGCAGTCCGAAGGCTACATCCGTGGCTATTCCGTTGTCGATTTCGGCAATGGCAAGTCGGAACTCAGCATCGAGCTGAAATATTATGAAGGCGCATCGGTGATCCGTGAGATCGGCCGCGTGTCCAAGCCGGGCCGCCGGGTTTATGTCTCGGTCAAGTCCATTCCGCAGGTCGCGAACGGTCTCGGCATCACCATCCTTTCGACTCCGAAGGGTGTGATGGCCGATCACCAGGCTCGCGAACAGAACGTTGGTGGCGAGGTTCTTTGCTCGGTCTTCTAAGATCGGGCAGGGATCTCCATAGCGAACAGACAGGATTGAAACATGTCTCGTATCGGTAAGAAGCCCGTTCAGGTGCCTGCTGGGATCACGGCTACGGTCGATGGCCAGAAGGTGACTGCAAAGGGCCCGAAGGGCGAGCTGTTTTTCGTTGCTAACGACGAAATCAGCCTCAAGCTTGAAAATAACGCCGTCGTCGTGACGCCGGTGAACCAGACCAAGGATGCGCGCGCAAAGTGGGGCATGTCCCGCACGATGATCGAAGGCATCTTCAAGGGCGTCAAGGACGGTTTCGAGCGCAAGCTTGAAATCAACGGCGTCGGTTACCGCGCCGCCATGCAGGGCAAGAACCTGCAGCTGGCCCTCGGTTTCAGCCACGACGTGATCTACGAGCCGCCGGTCGGTATCTCGATCGTTGTTCCGAAGCCGACGGAAATCGTCGTCAGCGGCATCAACAAGCAGCAGGTCGGTCAGGTTGCCGCCGAAATCCGCGAATATCGCGGTCCCGAGCCGTACAAGGGCAAGGGCGTCAAGTACGCTGACGAGCGGATCGTCCGCAAAGAAGGCAAGAAGAAGTAAGGATCACGCGAAATGGCTAGCAGGAAAGAAGCACTTGCACGTCGTGCCAACCGCGTGCGCCGTCATCTCAAGTCGGTGGCCAATGGCCGTCCACGCCTGTCGGTTCATCGCTCCTCGAAGAACATCTACGCCCAGGTCATCGATGACGTGGCCGGCAAGACGCTTGCGTCTGCCTCCACCCTCGAGAAGGATCTGCGCGGTTCTCTGAAGACCGGTGCCGATACCGCCGCCGCTACCGTTGTGGGCAAGCTCCTCGCAGAGCGCGCCTCCAAGGCCGGTGTTACGGAAGTCGTGTTCGACCGTGGCGCCTTCATCTATCACGGCCGCATCAAGGCTCTCGCCGAAGCGGCCCGCGAAGGCGGTCTCACCTTCTGATCAGTTTCCGGCCGGACGCCTCAAGCGCCGGCCGGATTTTCGCCGGACCGCAGGCACTCTCCGAAAGGGGAGGCTGATGCGGTCCACATTTGTTTGCCGATTGCACCCGGAAAAGAAAAAGGAAGAGGACAATGGCACAGGAAAGAAGGCCGCAGCGGGACGACCGCCAGAGCCGTGAAGAGCGCGATAGCGAATTCGTCGACAAGCTTGTCGCGATCAACCGCGTCGCCAAGGTCGTCAAGGGCGGCCGTCGTTTCGGTTTCGCAGCACTCGTCGTCGTCGGCGACCAGAAGGGCCGCGTCGGCTTCGGCCATGGCAAGGCACGTGAAGTGCCGGAAGCCATCCGCAAGGCAACCGAAGCCGCCAAGCGCGAACTGATCTTCGTACCGCTGCGTGACGGCCGTACGCTGCATCACGACGTTCATGGCCGCCACGGCGCTGGCAAGGTTCTGCTGCGCTCGGCCAAGGTCGGTACCGGCATCATCGCCGGCGGCCCGATGCGCGCCGTATTCGAGACGCTCGGCATGCACGACGTCGTCGCCAAGTCGACCGGTTCGTCGAACCCCTACAACATGGTTCGCGCCACCTTCGACGCTCTGAAGCACCAGGTTCACCCGAAGGACATCGCAGCTCAGCGCGGCATCAAGTATGCAACGCTGCAGGCTCGTCGTAGCGCCTCCGGCAACGCCTCTGAAGAATAAGAGGAGTTTGACAGATGGCCAAGGCTACTAAGAAGGCTGAAGCGAAGACTGTCACGATCGAACAGATCGGCAGCCCGATTCGCCGTCCGGATGTCCAGCAGCGCACGCTGATCGGTCTCGGACTGAACAAGATGCACCGTCGCCGCACGCTGGAGGATACCCCTTCCGTTCGCGGCATGATCCGTGCTGTCCAGCATCTCGTTCGCGTCGTCGACGAGAAGTGAGACGGAGGAAACGCTCATGAAACTCAATGAAATTAAAGACAATGAAGGCTCGACCCACAGCCGCAAGCGCCTCGGCCGCGGTATCGGCTCGGGCTCGGGCAAGACTGGTGGTCGCGGCGTGAAGGGTCAGAAGTCCCGTTCCGGCGTCGCCATCAATGGCTTCGAAGGCGGCCAGATGCCGATTTATCGTCGCCTGCCGAAGCGCGGCTTCAACAACATTTTCGCTTCCGATTTTGTTGTCGTGTCGCTGGCCCGTATCCAGACGGCGATCGACGCCGGCAAGCTCGATGCCAAGACGACCGTTGACGCAGCTGCCCTCAAGGCTGCTGGTGTCATCCGCCGCGTCAAGGACGGCGTTCGCGTTCTCGCCGACGGCGAGATCAAGGCCAAGATCACCATCGTCGTTGCAGGCGCCTCCAAGCCTGCCGTCGAGAAGATCGAAAAGGCCGGCGGCACCGTGACGCTGCTTTCGGCTCCGGCTGCAGCCGAATAATAATCTGATGATATATCGCCCGGGGTGCTTCACACCGGGCGATTTTGCTCCCATATGTGGGCCTCACAAAAACTTGGCTGGCGCGCCCGCGTCATGCCGGTAAGACTCGAAAACAAGGGTGAGGCATGGGGTTGCGTTGCAATCCGTCCTAAGCCCGGTTTTGAATAATTTCATACTGATTCCGGGTCCGGTCTGTCCCCCAGAGACGCCGGAATTGGTAGCGCGGAGAAATGCATGGCTTCTGCAGCGGAACAATTGGCATCCAACCTCAATTTTTCGACCTTCGCCAAAGCCGAGGATTTGAAGAAGCGCTTGTGGTTCACACTGGCAGCTCTCCTCGTCTACCGACTCGGCACGCATATTCCGCTTCCAGGCCTCAATCCTGAAGCCTATGCCCAGGCTTTCCGCGGCCAGGCAGGCGGCATTCTCGGCCTTTTCAACATGTTTTCGGGCGGCGCCGTTGAGCGCATGGCGATCTTCGCGCTCGGCATCATGCCCTATATTTCTGCCTCGATCATCGTGCAGCTGATGACTTCGGTCGTGCCGGCGCTCGAAAACCTCAAGAAGGAAGGCGAGCAGGGCCGTAAGATCATCAACCAGTATACCCGCTACGGTACCGTTATCCTCGGTGCGCTGCAGGCCTATGGCATTGCCGCCGGCCTTGAAAGCGGCCAAGGCTTGGTCGTCGACCCGGGCTGGTTCTTCCGCGTCTCCACCGTTCTGACGCTGCTCGGCGGCACGATGTTCCTGATGTGGCTCGGCGAGCAGATCACCTCGCGCGGCATCGGCAACGGCATCTCGCTGATCATCTTCGCCGGCATCGCCGCCGGCCTTCCCACTGCTCTTGCCGGCACGCTCGAACTCGGCCGCACCGGCGCGCTGTCGACCCCGCTGATCCTGCTCGTGATCATCGTCGCGATCGCTGTCATCGCCATCATCGTCTTCGTCGAGCGCGCCCAGCGCCGGCTGCTGATCCAGTATCCGAAGCGCCAGGTCGGCAACCGGATGTTCCAGGGCGATACGTCCCACCTGCCGTTGAAACTCAATACATCAGGTGTCATTCCGGCAATCTTCGCATCGTCGCTGCTGCTTCTGCCGGCAACGATTGCGGGCTTTGCCAGCACCACGGCAATGCCCTCCTGGGCGACATCGATCGTCGCGGCCCTCGGTCATGGCCAGCCACTCTATATGGTGCTCTATGCGGCGCTGATCGCCTTCTTCGCCTTCTTCTATACGGCCATCGTCTTCAATCCGAAGGATACGGCTGATAATCTGAAGAAGCATGGCGGCTTCATTCCCGGCATCCGTCCGGGCGACCGCACCGCCGAATATATCGACTATGTGCTGACCCGAATCACGGTGATCGGCGCGCTCTATCTCGTCTTCGTCTGCATCCTTCCGGAGATATTGGTGTCGCAAACCGGCATTCCGTTAGCCCTTGGTGGGACTTCGCTTTTGATCGTGGTTAGCGTAACTCTTGACACGGTTGCACAGATCCAGGGTCACCTGATCGCGCAGCAATACGAAGGCCTGATCAAGAAATCGAAGTTGCGTGGAGGAAAGAGGGGGCGATGAGACTTATCCTTTTGGGGCCGCCGGGCGCGGGTAAGGGAACCCAGGCCCAGCGGATCGTGGAAAAGCACGGCATTCCGCAGCTTTCCACGGGGGACATGCTGCGTGCAGCGGTTAACGCCGGCACCGATGTCGGCAAGCGTGCGAAGGCGGTCATGGACGCCGGCAAGCTCGTCTCGGATGAGATCGTCATTGCCATCGTTTCCGAGCGTATCGATCAACCCGATTGCGCCAACGGCTTCATCCTCGACGGCTTCCCCAGGACGCTCGTCCAGGCGGACGCCACCGAGGCGATGCTGAAGGCAAAGGGTCTCGGCCTCTCCGTTGTCATTGAATTCCGTGTCGATGATGACGAGTTGATCCGACGTGTCGCCGGTCGCTACTCCTGTGCACAGTGTGGCAGCGTCTATCACGATACCGATAAGGTTCCGGCTGCCGAGGGCGTGTGCGACAAGTGCGGTTCCACGCACTTCAAGCGCCGGCCCGATGACACCCCGGAGACCATGACGGCTCGGCTGCAAGTCTACTACAAGGAGACCTCACCGCTGATCGGCTATTACCATGCCAAGGGCAAGCTCAAGTCCGTGGACGGCATGGCAGAAATCGATCAGGTGACGGCTGAGGTCGAAAGCATTCTTTCGAAGCTTTAAGGCTTTGAAAATAAACTTGGCGGAACGGTTGCTTTTCAGCAGTGATTCCGCTAAACACCGCGCCAACTCGCGACATTCCATGCGATCGGCGCGGATTTCCCAGGGAAGTCCGGGTGCGGTCGTTTTGACATGTTACGGACGTAAATCTGAACGGGCGGTTCTCAAGAGCCGCATAACGAAGCCCACTTGCCGGATGGCAACTGGAATGCAAGGAGAACAGGCGTGGCACGTATCGCTGGCGTCAACATCCCGACTGCGAAGCGCGTTGTTATCGCGCTGACCTACATTCACGGGATCGGTCCGAAATTCGCACAGGAAATCGTCGCAAAGGTCGGTATCCCGGCCGAACGTCGTGTGCATCAGCTGACGGACGCAGAAGTCCTTCAGATCCGCGAAGCCATCGACCGTGACTATCAGGTCGAAGGCGATCTTCGTCGCGATACCGCGATGAACATCAAGCGCCTGATGGACCTCGGCTGCTACCGCGGCCTGCGTCATCGCCGCGGCCTTCCGGTCCGCGGTCAGCGCACGCATACCAATGCCCGCACCCGCAAGGGCCCGGCAAAGGCAATCGCTGGCAAGAAGAAGTAATTTCCGGGAAACCGGGGTGGGGAGGCTGGCGGTCTGCGCCGGCCTCTTTTGAGTTTGGAGCGGGACCATATAGGCGCCGTTCCGGTGTAGCCGCTGGCATTACGGCGGTGAAGAGATCAACGAAAGGAATACCATGGCTAAGGAAGCCGTCCGCGTTCGCCGTCGCGAGCGCAAGAACATCTCGTCGGGTGTCGCTCACGTCAACTCGACCTTCAACAACACGATGATCACCATCACCGATGCGCAGGGCAATGCGATCGCTTGGTCGTCGGCTGGCGCCAAGGGCTTCAAGGGCTCGCGCAAGTCGACCCCGTTCGCTGCCCAGATCGCTGCCGAAGACTGCGCCAAGAAGGCCCAGGAGCACGGCATGAAGTCGCTGGAAGTCGAAGTCTGCGGTCCGGGTTCGGGTCGTGAATCGGCTCTGCGCGCGCTTCAGGCTGCAGGTTTCATGATCACGTCCATCCGCGACGTGACCCCGATCCCGCACAATGGCTGCCGTCCGCGCAAGAAGCGCCGCGTCTGATCATCGCTCTCGTCACCGGTGAGCGCCTGTGCGCTCCCGGTGGTTTTCAAGCTCGGTTGCCACGATTGGATGGTGGCAACGAACGGAAGGCAAACTCATGATTCAGAAGAACTGGCAGGAACTGATCAAGCCGAACAAGGTGGAGTTCTCCTCGAGCTCGCGCACCAGGGCGACGCTTGTTGCCGAACCGCTGGAGCGCGGCTTCGGCCTCACCCTCGGCAACGCGCTTCGCCGCGTTCTGCTCTCCTCGCTGCGCGGTGCTGCCGTCACGGCGGTGCAGATCGATGGCGTGCTGCATGAATTCTCCTCGATTCCGGGCGTCCGCGAAGACGTCACGGACATCGTGCTCAACATCAAGGAAATCGCCATCAAGATGGATGGCGATGATGCAAAACGCATGGTCGTGCGTAAGCAGGGCCCGGGTGTTGTCACGGCTGGCGACATTCAGACGGTCGGCGATATCGAAATCCTCAACCCCGAGCATGTCATCTGCACGCTCGACGAGGGCGCCGAGATCCGCATGGAGTTCACCGTCAATAACGGCAAGGGTTACGTTCCGGCCGAACGCAATCGTGCGGAAGATGCTCCGATCGGTCTCATCCCGGTCGACAGCCTCTATTCGCCGGTCAAGAAGGTGTCCTACAAGGTTGAAAATACCCGCGAAGGACAGGTTCTCGACTACGACAAGCTGAACATGACCATCGAAACCGATGGCTCGATCACCGGCGAAGACGCCGTCGCTTTTGCGGCGCGCATCCTCCAGGATCAGCTTGGCGTCTTCGTCAACTTCGACGAGCCGCAGAAGGAAACCGAAGAGGAAGCAGTCACCGAACTCGCTTTCAACCCGGCTCTCCTGAAGAAGGTGGACGAACTCGAACTGTCGGTCCGTTCGGCAAACTGCCTGAAGAACGACAACATCGTCTACATCGGCGACCTCATTCAGAAGACCGAAGCAGAAATGCTCCGCACGCCGAATTTTGGTCGCAAGTCGCTGAACGAAATCAAGGAAGTTCTCGCTTCCATGGGCCTGCACCTCGGCATGGAAGTGCCGGCATGGCCGCCCGAGAACATCGAAGATCTCGCCAAGCGTTACGAAGACCAGTACTGAGCGGCGTGAGGAAAAGTGTAAAGCGGTTTTCCGCTCGCACGCCGATCGCAAGAACATAACAAAAGGCAGGCTCTTTCGGCTGCCTTTCCCCGTCAAACAGCAGGCCGATCGCCTGCATGTGCCAGGAAACGGCAGGCCCATTTAGCGTAAGGGCACCTGCATTAAAGGAGAATAGCAATGCGCCATGGTAAAGCCGGCCGCAAGCTGAATAGAACTGCAAGCCACCGCAAGGCGATGTTCGCCAACATGGCGGCTTCGCTGATTACCCACGAGCAGATCGTCACGACCCTGCCGAAGGCCAAGGAAATCCGCCCGATCGTCGAGAAGCTCGTAACGCTCGGCAAGCGCGGCGACCTGCACGCTCGCCGTCAGGCGATCTCGCAGATCCGCGATGCTGCCGTCGTTTCGAAGCTGTTCGACACGATCGCAACGCGCTACGCCACCCGCAACGGCGGCTACCTGCGCATCATGAAGGCCGGCTTCCGCCAGGGCGACAATGCCGCCATGGCCGTGATCGAATTCGTTGACCGCGATGCCTATGCCAAGGGTGCTGCCGACAAGGCCCGCGTCGCTGCTGAAGAGCAGGCCGTCGCCGCTTAAATCTTCCGCTCCGGCGGAAACAAAACAGCCGGGCTCACAAAGCCCGGCTGTTTTTGTTTCTGATATGGTGACGGGACCGGCTCCATTGCGCAAAATCATTCAGGCTCGCTCCCCGCAGTTCCTTCGTCTCGCCGCCCTGTTTCTTGTCATCGTTCTCGGGCTGGCGCTCCGCAGGTTTGGCTATGCGGCCGATCTGCCTTTCATCGTCGTCATGTGGTGGCACTCTGGGGAGCGATGGTTTATCTGCTCGTGGCGCTCATAGCCGCAAGGTCACGGCTCGACGCGTTTCGGCTGACCACGGCAGGCGCCCTGCTGCTTGGCCGGATCTTTTCGCTTTGGAACCTGCTGGCTTATGCAATCGGCATGGCCGCGGCCTGCGCCTTTGATCCGGCACGCCGGACTGCGGTAAGCCTGCCGTCTCACGAGGCCGACGCCACTGCGCGATTGCGGGTCCGCCCTTTGCCCTTCTGCTTGTTGCGTGCGATCGGCCGGTAGGAGCGATAGAGGATGAGCGCGATGATCAGCCCGACATAGATGTATTGCTCCAGGTCGAGGATCTTGGTCGAGAGCGCGAAGTGCAGCGCCCCGCACGCGGCGATGATGTAGACGAGGCGATGCAGCCAGATCCAGTTCTTGCCGAGCCGGCGGATCGAGAAATTGTTGGATGTCAGCGCCAGCGGAATGAGCATCGCAAGTCCGGCCATGCCGAACATGATGAAGGGGCGCTTCAGCACGTCGTTGATGACGGCGGCAATATCCATCGCCTGGTCGAGCACCATGTAGACGGTGAAATGCATCAGCGCGTAATAGAAGGTCAGCAGGCCAAGCGCGCGGCGGTAACGCAAATAGTTCCAGCCGAAAAGGTCGCGGGCAGGGGAAACGGCAAGCGTTGCGATCAGGAAACGGATCGTCCAGATGCCGAGGAAGAGCTCGAAAGTCTTGACAGGGTCGGCGCCGAGCTGATCGGTCGCGCCGAGATAGAAAGTCCACGCCGCAGGCACGAGCCCGACGACATAAAGCAGCCAGACGGAGGCGGGCTGCCAGCGCTTCGGGAGGGCGAGCGACAGTTCCGCCATCAGAAATTCGCCTTCAGGTCCATGCCGGCATAAAGGCTTGCGACTTCGTCGGCATAGCCGTTGAAGGGCAGGGTGGGATGGCGGCTCGCGCCGAAGAAGCCGCTCTCGCCGATGCGCCGTTCGCTGGCCTGGCTCCAGCGCGGGTGGTCGACCTCAGGGTTGACATTGGCGTAGAAGCCATACTCCTGCGGATTGGTGACCTGCCATGTATTCTTCGGCTGCTGGTCGGTGAGCGTGATCCTGACGATCGACTTGATGCCCTTGAAGCCGTATTTCCACGGCACGACCAGGCGGATCGGCGCGCCGTTCTGGTTCGGCAGGGTTTCGCCATAGAGCCCGACGGCCAGCAGCGTCAGCGGATGGCGTGCCTCATCCAGGCGCAGACCCTCGACATAGGGCCAGTCGAGTGACTGGAAGAAACCCTTCTGCCCAGGCATCTCGTCTGGTCGCACCACAGTTTCGAAGGCGACGTATTTGGCGCTACCGAGCGGCTCCACCTTGTCGAGCAGCGACGCCAGCGGAAAGCCGTCCCAGGGGATGACCATCGACCAGGCCTCGACGCAGCGCATCCGGTAGGTGCGCTCCTCGATCGGGAATTCCTTGATCAGCGCCTCGAGGTCGAAGGTGCCCGGCTTGTTGACCATGCCGTCCACCTTAACCGTCCAGGGCAGCGGCTTGAAATCGCCGGAAAGAGCGGCGGGATCGCCCTTGTCGAGGCCGAATTCATAGAAATTATTGTAGGTCGTGACGTCCTTGATCGGCGTCGCCTTCTCGTCGACCTTGTACTTGCTCTCAACGGCGGAGAGGGCCGCAGCACTCGCCTTGCCGGCGCTGTAGAGCCCCATGGCGCCAAGCGCTGCCGCGCCGAGGAATTCACGACGCCGCAGATAGATCTGGCGCGGCGTGATCTCTGATGAGGCGATCTTCGTTGGGCGATAGGTTGGCATGTCGAAATCTCCTGGGCGGATTTCTACAATATAGTCTTTAAATGACCCGCCCGCATGTTCGGATTAGTGTCTAAGCCTTGAATATTACAGACGTGAAGCCAATTTTTTGTGTTCGGTCGTGATGGAATAGGCTGTAACAAAACGTCGCGTCGAACCGTATATGATCGATGCGCCTCATGGCGCTTCTCCCCGGCGTACCGGATTTGGGCTTCCCGGTAGTGACAGCCCCCGTCGATTGGATTAGGACAATTCCAAAAAGCAGCGTTTGCCCGGCCTGCAGGCTCCATGCCGCCCGGCTTCGCCTGATAATTCCGACACGTTGAGGAAGACACTGATGCCAGTTTACCGTTCCAGAACCACGACCCATGGCCGTAACATGGCGGGCGCCCGCGGCCTTTGGCGCGCGACGGGCATGAAGGATTCGGATTTCGGCAAGCCGATCATCGCTGTGGTGAATTCCTTCACCCAGTTCGTGCCCGGCCATGTGCACCTGAAAGACCTTGGCCAGCTCGTTGCCCGCGAGATCGAGGCGGCCGGCGGTGTTGCCAAGGAGTTCAACACGATCGCCGTCGATGACGGTATCGCCATGGGCCATGACGGCATGCTTTATTCGCTGCCCTCGCGTGAGCTCATCGCCGACAGCGTCGAATACATGGTCAATGCCCATTGCGCCGACGCCATGGTCTGCATCTCCAACTGCGACAAGATCACTCCCGGCATGCTGATGGCGTCGCTACGCCTCAATATCCCGACCGTCTTCGTCTCGGGCGGTCCGATGGAAGCCGGCAAGGTCGTGATGCACGGCAAGACGCATGCACTCGACCTCGTCGATGCTATGGTTGCCGCTGCCGATGACAAGATCAGCGACGAGGACGTCCAGACCATAGAACGCTCGGCCTGTCCGACCTGTGGTTCCTGCTCCGGCATGTTCACTGCCAATTCGATGAATTGCCTGACAGAAGCCCTCGGCCTGTCGCTGCCCGGCAACGGCTCGACGCTTGCCACCCATCTCGACCGCAAGCGCCTCTTCGTCGAGGCCGGTCATCTTATTGTCGATCTCGCCCGCCGTTATTACGAGCAGGATGACGTCAAGGCGCTGCCGCGCACCATTGCTTCCAAGCAGGCCTTCGAGAATGCTATGACGCTCGATATCGCCATGGGCGGTTCCACCAATACGGTCCTGCACATTCTTGCCGCCGCCCATGAAGGCGAGATCGATTTCACCATGGCCGATATCGATGCACTGTCGCGCCGGGTGCCGTGCCTGTCGAAGGTCGCCCCCGCCAAGAGCGATGTGCACATGGAAGACGTCCACCGCGCCGGCGGCATCATGTCGATCCTCGGCGAACTCGACAAGGGCGGTCTCTTGAACCGCGATTGCCTAACTGTGCATGCCGAGACGCTGGGTGATGCGATCGACCGCTGGGATATCACCCGCACCAACAGCGAAACTGTCCGGAACTTCTATCGTGCCGCTCCCGGCGGCATCCCGACCCAAGTCGCCTTCAGCCAGGAATCCCGTTGGGACGATCTCGACACCGACCGCGAGAACGGCGTCATTCGCTCGGTCGAGCATCCCTTCTCCAAGGATGGTGGCCTTGCCGTGCTCAAGGGCAACCTTGCGATCGACGGCTGCATCGTCAAGACCGCCGGCGTCGATGAATCGATCCTGAAGTTCTCCGGCCCCGCCCGCGTTTTCGAAAGCCAGGATTCGTCGGTCAAGGCGATCCTTGCCAACGAGGTGAAGGCCGGCGACGTCGTCGTCATCCGCTACGAAGGTCCGAAGGGCGGCCCAGGCATGCAGGAAATGCTCTATCCGACGAGCTATCTGAAGTCGAAGGGTCTCGGCAAGGCCTGCGCGCTGATCACCGACGGCCGCTTCTCCGGCGGCACTTCCGGCCTCTCGATCGGCCACGCTTCGCCGGAGGCGGCAAATGGCGGCACGATCGGCCTGGTGCGCGAAGGTGACATGATCGATATCGACATCCCCAACCGCACGATCAGCCTGCGTGTCAGCGAGACCGAACTCGCCGCCCGCCGCGCCGAACAGGACGCCAAGGGCTGGTATCCCACAGAAGTACGCAAGCGCAACGTCACGACCGCGCTAAAGGCCTACGCCGCCTTCGCAACGAGTGCGGACCGCGGTGCCGTGCGCGATCTGAACGCCCGCTGACTCATCTGAACCGACGACCTACTGATTAGAAGTCAGGTGCTCTACCGACCGGTCGCTTTCAAAGCGGCCGGTTGATGTTTTTATAAGACTCGCCGAGTTGCTTCAGCCGCTCGTCATAGGCAGCCTTGATGCAAGTTGCATCTGCCCCGCATTCCTGCCGTTTCTTCAGCCAGGCCGTCTGTTCGTCCTGCAATGTTCCGCGCGAACCCATCGCCAGCAGGCCGGAGAGCAGCTCGAAAGTCGTCACCATCTTCACATCGGCGTCGTTGAGGGCGCGGTTGTCGCAGATCGCTTTTTCATCCGCCTTCAATTCTTTCGCATCGCAATCGAAGCTTGCTGCCTGTGCCAGGTTCGATCCAATGAGCAGGATCGCAAAGCCGAGGGCCGCTGTCGTCGTTCTTGTCGTGATCATTCATATGTTCCCATTGCTGCCGGTCAGGTTAGCTTCCGCAGTGCCAGAGCCAGGAAGATGATGCAGATGAGCCAGACGGCAAGGATGAAGATCAGTCCGACCCGGCCGGAGGGACGCTCGGTGCGCCTTGTCGCCTCCATACGAAGCTCGTTCATCACCTCTACTGGCACGAGCCGGATCGCCAGCATGATACCGAGCGGCACGATGAAGAGATCGTCGAGATAGCCGAGGATGGGGATGAAATCGGGGATGAGATCGATGGGCGACAGCGCGTAGGCGGCAACGGCGCCGGCCACCGCTTTGGCATGCCACGGTACGCGGGGATCGCGGGCGGCAAGCCATAGGGCCACGATGTCACGCTTCAGTGACTTCGCCCAGTTTTTGGCTTTTGATATCAGTTGCATGGCCAATCTTCCTGAATCAAATTCACAATGACTTCAACCGGTTTCCAAGACGCCCTCTCGCCTTGTTCTTCCATGCTTCCGCCCTCTTTCCTTTCTAGCGTCGGGCCGCAGAACAGGATGATTTTGGGCCGGTTCGGCCTAAAATCTGAGTCCTGTTCGCTATTAAATAGTTAGAGCATGATGCCGTCCGAAAACCGCTCACACTTTTCGGCATCATGCTCTAAAACGTTGCTCAAGAGGATTCAAAAGGGATACCCATGCAAGGCCTGTTCAAGCGCGCCTCCGTCTCGCTATTTGCTCTCATGCTCGTTCTGCCGCTTGCTGCCCATGCGCAGACGGCAAAGGCCATACCCGAGAGCCAGATGCAGATGCAGCTCTCCTTCGCGCCGCTCGTCAAACAGACGTCGGGCGCCGTCGTCAATGTCTATGCGGAAAAGACTATCCGGCGGCAGTCGCCCTTTGCCGGCGATCCTTTCTTCGAGCAGTTTTTCGGCCAGCAGATGCCGAACCGTTCGGAGAAGCAGTCTTCGCTCGGCTCCGGCGTCATCGTCGAGGCGAACGGCACTGTCGTCACCAACAATCACGTCATCGAGGGCGCCGATGACATCAAGATTGCCCTCTCGGACGGCCGCGAGTTCCCCTGCAAAGTGGTGCTGCGCGATGATCGCGTCGATCTTGCCGTGCTGAAGATCGACACCACGGCAAGCTTTCCGGCGCTGCCGATCGGCAATTCCGATTCAGTCGAGGTCGGCGATCTCGTGCTGGCGATCGGTAATCCCTTCGGTGTCGGCCAGACGGTGACGAGCGGCATCGTCTCAGCGCTTGCCCGCAACCAGGTGATCAGGAACGAATTCGGCTTCTTCATCCAGACCGATGCCTCGATCAATCCCGGCAATTCCGGCGGCGCCCTGATGAACATGAAGGGCGAACTGATCGGCATCAACACCGCGATCTTCTCGCGCGGCGGCGGCTCGAACGGCATCGGTTTCGCCATCCCTGCCAATCTGGTCAAGGTCTTCCTCGCGTCTGCCGATGCCGGCGTCAAATCCTTCGAGCGCCCCTATGTCGGCGCAAGCTTCGATGCGGTGACCTCGGAAGTGGCTGAGGCGCTGGGGCTGAACAAGGCCCGCGGCGCGCTCGTCGTCAAGGTTTCGGAAGGTGGGCCGGCGGCCAAGGCCGGGCTGAAGGCCGGCGAGATCGTCACCGCCGTTGACGGGATTTCCGTCGAGCATCCCGACGCGCTGCTCTACCGGCTGACCACAGCCGGTCTCGGCAATTCGGTCAAGCTCACCGTCATCGAGAACGGCCGCGAGGAGCAACTGCCGTTGACGCTCGCCCGCGCCCCGGAAACCTCGCCGCGCGACCAGCGCACCATCGGCGGACACACGCCGTTTACCGGCGCCGTCGTCGAGAACCTGTCGCCGCGTGTCGCCGACGAGCTGCGCATGCCGCCGGAATCGTCGGGCGTCGTCGTATCCGAGGTAAAGGAGGATTCGCCTGCTGCCCGTCTCGGTTTCGAACCGAAGGATATCATCGTCTCGATCAACGGCACCGATGTGAAGTCGACCAGCGAACTGTCCGAGATCGCCGATAGCGACCCCGGCTTCTGGCGGGTCGAGATCGAGCGCGACGGCCAGCGCATCCGGCAATTTTTCCGATGAGCAACGATCTCTTCGCGCCGCGCGTTCCGGAGGAGGTCGCTGCCAGGCGGCCGCTTGCCGACCGGCTGCGGCCGAAGACGCTTGCCGATGTCACCGGTCAGGAACATCTGACCGGGGAGGATGGCGTGCTGAAAAGGATGATCGAAAGCGGCTCGCTTGGCTCGATGATCTTCTGGGGTCCGCCGGGCACCGGCAAGACGACGGTGGCACGGCTGCTTTCGGGCGAGGCGGGACTGGCCTTCGAGCAGATATCGGCGATCTTCTCCGGCGTCGCCGATCTGAAGAAGGTGTTCGAAACAGCCCGTTTGCGGCGTATGGACGGCCGTCAGACGCTGCTCTTCGTCGATGAGATCCATCGTTTCAACCGCGCCCAGCAGGATAGTTTCCTGCCCGTCATGGAGGATGGAACCGTCATCCTCGTCGGCGCCACCACCGAGAACCCGTCCTTCGAGCTCAACGCCGCTCTGCTGTCGCGTGCCCGTGTGCTCACCTTCAAGTCGCATGACGAGGAGAGCCTCGAGGAACTGCTGAAGCGTGCCGAGACGATCGAGCAGAAGCCGCTGCCGCTGACGGAGGATGCCCGCGCCAGCCTGATCCGCATGGCCGACGGCGACGGCCGCGCGGTGCTGACGCTCGCCGAAGAAGTCTGGCGCGCGGCGCGCGAAGGCGAGAGCTTCGATACCGAAGGCCTGACGCGCATCGTCCAGCGCCGTGCCCCGGTCTACGACAAGGCGCAGGATGGCCACTACAATCTGATCTCGGCGCTGCATAAATCCGTACGCGGCTCGGATCCCGATGCCGCGCTCTATTATCTCGCCCGCATGTTCGATGCCGGCGAAGACCCGCTCTATCTCGGCCGGCGGCTGGTGCGCATGGCGGTGGAGGATATCGGTCTTGCCGATCCGCAGGCGCTGGTGATCTGCAATGCCGCCAAGGATGCTTATGAGTATCTCGGCTCGCCGGAAGGCGAACTGGCGCTGGCCCAGGCCTGCGTCTATCTCGCTACCGCCCCGAAATCGAATGCCGTTTACACCGCCTTCAAGGCGGCAAGCCAGGCGGCAAAGCAGAACGGCTCATTGCTGCCGCCGAAGCATATCCTCAACGCGCCGACCAAGCTGATGAAGGGCGAGGGTTACGGCGAGGGCTACCGCTATGACCACGACGAGCCGGATGCCTTTTCCGGGCAGGATTATTTCCCGGAGAAGATGGGCCGCCAGATCTTCTACGATCCGCCGGAACGCGGCTTCGAGCGCGATATTCGCAAGCGGCTGGAATGGTGGGCAAAACTTCGCAAGGAGCGTAATCCGCGCTGAAACTTGGCGAACCTCAGGAGGTGCGCGGCGTCTTCTGATTTGCCGGCGCTGCGATCACCTTGACGGAAGATTCCGCAAGCCCGTGATGACCTTCCATATCGACGATAACATGCCAGTGACCACTTTCCGGAACGGCGATCTTGATCGGCGATTTGCGTGCCACGCCGCCGATATATTTGAAATCGAGAACCTCGGTGAACCGCTGGAAATTCGGGGCCGTCATCAGGCGGACATTGTTCACGGCATTCAACGACACCTCGATGATCGTTCCGGTGCGTTGTTCCTTGAGATCGTAATGGGTGAAGCGGAAATTCGGTTTCGGCATCGGTCTCGTGGCGTCTGAAGTCTCTGCGCCGGGGATTTTACCAGAATGTGGGTTAAGGAAAAGTTGGAAATCGGCCGTTCAGCTCATGTCTTCGTAATCCCGCTGCATGAAAACAGCGGGAGTACGGCAAGATTTAGTGGATATTCGCGGTGCCGCGCGCAAAGGGCGCGAATTCGAGCACCGTGCCTGCGGCCGCCCTGTGGATATCGGCGGAGGGGCAGTTGCATTCCCCAGCTGCGAAATGGAGGGCGGCCGCTTCATTGATGAAGAGCCCGCCGACGAGGCCTTCACGGTCGTGGACGATCCAGTGGCCGCTTCTCTCTCGGCCGACGGTGAAGCGGGCGGAAGGCGAGGGTGGCGTAGCGGGAAGGCTGCGGCGTTGCTGTGCATTTGCCATTGTGGTGATCCTTCGGTCCTGATGCTTCAACGGGAGATGAGGTCGAACATCATCTGGACCAGGCCAGCAAAGGCCAGCGTCATCGCAAGGCGAGGCGCAATCGCGGTAAGGCCGGAGAGCATCGAATGGGAGGGATCGGCGGCGAGTGTGCTGAGGCGGCTGCGTTGCAGCGGGTCGCTCTCGGCACTCGGTTCAGTCAGGCGTGACATCGGTTTGTCCTTTCGAAATCTCAACCGCCGCTTGATCGAGCGGCGGTGTCACGCTTCAAAAATAAGCTCGGGTGGATAGGGTTTCCATTTGGCGGCGAAAACGAAAATATAAAAATCTCATAGGGATAACGCCATCCTCGCGCTGCTTTCGTCAACAAAGGGCGCAAGCGCCTTGCCGATGGCAAAACCCATCTCCGGCTCGGCAGCGACAAGCGGAAGGCGAAGCTCGGCCTCCAGGCCGCGCATCAGCCGAAGCGCGTGTTTGATCCTCGCCGGATCGCCCTCCGGCCCGAGGGCTGATATCAGCGGCAGCAGCCGATCCTGCAGAGAACGCGCGGCCGAAATGTTTCCGGCCCGTGCTGCCTGCTGCATCGAGGTGAAGAGCCTTGGCAGAACGTTGGCGCCCGGCGAGATCACGCCGTCGCCGCCAGCGATGGTGAAGGCGAGCGCGGAAGGGTCATGGCCGGAAAAGAAGCGGAAGCGCTGTCGCAGGATCGGCGAAAGCCCGGCGAAGCGAGCGATGTCGCCCGTCGCGTCGCGAATGCCGACAATCCCCGGGATGGCGGCCAGGCTGAAGAACGTGTCCGTCGAAAGATCGCTCGCCGCCTGCGCCGGCGCATGGTCGACTATGACAGGCAGTCGGCTCGCCGCTGCCACCTGCTCGAAGTGGTGGATGATGCCTTTCTGCCCGGGCTTGGAATAATAGGGCACGGTGACGAGTGCAGCGGCGGCGCCGAGCGATTCGGCCTCGCGGGTGAGTGCGATCGTGCTTTCGGTGGAGTTGGTGCCGGTGGCGGCGATGACGCAAACGCGGCCGGCCGCGGACCGGATGCCGAGGTCGATCACCTCAGCGCGTTCCTGCGGCGAAAGCGTCGGGCCTTCCCCTGACGCGGAGCAGACAGCAAGCCCGTCGACGCCGCTGAGGATCTGCCATTCTGCAAGCGCCCGAAACGCCGGCCTGTCGAGGCCGCCATGGCGAAAAGGCGTGACAAGAGCGGTGATCGCGCCGCCAAGGCGCGGCATTCTCGCCGTTTCCATGGCGGATCTCAGAGCGCGCCGAAAGTGACGTAGAGTTCGACGCAGGCGAGCACCACGCCAAAGACGATCAGCGCCTGGGCGGTGCGCTTTTCGCGCATCTGTCGGCTGCCGCGCTTGATCCTGTGTGGGCGAAGGCGCTGGAAACCGGAGGACATGACATTTCGCATGGCATTTGACCTTTGCAGTGATGGCGAAAGCCTACTGCTGGGCGCGATAGGAAATCCATTCGAAGCGGGGCACGAAAATATAGGAACAGCATAAAGGCCGTTGCGAGAAAATTCGAAGCGTGCTGTCGGAAAGACATGAGCGCCGCCGTCCTTGCGGTATCGATGCAAACACGGAGCAAGGACATGTCGAAGATGACGCTGATTTCGATGATCGCAACGGCCGCCGCATTCCTGGCAGCGCCCGGTATATCGGGCGCCGACAGCAGCATGCCTGTTGTCGAGGAGAAGAAGGCTGCAGCGCCGATTGTCAGGAAGGGAAGTCTGCCGGTCAACGGCATCGATTATTATTACGAGATCCGCGGCGAGGGCGAACCGCTGCTGCTCCTTCACGGCGGCCTCGGGCAGATCGAGATGTTCGCGCCGGTCATGCCTGTTTTCACCGACCACCGGCAGGTGATCGCCGTCGATCTGCAGGGCCATGGCCGCACCCCGCTCGGCAAGCGGCCGATCGCGCTTCCGGCCATCGGCGCCGATTTGGCAATCCTGATGAAGCAGCTCGGTTACGACAAGCTCGATGTCTTCGGCTATTCCTTCGGCGGCGGGGTGGCGTTGAACATGGCGGCGAACGCTCCCGACCAGGTGCGCCGGCTAGTGATACTCTCAGCACCCTATGCGCAGAACGGCTTCTTCCCGGAGATGCTGCCGCAGCAGGCGGCCGTCGGCGCCCGTATGGCCGACATGATGAAGGACACACCGATGTTCCTCTCCTACAAGGCGGTGGCGCCTGACGTTTCGGAATTTCCGAAGCTGCTCGACGCCATGGGCGCGCTGATGCGCGAACCCATCGACTATAGCGATGCCGTCGCCAAGCTCACCATGCCGGTTATGCTGATCTATGGCGATGCAGACATGATCCGGCCCGAGCACATGATCGACTTCTACCACAAGCTCGGCGGCGGTTTGCGCGATGCCGGCTGGATGCGGGAAAACATGTCGAAGAACCGGCTGGCGATCCTGCCCGATCTTACCCACTACGAGACCTTCGCCTCGCCCCTCATGGCGAATATGGCGATGACCTTCCTCGATGGCGGCGGCAAGGCGCCGAACTGGGCCGAGCAGGTTGGAAAGTAAGCGAAGACGGCCGGGTTTTCCCGGCCGCCCTTGCTCCGCAATCAGCCGCCGCGCTGGCTTTCCCGATCCAACTGAGTCACCAGCGCCAGGATCGTTTCCGAAACCGGCGTCGGCACGGCGCTCAGGCGTCCGAGCGCCACCACCATGCCGACCAGCGGCGTGATTTCGAGCGCTTTGCCGCCGATCAGATCCTGCAGCATCGATGTGCGCACGCCGCCGATATGGCGCGATTGTTCCAACCGCTGCTCGACGGTCATGCTGAACCGCGCACCCAAGGCCTCGCCGACGGCGCGGACCTCACTCATCACCTTGCCGACCGTCGACGAAAGGGCGGGATCCGCCATGATATCGGTCATCAGCGCCCTGGTCAGCGCGCTGATCGGGTTGAAGGCGGCGTTGCCCATCAGCTTGCTCCAGATCTCGCCGCGGATATCAGCTGTCGTCGTAATGCTGAGACCGGCGCCGGTCAGCACCGCGGCGATCGCCTCGAGATCGGGCGAGATGTCGCCGGAGGGCTCGCCGAGCACGAAGCGGCCGTTGTGGGAAAGCTGGATCTCGCCGGGGTTGATCACCTCGGCACCCTGATAAGCGACGCAGCCGATGACCCGCTCCGGTCCGATCAGCCGCCAGAGCCTGCCGCCGGGATCGAGCTCATCGAACTGCAGCTCGGCATGCCGGCTCTGGGTATCGCGGTGAAAATACCACCACGGGATGCCGTTGAGAATCATCAGAACGCGGGTGCCCTCCTTGAGGAGGCTTGCGATGCCTTCGGCAGCGGGTGCCAGCTGATGCCCCTTGAGGCCGGTGATGACGAGATCCTGCGGCGGCAATGTCCTGGGATCGTCAGTCGCGGTGAGGCGGACATTGAGCGGCCTTTCTGCATCGGCTTCGCGCAGGCTGATACCGTTGCCGCGAATGGCGTCGAGATGTGCCCCGCGCGCGACGACGGAGATGGTGGCGTCGTTTCCGGCCTGGCGTGCAAGTTTGGCGGCGATAGCGCCGCCGAGCGCCCCAGCGCCATAGATGCAGATGGACTTAATGGACATGCTCGCCTCTTCATGGTGGTGATCGAACCTAGATCTAGGTCATGAAAGGCGTAAGGCGAATGCTAATTTGCCGCAAGCAAGGCGAGCGGGCGCCAGGCGGCGAGCCTTTTCGACGCTCGCATGCTGCTCTTCGATTATCGCCACCGTATCGCTGCGGTCCTCTTCTCCCTCGCGAACATGCTGGCGAACCGGGCCCTCTGATATCAGCGAGAAGCGTTGACAGGGAAGAAATCGGCGCCGTCAGCGCGATCCGTCAAGCTGACTGCCATCTGCACGCATGCCGGCGATCGTCTCAAGCGCTTCAAAATAAACCGCCAGGTCGCGGGCAGGATCCGCCGGGAGTGCGGCCGCACGAAACACCTTGCCTCCCGTCGCTTCGACCCCTCCGTCGACCATCAGGTTGTCGGCCATCCCGTGATTTTCGATCGCAATGCCATCCGGTCCGCGTGGGCGCCCGCTCGTCTCATCGATATCGAGCCCCGCATACCAGATCGAGCGAACACGCAGACCATAGTCGTCGGGGTGATTGGTATAGGCAAAGACCGCTTTTCCCAGTGCAATCATGAAGCCGATCTCGTAGACCGTACCCGGATCGGCGCTGACGCCTCGAAAAGGAGTGATGTTGGCAAGGCAGATCTCGGCTCGACGCATGGCGTCGTCGTTGCGTGCATAGATCTCTGCGGCCGTCCGCTTCACCGGCGTCTGGTTTTCGTCGCTGCCGGGACCGGTCGGCTCGAAGCCGAACTGGCGCGCCAATCGGCGTTTCTCGGCCATGATGGGCATGGAATCCGGAAGAAAGACTTCCGGGCCGGCAAGATACATGGTGGTCATCGGTATCCTTCACTCACAAGCAAGACGAGGCGCCGGGGGTAGGGGGCAGCCAGGCACGTCGTCCATTTCCGACGGAAGCGCGGCAAATGGCAAGCCGTGCAGGCAGGCATTGTTCAATTTTTTAAGAGCAGTCTGACGAATCCACAGGGAACGGGCATCTGCCGACTTTCATTCCAGGCAGAGCGGAGGGACCTGCAGAGGAGCCGCCCTATCTCCGTCATCGAGCCGCCGCCTGATATGGGCGGCCTTCAAGGCGGCCATCGACCGCACCCAGGCCCGGACGGGTGCGGCGATGTTCGCGGAATGAAAAAGCTTGGGGTTCGCGCCTGTCACCCTTTTGACTCCGGTGGACGAACCGGCCAAAGATGCCGCATGGCCAGTATCGTCGGGAGAGGTTGATGAACGGTCGGATTTTGCCAGCTGGTATTCGAAGAGCCCCAAAGCGGCTCAAATGTCTATTCCCCGCTTTGGCTGCGCTGATGCTGCTCGCCTCGGCGGCGGTCGGGCGGGACATTGGGCCGCAAAGCCCGGCCTCGCGCGAACAGGTCGAAAAACTCGTCGGCCTCTGGAAAGATCACCTTGCCGGCGCCGATAGCCCGCAGCAGCGGCGAACGGCCTTCAGGACGCTGATGGAGACGACGCCGGGGCCGACGCGCATCCAGGTGCGGCAGGTCGACGCCGACGGCGTCGACGCCGAGCTGATGTGGCCTGCCCGTCTTCATCACCCGATCGGCCAAAGGGTAATTCTCTATATTCATGGCGGCGGTTTTTCCAGTGGCTCCATTCGCACACATAGCCTGCTTGCCGGCTCGCTCGCCAAGGCCGCATCCAGCGACATTCTTCTCATTGATTATCGGCTGATGCCGGAATATGGCTATCCCGCGCAGATCAACGACGCGCTGACCGCCTATCGCTGGCTTCTCGACAACGGCTATCGGAGCGAGAATGTCATCGTGGCCGGAGACGGCGCCGGCGGCAATATCGCGATCGAGACGGTGCTGCGGCAGATGCGAGCGGCGAAACCGCTGCCGGCGGCGGTGATTGCACTCAGCCCCATCACTGATCTTGCCGCGACGGGCGGCTCGATGACATCGAATGCCGAAAGCGATCCGCTGGTCAGCAAGATGTCAATCGAGAGCTTGCGCAAGACTTATCTCGGCAGCCGATCTCCGACCGATCCCCAGGCGTCGCCGCTCTATGCCGACATGACCGGTTTTCCGCCGCTGCTGCTGCAGGTCGGCTCCGGCGAAGTCCTGCTGGACGACACGCTGCGGCTCGCCGACAAGGCGCGCCAGGCGGGCGTGGATGTCACCACCGAGGTCTGGCCGGGCATGCCCCATCAGTGGCAGCTGTTTCCCTCTCTGCTCGACGATGCCGATCGGTCGAGCCAGAATATCGCCGAATTTGCGATCCGGCATTTTGCCGACAAACCGCAGGAATAGGGCCGCAGGACCAGGCGTCCTGGCGCCTCCGTCATCGCATCATTGCGCGCGAGACGGTGACGGCGCCAGAGGCCGCTCGACTTCCCGGCCGACGCTGAGCGCCTTTCGCACATTCGGTTCCAGCCGCTCGATATAGGCGTGGTCGGGTGCAGCGCCCAGCGCATCCAGCATTTTCGAGAAGAAACACCGGGCCGCTGCCGCAGCCGTGACGTCGAAGACATCGGCGTCGCTCAGCCCATGTTTCTTTAGCCCGTCTATATCCTGCTGCGTCACCGACGTCGCATCGCGCGCCACCTTGGCGGCAAAAGCCATGATCGCGCGTTCGCCGGCATCGATCGGCGCCTTCTCCGTCTCGTTGACAACAGCCGTCAGCCCGTCGCTGGTGAAACCCTCGCGCAGCAGCACCGAGCCGTGCGCCAGCATGCAATAGGAGGATTTGAGCTCCTTGGCCGCAGCCAGCGTCACCAGTTCGTAGCGCCGCAAGCTCATATGGCCGCGAATGCTCGAAAGCAGCGCCGCCCAGCTCTCCATCACCTCCGGCCGATGGCCGAAGGCCCGGTACATGTTCGGCAGATAACCATAATTCGCCTCGGCCGACGCATACATCGACGTCGTCTTCTCGCTGGCGGATGCATTGGGGGTGTGAATGAAAGCCATGGCATGATCCTCCTCTATTGTGAGAAGGATAGGGTAGATATGCAGGACAGCAATCCTGAAACGTCAGGCAGCGTTATTGGTCGCGGAAGCGCTACCACTTCTCTTGATGGGAAGGGTTACGGTAAACGTCGATCCGCATCCTCTTGCGCTTCGAACCTCTATCGAGCCGTTGTGCAGTTCAACGATCTGCTTCACCAGATTGAGGCCGATACCGGTTCCGGCAATCCCGGTCGACGTCCGGGCACGAAAATAGCGCTGGAACAGCCGGGGCACGTCTTCGGCATCGATCCCCACGCCATCATCGCTGATCGAAACTTTGACGTTTCCCGTCTCTGCCCATGCGGTGACGCGAATTTCGGAGGTTCCAGGCGCGTATTTGACGGCATTGGAAAGCAGGTTGGTAAAGACCTGGGCCAACGTGCGGGGATCGGCATCGATGAACTCCGGCAACCCATCGATATCCAACACAAAGCAGTGCGATTTTGCAATCGTCGATTGCCGCTCGCAACATGTTTTTATCAATGATCTCAATGCGCAGGCGTCGTAGTTGATGTCGATCTTGCCGGTATCAAGGCGTCCGGCTGACAGGATGCTCTCCATGAGATCGACAATCCGGGTCACCGATGCGCGGATTTGATCGACCTTGTCGCTGAGAAATTCGGGCTCGACCGCCCCCCTTTTTCGCAACAGCCGCTGGGCAGCAGCGTCGATGATTGCAAGCGGGGTCCTGAATTCATGGGATGCCATCGCCACGAATTGCCGCTGCAATTCGTTGATGTTGCGCTCCTGCGCCAGCATGCGCTCGAGCTCCCGCGCCTGCCGCTCGACTTCCGCCGTGCGGCTCTTAACCGTCGCTTCGAGCTGATCGTGATGCCGGCGCAGCTCTTCGGCAAGTCGCACGGTCTTTGTCACGTCCTCATGCGTGGCCACATATCCACCCGTTTGCATCGGATTGTGGGTGATTTTGATAACGCGTCCATCGGCCAGGACGATGTTCTGGCTGGCCGGCGCACCGCGCGCTGTCGCTTCGAAGACCACGTCAAAATAGGCGGCGGTATCGGCCGGGCCATTTCCCTCCCGGCTGCGATAGGTCAGGATATCCACAAGTGGCGTTCCCGGTTGCGTCAGCAGGTCCGGCAGATTGTACATCCGTGCATAGGAGGCGTTGCACAGAATGAGATTCTTTGACGAATCGAACATGCACAGCCCATGCGGCATGTTGCTGAGGGCTGCGTCGAACCGGCGATGTTGCTCAGTCAGGCTGTCTTCGACGCGAATGAGGGTCGAGATGTCTTCGTAGCTGAGGATCCAGCCTCCGTCCTTCGACGGCGCGCAGGTCAATGCGACCATCCCTCCGTCGGAAAGGGCAAATTGAGACGTGGGCGCTGCACCGGCCATCGACCGACGGGATGCCACTGCACGGCAGTCTGCAGTGCCCGGCAATCCGTCGATATTCATGCCTTTGCGAATGGCTCCTTCCGCAAGGCCGAGAATATCAAGCGTGCGGGAATTGAAAGCCGTCACCGTACCGGCAGGATCAAGCAGAACGATACCCTGAGGCAGGCTCTCCAGAATGGATTCAAACGAGTGTGACATCATCCGGCCCTGCTTCAGATCTGGCGCGTTGCACGTATCCATAGCATTCGTCAGAAACGATAAAGTTTCGCTAATGTCTATCGTCGGGAATTCCTCGACGGAAACCTGGAAGAGAGCGGGTCGCCGCAGCATGGCCTGCTGGCTTTATTGTCCGACGAATGGCTCATGCTAGTTTGCTGGTGATAGCGCTTGGCAACGATCGTGTGGGAGCTAAGGATGATCGCTATGAGCAGCATGGAAACGAAAGAGTTTGTTCTGGCCGGCGTGGTTATGAAACGCCTGCTGTCCGGCCGCCAGACCAACGGTCAATTCTGCCTCTTCGAAAATATCAGCGGCGGAAATACGAAGACGCCGATCCATGTCCTCGCCGAGGACGACGAAACCATATAGGTCATGGAGGGCGCCCTAACCGCCGTGGTCAACGGAGAAGGGCACAGATTGACCGCTGGTCAGAGCATCTTTCTCGAGCGCGGGGTGCCACATCAACTGATGAATATGAGCGGCCGGCCGGCACGCTATATCCTGATCGATACGCCGGCTCTCTTCGATCAGTTCCTTGAAGAAGCTGGCCACGAACGCCGGCAAGGCGAAGTGGCCGCACCGCCGACACCCGAGGAGGTTGAACGCCTCAGGACGGCTTCCGCGAAATTTGGCATCACCCTGCTGCCTGACTGGCCCACTTAAATTGATTATCGCGCCGTATTGCGATAGCGGAACCAGAGTTCAATGAAGACGCTGTTTTGCGTGCTCCGGCAGGCTGCGGCGAACCGTATGTCGACTTCAGATGGAACGCCAGGCTGAGCAGTAGAGTCGTCCCTGTTGAACCAGGAAAGTCCGCTAGAGCGCCGTCCGTTCTTTCGGGCGCACAAAGGACGCTGTAACTCCTTCAATCCTCTTGGAACGGCAGCGGCGAGGGGACTTCGGAAGCCCTTCCTGCTTTTCTTAGAAGGTCTTGTCGCTTCGACGGAAATAACGGACGAGCCCGAATCTTCCACATTTTTGCAGAAACATCGACATAGGCTTCTCAGGCAAGGCCAACTTTTTAGATCGTTCCAATTTATAAGATGAGATTCCAGCGCTCGGAGAAGGCCAAAGCCTCCATAATCTAACAATCCGCACAAATTTCTCTTGACATATTTGGAACGTTCCAAATATTTAAGCAATCAGTCGACGTTGGCGTCGGGAGGGGAAATGACAAAGGCGCGGGTAACCGTCATCGACATCGCGAAGGCCGCAGGCGTCTCGAAATCGACGGTTTCGCTGGTGCTTCAGGGCTCCTCCCTGGTCAATGAGGGGACACGTTCCAAGGTCAATGCCGTGATGCGCGAGCTGGGTTATGTCTACAATCGCGGCGCCGCCAATCTTCGGCAGGCCAGTGCCAAGTCGAGGATCATCGGGGTCGTCGTCAACGACCTGACAAACAGCTTCTTCGCGGAACTGGCGGTCGGCGTCGATATGGTCGTTCAGTCGGCCGGGTTCGTGCAATTCCTGTCGAATACCAGCGAGAGCATCGACAGGCAGCGCGAGGTTGTCGCGTCGATGCGGGAGCATGGCATCTCGGGGCTCATCGTATCGCCGGCGCGCGCCACCGATGCCGCAGACTTCAAGCCGCTTGTCGCCGCAGGGATCCCGGTGGTGGTGGTCGTCAGAAACCTGCCTGGCGCCAAGGTCTCGTCCGTCGTCTCCGACAACCAGGCGGGCATGATGTCCGCGGTCAAGCACCTGGCGGATCTCGGTCACAGGCGCATCGCTTTTCTCGGTGGCTTTCCCGACACCGCTGTCTTCGACGACCGCCTTGCCGGTTACCGAAGCGGCATGGAGGCAGCCGGGCTCGACTATCACCAAGACCTTGTCATCTCGTCGGCGCCTTCGCGAGCCGGCGGGGGAGAGGCGATCGGAAAAGCACTCGTTCTTGCCGACAAACCCACGGCAGCCGTCTGCTTCAACGATGCCGTAGCCTTCGGTGTTTGCGACGGACTGCGTGCGCGCCGTCTGGAGCCCGGCTCCGACTTCGCGGTCGTGGGTTTCGACGACGTCATCGAGGCTCAGGCGGCGGTTCCTGCGCTCACGACGGTTTCGGTCGATCCGCAGGGCATTGGACGCCGCGGCGCGCAGCTGCTTCTGAAGCAGATCAATGCGGGCAAGGCCGAGGCGGAGACGGTGACAACAGCGGTTCGGCTGGTCGTTCGCGAGAGCTGCGGAGCCCGCAATAGCGTAAAAATCGAAACAGGACTCTGAGTAACGCCGATGAAGAAGCATCTCACCCCAACCGAAGCAGCCGCGCTCATCCCGGATGGCGCTGTTGTAACGGTGTCTTCCTCGAGCGGTCTCGGTTGCCCGGACCTGATGCTGAAGGCGATTGGCGAGCGTTTCGATGCGACCGGCCATCCTCGTGATCTCACGACCCTCCATCCGATCGCTGCCGGCGACATGAGCGGCATCAGGGGCGTCGACCATATCGCCAAGAAGGGCCTGCTCAAGCGCATCATCGGTGGTTCCTATCCGTCCGGTCCGTCATCGTCAGAGCCGCCGCTGATCTGGCAAATGATCACCAATAACGAAATCCCGGCCTACAACATTCCCTCGGGTATCCTGTTCGACATTCATCGTGAAGCCGCCGCCAAGCGGCCGGGCGTCCTGACCAAGATCGGCATCGATACGTTCGTCGATCCCAAGCGGCAGGGTTGCGCGATGAACGGCCTGGCGTCGGAACATCCGGTGGTCAAGCGCGTGAGCTTCGAGGGCGACGACTGGCTGTTCTTTCCCTCGATCGTCCCTGAAGTCGCCATCATCCGCGCCACCACCGCCGACGAGCGCGGCAACCTGACATACGAACATGAAGGCGCCTATCTCGGCGGCCTCGATCAGGCGCTGGCCGCGCGCAACAACGGCGGCATCGTCATCGCCCAGGTCAAGCAGATCACCAAGGAAGGCTCGCTGAAGCCCCATGACGTTCGGGTGCCTGGAATGCTCGTCGATTATGTGATCGTCGATCCGGAACAGAAGCAGACGACGCAGACGCAATATGATCCGGCGATTTCCGGGGAGATCTTCCGCCCGCTCGATAGTTTCAGCGTTCCGGAGTTCAATGTTCAGAAAGTCATCGCGCGTCGTGTTGCGCAGGAACTGCAAGCGGGAAGCTGCGTCAATCTCGGCTTCGGCATATCGGCCAACGTGCCGCGAATTCTGCTGGAGGAGGGGCTTCACGGAGCGGTCACCTGGGTGATCGAGCAAGGCGCGGTCGGTGGCGTGCCGCTGCTCGACTTCGCCTTTGGCTGCGCCTCCAACGCCGACGCCTACATGCCGTCTCCCTATCAGTTCACCTATTTCCAGGGCGCAGGCTTCGATGTCTCGCTGCTGTCTTTCCTCGAGATCGGCAAAGACGGTTCGGTCAACGTCTCCAAGCTCTCCTTCCGGCCGCATGTGACGGCTGGCGCCGGAGGCTTCGTCGATATCACTGCGCGGGCGAAGAAGATCGTCTTCTCAGGCATGTTCAATGCCGGAGCGAAGCTTTCGATCGCCGATGGAGCTCTTCTGATCGAGAGGGAAGGCAAGCTGAAGAAGCTCGTGAACGAGGTCGAACATGTCACCTTCAGCGGCAAACGCGCGATCGAGCAGGGGCAGGAGATCACCTATGTCACCGAGCGGTGCGTGATGAAGCTGACGCCCGACGGCGTCGTCCTCGCCGAGATTGCGCCCGGCGTCGATCTCCAATCCCACATCCTCGATCAGTCGGAGTTTCCGCTGATCGTAGCGCCCGACCTGAAGGTCATGGACGCCGCGCTTTTCCTGGAGACAAACATCGGCCTGTCGCTTCCAGAAAAGAGGACACGGACGCTGGAGGGCAACTTCGATGGCTAGCGGAACAGTCAGAATTGACGTCGATGGACATGTTGCGACGCTGACGATTTCTCGTCCGGAGAAGCTGAACGCGCTCGACCTCGACATGCTGAAAGCGCTGGCGGACGCGGCCGACGAAGTGGAGGCGAACGCCAATGTGCGCGCTGCCATTCTCACGGGTGAAGGAAAGGGCTTTTCTGCCGGCGGTGATATCAAGGCCTGGGGCGGAATGTCGCCTCAGGAGTTCGGTCATCTCTGGGTTCGCCACGGCCACCGTATCTTCGAAAGACTGGCGGCGCTCCGGATGCCGCTGATTGCGGCTTTGAATGGCCACGCCCTTGGAGGAGGGCTTGAACTTGCAGGGGTCGCTGACATTCGCCTCGCCGAGGAACAGATCAAGATCGGTCTGCCCGAGACCGGCCTTGGCATGGTGCCGGGCTGGTCCGGGACCCAGCGTCTTGTCCGCCGGTTCGGGGCGCAGGCCGTCCGGCGCATGGCCTTGGGCGGCGAGATATTCACCGCCGAGGAGGCCCGCCTGCTCGGTATCGTAGACGCGGTTGTCCCCACTGGAAACGCGCTCACTGCTGCCAGGGAATATGCTGGGCGGATTGCCGCAAGGGGGCCGGCTGCGACGGAGATCGCGAAGTTGATGATCGCATCGGCAAACGGCGAAGACAATGGAACCGCGGTCGAAGCCCTGGGCTCGATCCTCGCTGCGAAGACCGGCGATCTGAAGGAGGGCGTCGCATCATTCAGCGAGAAGCGCCCGGCAACATTCAAGGGAGAATGGTAATGACGGTTCTCGTCAACCCCACAGCGCTCAGCGATCACAAAGCGCGTGATTTCAAGATGCTCATCGATGGTAAATGGGAGGCAGGCAGCTCCGATCCGATCGAGCGTGTCGCTCCAAGCCACGGCGTCGTGGTCAGCCGGTTTCCGACCGGCAGCAAGAGGGACACGGAGCGTGCGATCGCTTCGGCACGCAAGGCGTTCGACCTCGGGCCGTGGCCCCGAATGACCGCTTCCGAACGTTCCGCCATCCTGCTCAAGGCTGCCGATTTGATCGCGGCGCGCGCAGAGGAGTTGGCATTTCTCGATGCTATCGAGGCGGGAAAGCCGATCACCCAGGTGCGGGGAGAAATTGCAGGCTCCGTCGACATATGGCGCTACGCGGCGGCTCTTGCCCGCGACCTCCATGGTGAAAGCTACAACACGCTCGGCGACGGCACGCTCGGTGTCGTCTTGCGCGAAGCGATCGGGGTGGTGTCGATCATCACACCCTGGAACTTTCCGTTCCTGATCGTCGGCCAGAAGCTGCCATTCGCTCTGGCCGCAGGTTGCACGACCGTCGTCAAGCCCTCGGAACTGACCTCAGGATCGACGCTCGTATTGGGAGAGATCCTGCAGGAGGCAGGCATTCCGGATGGCGTCGTCAACATTGTCACCGGCACGGGACCAGAGGTCGGCGCGGTCATGACGTCTCATCCCGACGTCGACATGGTGTCCTTCACCGGCTCGACCGGTGTCGGAAAGCTGACGATGTCGAATGCCGCACAGACGCTGAAGAAGGTCTCGTTGGAACTGGGCGGGAAGAACCCGCAGATCGTGTTCCCGGATGCCGATCTCGATGCCTTCATCGATGCCGCGGTCTTCGGCGCTTACTTCAACGCCGGCGAGTGCTGCAATGCAGGCTCGCGGTTGATCCTTCACAAATCAATCGCTTCCGATGTCGTCAAGCGGATCGCCGAGCTGTCGAAGGCGGTAAAGGTCGGCGACCCGCTCGATCCTTCGACGCAGGTCGGCGCCATCATCACGCCGCAGCATCTGGAGAAGATATCAGGATACGTAACCGGCGCGAGGAGCAGCGGTGCCCGGGTCTCACATGGCGGCGAGACGCTCGATCTCGGCATGGGGCAGTTCATGTCGCCGACGATCCTCGAAGAGGTCACCCCCGATATGGCCGTGGCGCGCGAGGAAGTCTTTGGTCCGGTGCTTTCGGTCCTGACATTCGAGACATCAGCCGAAGCGATCAGGATTGCGAATTCCATCGACTACGGCCTGTCAGCCGGTGTCTGGAGCCGCGATTTCGACACGTGCCTGACGATCGGCCGGTCGGTGCGGGCAGGCACGGTCTGGATGAACACCTTCATGGACGGCGCCTCGGAACTTCCCTTCGGCGGTTACAAGCAAAGCGGCCTCGGCCGTGAGCTCGGCCGCCATGCGGTCGAAGATTACACCGAGACCAAGACACTCAACATGCATATCGGCAAACGCACCAGCTGGTGGATGCCGCAGACGGAAAAGCCGGCTTAGCCGGCGGCCAAACTACGCTCGAGGAGGGCGGGTGATTGGTGCGGGAATGGGTCCCGCATCTTCCAAATATAAGACTGGGAGGTCTTTCGATGAACAGGTTTTTGACCACGACTGCAATGATCGCATTGGCTCTGGGCGGCGCCAGCGTCTCCGCCCAAGCCGCTGACGTGAAAGAAGTGCAGATGCTGCACTGGTGGACGTCAGGCGGTGAGGCTGCGGCGCTGAACGTCTTGAAGCAGGATCTTTCGAAGGAAGGTTTTGCCTGGAAGGACGTTCCGGTTGCCGGCGGTGGCGGCGATGCGGCGATGACGGCGCTGAAGGCGATGGTTTCGGCCGGCACCTATCCGACGGCCTCGCAGATGCTGGGTTATACCGTGCTCGATTATGCCGAGGCCGGCGTCATGGGCGACCTGACGGAGACGGCGAAGAAGGAAGGCTGGGACAAGTCGGTTCCGGCAGCACTGCAGAAGTTCTCGGTCTATGACGGCAAGTGGGTTGCCGCTCCCGTCAACGTCCACTCGGTCAACTGGCTGTGGATCAACAAGGCTGTGATGGACAAGATCGGCGGTACCCAGCCGAAGACCTTCGACGACCTGATCGCCCTGCTCGACAAGGCGAAAGCTGCCGGCGTCATCCCGCTGGCGCTTGGCGGCCAGAACTGGCAGGAAGCGACGATGTTCGATTCCATCGTGCTGTCGACCGGCGGTCCGGAGTTCTACAAGAAGGCCTTCAACGACCTCGACGAGGAATCGCTGAAGTCCGACACGATGAAGAAGTCGTTCGATAACCTCGCCACGATCATCAAATATGTCGACCCGAACTTCTCGGGCCGCGACTGGAACCTGGCAACCGCCATGGTCATCAAGGGTGACGCGCTGGTGCAGGTGATGGGCGACTGGGCCAAGGGCGAATTCGTCGCCGCCAAGAAGACGCCGGACACCGACTTCCTGTGCTACCGCTTCCCCGGCACCGACGGCAGCGTGGTCTACAACTCCGACATGTTCGGCATGTTCAACGTTCCCGATGACCGCAAGGCGGCCCAGGCAGCACTTGCGACGGCAACGCTGTCGAAGAGCTTCCAGTCGGCCTTCAACGTCGTCAAGGGTTCGGTACCGGCCCGTACCGATGTTCCTGATACCGACTTCGACGCCTGCGGCAAGAAGGGCATCGCCGACCTGAAGGCAGCCAACGAAGGCGGCACGCTGTTCGGCTCGCTGGCGCAGGGCTACGGCGCACCGCCGGCGATCGCCAATGCCTACAAGGATGTCGTCTCGAAGTTCGTCCACGGCCAGATCAAGACCTCCGACGAAGCCGTTAAGCAACTCGTCCAGGCGATCGACGACGCCCGCTGAGACCAGGTGTGATGACAATGCTTCCCCGCGTGTTCCGCGGGGAAGCTTCAGGCTTCGCGCCGATCATGCGCGGACAATCATGCCCGGACGATGACGCAGAGCCGATCATGCAGGGCCGATTGCGGGAAGGAGATGACATTCCATGAGCACCGTTGCGACCACCGATCCGGTTTTGACGCCGAGGCAATCGACGGGGATCTCGTTGAGGGGCCGGCTGCAGGATGCGCTGCCGAAGATCGTGC
>NZ_JAWDIW010000025.1:0-45838 GCF_032464805.1 Rhizobium sp. 10PS4 | reverse complement strand
AAATTGAAACGCCTTCCTTGGGCGTGGAGACCATGACAGACGGGCGCTATCGGCAAGGGTGTCTGGTGCTTGTGAAAGACGATCGATTTTGCTGCTAACAGTTCGATAAACGACCATGAGGACAAAAATGCGCTTGATCATTCTCGGAACCGGAGGATGGGCAAACACCCATGCCATGAATTTTTCCGAAATCGCCGACGTAAAAATCGTTGCTGCTGTCGATACGGACGAGGTCCGGCTTCGGGCCTTCGCGCTCAGGCATGGTATCCCACTTACTTTCACGTCGCTTGATGACGCGCTTGCCTGGGGAGAGTTTGACGCCGTGACCAATGTCACGCCGGATCGCGCGCATTATTCCACGACAATGAAGATACTCGGCGCCGGAAAGCATGTCCTCTGCGAGAAGCCGCTTGCGGTTAACTACCGCGAAGCCAAAGAGATGGCCGACGCCGCCGCTGCGTCCGGCAAGGTCACGATGGTAAACCTTACCTATCGTAATGTAGCGCCGCTGCAAGCAGCGCGTAAGATGGTGCTGGACGGACGCATCGGCGCGATCCGCCACTTCGAAGCGTCTTATCTCCAGAGCTGGCTGGTCTCAAAGGCGTGGGGCGACTGGACCAAGGAATCGCAATGGCTTTGGCGACTGTCGACAAAGCACGGCTCCAATGGCGTGCTGGGCGATGTCGGTATCCATATTCTCGACTTCGCGGTTTTTGCCGCCGGAAGTGACGTCAAGGCGGCCGCATCGCATCTCAAGGTGTTCGACAAGAGCCCCGGAAATCGGATCGGCGAGTATGATCTCGATGCAAATGACAGTTTCCTGATGATGGCTGAACTCGAAAACGGTGCCGCTGGCGTCATTCACGCAACGCGCTGGGCGACTGGCCATCTGAACGAATTGCGCCTGCGCCTGCATGGAGACAAGGGCGCGCTGGAGGTGGTGCATACGCCTGAAGGTTCGACGCTCAGGGCATGTGAAGGTCCCGACGCGGACAAGGCAATCTGGCGCACGATCGAGGTCGAACCGGTCATCATCAATTTCCAGCGATTTGCAAACGCCGTACAAAAGGGGCAGCCAGATGAGCCGGGTTTCGGCCACGCCGCCAAGTTGCAATTCGTTCTTGACCACGCAGTGAAGACGGCCGGCGCTCTGACTGAACTTTAAGCGAAAGCGCTCCAGTTCAGATCCACCTCTGCAGGTTGCTCGTCTTTTAAGGCGAGGGCACCGGTTACGCGGCCTCCTTGGAACCGGTGCCGACGGCCTCGTACAAATTCCTCGACAGGGAAGTTGCAAAGGGACGCCGGCTTGGTCAGATGCGCCGATTCAGCTCATCTTCGCTGATCCCAAAGTGGTCGAGAATGATGCCGACGTTTCGGCGATGAGATTTGAAATAGACGTCGAAGATATCGCCAAGTAGCGGAACGGTTCCGCCGGCGGCGTCGATCCCGAGATTGACGGCCATGCGTGCGAGCTTGTGGGTGGGAATGCCGAGGCGTCTTGCCTCATCGATGATGAAAAGACCGATGAGGGATGCGGCAATGTCGCCGACGGCCGGGATAAGGCCGAGAATCGAGTCTGCACCGATCCGCACGCCGATGACAGGCAATCTGACAGCGGTATCCATCAGGCGCGCTATGCCGACGGCGCGCCGAATTCTTCCAAGTTCGATGGACGTCAGGTGTTTCGTGCTGGCGGAGGCTGGCATCAGCGACCTTTCGGCGTAAACGACCGTACCGCCCCCTCCAGCGAGGGCGCGGGAAGGATGTCATCGCATTGCTGCGAAATATTCCGACGCAGCGAAAGCCCGGTGCCATGATGATATTCCATGGCCGTGAAACGCGGCAAACCCGATAAGGTTCGCCCGCGAAAGCAAGGATCATCTCTCGTCGGGAACCACGACCAATTTGCCCACGAAGTTCTTCGCCATGAAGTCGGTCTGCGCGCGGTGGAATTCCGACAGCGGATAGACGCCGCCGACGAGAGGCCGGATTTTCCGGCTTTCGATATAGCCGACGATCCGGCGGAAGTCGGCGCGGCTTCCCTGGCTCGAGCCGTGCAGCTCCAGCTGCTTCAGATACATGGTCCGCAAATCGAGCTGAACGACCGGACCGGCGATGGCGCCGGCTGTCGTGTAGCGGCCTTCGGGGCGCAGGATCTTCAGGAGATCGTTGAACAGCGGCCCGCCGACGAGATCGGCGACGACATCGATCGGGTGGCCACGGCTGGCGGAATGGACGGCTTCCACCAGATCGCCCTTGCCGCGGGTCACCACCGCCTCGGCGCCGATATCGAGCATCGCCGCCTCCTTGCCGGGGCCTGCGACCGCGATCGGGATGGCGCCGCGGGCACGTGCGAGCTGGATGATCGCCGAGCCGACGCCGCCCGAGGCGCCGGTCACGAGGACGCGTTCACCGGCGACAAGCCTTGCCCGTTCCAGCATGCGCTCGCCGGTCAGATAGGCGCAGCAGAAGGTGGCGAGTTCGACGTCGGTCAGATCGGTTGCGACGACATGGGCGTTCTCGGCCGGCAGTGCCATGTATTCGGCATAACCGCCGTCGCGGCCATGGCCCATGTAATCGATGTCGGCGAGGCTGTCGTCGTCCCGGTTATAGATCGAGAAGTCGACCATGACGCGTTCGCCGATGCGCGCCGGATCAACGCCGGCGCCGACGCCGACGATATGGCCGACCGCATCGGTGCCCTGAATGCGCGGGAATGTCAGCGTATTGCCTTGCCTGCGCCATGTGGAGACGGCCGACGGATCGTCCTCGGTGCCGTAGGCGCCTTGGCGGACCCAGACGTCGGTATTGTTCATGCCGCAGGCCGTGACGCGGATCAGAACCTCGCCGTCCGTGGGTCTCGGAACAGCCACGTCCATGCTGTAGACGAGCTTGTCCAAACCGCCATGGCCGGTGAGCAATACCGCAGCCATCTTTTCCGGGATCGTCATGCCGCTCTTCTCCCTCAGATGTTCTTGAAGACGGTTTCGATCGCATCCGCCGCGGCCTTGACCACGATATCGGCCTCCTCGCGTGTCAGGCAAAGCGGCGGGGCGAAGCCGAGGATGTCGCCCTGCGGCATGGCGCGGCCGATGACACCGCGTTCGAGGACGGCGGAGGCGACCTGCGGGCCGATCTTGCGGCCGGCATCGAAGAACGTGCGGTCGTCCTTGTCCTCGACGAATTCGACGGCCGCCATCAGCCCGTCGCCGCGGACTTCGCCGACGTTGCGGTGGCCGCCGACGGCCTTTGCGAGTTCCGAACGGAAATAGGCGCCGGTCGCGCCGGCATTCTCGACAATGCCGAGCTCGTCGATCAGTTCGAGGTTGGCAATGCCTGCGGCGGCACAGATCGGATGGGCGGAATAGGTCCAGCCGTGCCCGATCGCGCCCAGCTGATCGGAACCCTGCACCAGAACTTGCCACATCTTGTTCGACACGATCGTGCCGGAAAGAGGAGCGTAGGCCGAGGTCAGGCCCTTGGCGATGGTGATCAGGTCCGGCGTCATGCCGTAATGGTCCGAGCCGAACATCGTGCCGAGACGGCCGAAGCCGGTGACGACTTCATCGGCGACGAGCAGGATGTCATATTTGTCGAGCACGGCCTGGATCTTCTGCCAGTAGCTTTTCGGCGGCGGTACGATACCGCCGGTGCCGAGGATGGGTTCGCCGATGAAGGCGGCGATCGTTTCCGGGCCTTCGGCGATGATCATCTCCTCGAGCTTGTCGGCGCAATATTGCGAGAACTGCTCCTCGCTCATCGACCGGTCGGGGCGGCGAAAATAATAGGGTGCTTCGGTGTGCAGCACCGGCGCCCGCGGCAGATCGAAGGCATTATGGAAGAGCGCCAGGCCGGTGAGGCTGCCAGTCATGACGCCGGAGCCGTGGTAACCGCGCCAGCGTGAGATGATCTTCTTCTTTTCCGGACGGCCGAGGATGTTGTTGTAGTACCAGATGAGCTTGATGTTGGTCTCGTTGGCATCCGAGCCGGAGAGACCGAAATAGACGCGGCTCATGCCGGCGGGCGCGCGGTCGATGATCATCTTCGACAGCGTAATCGAGGCTTCCGTGCCGTGGCCGACATAGGCATGGTAATAGGCGAGGTTCTTCGCCTGTTCGGCGATCGCGTCGGCGATCTTCTGGCGACCGTAGCCGACATTGACGCAATAGAGACCGGCAAAGGCGTCGAGGCTTTTGCGTCCTGTCGTGTCGGTGATGTAGACGCCTTCGCCGCCGGCGACGACACGGGTCGGCGTCTCGCCGCGGGCATGTCCGCCCATATGGGTCGAGGGGTGGAAGAAGTGATCGCGGTCCCAGGCGGTGAGTTCGTTGCTTCTGTCGAGCATGTCGTAGCCTCTTTCTTGAAATGGGGGCTTGCTTGAAAATGGGGTCAGGCGGCCGTGTCGATGCAGATATATTTGAGCTCGGTGAAGGCCTCGAGCCCATGGCGTGAACCCTCGCGGCCGAGGCCGGACTGCTTCCAGCCGCCGAAGGGAATGGGAGCGCCGGTGATCTTCACCCGGTTGACCGCCACCATGCCGTATTCCAGTGCGCGGCCGAGGCGCATCTGGCGGGCGCCGTTCTCCGTGACGATATAGGCGACGAGGCCGTATTCGGTATCGTTGGCGCGAGAGATAATCTCGTCTTCCGTGTCGAAAGTGGTAACCGCCGCAACAGGCCCGAAGGTCTCTTCGCGCATGATCAGCGCATCCGCCGGCATATCGGTCAGCAACGTCGGCTCGTAGAAAAGCCGGCCGGCCTTGTGGCGCCTGCCACCGGTGACGAGCCGTGCGCCATGCGCCAGCGCGTCGGCGACCTGTCCCTCGACCTTGGCGACGGCGCGTTCATGCATCAGCGGTCCGATCTCGGCGCCATCCTCGAGCCCTGGACCAACTTTCAGTTCGGCAATGCGGTCTGCGAAGGCCTTGGCAAAGCCATCGGCGATCCGCCGCTGGACGAAGATCCGGTTGGCGGCAAGGCAGTCCTGGCCGGAGGTTGCAAATTTGGCGTTGACGGCGATCTCGACCGCCTTTTCGATATCGGCGTCGTCGAAGATGATCAGCGGAGCGTGGCCGCCGAGTTCCATCACCAGCCGCTTCAGGGTCGGCGCGCACTGGGCGGCGATCAGCCGTCCGATCCCGGTGGAGCCGGTAAAGCTCATGGCGCGCACGCGGACATCGGCGCACATCCGTCCGACGATCGTTGCGGCATTGCCGGTGACAACGTTGAAGACGCCGGCGGGAATGCCGGCACGCTCGCCGAGCTCGGCAAGGGCCAGTGCCGAAAGCGGCGTCTCGGAGGAGGGGTGGGCGACGACCGTGCAGCCGGCGGCCAGCGCTGCGGCAGCCTTTCGGGTGAGCATGGCAGAGGGGAAATTCCAGGGCGTGACGATGCCGACGACGCCGAGCGCCTCGCGCCTGACGATCATTTCCGCGCCGGGCAGATGGCTGGTGACGCTCTCGGCGTTCAGCCGCTTGCCTTCCTCGGCATACCATTCGACGAAGGAGGCGGCGTAATCGATCTCGCCACGCGATTCAGCCAGCGGCTTGCCCTGTTCGAGCGTCATGATCAGCGCCAGATCCTCCTTGGCGGCAAGCATCAGCTCAAACCATTTGCGCAGGATCGCCGCGCGGCTCTGCGGCAGCATCGCGCGCCAGCCGGCGAATGCGTCCGACGCTGCATCGATCGCCAGCGCCGTCTCATCGGCGTCAAGGCTTGCAACCCAGGCCAGCGTCGCCGAAGAGGCGGGATCGGTGACCTCAAAACTTTTCCCTAATTTGCCGGCGATCCACCGGCCGCCGACATAGGCGAGATCGCGCAGGAGATGACGGTCGGCGAGCCGCGACAGCGCGTCATGATAGGCGGGGCGGGCAAAAACGGCGGTCATATCCATTCTCCTCGTGGCGGTTGACGCAAGTCTTCCACGGGAGCGGGCGAGAGATTGTCTGTTGGCGAATGCGAAAAGAGAGAGATGGTCTAAAGGATGGCCGCCTGGCAGAGAGATTGTCTACGACGCGCTCGGTTCTTCATCGGTGGCAGTGAAGGAAGAGACCGAAAGGACTGTGTCCTCCTTCACCGTCTTGGTGACGATGTAGGTGAAGTAGCGGTCGATGCCGAGTTCGCGGTCGAGAAGCCCGTCGACCAGCCGCTGATAGGCATCGATATCGGGCGCGATGATCTTCAGGATGTAATCGACGCCGCCGCCGACCGACCAGCAGGCGACAATCTCCGGGATCGCGGTCACGGCGCGCTCGAAGCGCTCGAAATCCGCCTGGCGATGGTTGGCGAGCGTCACTTCCATCATCACGCTGGCGACCGGCGCGATCCGCCGCGGCGCGATGCGCGCGTGATAGCCGGTGATAACACCCGCCTTTTCGAGCTTGCGCAGCCGCATCCAGCACGGCGTCGGCGACAGCCCGGCCTTTTCGGCCAGCGCCAGTTTGGTGATGCGGCCGTCGCGCTGGACGGCGTCGAGAATGCGCAGGTCGATGGCGTCGAGCTTCATGGTGCTTTCTTTAGAAAGAAATCATTTCAAACGCAGGGAAAAGACAATGGGAGCGCATTTTGGCATTGTCAATTGAACTGATTTTCAGCAGTGTTGAAATCATGACAAAGTGGCGCCCCGATCCCTCGCAACTTCGCCGGCCGGCCTATCTCTCGCTTGCCGAACAGATCGCAAGCGCGATCACGGACGGCAAGCTCTCCGACGGCACACAATTGCCGCCGCATCGCAAGCTGGCGGACGATCTGCATCTTTCCGTGCAGACGGTCAGCCGCGCCTATGACGAGCTGATCCGCCGGGGGCTGATATCAGGCGAGATCGGACGCGGCAGCTTCGTCCAGACCAGGCCGCGCGAGCCGGAACCGCCCTATCTGCCGGAACGGCTGGGCGAGGTGATCGATCTTTCGATCCTGAAGCCGGTGTGCGAGCAGATCCATTTGGAAAGGCTGCGGCAGGCCTTCGGCTGGCTTTCGGAAAACCTGCCTTCCAGCTCGGCCCTTTCGTTCAGACCGAACATGGTGTTTCCGCGCCACCGCGCGGTCGCCACCGAATGGCTGGCGCGCTGCGGGCTGGAGGTATCGCCGCTGAACATCAGCGTGACGAACGGTGCCACATCGGGCATGACGGTGGCGCTGATGAGCGTCGCCCCGCCCGGCTCGACGGTTGCGACCGAAGCGATCAGCCACCATACGCTCGTTCCACTCTCCACCTATCTCGGTCTGCACCTCGAAGGACTGGCGATCGACGCGGAGGGCATGATCCCCGAAGCGCTGGACGAAGCCTGCCGAAAGGGACCGATCCGGGCCATTTTCCTGCAGCCCTCGGTGATCAATCCGATGGCTGCGCTGATGAGCGCGGAGCGTAGGCAGGCGCTTGCCACCGTCGCTGCCAAACATGATATCGCGATCATCGAAAACGATATTCTCGGCCCGATGGTCGAGGGTCGTGCGCCGCCGATGGCCGCGTTTGCGCCGGAGCGGACACTCTACGTCACGAGCTTCACGAAAATTACTGTTCCCGGCCTGCGGATCGGTTATCTCACCGCGCCCGACCGCTATGTCGCCGCCGTCGCCAACCGGCATCTTGTCTCCAACTGGATGGCGACGCCTGCCATGGCCGAGATCGCCACCCGCTGGGTCAGCGACGGCACGGCGATGGAGCTGGTCAACTGGCAGCGCCGTGCCCTTTTGAGCCGGCACGCGATCGCGGCGGAGATGCTGGCCGGCCTGCCGTACCGGGCGCATCCGCAAAGCCTGCACGTCTGGCTGCCGCTCTCCGGCAATCATACGGAGGACGGTTTCGTATCGCAGGCAAGGTTGCGCGGCGTGGCGATCGCGCCCGGCAAATCGTTCCACACCGCCGATCAGGGCTGGACGCCGGCCGTGCGTATCTCGCTTGGTTCGACGACGGAAAGTGAGTTGCGGACCGGGCTCGGCATCGTCGCCTCATTGGCGCAAGGCAATCCGGAAGAGCTGCTGCTTGCGATCTGATGCCGCTGCCTTGTATTTGAGCGTGTGCAGAATAATTGTCATGATATTATTTTACGAATTGACATGATTTTGATGGACCGTCATCGTTAGACATTGCTTGTCTCAACAGGGAGAGACATGAATGCTTCCGCCCATCATCCGCATCGACAATATCGTCAAGAAATACGGCCCGCTGACCGTGCTCGACGGCCTGTCGATGAATGTCATGCCGGGCGAGAAGCTGGCGCTGATCGGGCCGTCCGGCTCCGGTAAGACGACGATCCTGCGCATTCTGATGACGCTGGAGACGATCAGCGGCGGCCATATCGAGGTCGACGGCGAACAGCTCTACCATATGCCTGATAGCAGCGGGCTGGTGCCGGCCGATGAACGGCATCTGCATCGGATGCGCGAAAAGATCGGCATGGTCTTTCAGCATTTCAATCTGTTCCCGCATAAATGCGTGCTCGACAACGTGACGCTGGCGCCGATGCTGACGAAGGGCATCAAGCGGCCCGCGGCGGAAAAGCGGGCGATGGAGCTTCTCGATATGGTCGGCCTGGCCGACAAGGCAAAGAGCGTTCCGGCGCAGCTTTCCGGCGGACAAAAGCAGCGCGTCGCCATTGCCAGGGCGCTGGCGCTGTCGCCGAAGATCATGCTGTTCGACGAGGTGACGTCGGCGCTCGACCCGGAACTGGTCGAGGAGGTGCTGAACGTCATGCGGCGGCTCGCCTCCGGGACCGACATGACCATGCTTCTCGTCACGCATGAGATGGGCTTCGCCCATGATTTCGCCGACCGTGTGCTGTTCTTCGACCGCGGCAAGATCGTCGAGGAAGGCAAGCCGGGCGACATCTTTCGCAATCCGACGCAGGAGAGGACGCAGACTTTCCTGCGCAAGATCATTGCGGCGGGGCACCGCGTCTGAACTCAGACATTGCCCGCAAGAACAAAACTCAAGGAAAATCAGAGGAGTTGGGAACGATGAAAACAGGATTTCTTTTGAGCGCCGCCAGCCTGTCGGTGCTTCTGGTCATGACGGCCGCCCCGGCCTCCGCCGCCGATGACAAGCTCGAGCAGCTGAAGGAGCAAGGCTTTGCGCGTATCGCCATCGCCAACGAGCCGCCGTTCACCGCCGTCGGCGCCGACGGCAAGGTGTCCGGCGCCGCACCCGATGTGGCGCGCGCAATCTTCGAAAAGCTGGGCATCAAGGAAGTGGTCGCCTCGATCTCGGAATATGGCGCGATGATCCCCGGCCTGCAGGCCGGCCGCCACGACGCGATCACCGCAGGCCTCTTCATGAAGCCCGAGCGGTGCAACGCCGTCGCCTATTCCGAACCGATCCTTTGCGATGCCGAAGCTTTCGCTCTCAAGAAGGGCAATCCGCTGAAGCTGACGAGCTACAAGGACATCGCCGACAATCCGGACGCCAAGATCGGCGCGCCGGGCGGCGGCACCGAGGAGAAGCTGGCGCTCGAGGCCGGCGTGCCGCGTGATCGCGTCATCGTCGTTCCGGATGGCCAGAGCGGCATCAAGATGCTGCAGGACGGCCGCATCGACGTTTACTCGCTGCCGGTTCTGTCGATCCACGATCTGATGGCCAAGGCAAACGACCCGAACCTCGAAACCGTCGCTCCCGTGGTCAATGCGCCGGTCTATTGCGATGGCGCGGCCTTCCGCAAGCAGGACGTTGCCCTTCGCGACGCCTTCGATGTCGAGCTGAAGAAGCTGAAGGAATCCGGCGAATTCGCCAAGATCATCGAGCCCTACGGCTTCTCGGCCAAGGCGGCGATGTCGACGAGCCGCGAAAAGCTCTGCACCGCGGCGAAGTAATAAAGGGTAAGCAGCCGGCCATGCCATGGGCATGGCCGGATCGTCCTCGAACGATCTCCAGAGAAGAGAAGTGAGCTGCCGATGTCGGGATGGTCCGGCTATCTGACACTGATCCTTGAGGGCGCCCTGGTGACGCTCGAACTGACGATCATGGGGTCTGCGCTGGCGCTGGTGATGGCCTTCCTGGCGGGCCTCGGCCGCCTATCGCGCTTCTTCGCCGTGCGGGCTCTGGCGACGGCTTATATCGAGTTCTTCCGCGGCACCTCGATCTTCGTCCAGCTCTTCTGGGTCTATTTCGTGCTGCCTTTTGCGGGTTTGACCCTGACGCCGCTGCAGGCGGGCGTGCTGGCGCTCGGGCTGAATGTCGGCGCCTATGCGGCGGAAGTGGTGCGCGGCGCCGTCAAGGCCGTCGGGCGCGAACAGTCGGAAGCCTGTATCGCGCTCAACCTTTCGCGATACCAGCGCATGCGCCACGTCATCCTGCCGCAGGCGCTGCCGCTAATGCTGCCGACCTTCTGTAATAATGCGATCGAACTCCTGAAGGGCACGGCGGTCGTCTCGCTGATCTCGCTGACGGATATGACGTTCCAGGCCCAGGTGGTGCGGGCACAGACCGGCAATACGCTGGTGCCCTTCGCGACGATCCTCATCCTCTATTTTCTCATGGCCTCGGCGATCTCCGCGACGATGCGCTGGCTGGAGCGGCGGATGGCGCGCAGCCTCGACGGCATAAGGACCTGATCAGATGGAATGGGATTGGGATTTCGTTTGGCAGATCATGCCGACCCTTCTCGAAGGGTTCAAGATCACCCTTCTCGCGACCATCCTCGGCGCTGCCGTCGCCATGATCGTCGGCCTGGGGCTCGCCATTGCGCGGCGCTCACCGGTCGCCGGCATTTCCAGGACCGTCGCTTTGATCTCGGAATTCATCCGCGGCACGCCGCTGCTGGTGCAGCTCTACTTCATCTTCTACGTGCTGCCGGATATCGGCATCCGGCTGGCGCCGCTGGTCGCCGGCGTCATCGGCATGGGCATTCACTATGCGACCTATACCGCCGAAGTCTATCGCGCCGGCATCGAGAACGTGCCGCGCGGACAATGGGAGGCGGCCAAGGCCACCAATCTGTCGACGCGCCAGGCCTGGATCCACGTGATCCTACCGCAGGCGATCCCGCCGATGATCCCGGCGCTCGCAAATTACTTCATCGCCATGTTCAAGGAAACGCCGCTGCTTTCGGCGATCACCGTGCTCGAACTCATGAACCAGGCAAAGAGCATCGCCAATAGCAACTACCGCTACATCGAGCCGATGACGCTGGTCGGCGTCTTCTTCCTCGTCATCAGCCTGATCTCGGTGGTGGGTTTGCGCTGGCTCGAGGAACGCTACGCCAGGATGGACGACTGACCATGACCGTAGAGATCGAGATCATCGCTGCCGGCCGGCCGCCGCGGCTGGAGGACCGGCCGCTGGAAAAGCGCATCGGCCTGGTCATCCTCGCGACGGACCATACGACGGAAGTCGACTTCCGGCGTATGGTCGCCGGCGATCGCCTCGGCGTCTATGTCAGCCGCATCCACTATGCCAATCCGGTCACGCCGGAAAATCTCCTGAAGATGCAGCCGTCGCTGACGGAAGGCGCGGCACTGATCCTGCCGGACGAGGCGCTCGATGCGATCGTCTATTCCTGCACCTCCGCCTCGGTGGTGATCGGCGACCGGAACATCGAGGCGGCGATCCATGCGGCCAAGCCCGGCGTGCCCGTCGTGACGCCGACGGCTGCCGCCGTGACCGGCCTGAAGGCGCTGGGCGCCAGACGGATTTCGGTGCTGACGCCCTATACGATCGAGACCAGCCGGCCGATGGCGGACTATTTCGCCGATCTCGGCTTTGCGATCGACCGCTTCACCTGTCTCGGCCTCACCGATGACCGCGAAATGGCGCGGATCGCACCGGACGAGATCGTCGCCTTCGCACGCGAAGCGCTGGCGCCGCAGTCCGATGCGCTGTTTATCTCCTGTACGGCCGTGCGGGCAGCAGAGGTCGCGGCCCGGATCGAGGCTGCGATCGGCAAGCCGGTCGTTACCAGCAATCTTGCGACGGCCTGGGCTTGCCTGCGGCTTTGCGGCGATGATCGGGCGCGGCCCGAACTCGGTCAATTGATGACCAAGCCCTATCGGGAAGGCTGAGATCATGGTGAGCACCTTGCCCGTTTCGCTGGAGGATATCCGCGCAGCGGCGCGCCGGATTGCCGGCCGTGTGCTCGCCACACCGATGGTGCAGTCCGCTTCACTTGGCGAATTGGCCGGCGCGCCGGTCCATCTCAAGCTTGAGCATCACCAGACGACCGGCAGCTTCAAGCTGCGCGGCGCGACCAATGCGATGCTGTCCTTGTCGCCGGCCGAGCGCTCGCGTGGTGTCGTCGCGGCCTCGACCGGAAATCACGGCCGGGCGCTTGCCTATGCGGCAAAGGCGGAAGGCGCCGTTGCGACCATCTGTATGTCGCGGCTGGTGCCGGAGAACAAGGTATCGGAAATCCGCCGCCTCGGGGCCGATGTCCGCATCGTTGGATCATCGCAGGACGAGGCGCAGCAGGAGGTCGACCGGCTGGTTCGCGAGGAGGGGCTGGTGATGGTGCCGCCCTTCGACCATCCTGATGTCGTAGCCGGGCAGGGGACGATGGGGCTCGAAATCATCGAAGCCTTGCCGGAGGCGGCCACCGTGCTGGTGCCGCTTTCGGGCGGCGGCCTTGCGGCCGGCGTTGCCGCCGCGGTCAAAGGCATCAGTCCGACGACCAAAGTGATCGGCCTGACGATGGAGAAGGGCGCCGCGATGAAGGCGAGCCTCGATGCCGGACGGCCGGTGCAGGTGGAGGAAGTGGCGAGCCTTGCCGACTCGCTCGGCGGCGGCATCGGCCTCGACAATCGCGTGACCTTTGCCATGTGCCGCGACCTTCTCGACGAGATCATCCTGCTGACGGAGGCGGAAATCGCCGCGGGCATGCGCCATGCCTATGCCTGCGAACGCCAGGTTGTGGAAGGCGCTGGCGCGGTCGGCATTGCAGCGCTTCGTGCCGGGAAGATTGTGGGGAACGGTCCTATCGTCGCGATCCTGTCCGGGCAGAATGTCGACATGGAACAGCATCTTCGGGTGATCAACGGGACTCAGCCGCTCTATCGCGAGGAGGGCCCATGAGCCGAATGATCATTCTGACGGAAGCGGAACTGAGAAAAATCATCGGGCTTGACCGAGATGCTGTCGCCTGCATCGAGGCCGCTTTCGCAGCGCTTGCGACCAAGGCCGTCGCCATGCCGCCGATCCTGCGACTCGACATTCCGGAATATCGGGGCGAAGTCGATGTAAAGACCGCCTATGTGCCCGGCATCGAGGGCTTCGCGATCAAGATCAGCCCCGGCTTCTTCGACAATCCCAAGATCGGCCTGCCGAGCACCAACGGCATGATGGTGCTGCTGTCGAGCCGAACCGGACTGGTGCAAGCGCTGCTGCTGGACAACGGCCATCTCACCGACGTGCGCACCGCAGCAGCCGGCGCTGTGGCGGCAAAACATCTGTCGCGGGAAAATGCGTCCGTGGCCGCGATCTTCGGTGCAGGCATGCAGGCGCGGCTGCAGCTCGAAGCACTGACGCTGGTCCGGCCGATCCGCGAAGCGAGGATTTGGGCGCGCGATGCCGCCAAGGCGCAAAGCGTGGCAGCGGAACTGGCGGCAAAGCTCGGCTTTCCCATCACCGCCACATCGGACGCCAAAGGTGCGGTGAGCGGCGCTGATCTCATCGTCACCACCACGCCGGCGGAAATCCCGATCATCGAGGCCGGGTGGCTGGAACCCGGACAGCATCTGACGGCCATGGGCTCGGATGCTGAGCACAAGAATGAGATCGATCCGACCGCCATCGCAGGTGCCGACGTCTATGTCGCCGACAGCTTGAAGCAGACGCGGCGCCTCGGCGAATTGCATCACGCAATCGATGCCGGCCTGGTCGCAGGCGATGCGGTCTTTGCCGAGCTCGGCCAGATCGTCGCCGGTCGGACGCCGGGGCGGACGCGCAACGACCAAATCACCATTGCGGACCTGACCGGGACCGGCATCCAGGACACCGCCATCGCCACGCTCGCCTTTGCCCGTGCCGGCGCGGCAAATGCCGGGACCACGTTCGAAAGCTGACCGGCGCGGCGCCGGAAAAGAAGGGAAGAAACATGACCCAGCCCAAACTCAAATTCTCGCTCGGCGAATATGCCGCGCGGCTGGAAAAGACACGGCGTGCCATGGAGACGAAGGGCGTAGACCTGCTTGTTGTCAGCGACCCGTCGAACATGGCCTGGCTGACCGGCTATGACGGCTGGTCCTTCTACGTGCACCAGGCGGTGATCGTGCCGCCGCAGGGCGAGCCGATCTGGTTCGGCCGCGGCCAGGATGCCAATGGCGCCAAGTTCACTACCTATCTGAAGCACGACAACATCGTCGGTTATCCCGATCACTATGTGCAGTCGACCGAGCGCCACCCCATGGACTACCTCTCGGGCATCCTGATCGAGCGCGACTTCGGCAAGCTCACGATCGGCGTCGAGATGGACAATTACTGGTTTTCGGCGGCGGCCTTTGCGGCGCTGCAGAAGCACTTGCCGAATGCGCGTTTCGTCGACGCGACCGCCCTCGTCAACTGGCAGCGAGCCGTCAAGAGCGAGACCGAGATCGGCTATATGCGGAATGCCGCCCGTATCGTCGAAGCGATGCACGCCCGCATCTTCGACAAGATCGAGGTCGGTATGCGCAAGTGTGATCTGGTCGCGGAAATCTACGATGCGGGCACCCGTGGCGTCGACGGCATCGGCGGCGATTATCCGGCGATCGTGCCGCTGCTGCCGTCCGGCGTCGAAGCGTCCGCACCGCACCTGACCTGGGACGACCGGCCGATGAAGAAGGGCGAGGGCACATTCTTCGAGATCGCCGGCTGCTACAACCGCTATCATCTGCCACTGTCGCGCACCGTCTTCCTCGGCAAACCGACACAGGCCTTTCTCGATGCCGAAAAGGCGACGCTGGAGGGCATGGAAGCCGGTCTTGCCGTCGCCAGACCCGGCAATACCTGCGAGGATATCGCCAACGCCTTCTTTGCGGTGCTGAAGAAATACGGCATCGTCAAGGATAACCGCACCGGCTATCCGATCGGCCTTTCCTATCCGCCGGACTGGGGCGAGCGCACCATGAGCCTGCGGCCGGGCGACCGGACGGAACTGAAGCCCGGCATGACCTTCCATTTCATGACCGGTCTCTGGCTCGACGACATGGGTTTCGAGACGACCGAGAGCATCCTCATCACCGACAGCGGCGTCGAGTGTTTCGCGAACGTGCCGCGCAGACTGATGGTCAAGGATTGAGGCTGTCATGACAGAGATTGGCTTGCGGCCGTCGCCGATCAGCGCGACGGTCAATTTCGCCGCCGAGGGCATCCAGCACGGATTCCTGCGCCTGCCTTACAGCCGCGACGATTCCGCCTGGGGATCGGTGATGGTGCCGATAACGGTCGTCCGAAACGGCAAGGGACCAACGGCCCTTTTGACCGGCGGCAATCACGGCGACGAGTATGAAGGACCGATCGCACTCTTCGATCTTGCCCGCTCGCTGAAGGCCGAAGAGGTGAGGGGCACTATCATCATCGTGCCGGCCATGAATTATCCGGCATTCCTGGCGGGAACCAGGACCTCGCCGATCGACAGGGGCAACATGAACCGCAGCTTCCCGGGCCGGCCGGACGGCACGGTGACCGAGAAGATCGCCGACTATTTCAGCCGCGTGCTTTTGCCGATGGCGGATCTCGTTCTCGACTTCCATTCCGGCGGCAAGACGCTCGATTTTCTGCCGTTCTGCGCAGCCCACATCCTGCCGAACAAGCAACAGCAGGAAAAAGCCTTCGAATTCGTCAGGGCGTTTGCCGCTCCCTATTCGATGAAGATGCTGGAGATCGATGCGGTCGGCATGTACGACACCGCTGCCGAAGAGATGGGCAAGATCTTCATCACCACGGAACTCGGCGGCGGCGGCACCGCCACGGCCAAAAGTGCGGCGATTGCCAAGCGCGGCACCATGAACGTGCTGCGCCACGCCGGGATCGTCGCGGGCGCAGTCGATCCCGGTCCGACGACCTGGCTCGACATGCCGGACGGTCGCTGCTTCTCTTTCGCAGAGGAGGGCGGGCTGATCGAACCTGTCATCGATCTCGGTGAAGCCGTCACCGACGATGCGGTCATTGCTCGCATCTATCCGACCGGGCGGACCGGGGTGGCCCCCCGCGAGATCCGCGCCGGCATGAACGGCATTCTCTGTGCCCGGCATTTCCCAGGGCTGGTCAAGGCTGGTGACTGCGTTGCCGTCGTGGCGATCGTTGACGGCTAGAACAGGATGATTTTAGGCCGGGTCGACCTAAGATCTGAATCCTGTTCTAAATTAAATGGTTAGAGCATGATGCCGAAAACCGCGCACACTTTTCGGCATCATGCTCTAGGTGATCGGACAGGCAGAGGCGGGATCAGACTGCTGATCACACCTCAAGCAGCTTTCTGTGATCTGGACGTGCTGGCTCCCGCATCGACCTGAAAGCGGTTGACGACCCCTTCCAGCGTCTGCGTTTGGCTGCCGAGCGCCCGGCAGGCTGAGGCGGTTTCGACGGCCATGGCTGCGTTGCGTTGCGTGACCTGATCAAGCGCGTTGACGGAGGCGTTGATCTCGCCGATCGCCACCGCCTGCTCGGAGGACACCGAAACGATGCGGGCGATCAGGCCGGCAACTTGCTCGACCTGCCCTTCGATTTCCAGCAGCGCCTTGCCGGTGCGGTTGACAAGCTGCACCCCGGTGGAGACCTGGGACGAGGAGGTGGAAATCAGTGCTCTGATCTCCTTGGCGGCGTTGGCCGAGCGCAAGGCGAGCTCGCGCACTTCCTGCGCCACCACGGCGAAACCCTTGCCTGCTTCGCCCGCACGAGCGGCTTCAACCCCGGCATTGAGCGCCAGAAGATTGGTCTGGAAGGCGATTTCATCGATGACATTGACGATGGCGCCAATCTGAGAGGACGAGCCTTCGATCCTTTCCATGGCGGCGATTGCTTCGCGAACGACGGCCGCCGAATGTTCGGCGCTGGTGCGGGTCTGAGCCATCATGCCTGTCGCCCTGCCGGCATGGTCGGAGGCGTCTTTGGCTTTGACATTCATTTCATCGAGCGCGGCTGTGGCCTCTTCGAGCATCGCGGCCTGCTGTTCCGTGCGCGAGGCAAGGCTGTCGGCTGCATCGGTGATGCCGGCCGAGGAACTGCCCACTTGCTTGGAGGTCTGGGCGATCTCCGCCATCGACGCGCAAAGCGCGTCCATACTGTCGTTGAACTTGGCGCGCAAAGTCTCGTAGGCGGTGGCGAACGGCGTCGTGATCCGGCAATCGAGATTGCCGGTCGATAGCTGTTCCAGGCCGTATGTCAGCCGATCGATCACCGTTTCGCGGATCTGCTCCTCGGCTGCCCTTTCGGCCAGCTGGCTGCGTTCGCGCTCAAATTCCGCATCGCGTAGTGCGGTCTCGCGCCTCTGCGCCTGCTGCCGCTCGAGCGCGTTGCGGCGGAATACCGCCACGGCCTTGGACATGGCTCCGATCTCGTCGGACCGGTTGGCGTAGGGAACTTCGGTCGAAAAGTCGCCTTCGGCAAGGTTGCCCATATAGGCCTTCATGCCATCAAGCGGCACGATTGCTCGGTGACGCAGGAGATAAAGCCCCACCAGCAACAGCCCGAACGATCCGAGGCCCGCAGCACCCGCATAGATCGTCCAGGTGACGATCTCCGAGGCTGCATTACGCTCCTCGCCCTTCAGGAAGGCGTCGGAATTGGCAACGAGTTTCTCGACCGCGTCCTGGTGCGAATGAAAGGCGACGCGCAGCTGCTCGATCGCACCATGCGCCTTGTCTTCATCCTTGGCATTCAGGGCCGGGATGATCTCACGGTTCATCACCCCCCAGAATGTATCGCCCTTGGCGATGACATCGTTTTCAAGTTCGTCCTTCAAAGCCTGCGGCAGGCGGGTGGTTTTCCAATAGGCGCGGCGGTCGTCGTAAGCGGCCTTGAGATTTGCGATCTTGGCAAGATTGGTTTCTGTGAGCTCCGGAAATTTGCTCGCCTCGAAGGACAGCATGTAGGATTCGACCACAAACAGTGGCGGCGGCAGAATATCGGCGATCAAATCCTTGCCGTAGACGACCTGCTCGTAAACCGGCCCGTTGACTTTCAGCCGTTCGAGCGCCGATTGCTGCAAACCGATCGACATGAAAAGGCCGGCTGAAACGGCGACACCAAACGCCACTAGACTACGAGCAATGGTAAGTGCCAAGACTGTCTCCAAATAACTTTTGGCCTCTCTGCTTCGAGATGCCTGATCTACGTATGGCATTATTTCGTAAGACCACTGAGATATGGTTAATTCTTTTAGACATCGGAACAAAATCAGGACCCTGAATACTTGTGGTATCAAGCCATCAGTTGCCATGTTGATGGCTGACTGATGCTGTATACAGGTGAAAGGAGACCGACATGGCTGAACCTCGACTTTCCGCGCGCAGTGCGAAGGCACGCGATCTTGCGCATCGGCTTGCCCGGCGCGAAAATCGCTCAACAGCTGACATCGTTGAGCGGGCTCTGGAATCGTATGAAATACGGGAAGCCGGCCGCGAGGCAGCCACGACCTTCTATGCTCGTCTTCTGCAGCAAAGTGCCACGGATATCGACCTTGAATCAATTATCAAAGAGGACAGGCGGGCACACAAGGGCATCGAACTTTGATCTTTCTCGATATCAACGTCATATCGGATCGGCGCTGCTCGACGTCTCTCCGTCGAGCAGCCCGCTTTTGGTTGCTTTTGCCGACGAAACCGTATTAGAGGATAAGATGTCCTGGGACGCGGATGTCGGGCGCTTGCTATAGGAATAGGAAGTGACTGATGTTGCAGTGGAAATGGTCGTCATAAGCGCTCCATCGCTAGGGAGGCGGGGACGCAATGCACATTGCGGAACTGATTAGCTAAATCACTAATGCCACAACCGAGAACACTATCCCTCAGAAATCGTAGTCTACGTTCTCAGGTCGTCGCTACGCATTTCGGCAGAGCGGTCTAGACCATCATGGATTGTGTCGACGAGCCTGCGGCTGAGCCGCGCAAGCGGGGCCGGCCGAAAGTTTCCAGCGACGAGGACAAGCGGGCGCATATCGTTGAAGTCGCCGGGCGCGTTTTCGTCAAATACGGTTACGCCGGAAGCACGACCGCGATCGTCGCCTCCGAGGCGGGCGTTTCGAAGCAGACGCTCTATAAGCTGTTTGAGAGCAAGGAAGAGTTGTTTGCTGCCGTGGTCGGCGCGCATCGACGCCTGATGCTCGATCTGCCCAGGCCTGTTGAAGATATCTCGATCGCCGCGAGCCTCGAACGTATCTTCATGATCGATATGGACGAGGACAAGGATGTCGATCGCACCGGCTTCCTGCAGCTCGTCTTTCGCGAAGCGGCGCAATTTCCGGAACTTGTCGATATCCTGCAGCGCGAAGGCATGCTTGCCAGCCGCCAGCATCTCGCCGACTGGCTGAGCGAACGCCGGTCGGAAGGCAGATTGACGCTGGACGATACGGCGAGCGGAGCCCGGATGCTGATGGATATGATCCTCGGCGGCATGGGTCCGCCGGAAGGGCGCGCGCGGGCCTGGCCCGATCGGGCTCAACTGTTTGCCCATCTTCGCCGCTGCATTGCCATCTTTGCCGCAGGCGTCGGCGCCGCCTAAAGCGCATTCGAAAAATCCTGGAAAGCGATGCTCGGACTCGAAGCTATTTCAACAGCCTCGATGATGACTGGCTAGTCGCCGAAGCCATCAACTTCGACAGCAATGTGACGCGACCGTTCCGCTGCAGGCCATGTCGAGTCCGTCGTCGACGACTATGCAACCTACTGCAAGCAGGACAAGATCCGATATCTCGAAGGCGACGACCACGGCCAGCGAATTCCTGGCCGACGATCATCTGTTCCTTCATGCTCGAGGCGAAGGGGCTCGATCCTAACGATGTCACGTCGGAGGCGCGCGTCGTCACGACCCGTCCGATCATCGCAAGCTGGTCAAGGTCATCAAGATTGCAACTGACATCACTGCCGCGCTCTTCGAGCTTCTCGAACAGTTCCGTTTCAACGATGCGCCGAGATCCAGGTCTTCGTTTGCGCGGGCGGATCGTCACCCTGCCGCACCGACGGCTCTGAAAGTCGTTCGTACTTCGCCCCTCTGGAGGCGCGCGACCAGCCCAACCTCGCTCTGTTCAAACGGTGCTAGGCATCTTTCGCAATCTTGCCCGCGCGGCCCGCCATCGGAAATGGAAGGGCTGCGGCTTCCTGCGCACTTCTGCGGAACTCGCCAATATGCCTGGCCATCCAGCCATGAGAGTCGGGATTGAACACAAGAAGAGGGTCGAGGCCTGGCTACGGGTGACGTTCGAGGCGGCCGGAATCAAGGCGGAAGCGCCGCAACTCGCCCGGCAGATCGTCCTGCTGCTCGATGGCTCGTTCGGCGTCGTTCTGTTGCATCGCGACCCGACCTATATGGAAGCCGCGGGCGAGGCGGCTGCCTCACTGATCCGCGCTGCGACCGAAAACGCAAACGCATAAGGCCGGCCACTCTGAAGACCGCATCTTTCGCCCTCGGCATGGCCTGAGGGCGCTGAGCGGGAAGGGCATGATGTTGAGCCTCTAAACAACAGAACAATGCTGCACTGCCGAAAAAATCGCCACGCGTACCACTGCGCGTTTTTTCAGCATGACCCATTGACAATTCATCCCTGATGGCACTTCATAGCATTATTCCAGTAAAACAGACATGCGTCCAGTATACTGGAACAATAGGAACAATCCATAAGGGGAACGCCATGACCATTTCCTTTCGCACCGGCGTGATGTCGCTGGCTGTCGCCGCTCTGTTGTCCACGCCTGCGCTGGCCGAAGGCAGCAAGCTCGATGAAGTGCTGGCCCGCGGCCATCTCGTCCTCGGCACGGGCAGCACCAATGCGCCTTGGCACTTCAAGAGCGCCGACGACAAGCTTCAGGGATTCGACGTCGACATGGGCCACATCATCGCCAAGGCGCTCTTCGGCGATCCTGAGAAGATCGAGTATGTGAACCAGTCCTCCGACGCCCGCATCCCGAACATCACCACCGACAAAGTCGACATCACCTGCCAGTTCATGACCGTTACCGGCGAACGCGCCCAGCAGGTTGCCTTCACCATTCCTTATTATCGCGAGGGTGTCGGCCTGATGCTCAAGGCGGATGGCAAATATGCCGACTACGCCACCCTCAAGGCGGCCGGCTCCTCCGTCACCATCTCGGTTCTCCAGAACGTCTACGCCGAGGCGATGGTGCATGCGGCCTTGCCGGAGGCGACCGTCGACCAATACGATTCCGTCGACCTGATCTATCAGGCGCTGGAATCGGGACGCGCCGATGCAGTCGCCACGGACCAGTCGTCGCTCGCCTGGTACATGACGCAGAACCCGGGCCGCTATAAAGATGCCGGCTACGGCTGGAACCCGCAGACCTACGCCTGCGGCGTCAAGCGCGGCGATCAGGACTGGCTGAATTTCGTCAACACCGCCCTGCACGAAGCCATGACCGGCGTTGAATTCGACTTTTACGCCAAGTCCTTCAAGACCTGGTTCGGCAAAGATCTGACGCCGCCGCAGATCGGCTTCCCGGTCGAGTTCAAGTAACAGCCATGCAGAGCGGGACATATTTCCCGCTCTGCATTTAAAGAGTGAGAGCATGATGCCGAAAACCGCTCGCACTTTTCGGCATCATGCTCTGGTCTGAAAGGGCGGCCCGTATGGGTTACACGTTGAATTTCGCTGCCGTCTGGCGCAACTTCGATTTTCTTTTGAGCGGGCTCGCGCTCAGTCTCGGCCTTGCGGTGATCTCGATCCTGATCGGGGCCGCGATCGGCCTTGTCGTGGCCTTCGCGCTGACCTCCAAGAGCCGTTTTGCAGTCGTGCCGGCACGGGTCTATGTCACTGTCATTCGCAACCTGCCGATTCTCGTCCTAGTGCTTTTCGTCTTTTTCGCGCTGCCGCAGATGGGCGTGCGCCTCGACAAGATAAAAAGCTTCGTCTTGGTTCTGTCGCTTTATTCCGGCGCCTATCTGGCCGAGGTGTTCCGCGCCGGGCTGCTGTCTATTCCGAGAGGGTTGACGGAAGCGGGGCTTGCCATCGGCCTTACGGGGATGCAGATCCGCAGCTCCATCATCGCTCCGCTGATGCTGCGCAACGTGCTGCCATCGCTGTCCTCGACGATCATCTCGCTCTTCAAGGACACCTCGCTTGCCGCCGCCATCGCCGTGCCGGAACTGACCTTTGCCGCCCGCAAGATCAATGTCGAGAGCTTCCGTGTCATAGAGACCTGGATGGTGACATCCGCGCTCTATGTCGCGACCTGTTTCCTCATCGCCGCCATGATGCGCTTCGTCGAGCGCCGTCTGGCCCTGCCGAGATAGACCTGATGTCCCACACCTTTCTCGAACAACTCTGGATCGCCCGATACGTCATCATGAACGGCATCGGCGTGACCGTGTCGATCTCCCTGCTGGCCATCCTCGCGGGTTCCATACTCGGCGTTTTCGTCGGTTTGGCGCTCGTCTATGGCGGCGTTGTTTTGCGTCTGGCCGTGCGCGCCTATACGGATATCATCCGCGGCACGCCGGTGCTCGTGCTGGTGCTGGCGAGCTACTATGTCTCCGCCGCTGTTGGCCTCGATCTCGGACCGTTCTCGGCCGGCGTGCTCGCCCTTGCCATCTTCTGCTCCTCCCATGTCGGCGAAATCGTGCGCGGGGCACTTCAGGCGATCCCGAAGGGGCAGACCGAAGCCGCTAAGGCGATCGGCCTGACCTTTACCCAGACCTTCACCTCGGTGTTGTGGCCGCAGGCCATGCGCCAGTGCCTGCCGGCCTGGGTGAATACGGCGGCCGAAATGGTGAAGGCCTCGACGCTGCTCTCCGTCATCGGCGTCGCCGAGCTTCTCCTGCGCACGCAGGAGATCATCTCCCGCAATTTCATGAGCCTCCAGTTCTATTTCCTGGCCGGTGGTCTCTATTTCATCATCAACTACGGCATCGAGCACTTCGGCAAATATGTCGAGCGCAAGACCGCCCTGCCGTCCTGAGGAGTTCCCCCGATGGCCAAGACCATTCTCGACATCCAGGGTCTGCGCAAGACTTACGGCATCCACGAAGTCCTCAAGGGCGTCGATTGCGCCGTTGAGGAGGGCGAAGTCATTTCCATCATCGGCTCGTCTGGCTCCGGAAAGACCACCTTGCTGCGCTGCATCAATATGCTCGAGGAATTCCAGGGCGGCACGATCAGCCTCGATGGCGAGGAGATCGGCTACCGCGCCGAAGGCGCGACGCGGCGCCGCAAGAGCGAGAAGGAGATTGCGCGCCAGCGCGCGCTGACCGGCATGGCGTTCCAGCAGTTCAATCTCTTCCCGCATATGAGTGCCGCTGAAAACGTCATGCTCGGCCTCGTCAAGGTGAAGAAAATGGCGAAGCCGGATGCCCGCGCCATCGCGGAAAAATGGCTCGATCGTGTTGGCCTTTCCGCCCGCTCGAACCATTATCCCGGGCAGCTTTCCGGTGGTCAGCAGCAGCGCGTCGCGATCGCCCGCGCCATCGCCATGTCGCCGAGACTGATGCTCTTCGATGAAGTGACCTCCGCGCTCGACCCTGAGCTGGTGGGCGAAGTGCTCCAGGTCATCAAGGGGCTTGCCGCCGACGGCATGACCATGCTGCTCGTCACCCACGAGATGCGCTTCGCCTATGACGTTTCGTCACGCGTCATCTTCATGAACCAGGGCATTATCTGCGAAGAGGGCGATCCGAAGCACATGTTCGTGCATCCGAAGACCGAACGACTGGCGGAATTCCTCAAAACCTCGAGTTTCAATTAGGCGAAAAGAAAGATCCCATGACCGTCCGCTCTGCGGATCGTCACGGGCGCTCGGTCCAAGGGTCGACAAGTTCGATCCCCAAGCCCTCGAAATCCTTTATATTGCGCGTGGCGAGAGTGAGATCGTGAGCAATCGCGGTGGCGGCAATCAGGCCGTCCATTGACGACAAGCCGCGTCCGCTTCGCTCTGCGAGCCCCGTCAAGTCGCCCCAGGCTATCGCAACCGGCTGGTCCACGGGAATGACGCGCTGCTCGAAGCGCTGCGGCAGATCCTGGGCAAGCCATTCAGCCAGCGCGTCGCGCTTCCGCCCGCTTTCCATCAATGCAACACCACGCCGGATCTCCGCGATCGATACGATGCTGATGAATGAGCGATCCTCGTCGAGACTGTCCAGCCATTGTAGGACACGTGCATCGGGACGCGGCCTTGTCACCTCGGAAAGCACATTGGTGTCCAGCAGAAGTCTCACAGCTGGAGATCACGCGGTTCGTCGCGCTGTCGTTCGAGGTCCAGATCGGCGCCACGCAGCGGCGATTGCATCAGAAACTCTGCAAGGGTGCCCTTGCGCGCGGTCTTCCGCTGCCATTCCTCGGCCGAAACGACGACGACGCTCGGTTTACCGTTGCGCATGATCGTTTGCGGCGTTGCTTGTGCGCGTTCGATAACCTCAGACAGCTTGGCCTTCGCACTGGCGACGGTCCAACTTTTATCCTCTGGTCGTGATGGCTGCATTCGCTCTATCCTGACTATAGTGACTATTATGACTATTATGACTATTATGACTATATAAGCCGAAGCGGTCTAGCGGCAAGCAACTTTTCGATAGGGAAGGGCTTTGCCCGGCGCGACCGACGCTGAGGAGTTTCCAAGGAATTGCGGACTCGCTCAATTTGCGCTCAGTCTGCATTTCCAGTGTGCAAATTCCAGCGGGAGGGATCCGAGACATCTTGGAAATCCTGTACGCAGGATTTTGGCACGAGCTTTGCTTTCCTGTCTTGTATGCAAGATAGCCACACATCTGAGAGCACGCAGAAGACCATCGAGGAAACGATCGTTTCCGGGATTCTTTCAGCTAAAATTCGGCCTGGGACGCGTCTCAGCGAAAACCAGCTGGCGGCGCTCTTCGGTGTGTCTCGAACCCGCGTCCGCGAAGCCATGATGCGCCTGGAAACACGCGGCATCGTGCATGTCAGTCCGAGACGAGGCTGGTTTGTTGTCGAGCCGTCCGCTGAAGAGGCGACCGCAGTCTATGAGGCACGGCGCGTCATCGAGGCCGGATTGCTGCGCAGCATGCGCGTATTGACGGACGAGGGACGCGAAGCGCTCGACGCGCATTTGAACGAGGAAAAAAGCGCAATGGCTGCGGGCGACCGCCAGCGCCTGACCTATTTGATGGGCGATTTCCACATCCGCATCGCAGAATTGAGCGGTAACGCCATCATCGTCGACATCCTCCGCGATCTCACCGCGCGGACGATCCTCATTTCGATGCTCTATCAGTCTGAATTTCATGCCGCACAGTCCCATGACGGGCATTGCCGGATCTTCGGGGCCATGCAAGCGGGCGATTTCGTCAGAGCCGCAGAACTCTCCATCGAACATCTGGACGAAGTGGAAACGGGCCTCGACCTCACCACACGCCCGGACCCGCTCTCGGAACTGCGCAGTTCCCTGTCACTTCCTCCCAAGACCGTATCCTCCGCCCAAACTGTCAGACCCCAGAAACCACACATCCAAAGGAGCAATTAAACTATGCTGACAAGACGAGTCTTCTTCGCCATGGCGACCCTGGCTGCAACCTTCGGCTTCGGCTCCGCGTCTTATGCCGACGCTCTCGCCGACATCACGGCGCGCGGTACGCTGCGGGTCGCAGTCCCGCAGGATTTCCCGCCCTTCGGCAGCGTCGGTACCGATATGGCGCCGATGGGCTACGATATCGATGTGGCCAATCTCATTGCCGAAAAGCTGGGCGTCAAGACCGAACTCGTGCCGGTCACCAGCGCCAACCGCGTTCCCTATCTGCAGACGAACAAAGTCGATCTGGTCATATCAAGCCTCGGAAAGAATGCGGAGCGCGAAAAGGTGATCGATTTCACCACCGCCTACGCACCCTTCTTCAACGGCGTGTTCGCACCGGCCGATCTTTCGATCGCCAAGGTGGAAGATCTCGCCGGCAAGAGCATCGGCGTCACGCGCGGCGCCGTGGAGGATCTCGAGCTGACGAAGATCGCGCCGGCCGACGCGACGATCAAGCGCTACGAGGACAATAATGGCACCATCTCGGCCTTTCTGTCCGGCCAGGTCGACACCATCGCTACCGGCAACGTCGTGGCCGCTGCGATCCTCGCCAAAAATCCTCCCAAGCGCCCTGAGATGAAATTCCTTATCAAGAACTCGCCCTGCTACATCGGTCTCAACAAGGAACAGGCAGCTCTTCTGGAGAAGGTGAACGGCATTGTCGCCGCCGCAAAAACCGATGGCGCGCTGAACGCCATATCGCAGAAGTGGCTCGGCGCCGATCTTCCGTCGGATCTCTAAGGACCGGTCTCACGGATGTCATCCCGCGCCCGCGAGCGGGATGACATGACGCTCCGTCGCCACAAGAGGGGACAATTCCTTGAGTTACCATTTCGAATTCGGCTGGCTGCTTGAATATTATCCTGAGATCATCAAGGGCATATTGGTCACGCTGGAGCTTATCGCGATCGGCGGAGTGCTCGGCATATCGCTCGGCACCTTCTGTGCCTGGGTGCGTGCACTCGGCCCGACCTGGCTGAAGCCTGTCGTGGCGACCTATGTCGAGCTGATCCGCAACACGCCGTTCCTGATCCAGCTCTTTTTCATCTTTTTCGGCCTGCCGTCGCTCGGCCTCCAGCTTTCCGAGCTGACGGCTGCGAACCTCGCGATGGTCGTCAACCTCGGCGCCTATAGCTGCGAAATCATCCGCGCGGGCATCCAGGCAACCCCGAAAGGCCAGTTCGAGGCAGGCGAGAGCCTTGCCATGACGCGCTTCGAAACCTTCCGGCATGTCGTTCTCGTGCCATCCCTGCAGCGCATCTGGCCGGCGCTGTCGTCGCAAGTGGTCATCGTCATGCTCGGCTCATCGGTCGTCTCGCAGATCGCCGCCGAGGATCTGACCTTTGCCGCAAACTTCATACAATCGCGAACCTTCCGCGCCTTCGAGGCCTACATCGTTTCGACAGCCATCTATCTTGTGCTGGCGATCCTGCTCCGGCAGCTGCTGGGGATGGTCGGCGGGTTCATTTTCCCGAGGAGAGCAGCACGATGATCGAGTTCACACTCTGGGACATCCTGCGCAACCTGCTGCTCGCCACCCGCTGGACGATCCTGCTTTCGCTCGTCTCGTTCATCGGCGGCGGCGCAGTCGGACTGGGGCTGCTGTTCCTGCGCATCAGCAAGCGCAAGGCATTCAAGGCACTCGCGAAATATTACATCGAGCTCTTCCAGGGCACGCCGCTGCTGATGCAGCTCTTCATCGCATTTTTCGGTCTCGGCCTCTTCGGGATCGACGTACCGGCCTGGCTTGCTGCGGGATTGGCGCTCACCCTGTGGAGTGCCGCCTTTCTCGCCGAAATCTGGCGAGGCTGCGTCGAAGCGGTCGCGCGGGGTCAATGGGAAGCCTCCGCCAGCCTCGGCATGGGCCGGTTGCAGCAGATGCGCTACGTCATCCTCCCGCAGGCGCTGAGGGTCGCCATACCGCCGACGGTCGGTTTCTCCGTTCAAATCGTCAAGGGAACGGCGCTGACCTCGATCATCGGTTTCGTCGAATTGTCGAAAGCCGGCACGGTCGTCACCAATGCCACTTTCCAGCCCTTCACCGTCTACGGGCTCGTCGCTCTCATCTACTTCGCCCTTTGCTGGCCTTTGTCAAAAAGCAGCCAGATCCTGGAAAGGAAGCTCAATGTCGCTCATCGAAATCACTGAAGTCCGCAAGAGCTTTGGCACCACCGAGGTGCTGAAAGGCATCAATCTCGATGTGGAGGCCGGCGAGGTCATCGCCATCATCGGCAAGAGCGGTTCGGGCAAATCGACACTGCTTCGCTGCATCAACGGCCTGGAGACCATCACTGACGGCTCCATCTCCGTGGCCGGCGCGCAGCTCCTTGATGACGAAGTCCATCTGAAGGCACTGCGCCTCAAGGTCGGCATGATCTTTCAGCAGTTCAACCTCTTTCCGCACCTGACCGTCGGCGGCAACGTCATGCTGTCGCAGACCGTGGTCAAGAAGACCCCGAAAGCCGAAGCCGAGGCCACCGCCCGCAAGATGCTGGAGCGGGTAGGGCTGGGTCACAGGTTCGACGCCTATCCGGACGAGCTCTCGGGCGGCCAGCAGCAGCGTGTCGCCATCGCCCGCGCGCTGGCCATGCAACCGACAGCACTTCTCTGCGACGAAATCACCTCCGCGCTCGATCCGGAACTGGTCGCCGAAGTTCTGGCCGTCGTGCGCGAACTCGCCGCCGAGGGAATGACCCTCCTGATGGTGACGCACGAGATGAAGTTCGCCCGCGACGTCTGCAACCGCGTCGTCTTCATGCACCAGGGCCGAGTCCACGAAGCCGGCCCGCCGGAGGACGTCTTTGCCAATCCGCAGACAGCGGAGTTGAAGCAATTTCTCGGTGTCAACTAAAGCATGTCGCGCAAAAGTGTGCAGCGGTTTTGCGACAACGACATGCGTAAAAACAAAGAGCTAAAGCGCGACAAGCGAATCTGAAAGATCGCGACACGCTTTAGGAGGCCGTGAGAATAGCCGACTTGGCGGATCGAGCATTTTTATGGCGTGCTGCGTTTGCGCATCGATTATCCGCTCCGGCAACCGGACGCCTCTCGCCTATCTAACGCGGCTTGCTGCTCGATCTGCCGCCGCGCCGCCGGTGATCGCGGCCGACCGTCCTCAGGACTTCGGCCGAGGATGTCCCATCAACGCTTCATACTCTCTGTCGGACAATCGTTCGATTGTCCTCAGCTGTGCGGGAATATCCATCCGCTCATGCAAGACCGCGGCAATGATGAAGGTTGAGTCGTCAACGACGATGTATACGGCGTAATGGTGCTCTATCTTGTGGAGCCGGAAGAGCGAATTCCCGGCGCGCTCGTCTTTCTTTATCCTTACGCGGACATAGGCTTCGGGGATGCCTTCAAATCGCGCCCGCAGCAAGCGGCCATAGGCTTTCGCCTGTTCGGTGGACCATTTTCGCGCCGTTTCGCGGACTGCCAGACGGTAGTTATCAAGGGCGGTCGGCAGGATGAGAACGCGAGGAGCCACTAGCGCAGTTCTTCATCCAGCTCCGCATCGATAGCATCCAGAGCAGAAAGGGGCAGCGTCTCTCCGCGCCGGAATTCCTCTTCCGCCCGCAGCAGCGAGCGGATGGCATAGCGGCGATCTTCTTCGCGTGCCATATCTTCGCGAATAAGGGCGCGTACATATTCGCTCGGCGTCGTGTACTGGCTCTTCCCGTTGGCGCGCATATCGACGAAGGCGCGCATTTCATCGGGCAAGCTTACATGCAGGCTGCTGGTCATGTAGCACCCTCCTTATCAAATTCCTGAAATTGTTCTGTATCCGGGTCGCGATGTCAATATTTGACATTGAGATTCGGTCCCTTCCAACTATCCCCGTGGCTCCAAGACGTTCATGACGTGGGTGGATGCAGCCGTGTATCGAGGGCAAACTTCTCCTGGAACTTCAGCGCATAGGCGCCCGTTGCGCCGCCTGCCAGAAAAATCAGGTTCCAGCTATGCCGCGAGACCGCGCTGGGGATCGCCACGAAACGATGCTGTCGAAGCAAATCGTCTCCGAAGGCTTGCTGCCCGGCGCTGGGAATGCCCGGGCGCAGCCAGTTGGGATTGGGCACGCTTCCCGGATCGACAACATGGATATCGCCGGCATCGGCAATGACGGCTGCTGTCATTATATGCGCCACCGTGTCGAGAGCCCGAAACCCCTTGTGGACCGCGACTTCAAGGATCGCCGTCGCGGGATCGAGCGAGCAGTAGACCGCGCGAACCCCCTTGCTGTTCCAGCGGCCGCCAACCCGATAGGCGCCTTCTCCGCTATCCCAAGTCGGCGCATGGACGGCCTGATCGAGCCGCCACGCGACCAGCTCGGCCCCGCCGAGCGCGATCGGCAAAAGGGTCATGCATAGACGCCGTATTCCATGCGATCGAGATGATCTTCGACAAGCTCGACGCCGGCGGGCGTCCCGAGAAGATCGATCGGGCGGCGCTGCTCAAGTCCGACCGCCGGACGCTCCAGCCATTGTTCGGCTTCCGCCTGCGATCCGAAGATATCCGTTGCCTTTGCGAGAATCTCGGCGAATTTCCACGCGCGGCCGCTCTGTTCCTGGCTGAGCGGCTTGGAAGGCGTATCCTTCCGCCGCTGCCAGGTGCGCAAGCTCATGCCCACCGCCTTTTCGAGGGACTCGTTCTTGCCGAGGACGACGAGAGTACCTACAAGATGATCCAGCGCCGTTGCAGGCAGGCCGTGCAGGAGTAGCTCATGGGCGTCGAGAGCATTGGTCAGGCTGCGCGACAGAATGCGCGAGCCGCCGAGCAATGCCTCTATTTTTTGCAGTTCACCACCGCCTGCCGCTGAAGCAGGTGCTTTTGCTGCGACGGCCATGATCTTTCTCCTACGTCATCTGTCGCTTTTTATATGTCATGTGTCGCGATGAATTTCAAGATCTGACGGGCGTATCCGGCGTATCGGCCGCGGAACCGTGCCTTTTCTCGCTGCCGGCGCCAAACAAGCGGGCAGGCGGCGATGGCACTGCCTGCCAAGGGCAGCTTGCAGCGGATTGAAATGCCGCGATCCCCACCGCTTTAAGAGGCTGGGTCGCGGCGCTCCAATTCCGTAAGCGCGCGGGAATGGCAGGCAGGGCTGCCGCTCCTGGGATTGTCAGTCTTTTTTGCTGGTCGGCGCTGGCAGCAAGATGGGCTCGACTGAATGTTTCGGTGCCATCAGCTGTGCAAGAACGTCGTCGGCCGAGTGGCTCGAACCGCCGATGCCGGCTTCGCGCAGTTGACGATCGAGGTCGTTGCCATTTTCCAGCGCGGCCAGTTCAGCACCGGCTTCGATGCGGCCGGCAGTGATTTCCTGGCGTTTCTTGATGCGTTCGAGACTTTCGACGGCGCTACCGAGACGGGTATTGATGCCCGACTGGCTATGGGCAATCGCCGACTGAGCGCGCAGCAGCGACTCGTTGGCTTTGACATTCTCCACCTCACGCTTCATCTGAGCAATGCGCGCTTCGGTCTCCTGGATCGTGCGCAGCATCTGCTGCTGGCGGGGCAGCAGCCGATCAAGCTCTTCCTGATCGCGCTGCACTTCGCCACGGATACTGGCGATACGCTGAGCGAGACCCTGAGCCAGATCCGTGCGGCCCGCGGAGATCGCGGCGCGAGCGCTGTCGGTATCCTTGGTCTCCTTGGCGCGGTTTTCGTCAAGTCGGCGCATCACGCTCTTGTTGGCCGCCATAATGCCGGCCAGATCGGATCGCGCCGCACGCAGCGACTGTTCGGCGTCGCGGATTTCTTGATCAAGAATGCGCATGGACTGGCTGTCGGCCGCCGCTTCCGCTGCCTCGTTGATGCCGCCGCGAATGGCGGTGAAAATCTTTCCCCAGGTGCTCACGCTGCAATCTCCCCGCTTTTCCATTCTTCAATCATGTGCGCCGCATCGACGGCATTGGCAGCCAGAATCGCGACTTCCTCGACCACCGTCTCGGCCGGCGAGCGTGCTGACAGCGAGCCGAACAATTCATACCATTCCTCACCGTCGATCGTGGTGATGCCGAAGCTGGAGAGCGGCACGAACTTGTGGGTCTTCAGCACCATTCGTTCGAAGGCTTCTCGATTGGGCACGTCCTTGCAGGGCACCAGAACTGCGCTGACAAGGATGTCGCGCTCCCCGCTCACTGCGACGAAGACGTCGAGATCGCCTTTTTCCCTAAGAGTCACACATATGACGTCGCCTTGTTCGGGTACGGCTACATCCACATCGCCCAGGGCGTCGGGATCGGCGGCGAACAGGCGCGTTAAGGTGGTGAGGTTCCAGGTCTCCAAAAAGTCCTCCATCGGTTGGAACGTCAAAATATTTGGGTAATCGGTTTGCAACTTAAAGATCTGGTGCGCTAAATAAATTTCGCTAGGGTACGCGTTAGGAACGGGGGCGAATCGCTTGCCATTTATCGCTTCATTGATGCGGCGTGTATATCTCTCGCTCAGCGAATTGGCCTGGTCAGCCCTTTTTGTTATCCTCGTAATCCACCTGATCGCTTCTTACCTGCTCTTCATGCTGGCCGGCGAAAGCGATCTCGTCGGCAGTCCGGTCGACTTTCTTTATTACTATATGGTGACGGCAACGACTGTCGGCTATGGCGATCTTTCTCCAAAATCGGGGCTCGGCCGATTAATTGCCGTCCTGTTCGTTCTTCCCGGCGGCATTGCCATCTTCACCGCTGTTCTTGGCAAGTTGTTGACAACTATCGGTACGATCTGGAGGAACCGCATGCGTGGATTGGGTGATTACAGCGAACGCGCCGGCCATATCATCGTCCTGGGCTGGCAAGAGGGGCAGACATATCAGACGCTGCGGCTGCTGTACGCCGAACGACAGGCCAATGAACCGATGAGTGTTCTGGTTGCCAAGGACCTGCCGGAAAATCCCGCCAGCAATTACGCCGACTATATCAGAACCGAGCGGCTTGCCGATGCCGACGCTCTGGTGCGGGCCGGAGTGGCGAAGGCGCGCGCGATCATCGCGCGCGGAGCAAATGACGACGAGACGCTGGCCGCCGTGCTGATTGCCGAAGACCACGCCCCCAATGCCCATATCGTGGCCTATTTCGCCGACGACCGCACGGCACAGATGGTCAAACAACGCCGGCCGCGCGTCGAGGCAGTGGGCTCGCTCGCCGAGGAGCTGCTGTCGCGTTCCGCCCGTGATCCGGGCTCTTCGGAAATCGCCGCACGGCTGCTGTCGGCCGCCTCCACCGACACGGCCTTTTCCCTGCCGGTACCGCCCTTGCAAACCCCGCTACTCTATGGGGACGTGTTTTTAAGCCTCAAACGTCAGCACAATGTGACGCTGGTGGGCATGCTGAGCCAGGGCGTGACCGACCTCAATTGCCGAGACGAGACGCCGCTTCGGGGCGGCGAGACCCTTTACTACATCAGCGGAATGCGGCTAGATCCCGCTGCCTTCGCTTGGGCTCGAATGGGAGACGTATCATGATCGGGTGGTTCGGCAGAGACAAGAACGAAAGGCCCTTACCCAAAGAACTTGGCCCGTTGAGCGCCGCCATCGGCGGGGCGTTGGAGATCGATTTCCTCTCCCTCGAAGCCGAGGCTTTGGCCGGCCAGCCGGCGATGCCGCTGCCACGGAGTGGCCCGTTCATCATTGCCGCCTACGGTGAGGTTTCGCTCGATGCCGCGACGGTTCTGTCGCGCTACTACGATGAAGACCATCGGATGATTCAGGTGATGTCGACGTCGGGCCAGCCGGGTGATGTCGACGACATCAGCTTTTATCAGCCCTGGGACAGCGTCGTGCCTGCCGGGCAGGGCGAATGGAACCGCTGGACCGGGCAGGACGGCCTGATCGGCCAGCCAACCTACGATGCCGACGGCATCCTCTATAGCCGCTTCTGGGGCGAAGGCCCGGAACGCACCCCATTGGCGGAGTTTGTCGAGAAGGTCGACGACGGTGAGGCGCAGCGCTCCATTCACCAGACCTGCATGCTTTATTATCGCCCGCTTGGCTCGACGCGCGAAATGCTTTTGATCAATGTCGAACGCGACCTCGATCTCGGACAGAGCCAGGCGGGCAGTTCGGTGGAATTTCTGATCGGCTACGGACTCGCTCCGGCCGATGTTCGCCGCGTCTGAGGGGATCCTATCAATTTCAACGGAGGACTTTTTCAATGCTCGATTATGTGGCGGGTCTGCCTGCCTTCCTCGGCTATTTCGCCGTCGGTCTTGCCGCCTACGGCGTTTTCGCGGTGATCTACACATTCCTGACGCCGCAGAAGGAAGTCCAACTTATTCGCGCAGGCAATCTTGCCGCCGTCACGGCATTCTTGGGCGCGCTTGTTGGTTTCAGCCTGCCTCTGGCTTCGGCCGCAGCCAATTCGGTCAGCATCGTCGACTACATCATATGGGCGGTGGTCGGCATTCTGGCGCAGATCCTGGCTTACTATATTGCGAATTTCACCATGACGGATCTGCATGAAAAGATCACTGCCGGCGATATCGCCGCGGGCATATGGGGCGGCGGCATCGCGCTGGTCATCGGTATTCTCAACGCCGCCTGCATGACCTATTGAGGGGAGGGAATGATGCGCAGACGTAAGAGCGGGCACAAGCGACCTTTCCTGGCCCTCGGTACCATCGCCGCCTCGACCCTGGCGCTGTCGGGTTGCGGCGATCAGACTCCTTCGGAGACGATGTTCACCTCGGTCGACCAATGCGTGACTTCCGGCATGGACCGGCAGGTCTGCCAGGCCGGCTATCAGGATGCCATGCGCGCCCATCTCGCGGCTGCGCCGCGTTTCAACGGCATGGCCGCCTGCGAGGCCGAATACGGCACCGGCCAGTGCACTGAACAATCGGCCAGTGCCGTCCCCAACAATACCGGCGGAGGCGGCAGCTTTTTCGTGCCGTTCCTGACAGGCTACGTGCTGTCTTCCACACTCAACAACATCGGCGACTATTACAATTATCGCCGGCGCCAGGAGGAGAGTGGCTCCTACGGCTCGACACCGATTTATCGCAATCGCTCGGGGCAAACGGTGACAACGACTGTTCGCTCGGGCGGCAACGACACCGCGATCGCGCCCTCGCGCCAGACTGTCAAGCCGGTCAACGTCAATACTCGCACCGTTGCCCGTCAAGGCTTCGGGGGCCGTTCGTCCTTCAGTTTCGGCGGCTGACATGAAGCGCATCACACTTCCGGCGCGTCCTGATTGGCTTGACAAGGCGCGCGCCGTCGGCTTCGGGTTTCACGTCATGTATGGCGAGCCCTATTGGCTCGACGATGCCGCCTATACGTTCACGCTCGATGAGATCGAGATGCAGATCGAAGGGCCGAGCCAGGAACTGCACGACATGTGCATGGATATGGTCGGCGATATCGTCAGAAGCGAAGAGACGCTCGACAGGCTAGCCATTCCGGAGGACCTGCGCGATGTGGTGCAGCGTTCCTGGCAGCGCCGCGACCGGCACCTCTACGGCCGGTTCGATCTTGCTTACGACGGCACTGGTCCGGCCAAACTGCTCGAATACAACGCCGATACCCCCACTTCGGTGTTCGAGACAGCCTATTTCCAGTTCAATTGGCTGACCGACCAGGTGGCTTTGGGTATCCTGCCCAATGATGCCGACCAGTATAATTCCTTGCAGGAAAGCCTCGTCGAGGCGTTCGAGCAATTTTCCAAGGAGCCGATTTTCCACTTCGCAGCGATGACCGACAATGAGGAGGATCGCGGCACGACGGTCTATCTGATGGACTGTGCAGTGCAGGCCGGCCATCGCGTCGAGCTTCTGGACATACGCGAGATCGGCATCGATGCGCAGGGTCGCTACACCGACCTCCAGGATCGGGTGATCGACCGCTGCTTCAAGCTGTACCCCTGGGAGTTCATGCTGCGCGAACCGTTCGCCCGTCAACTCGTGCGCTCGGGCGATGTTTTCATCGAGCCCGCCTGGAAGTCCGTGCTCTCCAACAAGGGGCTTCTGCCTCTGCTCTGGCAGCGCCACCCCAATCATCCCAACCTGCTGCCCAGCTATTTCACCGACGACCCGGCGGCCTCGACCTTGACGGACTATGTGCGCAAACCGTTGCTGTCGCGAGAAGGCGAGAACGTCACGATATTCCGAGATGGCCGGGAATTGATTTCCGCCCCCGGCGATTATGGTGAGGAAGGCTTTATCGTCCAGGCTTATGCCCCGCTTTTCGAAAGCGATGGCGGCTTCGCCGTGCTCGGCAGCTGGATCGTTGGTGATCGCGCCTGCGGTCTTGCCGTCCGCGAGGACCGCTCGCGCATAACCGCCAATCTATCGCGTTTCGTGCCGCACGTCATCGTCGGATAAGTGGAGGTATATCGCTTCAGGCCAGCGATCTTCGTCTATGCGTCGAGCGATGCCGGCCATCCGCCCCCCACGGTCATTGGCCGTTGGACTTCAGGAAGGCGACCGTCGCTGAAATCAGCTTGTCCACCGTCTCAGCACTCCGTTCGACGCCGAAACCGTGATCAACCGATTCAGTCCACAGTTCCTCCGGGCCATCGTGATAAGATAGCAGCGACTTGGCGAGAACGGGCTGGGGAAAGACGATGCTATCGCGCGTGCCAACCGCCAGGAACAGCGGACCCTTGTAGCGCGAGATCTCGCCGGCAGGCTGCACCGCGTATAGGCTCTCGAAGAAGCGGCCTTTCAACGGGATATCCTTGCCATCGCCGAGGCGCTTCGCCGGATAGACGTTATCGCCAGCTTTCACAGCTTCAGCCATTTGTTTCTCGCCGAAGATCGAAATGAACGCCGCGGGAAGATTGATACCGGGGTTCCAGAGCACGACAGACTTTAAAGGCGTTTTCGTCCGGCCGGCGACCGCGGTCGTGACCGCGCCGCCCAGGCTCATTCCCATCAATGAAATACGTTTGCCATCGACGCTGTCATTCGTCGATAGGAAGTTGAGCGCCGCTTGTGCGTCCGTTATCTCGGTTTCAACGGTCATGTCTTCGAATTTGCCGTCACTCTCACCGCTGCCGCGAAAATCAATCCGAAGCGAAGCGATGCCGTTCTTCGCGAGCACCGGCGCAGCGCGCCCGAACAGGCCTTCCTTCACTGCGTCCGAACTCCATTCGTTGCGGCTGCCGGTGAAGCCATGAAGCATCAGGACGACAGGGGGCTTGGCAACATCATCCGGCGTAACCATCGTCGCTACGATTGTCTGGCCTCCGACTTTAAGTTTGACGATGGTCTCCGTGGCCTGCGCCGAAACTAAAAAGGTTGTCATCAGCACTCCCAGTGACGCGGCAACGGTTCGGTATAGCTGTTTCATAGCTGCTCTCTTTCTTGTTTGAATTTGCGGTCGGCCGGTCAAAGTTGATGGCGCGGTCGTATCGGATTGGCATTGGGCGTTGATGTCCTTTTCACCGCCGCGGATGCCTGATTCAGCGAAGTTCGCCGGTTATGAATTGAGCTCGACCAAGGCCGAAGGACCAATCCGCGTCGCCATTCTCCACGATGCTGACTAGGACATCTGCAGGGTCGATCGCACACGCATTCGAAAGCCCCGAGGTAACGAAACGATAGAAGGCCTGCTTGTCTTCGGCGGACCGTGCTCGCGAGATCACCTCGATAATAATCAGCCTGTCACTCCGAGAAATTCCGAGGCCAGTGTCCTCTGCACGGACATGGGTTCGCTCGTGCTCATACAGAATCTGGTAACGATCTGCCTTCGGCACATTAAAAGCGCTGACGACCGCCTCATGGATGCAGTTGAGTATCCTCTCATGATCGTTTGGCGATCGGCCCTTCATAAGATTGATTTTTATCAGCGGCATGGCTCATCCTCGGGGGGGAAGGAGAGCGGGGAACGGCCTGCCGTTCCCCGCGTGCATCTAGTTTGCTTCCGCCGGGAAGGCGGCTGTGGCGGGTTGGGTATCGACAGACAGGGCACGGGGGAAGCAGAGCAGGTTCACGACCGCGCTCATGATCGCGATCGCGATGGGATAGGCCAGGCCCGCATAGATGTTGCCCGTATAGGCAACCAGCGACAGGCTGATGAGAGGAACAAAGCCGCCAAACACGCCTGTTCCGATGTGATAGGGAAGCGAGAGCGAGGTGTAACGCAATTTCGCCGGGAAGAGCTCGACGAGGAAGGCTGCCATCGGCCCGTAGACCAGGCCGACGAAGACGAGTTGGGCGACGATCAGCGCTGTGACCAGGACGAAATTATGCGCAGCGACGGCGGCGGCGATACCCTGATAGATCGGAACATAAAATACGGCTGCGAGAATGAAGCCGGTGACAATCAACTTGCGGCGGCCGACCCGGTCCGACAAGGCGCCGAAGAAAACGATGAGCGGCGTTCCGATCACCAAAGCAGCCGCGAGGCAAAGGTTTGCTGTCAGAAAGTCCAGCTTCAGCACGCTCTGCAGGAAATAGAGGGCGTAGAATTGCCCGGTATACCACACGCAACCCAGGCCGGCGGTCGCCCCGAACAGCGCAAAGGCTGCATAGCGCATACCATGACCGGTGGCGAAACTCTCGCGGATCGGGCTCTTTGCAGTCTTTCCGTCTTTGCGAAGCTCCTCGAAAACCGGGGATTCGCTCAGCTTGAGGCGCAAATAAAGCGACAGGACGATCAAAACCGATGATAGCAGGAAGGGGATTCTCCAGCCCCATTGCTTGAAGATCTCTTCGCCGAGCGACAGCCGGCATGTAAGCACGACGATAATCGCCAGAAAAAAGCCAACGGTTGCCGTTGTCTGGATAAAGCTCGTGAAGAAACCGCGCCGGTTTGCCGGTGCATATTCTGCAACGTAAACGGCGGCCCCACCGTATTCACCGCCGATTGCCAATCCCTGGATCAGCCGAAGTACGACGAGCGCGATCGGCGCGAAATATCCTGCGGTCTCAAAGGTTGGCAAGATGCCGACGAGCGCGGTCGCAACGCCCATCAAAATGAGCGTCATCAAGAACGTGCTCTTGCGTCCGAAGCGATCACCGATGCTGCCGAACAGCAGGGCTCCCAACGGGCGAACGACAAAACCCGTGGCGAAGGTCGCGACGCTGATCAGAACGGCTGCAGTCGGCTCATTGGCTGGATAGAAGAGTGTCGAGAAAAAGATGGCCAGGCTTCCGTAGAGGTAGAAGTCATACCATTCAATGACCGTGCCGGCGCTCGATGCGAGAACGACGGTCCAGATGCCTGGTTTGCGGACGGAATCGTCCCTTTCCTGTAGCTGTTGCATGCTGCAGTCCCCTTTTTTGTTTTTGAATGCTGTCGGCCCTTTTGGGCCGTGGTGGATCAGCTCGCGATGCGCTGATCGAATGCGTAGAGGCCAAGTCTTTCGCTTGCTTCTCGCACTGTTCGGCGGACGACGTCCTTCGCCGACGGCAGATCATTGATAAGGCCCACCGCCTCGCCGACGGTTACGTTGGCCGTGTCGTAGTCCCCAGAGGCCCAAGCGGCCTCGACCTTCGACAATTCTTCGGAATGCAGCGTGCGCAGCTCTTCCTCACGGCCATGCCATTTGTCGATGAAGCCGTTTTTGAGCAGCCGGCCGGTATAGCCAGCGGGCCAGGCCTTCTGACGGACGATGTCGTAAACTGAAGTACGGATTGTCTCGTCGCCAGAAGCGGCGACAACCTTGTCTTTGGCGGCCTGATGGATGAGCGACTCGCGCGTTGCCCAGAACCTCGTTCCCATCAGGACCCCGTCTGCTCCGAGCATCAGCGAAGCGGCAAGGCCCCTGCCGTCGGCAATGCCGCCAGCGGCCACGACAATGACGGAAGGCGCAACCTTGGCCACAAGATCCACGACCGAGGGAACGAAGGGCATGGTCGAACGCGCGACCAGACCGTGGCCGCCGGCCTCGGTCCCTTGAACGACAAGAACGTCGGCGCCAACGTCTATTGCACGTCGGGCATGTTCGAGCGTGTGGATCATGCAGATCAGTGGGACACCTGCCTGCTTGACCCGTGCCGCGAGCTTCGCCGGATCTGAAAAGGAGAGCATCATCGCGGAAGGACGCTCTGCGAGCGCACGATCAAACAGATCAAGGTCGGACTCAACTGCCCAGGTGATGAACCCGCAGCCGACGCGTTCGTTGGTGATTAGTGATGATTCCGTCTTGTACCATGGACGATCAGCATATCCGCCGCCCAAAAGACCCAAACCGCCGGCATCGGCGACGGCGGACGCAAGCGCGCCACCCGCTGCCGGGGTCATCGGTGCCAGGATGATCGGGTGCTCAATATTGAAAAACTCTGTCAGACGCGTCCGTATCGTCATCGTACTTCTCCCAGTTTGCAGAATGTCCCGGTTATTTTCTTTGACGCTATGGTGACGCTTGACGAATGACAAACGATTAGATCAGATGTTTTCCATCAGAAAAGGAGATGGCTGATGAACAGCGTCGATCTCAAGTTTTTCCAGGCGGTGGTGAGGGCAAACAGTATTGGGGGGGCGGCCGGTGTGCTGCACACCGTCCAATCCAACGTCACCGCACGAATAAAATCGCTTGAGGAAGAAATCGGCGCGCCGCTTTTTCACCGCTCCAGGCGAGGGGTTACGCTGACAGCCACCGGCATTCAGCTCGTTCCCTATGCCGAGCGCATCGGAGAGCTTCTGGAGGAAGCCAAGCGCGTTGTTACAGACCATGGTACGCCGAGCGGTCTACTCAGGATCGGCTCGATGGAGACCACTGCAGCGCTACGCCTTCCGCCCATCCTGATCCGTTATGCTGAAGAATATCCAGAGGTCGACGTCCTGGTGGAGGCTTCACCGACGGAACAGCTCGTCAGCGAGGTCGTCGCTCGCAAACTGGATGGCGCGTTCGTCTCCGGCCCCATCGCTCATCCCGAACTGCAAAGCCTTTCGATCATCGAAGAGGAGCTCGTTGTCATCTCCTCACCGCGGATTCACGAGCCTGCGGATCTGAAGGCGTTGGCCGCATCCCCAGCCCTGAAGGTCCTCGCCTTTCGATCGGGCTGTTCCTATCGCCGACGCATGGACATGTTCCTGGCTGCATGTGGGGTAACGAATGTGCGCTGGATGGAGCTCGGAACTATGGACGGAATCATCGGCTGCGTTGCCGCCGGTGTCGGCGTGGCCATGTTGCCTCGCGGTGTGGTTCAGGCGGCGGCGGCCGACGGACGAGTCATGATACACCAGCTTCCCGACAGTCTGCGAACAGCGCCGACTGTTTTCGTGACGCGGAGCGATGAATATCTTTCTGCGGCACTTCAGGCTTTCATGACGGTGGCGTCTGAGACGCATGAACAGCCTCAGCCGGAAAGGCCGGAGCCGGTTCGATACCTGCAGCAGGCTTAAGAGAGGAAAAGGCTCAAACCCATGCCGATAGCCAGCACAATGGCCGCGGCAACGGTCGTGTTTGTCTCAGACTGCCGCATAGCCTCTTCCTTGATGCCCGAGAACTGGGTGAGCGTATCGCCGAACTCAACGAAGGCCGGTGTCGCAAAGCCAGGCCGTCAAGCGAGACGGGTATCGGCTGTTATCAACGGCTTTTCGACAACGGAAGCAGTATGGCGCATCAGGTTGAGCACAGTGCGCGGCATGATGCTAATGCAGGAACCGGCGGCCGTGCAGGCGAACATCGCATGATACGATCGAACATCCTGGATCGCACCGCGAGTCAACAGCCTATCAGTCGATTGTGGAAGTTTAGAGCCGCCCGGGTGGGCGGCAGCTCTTCAAAGCCCGCTGAACCAGTTGTAGCCCTGGTCTTCCCAGTAGCCGCCCGGATAGTCATTGGTAACGAACACCTCAACGATATGCTTGGGGTTCTTGAATCCGAGTTTGGTCGGCACCCTGAGCTTCATGGGTGAGCCATATTTCAGCGGCAACGGGTTCTTGCCGAAGTCGAGCGCCAGGATGGTTTGCGGATGCAGCGCTGTCGGCATGTCGATGCTGGAATAGTAGCGATCCGCGCATTTAAAGCCGACATATTTGGCTGTCATGTCCGCACCAACACGCCGGAGGAAGGCGCTCAGGGGAACGCCGCTCCACTCACCGATCGCGCTCCAGCCCTCGATACAGATATGCTGCGTGATCTCGGAGACCTGCGGCAAACGGCGAAGATCATCAAGGCTCCACGGTGCTTTTTTGTCGACGAGTCCGGAGACTTCTAACCTGTATTCCAGGAGGTCCATCTCCGGCGCGCTGTCCTCGGGATAGAAAGCATTGAACGGAAACGGGTCCGTGATGTCTTCTGGCCGGTAGGTCGGTGTGAGCCGACTGCGGTCGAACAGGAGCGCCTGCACCCGGTCGTTCCAGCGGGACATCGCCCAAAGTACCTTGTCGACAGCTGTGTCGTCCTGGAGAGTGCAGCCCGTCAGCACCGTCAGCGCGCCCAAGGAGAGGCCCTGGCGAAAGAACAGGCGTCGGCTGATATTTTCCAATTGAGGACGATGGTCACCGAGCACAACTCCGCTCTTTTGTTGTTTGCGCCCCAATAGAGTGGCGGGTGCCACTTTTTTCGGCTCAGGCTGCTCCGCCATCACTCTTTTCCTTTCTTCTCTTCAAAAGTCTCGCACCAACAGTCATGGACAGCAGTGTTTTCGGAACAAGGGCAACCATAGCGACGTGGATGACGAGAAATCCCAACAGAGCCGCCATACCTGTGAAATGCACGATACGGGCGGAGTCGAAGCCGCCAAGGAGCGCCGTTAACAGGCCAAACTGGATGGGCTTCCAGAGGACCAATCCAGACCCAACCATCAACACGCCGAGAAGAAGAACCCCAAGATACATGACCTTCTGAATGGCATTGTAGCCGTGAGCTTCATGCCGGAGGCTGAAAGTCAGTGCGAGCCCAAGATCGCGCAGGAGATCGCCGAGGCGCAATGTCAGCATGCGTTTACGCAGATAATTGCTTGCCGTGCCGAAGGCGAGATAGACGACGCCGTTGCCGACAAAGAGCCACATCACCGCGAAATGCCAGGCCGTGGATCCGCCAAGCCAGCCGCCAAGCGTCATTTCCTCCGGGAAGCGGAAGGGTAGGATGGGATGGGCATTGTAAATGCCCATTCCGCTCATCACCATACACACCATCGCAAAGACGTTGATCCAGTGCGTGAGGCGAACCACAACAGGATGACCTGCCGACCGTGGATCGTTCTTTTCTTGTCGCATCCTGCGCCTCACATCGGTGGCGCTATGCCGTTAGCGCCGACGCTGATGGATACCGCCGTCAGCGAGCCGTCCTCGGCCTTTGTGGCGAGCAGAACAAGCTTCGCGCCGGTTGCCAGGAGCGAGCGGTCGCCCGGCTCGAGGCTGACGACCGGAACATCGGCAGGCACAAAGACCTTCTTCTCGCCGTTCTTATACTTGACCGTCAGCGTGCGGCCGTCGGTCCCGAGAATGCTGCCGACCGCGCCATTGGTCATCGAACTGTCCTTGGCGCCGTCCCATGGTCTGGAGCCCTCGCCGACGCCACGCATGGAGGCGGGAAAGATGTGCACCTCAAGAGCCTTCAGCGTTCCATCCGGCTGCGGGGCGGCAGCCGTGCCGATGTAGCTGTCGGCCTTGATCGCGCTCAGATCGGTGAGCGCGACGGATATGACCATGGTGCCGGCCGAAAGCTTCACGGCAACGTCCTTGCCGTCTCGCGCCTTGACATGGATCGCATCCTCCGTGACCTCCGTGATGGCGCCGCGAACGCGCACCGGATCTGCCGCGCTGGCAGTGCCGGCCAAGGTGGTGAGCAGTGTGATCGTTAGTGCTGCCGACCGGAAAGTCGATTTCATGGAATGATGCATTGTTTTAAGAACCTCGCTACCAGTTGAAAGGGATGGAGTGAAACTAGACCGGCGGTCGGCTCTCTGCGGTGACGCCAGAATGACAATTTCGTCATTCATCCTTCACCGAATTGCCCCGCGTGAATTGCTAGAAGACAATGATCTGAGATAGAGGGGCAGGGGGCGGGAAAAAATGGCAATCCTGATCATCGAGGACGATCCAAAGACCGGTGACTATCTCCGCAAGGGGCTGAGGGAGAGCGGTTACGCCGTGGATCTGGCCCGTACCGGCACCGATGGTGTGCATCTGGCGATGCAGCAGGTCTATGACCTGATCCTTCTCGATGTCATGCTCCCGGGCATCGACGGCTGGGAGATCATCCGCCGCATTCGTGAACAGCGCGATCTGCCCGTCATCTTCCTGTCTGCGCGTGATGATGTGAACGATCGCATTCGTGGCTTACGGCTCGGAGCCGATGATTATCTGGTGAAGCCCTTCTCTTTCGTCGAACTGGAACTGCGCGTCCGTACGATCCTGCGTCGCGGCCTGACGCGCGAAAGCGATGTCTTCGAGGTAGCGGACCTGCGGCTGGACGTGCTGCGACGCAAAGTGACGAGAGACGGGGTCGAAATTGCGCTCACCAACAAGGAATTCATGCTTCTCCACCTGCTGATGAAGCGCCAAGGCGAGGTCTTGTCGCGCACGCAGATCGCTTCTGAAGTCTGGGACATGAATTTTGACAGCGATACGAATGTCGTGGACGTCGCAGTCAAGCGGCTAAGAGCGAAGGTCGATGCGCCTTTCGGGCGAAAACTGATTTCCACGATCCGAAGTGTCGGATACAGCCTGAGCCTCGATGCATGATCCGCAACAGTCAAAGATCATCCTCGCTCATCCTGCGGCTGATGGCCTCCTATGTCTCAGTCCTTTGCGTTCTGACTGGTGCGCTTGGCATTTATTTCTATCACTCGGTGCGCTCCTCACAGGAACAGCGCATAGAGACGATCGTCTCGGGCCGGGCCAGCTATTATGCTCGGCTTGTCAGCGAGATGTATCCTCTCGGCGAATTGAAGGAGCGGCCGTTGCTGATTGCAAAGATGCTTGGCGCCGAGCGCGACGTCCTTGCTTTCCGCCATCCCTCGGGAGAGGTCATGATTGAGGTCAATCCAGACGGGATCTCACTTCCTCCGCCCGCCGCCGCTGCGTCGTCCACCGCCAGAACAGTCACCCGCGCCGGTATTGAGGTCTACTGGACTTCGGTGCAGACGAAAGCACTGGATACGAACGAACCGATCGAGGTTGTGGCCGGACACCCGATGACCGACGAACAGGCCATGCTGGCGACGTTCCGCGACCGTTTCCTGATGGCGACCATTGCTGGTGTCATCGTTGCAACCGCGATCGCCTATGGCCTTTTGCGGCGTGGCTTGCTGCCGGTCCGGGATATGGCCACTAGAGCTGCCGAGATTCATCCAGGGCAGCTGCATGTGCGGCTGGATGTCCTTCACGCCCCAACGGAGCTGCGTGCCTTGGCCGGCGCGTTTAACGCGATGCTGGACCGGCTTACCGACGGTTACCAACGCTTGTCGCAGTTTTCCGCCGATCTCGCGCACGAAATCCGTACACCTCTTGGCGTCCTTATCGGCCAGACCCAGGTCACGCTTGCCCAGCCAAGGACTGTAGATGAATATAAGTCCGTGCTGGAATCGAACCTCGAGGAGTTCGAGCACCTCAACCGCTTGAGCGAGAATATGCTTTTCCTTGCAAGGGCGGACGAGGGACGACAGCCGGTCGATAAGGTCGCGGTCGACATGGACCGTGAACTTCACAAGATTGCCGATTATTTCGAAGGCCTGGCATTAGAGCGCGATATGCGCTTCAGTATCGAGGCTGCGGGCGTTGCAAATGTCAGTGTTGACCTTTTTCGCCGGGCCGTGGGCAATCTTGTCGTCAATGCCATTCGTCATGGCCGGGAGGGTACAACGGTCCGGCTGCGGGCAGCCAGTGCTGGTGATAAGGCGATCATCGAGGTCGAGAACGAGGGAGTGAGCCTGTCACCTGACCAGTTGGACCGGTTGTTCGACCGCTTTTACCGGGTAGACGCGGCCCGCAGCGGCAGCTCGTCTTCGCACGGACTGGGTCTAGCGATCGTCGATGCCATCATGCGGCTGCATGCGGGCTTAGCGGATGTTTCATGCCCAGAGGAGGGAATGATCCGTTTTCGCCTCTCCTTTCCGGTGTAAGTTGCCAGCCCCAATTTGAAAGCCGCCGGAAATAAAAGCAAAAGGCGCTCTTGCGCCCCGAAGCGTACCGGCGGCTGTGAGGGAACGACTTCGAGGCGATGCAACTCTTTCTGCGACATGGTGATCATAAAGGACATGACGACTCCGACCGCTCATGGTCTCGACCAGGCTGAAGATCGTCATCCTTGCTCCCAACGTTGGCTTTGACCAGTACGTCGAGAGGCGAGACTGTCGCATCTCTAACTGGCCCAACTGTCGCATTACTAAATAGCCCGGTG
>NZ_JAWDIW010000024.1:0-48563 GCF_032464805.1 Rhizobium sp. 10PS4 | reverse complement strand
ACCCTAGGCTGCACTTTCTACTTCCCCTCATGCAACGAAAACACCAGCGTCGCCTTGGTTCCGTCGTGGCCGGGGTCATAGGCGAAATCCGATTTCAGGCTGGCGGCCATGGCCGTCAGAATGCGTGTGCCGAGGCCGGTTCCCCTGGCCGGGCTCGACGGGTCGAAACCGGCGCCGTCATCCTCGACGATGACGCGCAATGCCCCGTCCGTCTGGTCGACGATGACGCGGATCTCACCCGGCACGTTGTCCGGATAGGCATATTTGAAGGCATTGGTGACGAGCTCGCTGACGATCAGCCCGAGTGTGATCACCTTGTCGGTCGCCAGATTGACCGGCTGCGCGGTGAGGACGATCCGGTGCGGCCGCTTGTCGTCGCGCATCGAGGTTTCGAGTTCGGTGAGCAGGCTGTTCAGATATTCGTCGACCTGCACCGAGCCGACCTGCCGGTTGGTATAGAGCCGGCGGTGCACGCTGGCGATGGCGTTGATCCGCATCTGCGTTTCGTGCAGCGCGTCGATCGCAACCTGGTCCGTGGTCATCGAGGATTGCATGCGGATCAGCGCCCCGACGAGGCCGAGGCTGTTGGCGATGCGGTGATTGACTTCGGCAAGCAGCATTTCGGCAAGGTCGCGCTGCTGGCGGATCACCTCCTGCGCCTGCGCCGTCTCGTGGCGAAAACGCGCCCGCTCCAGCGCCTGCTCGAGGGCGGCGGCGAGCAGGTCGAAATAATCGGCTGAGATCCCCTTCAGCACGTAATCGTCGGCGCCGGCCTTCAGCGCGGCGACCGCGATGCTGGTATCGTCCGAACCTGTCGCATAGATGACCGGCGGATGATCCGGTATCGCGGTGATGCTGGGCAGAATGTCGAGGCCGGTTTCGCCCGCCAGGACATGATCGAGCACGACGGCGTCGATACCGCCCTCGCCCAGTCTCGCAAGGCCGGCGGCGCCGCTCTCGGCCCACTCGACCGAAAAGCCACGCCGACGCAGGTTTTTCTGCATCAGAAGGGCGAGACCCTCGTCGTCGTCGATATAGAGGATGTGGATCAGGGCATCCGCATCGCCGCTAGCATTGCTCATTCGGTCTCCCGGCGTTCTCTCGCAGCGACGACCGCCCGCAAGCGTCCGAGTCGTCCGCATGGCAATGTCGTATTGCATTGGCCGCCTGGGGTAAACAGCGGTTATCCCTCGCTCTTGTCGCAGGCGGCGCGGAAGGAGGATGTCGGGAAGCCGGCATTTTCAGAACATGACCCTGGCCTGGGGAGGATCCCTGTGGAAGTCGTTGAAGGAGATGGGGAAACGAAAAACCTGAAATGAGATGCATGAACGCCGAGCGGCCCGATTGGTTCCGCGGACAAGTTAATTTTTCTGGAATTTCCGATGGCCGGATACTTCGGCCCCTGCCTCTGCCGGCAATTGCAGAAAGCGCAGCGACGAGACGATACCGATCACGCCGACCACGACGAAAGCCCAGCGGAAATCGGCAAGGACGGGATTGTCGGCGCCCTTGAGAGCCGAGGCGATGTTGAGCACGGCCGCCGCCACTGCCACGCCGAGCAGCATCGACATCTGCTGCAGCATGCTCGACAGCGTCGAGGCCGAGCTTCGCTGCGCCGGGCCGATATCGGCGAAGGCGAGTGTGTTCAAAGCGGTGAATTCCATCGACCGCGACAGGCCGGCGAGGAAAAGCAGCGCATGGATGAGAAACGGCGGCGTCTGCGGCGAGAGGAAACCGCAGCCGACGATCGAAAGAGCGGCGATCAGCCCGTTGATCCCAAGCACTGTGCGAAAGCCGAAGAAGCGCAGCAGCGGCGTCGTCACCGCCTTCATGCTGAAATTGCCGAGGAAATAGACGAGCAGATAGGTGCCGGCGGCAATCGAGCTCAGGCCGAAGCCGAGCTGGAACAGCAGAGGCAGCAGGAACGGCGTCGCATTGATCGCCATCCGGCAGGCCGTGCCCGCCGACAGAGTCGACATCGAGAAGGTCTGGATGCGGAAGGCTGACAGATCGAGCAGCGGATTGTCGACGGCGAGGAAATGCCGCGTCGCCATGACTGACAGCACGATGCCCGCCGCCAGCATTGATATGATGGGCAAAAGCCCGCCGTCCCATTTGACCGAGAGTTCGAGGGCGGCGAGCAGGAAGGTCAGCGCGGCGGCGCTCAGCACAAAGCCCACGAGATCCAGCCGGCCGGGATTGGTCTCGCGCTGCTCCGGCACGAAACGCAGTACCAGCGCGATGCCGAGAATGCCGATCGGGATATTGATGAGGAAGTTCCAGTGCCAGCTGGCATAGGTGGTAATGAAGCCGCCAAGCACCGGGCCGATCACCGGCGCCGTCAGCGCCGGCCAGGTGATCAGCGCAATCGCCTGGACGAGTTCCGACTTGCGGGCGTTCTTCAGCACGATGATACGCCCGACCGGCGTCATCAGCGCGCTGCCTGCGCCCTGGACGGCGCGCCACACCACGAATTCCGCAAGGCTGCCGGACAGCCCGCAGAACAGCGAGGCGCCGGTGAAAACGGCGATCGACATCAGGAAAATGCGGCGCGCACCGAACCGGTCGCCGAGCCAGCCCGACAGCGGAATGAAGGCGGCCATCGTCAGCATGTAAACGGTGATGCCGATGCTCATCGACACCGGCTGCACGCCGAAGCTCGCCGCCATCTGCGGCAGCGAGGTGGTGACGATCGTGCCGTCGAGGATCTGCATGAAGAAGGAAACGGCAACGACCAGCGCGACGATCTTCGCCTGGCGGCCACTTGCCGCCTCTTGCCCATTCTCACTCGTCTCTGCCGTGGTCATCGATCTGCCAATGAAAATTCTGGATGACGCGGCAGGCAAACGGGAAGGAAGCCGATCGGAGATCTGCCGCGCGGGGGAGCGCGGACATGGAAAGCCACGCACTGGCTGAATACGCGCGTTGCAGCCGGCCGGAAAGGCTAAATCTCGCACTGCGCAGGAATATTCCCGATGCGGCTCGATACCTGGCGGCATCGACCCAAGAAAGGATTCAAGAAAAAGGCCCCACCGAAGCGAGGCCAAGCTTGAACCGCTCCGGGGAAAAACAGGAGCGGCGTGCAGTCCATACCGTGCGATCGATGTCGCAGCGAGGCCAGATGTCGCTGCATCGGTACGCTCGCCAAAGAATTTTCGCGATCGTGCCGAAAAAAGATCGGCCCTCAAAACTATCTGCCCATTTGGCGCGACACCTGTCGCATAGCAACAACGATTGGCGCTTGCAATGTTTATAAAAATAGATATCACTAAACATATTGCTAAACATGATGATTGAGGAGTTCATGTGAGCATTCTCTGAAGTGGGTGAACATGCGACGCCGGCGGGGAGCCGGCCTTTGGTTCTGGGAGGAACTTATGCAGAAAACATCGAAAGCCCTTTTCGGGCTGGCCACGGCATTCGTCATGTCGTCGGCATTGCCCAATCTCGCCAAAGCCGATGAACTGACGCTGTGCTGGGCCGCATGGGACCCCGCCAATGCGCTGGTCGAGCTGTCGAAGGATTTCACCGCCAAGACCGGCACGCAGATGAAGTTCGAATTCGTTCCCTGGACGAGTTATGCCGACCGCTTCCTCAACGAGCTGAATTCCCATGGCAAGCTCTGCGACCTCATCATCGGCGACAGCCAATGGATCGGCGGCTCGGCCGAGAATGGCCACTACGTCAAGCTCAACGACTTCTTCGACAAGGAAGGCATCAAGATGGATGACTTCGTGCCGGCGACGGTCGTCGGTTACTCGGAATGGCCGAAGAACACCCCGAACTACTGGGCGCTGCCCGCCATGGGCGACGTCGTCGGCTGGACCTACCGCAAGGACTGGTTCGAGAAGCCGGAACTGCAGAAGGAATTCAAGGAGAAATACGGCCACGACCTCGCGGCGCCGAAGACCTACGACGAGCTGAAGCAGATCGCCGAATTCTTCCAGAAGCGTGAGATCGACGGCAAGACCGTCTACGGCGCCTCGATCTATACCGAGCGCGGCTCCGAAGGCATCACCATGGGCGTGACCAACGTCCTCTATGACTGGGGCTTCCAGTACGAAAACCCGAAGAAGCCCTATGACATGGAAGGCTTCGTCAACTCCGACGACGCGGTCAAGGGCCTCGAATTCTACAAGTCCCTCTATGATTGCTGCACCCCGCCCGGCAGCTCCAACGTCTACATGGTCGAATCCGCCGACGCCTTCAAATCCGGCCAGGTCGCCATGCAGATGAACTTCGCCTTCACCTGGCCCGGCCTCTACAAGGACGAGAAGGTCGGCGGCGACAGGATCGGCTTCTTCCCCAATCCGGCTGAAAAGGCCCACTTCGCCCAGCTCGGCGGCCAGGGCATCTCGGTGGTTTCCTACTCCGACAAGCGCGATGCCGCCCTGCAATACATCAAGTGGTTCGCACAGCCCGACGTGCAGGCCAAGTGGTGGGAACTCGGCGGTTTTTCCTGCCTGAAGTCCGTCGTCAACGCGCCGGGATTTGCCAAGAGCCAGCCCTATGCCCAGGCCTTCCTGGACTCCATGGCGATCGTCAAGGACTTCTGGGCAGAGCCGAGCTACGCTTCGCTGCTGCAGGCCATGCAAAAGCGCGTCCATAACTACGTGGTCGCCGGCAACGGCACCGCCAAGGAAGCGCTCGACGGCCTGGTGAAGGACTGGAGCGACGTCTTCAAGGACGACGGCAAGATCTGACGCGTGGCATCCCTGATGCGCGCCATCCTCGACAGGATGGCGGCCCGGATCGGCAGTCGAGCCGGGCCGCCAGATCTCTCATACCCCAAAAGACCCCGTACCCCAAAAATACCAGGTGAAAACTTGACTATTTCCCAATCCTCCATCGTCGAGAAGGCAGCCGATGTGACTGCAAGGGCAACGCCCTCCTCGGTCGCCCGACGCGTCCGCGGCCTCTCCGACAGGGCGATCGCCTGGCTGTTTATTGCGCCTGCCATCACCCTGCTCTTGGCGATCAATATCTTCCCACTGCTTTGGGCGGTCTATCTCTCCTTCACAAATTACCGCGCCAACCGGCCGAATGCGCCGGTCCTGGGCGTCGGCTTTGGAAACTACCAGCGCGTTCTGAACGACCCCGACATCTGGCAGGCAATGCAAACCACCGCGCATTTCGTTTTCTGGACAATCGTGCTGCAGACGGTGATCGGCTTCACGCTCGCCTATCTGATCGACCGCAAGTTTCGCGGCCATGCCTTCTGGACGACGATCATCCTGATCCCGATGATGCTGTCGCCCGCCGTGGTCGGCAATTTCTGGCGCTTTCTCTACGAGCCGCAGATCGGCCTCTTCGCCTATGCCGTGTCGCTGGTCACAGGCATTCCGACATCGGATATCCAGATGCTCGGCAACGTTACGCTGGCGCCCTGGGCGATCATCATCGTCGATACCTGGATGTGGACGCCCTATGTGATGCTGATCTGCCTCGCCGGGCTACGCTCGATCCCCGACTATATCTATGAGGCAGCCGAGGTCGACCGCGCTTCGCCGTGGCGGCAGTTCTGGTCGATCACCGTGCCGATGGCCCTGCCCTTCATCATGCTCGCCGTGCTTTTCCGCGGCATCGAGAATTTCAAGATGTTCGACATGGTGACGCTGCTCACCGGCGGCGGGCCGGGTTCGGTCACCGAGGTCGCCTCGATCACCCTGAAACGCGCCGCCTTCGAAAGCTGGGCGACCGGCCGGGCCTCGGCCTTCGCCATCATCCTCTTCGTCGCGGTGTTCGGCCTCGCCAACATCTACGTCAAGGCATTGAACAAGGTGAAGCAACGATGAGCGCCGCCAACTCAGCCCATTCGGTCGTCGAACCGAGCCTGTCCAGCAAGCGCATCGCCGGCACCATCGTCGTCCTCTATGCGCTGATCACCCTCATTCCGCTCGTCTGGATCTTCCTGACCAGCATCAAGTCGCCGCCGGATTCGATCAGCTATCCCCCGAAGATCGTCTTTTCGCCGTCGCTCGAAGGCTATTGCAACCTGTTCACGACGCGCACGCGGCAGACGCCTGATTATATCGCCTCGCTGCCGGCCCCGGTCGGTACCTGCGATGAGGTGACGCGCAAACGCAACATGGTGATCGCCGGCCCGTCGAACTTCCTGCCGCGCTTCATCAATTCGCTGGTGATCGCCTTCGGCTCCACCTTCCTCGCGGTCTTCCTCGGCACGCTCGCGGCCTATGGCTTCTCCCGCTTCAAGATACCGCTCGCCGACGACCTGATGTTCTTCATTCTGTCGACGCGCATGATGCCGCCGATCGCCGTCGCCATTCCGATCTACCTGATGTACCGCGAGCTCGGCCTGTCGGACACGGCCTTGGGCATGATCCTGCTCTACACCGCCGTCAACGTCTCGCTCGCCGTCTGGCTGCTCAAGGGTTTCATCGACGAAATCCCGCGCGAATACGAGGAAGCGGCGATGATCGACGGCTATACGAGACTGCAGGCCTTCCGCAAGGTCGTGCTGCCGCAGGCAACGACGGGCATCGCCGCCACTGCGATCTTCTGCCTGATCTTTGCCTGGAACGAATATGCCTTCGCCGCGCTTCTGACCTCGGGCGAGGCCCAGACCGCGCCGCCCTTTATCCCGACGATCATCGGCGAAGGCGGACAGGATTGGCCGGCGGTCGCCGCCGGCACGACGATCTTCCTGATCCCGATCCTCGTCTTCACCATTCTCCTGCGCAAGCAGCTGCTGCGCGGCATCACCTTCGGAGCCGTCCGCAAATGAGCCATCTGATCGAAACACGCACCCCTGCCCGCCCGAAACGGCCGTTCTTCCTGCGCCGCGGCCCGATGGAGACCATCGCCACCGTGCTGATCGGGCTCGGCTTCCTGATGCTGTTCCAGCCCTTCCTGCTGGTGCTCTACACCTATTCGCTGGTCACCCTGCTCATGGGCACCGTCATGTTCATCATCGTCTCGAAATTCCCGGAGTGAACCATGGCGGACATCCGGATTGAAAATCTCCGCAAGGAATTCGGCAGCTTCGTCGCCGTCGAGGATTCGAGCTTCACCGTCCATGACGGCGAGTTCCTGGCGCTTCTGGGCCCCTCCGGCTGCGGCAAGACGACGACGCTGCGCATGATCGCCGGCCTCGAGCTGCCGTCGAGCGGCAAGATCTATCTCGACGGCGAAGACGTCACTTTCAACCGCGCCAGCGCCCGCGACATCGCCTTCGTCTTTCAGCTCTTCGCGCTCTACCCGCATATGAACGTGCGTAGGAATATCGGCTTCCCGCTGCTGTCGCAGGGCATGCCCAAGGCTGAAATCCGTCAGCGTGTCGAGGAGACCGCGCGTCTGCTGCAGATCGACCATATCCTTAACCGCTCGGTCTCCGGCCTTGCCGGCGGCGACCGGCAGCGCGTGGCGCTCGGCCGCGCCATTGTCCGGCGCCCGAAATGCTTTCTGATGGACGAGCCGCTCGGCACGCTCGACGCCGAATTCCGAGAGATCATGGTCCACGAGCTGCGCGAACTGCACAACCGTATCCACGCGACCACCGTCTACGTCACCCATGACCAGCACGAGGCAATGGCGATGGCCGACAAGATCGCCGTCATGAACCATGGCGTCATCGAGCAGTTCGGCACGCCGCAGGAGATCTATGCCAAGCCTGCGACCATGTATGTGGCCGATTTCATCGGCTCGCCGCCGATGAACTTCATGCGCTTCACCTCGGGTCTCAAAAGCGGCGACCGTTCCATCCTGCTCGACGGCGTCGATGTTGCCGTTCCCGAGATCCACCAGGACATGGCCGAAAGCGAACTGGCACTCGGCGTGCGGCCGGAGCATATCCGCTTCAGCGACGCCTCGGCGCTTCGCGGCGCCGTCTATGGCAGCGAATATCTTGGCACCAACCAGGTCGTGGCTGTGGAAACCCAGGGAGGCCTGATCAAGGCCCGCGTTCCCGCCAATCGCAGCTTCCAGATCGGCGAAAGGGTCGGCCTCGAATTCAACCCGGCGAAACTCGCACTCTTCGACTGCACATCGGGCCGCGCGGTGCCATCCTCGCTCTATCAGGAGACCCGGCATGGCTGATGTCGTCCTCAGGAACCTCGCCAAGCGCTTCGGCGACACCCAGGCTTTGGCCGACCTCAACCTTTCGATCCGCGACGGCGAGTTCGTCGTGCTGCTCGGGCCGACCGGCGCCGGCAAGACGACGACGCTGCGGCTGATCGCCGGCCTCGAAAAGCCCGATAGCGGCGGCATCGAGATCGGCGGCCGCAATGTCGCGGCCGAAGCGCCGGCCGAACGCGACGTCGCCTTCGTCTTCCAGCAATATTCGCTCTATCCTCATATGACGGTTTACGAGAACCTCGCCTTCCCGCTGAAGGCGCCGGTCCGCAAGCTGAGCCCCGAGGAGATCGACCGGCGCGTGCGCGAAGTCGCGCGCATGGTCCGGATCGACCATAAGCTGGAGAACCGCTCGACCAGGCTTTCCGGCGGCGAGATGCAGCGTGTCGCGATCGGCCGGGCGCTGGTGCGCCGGCCGGCGATCTATTTGATGGATGAACCGCTCTCCTCGCTCGATGCCAAGTTGCGCGCCGAACTGCGCCTGGAGCTGAAGCGCATCCAGAAGGAACTGGGCTCGACGCTGCTCTATGTCACTCACGACCAGGTGGAAGCCATGACCATGGCCGACCGCATCGGCATCGTTGCCGAGGGACGGCTGATGCAAGTGGGAACACCGCGCGAGATCTACGGCAATCCCGCCAACCTGCATGTCGCCGCCCGTCTCGGCCAGCCGCACATCAATCTTCTGCCGGCGGATCTCCTGCCGGGCGGCGGGCCGCCGCCCGGCACGAAAACCGTCGGCGCGCGCACCGAACATCTCGATATCTTGGTCGGCAAGGATGCCAATGCAGAAATCGACTGGATCGAGCACCTCGGCGACCAGAACCATCTGCACATCAAGGTCGGCAATCACAAGCTCGTCACACTTGCGGATCCATATCTGGCAATCGCGCCGGGCGACCGGATCAGCCTGACGCTGCGCGATCCGCTTTATTTCGATGCGTCTGGACAGCGCCTTTCCTGACCGGCAAACAGACGTGACGATGGCATGAAAAACAAACGGACGGGTCTCAATCGATGAAACACTTCTTCAACCGCAGGGAAAACATCGTCACCGAAGCCTTGGACGGTCTGCTTCTGACGAGCAGCAAGGGTCGTCTTGCCCGCCTCGACAGCTTTCCCGACATCAAGGTGATCCTGCGCGCGGACTGGGACAAGTCGAAGGTGGCGATCATTTCCGGCGGCGGCGCCGGCCATGAGCCCTCCCATGCCGGCTTCGTCGGTAAGGGCATGCTGACGGCTGCCGTATCCGGCGAGATTTTCGCCTCGCCGAGCGTCGATGCCGTGCTGACGGCGATCCGCGCCGTCGCCGGCGAAAAGGGCGCCCTGCTGATCGTCAAGAACTATACTGGCGACCGGCTGAATTTCGGCCTCGCCGCCGAGAAGGCGCGCGCCGAGGGCTTCGACGTCGAGATGGTCATCGTCGCCGACGATATCGCCATCCCCGATATCAACCAGCCGCGCGGCGTCGCCGGCACGCTGTTCGTCCATAAGATCGCAAGCTATCACGCCGAAAGGGGCGAGGACCTGAAGACGGTCGCAGCCCATGCCGCGGCTGCGGCCGGCGATATCGTCTCGCTCGGCATGTCGCTTTCCACCTGCAGTGTGCCCGGCCAAGCCCATGAGGACCGTCTCGGCGAGAACGAAGGCGAACTCGGCCTCGGCATCCATGGCGAGCCCGGCGTCGAGCGCATCGCGCTGCAGCCGGTCGCCAATATCGTCGCCACCATGGTGGCACGCCTGTCGCCTGCACTGCGCAAAGGGGCAAATTATGCACTCCTCATCAACAATCTCGGCGCAGTGCCGCCGCTCGAAATGGCCGTCATTGCCAAGGCCGTTCTGTCCTCCGCACTTGCCGATCGCATCCGGCTGATCATCGGGCCTTCGCCGATGATGACCGCGCTCAACATGAACGGCTTCTCGCTGTCGCTGATCCGGCTGGACGCCGTGCGTGAGGCAGCGCTGACGGCAGCGGTCGAGCCACATGCCTGGATGCCGGCCGTCGAACGCCACGAGATCAGGATCATCGCCGCACCGAGAACATCAGCCGGCTTGAACGGCGCCGATGGCACGGCCGGGGAGAATGACCATAACCGGCGCCTGATCACGGCACTCTGCGAGCATCTGATCTCGCAGGAAAGCGAGCTCAACCGGCTGGACGGCCGCGTCGGCGATGGCGATACCGGCTCGACGGTGGCCTCAGGCGCCCGCAGCGTGCTGGCCCGCCTCGACACGCTGCCGCTCGACCGGCCGGCGGCAACGCTTGCCTCGCTCGGCGATATCCTCGGCACCAGCATGGGCGGATCGAGCGGCGTGCTGCTGTCGATCTTCTTCACCGCCGCAGCAAAGGCGATGGCTGACAAAGCCGATATATCAGCAGCCCTTCTTGCCGGGCTCGACAGGATGACGTTCTATGGTGGAGCCGCAGTCGGCGATCGGACGATGGTCGATGCGCTGTCGCCTGCCCTGCAGGCGCTCGCATCCGGCGATGTCGTCGCTGCGGCAAAGGCAGCGGCAGCGGGTGCCGAGTCGACGAAGACGATGATGAAGGCGAGAGCCGGACGCGCCTCCTATGTCAGCGAAAGGGATCTGGCGGGCGTTGCCGATCCCGGCGCCGTCGCGGTTGCCGGCGCGTTCGGCGTGGTGGCAAGCCTCGCCTGACTGGCGTGAAATTCAAAAGCCCGCGGGAGGCGCGGCGACAGGGAGGATGGCAGTGCAGGCGGAACCGGTGCTTGTGGCAGGATTGATCGAGGTGTGCCGCGCGACGATCGCGGAAAACAGCGATCACCTCTGTGCGCTCGATCGCGCCATCGGCGATGGCGATCACGGAACCAATATGCGGCGCGGCTGCGAGGCGGTGAGCGCCGAAGGCGAGAGCCTGTCCAGCCTGCCCTTCCCCGACGCCATGGAAAAGATCGGCCTGACGCTGGTGATGAATGTCGGCGGTGCGGCCGGGCCGCTCTACGGCACGCTGCTGATGGAGATCGGCCGCGAGCTTCGCAAGAGCAACGAAAAGCCCGATTTTTCGCAGGTGCTGAAACAGGCGATCGATGCCGTCGCGAGACGCGGTCGGGCGCATGCCGGCGACAAAACCCTGCTTGACGTGCTCTATCCCGTGCATGCAGCACTCGCCAGCCGCTCTCCGCTCGGCGCAATCGCCCGCAGGGCCGAGCGTTCTGCCAACCGCACCGCTGACATGAAGGCGATGCGCGGGCGCGCCGCCTATCTCGGCGACCGCTCCATCGGTCATGTCGATCCCGGCGCGTCGAGCTGCGCGCTGCTGACCACGGCGATCTGCCGCTATCTCGGGGAGCATCGTGCGCAATGAATGGAAAGACCGCAAATGTGGGTATCGTGATCGTCTCCCACTCGCCGCTGGTGGCACGGGGGATCGCCGACATGGTGCGGCAAATGGTGGGCGACAGCGTACCGCTCGCCTGGTCGGGCGGCAATGCCCATGGCGAACTCGGCACCGATGCCGGCGGCATCCTGAGGGCAATCGAGGCCGCTTGGTCCGATGCCGGCGTCGCCGTCTTCGTCGATCTCGGCGGCGCCGAAACCAACAGCGAAATGGCGATCGAAATGCTGGGGCTTCCCCGGTCGGCGCTCGTCTCCATCTGCAATGCGCCGCTCGTCGAAGGCGCCGTCATCGCTGCCGCCGAGGCGTCGGGGGGCGCGTCGCTGGCCAAGGTCGTCGCCACGGCCGAGGAACTGTCCCCCTGATGACGAGCGGATTGCGTAGTGAAAAACAGGAGCCCCATCCATTGCACGTGAATTGCCAGACGGAGGTGGAAGTCAAGCACGGCGTCGGGCTGCACGCTCGCCCCTCCGTCACCTTCACGCGGCTTGCCAAGTCCTTCCCCTGTTCGATCGAGATCGCCGTCAACGGCAGCGACGTCTGGCTGAACGGCAAGAGCATCATCAAGATCATGGGCGCGAAAATCCGAAAAGGGTCGATCCTCCGGATCCGCGCCGACGGCATCCTCGCCGAAGAGGCGATCCGCGCGCTGAAGGAACTCATCGAGCGCAACTTCGATGAGGAAAAGAAACATGGCCGAACCGCTTAGACTGAAAGCAAAGAGCGCATCCCCGGGCATCGCATCCGGCCCGGCCTTTCTCGCGGAGGAGCCGAAGGCTCCTTCCGCTGCCGAGTGGCAGGACGCTGCCCCTGCGTCCCGAGCCGTTGGTGGATACGGCGCGCTGGAGAAGGCGATCGACATCTCGATCGGTGAACTCGAGCACCTTGCCGAGGGAGCCGATGCCGAAAGCCGGGATATCATCGATTTTCAGATCGAGGTGCTGCGCGATCCGTCGATCGCGGAAGCGACCGGCGCGCGCATCGAAGCCGACGAGAACGTCGTCTTTGCCTGGGTCGCTACCCTCGACGCCTATATCGGCGAACTCGAAGCGGCCGATGAAGAGCAGATGCGGGCACGCGCCGTCGATATTCTCGACATCAAGAACCGTGTGCTCGGCGCGCTCGCCGGCACCCCGATCGCCGATTTCCCGCCCGGTTCGGTCTTCGTCGGCAAGGATATGGAGCCGAGCCGCTTTCTCGCCCATGACTGGTCAAAAGGCGGCGGTATCGCACTGTTCGCAGGCAGCACTGCCGGTCATGTCGCCCTGCTCGCCCGGGCGAAATCGGTGCCGATGGTGGTCGGCACAGGCCGCTTTTCAGTCGCAGACGGAGATCCTGTCAGCGTGGATGGCAACGCCGGTGCGGTCATCCTGCAGGCGGGCAGCATGCTGATCCCGCCCCTGGTGCCTGCACAAGAACCCGCCGGCGACACGCAAACCACCGGCGGCGAGCTGCGCACTGCGGACGGCGTGCCGATCTTGCTCTCGATCAACATCAACGATCCCGCCGAGATCGATGCGCTCGATCCGGCAACGGCAGGCGTCGGCCTGATGCGCTCGGAATTTTCAGTCGCTTCGGTCGCCGATGCCGCCAATGAGGAACGGCAGCTGGCGATCTATCGCCGCGTGCTGGAGCAGGCGGGCGACAGGCCAGTGATCATAAGAATGCTCGATATCGGCGGCGACAAGCCGCTCGCCGGCCTCCAAGACCTGCCGGCTCTCTCCACTTCTGGCCTGCGCGGCATCCGGCTGCTGCTTGCCCGGCCGGAAATCGCCCGCGTCCAAGCCGGCGCCCTGCTGCGCGCCGCCGTCTTCGGCAGGCTGTCGGTAATGCTGCCGATGGTGACCTTTCCCGACGAAATCGACAGGATGCGCGACATCTTCCGGGACGAAGCCGAAAAGCTCGGCCGCCGTGCCATACCCCATCGAATGCCGCCGATCGGCATGATGGTGGAAGTGCCGGCCGCCGCCTTGACGCTCGACACTTTCGGGGCGGCGGCGTTCTTCTCGTTCGGAACCAACGACCTCACCCAATATCTTGCCGCCTCCGCCCGCGACGATATCGACGCCGATGCCGGCAAGGCTGCACCCGCCGTGCTCCGGCTGCTTGCCCAGGCGGTGAAGCTGACCGCCGGCAAGCCAGTCAGCATCTGCGGCGACATGGCCGGCAATCCGCACTATCTGCCCGGGCTGCTCGCCGCCGGCCTCCGGCATTTTTCCGTGGCGCCGGCCCGGCGTCCCGCGATAAGATCGGCGATCATCGGCCTCAACGCCGATGGCACGAAGGCAGCCGGAGAGTAGAATGGCGCGCGAAGACACCGAAGACGCCATTATCGCCTACAAGTCCATTCTGGCGCAGATCATCGACAACAGACCATCGGGCACGCGCCAGCGCCTGGCGACGGCGCTTGGAAAACATCGCAGCTTCGTCACCCAGATCACCAGCCCGACCTATGCAACGCCGCTGCCGGCGCGCCATCTCGCGACGATCGTCCGCGTCTGCCATTTTAGCGCCGCCGAACAGGAGCGCTTTCTCGAAGCCTATCAGGCCGCCCATCCCGGCAAGCTGCCGGACCTCGGCCATTCCGAGAGATTGCGTCACCTGTCGCTGATGGTGCCCGACTTCGGCGACGACAGGAAAAATCGCCTGCTGGAAGAGGCGATCTCCGATCTGGTGCAGAAGATCGTCGCGATATCGGGTGCGGAATGACAAGCAGGCCGCTTAACGTAACGTAACGCTTTTGGCCTTGGGGAGGGGCTTGATGAAGAAGTTCATGAACACTGCGGAAACCATGGTCGCCGAAAGCGTCGAAGGCTTCGTGCGCGCCCATGAGGCCTTGGTGGTGTTCGGGCCTGAGCGCAGATGCATCCGCCGCCGCCATCTCACTCCTGGCAAGGTGGCGCTTATATCAGGCGGCGGCGCCGGCCATGAGCCGATGCATATCGGCTTCGTCGGCCACGGCATGCTGGATGCCGCCTGCGTCGGCCATATCTTCACCTCGCCGACACCGAGCCAGATCATTGCCGCGATCGAAGAGGCCGATACCGGCGCCGGCTGCCTGCTTGTGGTCAAGAACTACGACGGCGACCTGATGAATTTCGAAATGGCGATCGAGATGGCCGGCGACCGCCACAGCCTCGACATGGTCGTCGTCAGCGACGATATCGAGACGTCAAGGTCCGGCGAAGGCAATGGCCGGCGGGGTGTTGCCGGAACGCTGATCGTCGAAAAACTCCTGGGTGCTGCAGCCGAACGCGGCATGTCGCTTGCCGAATTGAAGCAGCTCGGCAAGGGATTGAACACCCGCATCCGCTCGATGGGTGTCGCGCTGAACGGCGTGACGGTGCCGCAGACCGAGCGCACGACGTTTGCGCTCGGACCCGGCGAGATGGAAATGGGCGTCGGCATCCATGGCGAGCCCGGCCATGCCAGGCAGCCCTTCGCCGCCGCCGATGCGATCATCGGCCATCTCTGCGAGACCATCGCCGGCGACATCGCAGTGACGCCGGACGCAAAAGCACTGCTCTTCGTCAACGGCCTCGGCGGTACGCCGCCGGCCGAACTCTACCTAGCCTACAACGGCGCCCGCCGCTTCATCGAGGAAAGCGGCATTCCGATCGAGCGCTCGCTTGTGGGAACCTACGTCACCTCGCTCGACATGCAGGGACTGTCGGTCACCCTTGCTTTGCTGAGCGACGAGGAGATCGCCCTCTGGGACGCGCCAGTGGCGACCGCAGCACTGCATTGGCTGTGACCGCGTCCCAACAAGTCAGTCAGATGTAAAGCGCTGCCATCTTCCGCCAGGCGCCGGCGCGGTGGGCGCGTCCATCCCAGACATGCAACTGATGGCCGATATTCTTCTCGCCGAGCAGGCGGCTCAGATAGCGGTTGCTGTCGAGGAAAGGGTCGGCGTCGCCGATGGTGAGGACGATATCGCTCTCGCGCAGCCTGTCGAGCCGCCAGTCGCTGCCGAGCCCTGGGAGAAAATGCGCCGGCGTGTGGAAATAGACGCTGTCATCGTAATAGCCGTCGAACAGGTCGCCGAAGGATTCCACCTTCATCGTCAGGTCGTAGCGGCCGGAAAAAGCGACGAGCTTGCGGAAGAGATGCGGATGACGAAAGAACAGGCTCGCCGCCTGGAAGGCGCCGAGGCTGCAGCCGTGCACGATGGTGCAGTCATGCGAATTCTTCGCCGCCATCAGCGGCAGCACTTCGTTGAGGATATATTCCTCCAGGGCGCTATGGCGGCGGATGCGCTCTGCCGGATGGTGGTGGAAGGCATAGAAAGTTTCGGTTGCCAGCCCCTCGATGCAATAGAGTTGAAGCTGGCCGGCCTCGATCTTGTCGGCGAGGCTGGCGACTAGGCCGAGTTGTTCATATTCGAAGAAACGCCCGTCCCGCGTCGGAAAAACCAGCACCTTGGCGCCGGCATGGCCGAACACCAGCATCTCCATGACTCGATGCAGGCGCTGACTGTACCAGCGCAGATATTCGCGGTTCATGGCACCCTGAAAAACTGTCCGATCTTTTCGCGGAGAACCGCTTCTTGCTCAACACTTCCAGGGTAATCGAAATGCCCGGCATCCAGGATGAAGATTTCATTAAATTTCGGTATCGCATTTGCGACAGCGAACTGGCCGGGTGGTGCGACCGAAGGATCGAACAGCGCAACCGCCGTCAGCATCGGCACCTTGATCCGGGAAGCAGCACTTGCCGCATCGTAAAGGCGAAGCGTCCCAAGCACATCCGGGTGTTTCTTATGATATTCCTGCACCGATTGTGCGCTGCCGACGCTCGGCAGCGTCAGTCGCAGCGGCTGATCCCCAAAGGTCGGCAGCGCCAGATGGCCGCGATCGATGCGCTGGTCGTAAGCGATCGCCATCGCCCCGATGCCGCCGCCAAAGCTGATGCCGCTATAGCCGATATGCCCCGAGAGCCAAGGATAGAGACCCGTGAGCGTCGAGACGGCAAGCCAGATATCATCGACGCAGCCGCCGATGATGTAGCTATCAGGCTTGTCGATATCGTGGAGCACATGAAAGGAGGGGTTCTCAGAAATCGGTGGACGGGCACTGAGCGACAAACCGCGGCAGCAGGGAAAGAGCACCGCCGTCTCCTCGACCGGCAGATCGAATTCAGGCCGATCCCGCCCGCCATAACCATGCCCGACGACGAGGCCGCGCCGCACCTCCCCCTGACGCGGCAGGATGAGCCAGCCGCCGATCCTGTATGAACCGGTCGAGATATAAACGAGATCGAGCACATGCCAATCGGGATGGGCGATCTTGCTTCGACGCAGTACTGGCTGCGGATCGACCGCCAACGCCTTGAGATACCGCGCCCTCCAGAAATCGTCGAAACCTTCAGGCGCCTCGGGCGGCTTGACCGCAAGAAGCTCATCGAGCTGCATGCCATAGGTCGGGTCGAAATCGAAGGGATGTGTCTTGGGAATGCTCATCCAAGGCTTGTCTCGTGAAAAAGCTGGCGGCGCAAGGCTTCGCCCGCGCCAGCCGATAAACCTTGCTTGAATGCCGGAAACCTTTACGCGGCGTCAGTCGCCTCGCATTGCCCGGATATGTCGAAGAGCCTGCGGCCGATGGCGCGCGCCGCATCGAGATGGGCGGTCGCATGGTCCGGTCCGGCTTCGAGCATGAACTCGGATGTCACGACGCGGGCGCCGCAATAGTCGAAGATCCCGTGATCGATCTGCGTCTTCATCGCGCCGAAATAGCCGTGCCGCATATAGGTCCCGGCATCGGCGCCGCCGATGCCGACCAGATGCACCGGCAGACGGCCAAGCAGCTTCACCAGCCCGGCATCCGCGCGATCGTCATAAGCCCAGCCATTGGTGAACACCCGGTCGATCCACCCCTTGAGCAGCCCCGGCATCGACCACCAGTAGACGGGATAGACAAGCACCAGCGCATCGGCGCGGTCGATCCTTGCCTGCTCGGCGGCAACGTCGGCGGGCAGCGCCCCTTCCCTCAGATGCAGGGCGATATCGGCCGCGGTGAACCGGGGATCGAAGCCCTCGGCCGCGAGATCGGCGATCTCGACGGAATGGCCGGCGTCGGAGAGCGTGATACCCTCGGCAAGATGCGCGGCGACGCCGTGGGTGAGCGACCGGGGATCGGGATGCGCGACGACGATGAGCGCGTGCATGGCAAAAACTCCTGCTGAATGATTGCGGACGGAAGTCGCGGGCTGTATACCTTTGGTAAGCTACTTTCAGTAAGTTACTTTTGGTATATAGTGATGTCAAGCGCCGAAACAACAGATCAGCCGACCGATCCGCAGCGGCGCCGCCGCCTGTCGCGGCAGGATCGGCATCGCCAGTTGCTCGACGTCGCTTGGCAGATCGCCCGTGACGAGGGAACGGAAGCGCTGACCCTCGGCCGGCTTTCCGAGCTGGCGGGCGTAACGAAACCCGTGGTCTATGATCATTTCGAAACCCGCCCCGGCCTGCTCGCAGCGCTCTACCGTGAATTCGACGCCCGCCAGACGGCTGTGATGGACGCAGCCCTTGCGGCAAGCCAGCCGTCGCTCGCCAACCGGGCCACAGTCATCGCCACCTCCTATGTCGACTGCGTGCTTCTTCAAGGCCGCGAAATCCCCGGTGTGATCGCAGCACTTGCCGGCTCGCCGGAACTCGAAAGGATCAAGCGCGAATACGAAGCGGCCTTCATCGAGAAATGCCGCATCGCGCTTTCGCCCTTTGCCGGTGCCGGCACGATCGCCGCAGCCGGCCTCTGGGCCATGCTCGGCGCCGCCGAAGCCCTCTCCTATGCCGCCGCGTCGGGCGACATCACCGCCGTCGAGGCAAAGAACGAACTCTTCGAAACCATCGTCGCGATGGTGGCGAGAAGTATGGGCGGCGGCACGCATCCCGATCACCTGCGCAATACGGCCGGCCTCGCATCAAGATGATCCGGCGGGAATACCTGTATCGAATCCACCGCCGGCTTCGCCATGGAACTCGGTTATTTCCCGACCCTGGCGAGCGACGCGACGGCCGTCTTCTCGCACCTAATGATGCATGCTGCGCACAAGCTGAACGGCCCGACCTACGCCCATGCTATTCTGACGACGGCCGAACTCATCGAAGTCTTGCCCAAGGCGTCTGCTTCAAAGGAGACAATGCCATGACCATGCTCTTCAAAATGCTCACAAGTGCCGGCTCGGAATCCCTGAACCGCGACCGGCGCAGGTTCCTGACCACCGCGGCGATCGGGATCGCCACCGCGGGCGCGACCAGCCTGTTTACGTCCTATCCGGCATCGGCTGCCACGGGAGATGCGATCCGCCCGTTTCGCGTCGACACTCCCGAGGCGGACCTCCTCGACCTTCGCCGGCGCGTGCTGGCAACACGCTGGCCCGAACGCGAGACGGTCGACGACCAGTCGCAGGGCATACAGCTCGAAAAGATCAAGCCGCTCGTCGATTATTGGGGCACCGGCTACGACTGGCGAAAGGCGGAAGCGAAGCTGAACGCGCTGCCGCAATTCATCACCGAGATCGACGGCATAGACATCCACTTCATTCACGTCCAATCGAAACATCCGAATGCCCTGCCCGTTATCATCACCCATGGCTGGCCGGGATCGGTATTCGAAAACCTCAAGATCATCGGCCCGCTCACAGATCCGACCGCTCATGGCGGACGCGCCGAAGATGCGTTCGACGTGGTCATTCCGTCGATGCCGGGCTATGGCTTCTCCGGCAAGCCTACCGGCACCGGCTGGGGGCCGGACCGCATCGCGCGGGCCTGGGCGGAACTGATGAAGCGCCTCGCTTACAGCAGCTACGTCGCCCAGGGCGGCGACTGGGGCTCGCCGGTCTCCGGCGCGATGGCACGGCTCGCGCCACAAGGTCTGCTCGGCATCCACATCAACCTGCCGGCTGTCGTGCCGCCCGAAGTTGCCGCGGTGCTCGCCGCGGGCGGGCCGGCGCCGCAGCGACTCTCCACCGAGGAACGCGCGGCGTTCGATGCCCTCAGCGCCGCAGCCAAGATGGGGAACAGGTCCTATGCCACGATGATGGGCACGAGGCCGCAGACGATCGGCTACGCCATATCGGATTCCCCGGCCGGCCTTGCGGCATGGACGCTCGGTCATCCAGGCTTCACGCACTGGACCTACGACAGCAGCGATCCCGAAAAGTCTCCCGACGAGGTGCTCGACGACATCACGCTTTACTGGTTGACCAACAGCGCCGCTTCCTCGGCCCGGATCTACTGGGAATATGGCGGCGGGCGCAGTCCCGTCCTTGCAGCCGGGGAGAAGACCTCCAAGATCGCGCTTCCGGTCGCCATCACCGTCTTTCCTGGGGAGAGCTATCAGGCCCCGGAGACATGGGCCCGCCGCGCCTATCGCAACCTTATCTATTTCCACAAGGTCGACAAGGGCGGCCACTTCGCCGCCTGGGAGCAGCCGGAGCTCTTCTCCGCCGAGCTTCGAGCAGCGTTCAGGCCGCTGCGCCGACCGATATGAGAGGAGCGGCGGCCCCTCGCCACTCAGGGATGCTGCCGTCTGGTATCATTGTCCATGATCGGCACCGGGGTCGCCTCCCTTGGCGCCAAGGTCACGGATTCCAGCCGCCGCTGCCATAGGGACGCGTGATGATTTCGAGTAGATGGCCGTTCGGATCTTCGAAATAGACGCCGCGCCCACCGTCGTGGTCATTGGTCTCATCAGGCTTCCGCTGGCCGGGGTCGGCCCAGTAGCGCAGGTTCCGCTCGCGAATTCGATTGAATATCGTCTCGAATTCGGCGTCCCCGACCAGGAAGGCGTAGTGTTGGCGGACGATCTGACCTTCCGTTTCCATATAGTCGAGATTGGCGTCGTTGTCGGTCGTGACCATGTGGAACGGCCCCCAGCGCCGCGGCGCCGGCAACCCTAACATATCGGCCAGGAAATCTGCCGAGGCCTTGCTGTCGTGAGCCGACAGGATGGTATGATTGAAGTGGATGGCCATAGTGGTTTCTCGCAAACGAAGGGAGTTGCAAACTCGATGGAAGCTTTGCCGGTTAACCCTCGCGGACGCCTCTTGTTCCGAACTTCGACCGTGCCTCTCCGCCTTCAAATCTCTCTCGAAACGAGGTAGACTCCACCGGTGGAGGGGCCGCGACAAATGGTACGAAACACGCTCCCCATGCGCTGGAATTCCAGGGACCGGGAGACCGGAGGGGGTGGCATGAACAACGCGAACGGCAATTTGCGCGACAGTTCAGGCGCGGCGGTGCGGCCGCCGATCGCCTGGGCGCTGACGGTCATCGCAGGGCTTGCGCTCGACTGGCTTTATGCGCTGCCGTTCCTGCCGGCGGCCATGCCTGCCGGTGGGCTCGGTGGCATCGTGTTTCTCGCCGGCCTGGCGCTGCTGATCTGGGCGGCAGCAACCTTCCGCCGGGCGGGAACGCATGTCCAGCTCAGCCGGCCGACGACAACGATCGTCGACGAAGGCCCCTATCGCTTCACGCGCAACCCGATCTATATCGGCATGTTCCTCGGCCTCATCGGCCTCGCAATCGCTTTCGACAGCCTATGGCTCATCTTCCTGTTGGTGCCGTTCTACCTCGTCATCCGCTACGGCGTGGTCGCCCGCGAGGAGGCCTATCTCGAGCGGAAATTCGGTGACGTCTATCTCGCTTACAAGGCCCGCATCAGGCGGTGGCTGTAGCGAAACGAAGAAGCGTCGACCTGCTGAAACACGAATGACGGAAACGGGTCGAGACACGACCCTCGCGGCATCATGGTCATCGCCAAAGCAAGCCGGCGAACGGCATACCGCTCCGTCGGCCGTTGAGATCAGTTCGTGTTCTGGCCCGCCGCCTCGATGATCAGCCGGGCGATCTCGTCAGGGTGGGAGATCAGCGACAAATGGCTGGCCTTCACCTCTATCGTCTTCGCCCCCATGCGCTTGGCCATGAAGCGTTCGAGATCCGGGTTGATCGTCCTGTCCTCGGTGGAAACGGCATACCAGCTCGGCTTCGAACGCCAGGCCGCCTGCGTCGTCTTGCCCGTCAGCAACGCCTTCTGGAACGGTTCCTGCACGGCATAGAGCACCTTTGCCTTGGCTTCCGGCAGGTCGCCGGCAAAGTCCCGCAGGAAGGCGGCCTCGCTGAGGCGTCCCTCATCGCCGTCGAAGACGATGCCGGCAGATGCCGGTGGCGTTGGGAAGGTCTTGGCGAGTGCGGTGTAATCCTCGCCCGCATCCGGGGCGCGCGCGGCGACATAGACGAGTGCCGAAACATCAGGGTGCACGCCGGCCTCGGTGACCATCATGCCGGAAAACGAATGCCCGACCAGAACCGTCGGGCCATCCTGCCGGTCGAGCACCCGCTTCACGGCAGCGACCGCCTCGGGCAGCGTCGTCAGCGGGTTCTGCACCGCCGTGGCATTGAGCCCGGCCGCCTGCAGGCGCGCGATCACCTCGGTCCAGCACGAGCCGTCGGCGAAGAGCCCGTGTGCCAGCACGATGTTACGTGCCTTCACCGGCACCGATGTCGCGGCCATGCCGCGGGTAGCAAGCAGAGAAGCGGCGGCGCCGGCAACAAGGGCAGCCGAGAAAGTCCGTCTGTTCATCATCATGATCTGGTTCCTTGTGCGTCCAGGAATTGAAGGATCGAAAGCATGTGCTCGGGACCGAAGACCCGAAGCCAAGTCAAAATCGGTTGGTCTGTGATGCCATGTCGGCACGGTTTGCTTTGCCCGGCGCGAGGTGTTGGCCTTCGCCGCGTTGCGGCTCCCGTCGTATTCAAATCGGTATTTGAAGCGGCTTCGTGTATGCAGAAGCCTGCTTGCTGGAGATTTATGTATTCCCATCCGATACAAAGTCAATTATTGAATACGTAACACCTCCGTGATGCCATAAGTGTATACGCTGAGCGGGCATCAATCGCACTTGCATACACGATCGATCGAGCCGTCGATGTTGAAACAGATCGGAGATAACGGAATGGCGAATGGTTTCGAAACCGAGGATGACGGCGATGATCGCGGGTTGCTCTCCGACCGCATTCGCAACGCCCTGACCGACGAGATCGCCACCGGCACGCTGGCGGCGGGCGCAGCGTTGGACGAACAGCAGCTTGCCGATCGTTTTGGCGCCTCCCGCACGCCGGTTCGTGAAGCGCTGCGTCAGCTGGCGGCGGGCGGCCTCGTCGAGCTTCGCGCCCGGCGCGGCGGCGTCGTCGCCCGTATGACGCCGGAACGCATCATGGAAATGTTCGAGACGGTGGCCGAGATCGAGGCCGTATGCGTCAGGCTCGCCGCCTACCGCATGACGCCGCTGGAGCGCAGCCATCTGATCGAACTGCACGACCTCTCAGAGCCGATCGTCGAAGCCGGAAATTTCGATGCCTATGACAGCCTCAACCGCCAATTCCATGAAGCCATCTATCACGCCACCCACAATAGCTTCCTTGCCGAACAGGCAATCGCCGTGCGTAACCGCCTGAATGCCTTCCGGCGCACGCAGTTGCGCCAGGGCGAACGGCTCCGCCGATCCCGGGACGAACACGAGGCAATCATGCAGGCGATCGCCGAAGGCGACGGTGAGATGGCATCCCGGCGCATGCGCGCCCACATGCTGAACGCCGCCACCTCGCTCAGCCGTTTCATCGAAACCAACAAGCCGGGGGGAGTTTGACGTTCTTACGGCACGGGGCAGCGATATTTATAGGCAATCAACGTCGTCATCAGCTCGTCGCCGGTGGCCTCGCGAATGCCGGGATTCTCTTCGAGGAATGTACACAACGTATTGCCGATTGCTTCCGCGGTCGTTCCAACCGGCACACAGACGTTTACCCCAACGGAGTTGGCGAAATACGCCGAGTTCACCATTGCTTTCGGCGCAGGAACGACTTCGGTGAAAATACGGCGGGCCAAATACTCGTCCCGGTTCCACTTGTCCAACCAACCCGCGACATATCCGACGACAAACTGCCGGGAGCCGCCGCAGTCAGAATAGAGCAGGTCACCGCTGGAAAATCCGGCAGGAATCTTTGCTGAAACCGTTGCCAACAGGGTGGCGATCAGAATGCCCGACATCACATCTCCAAAGCTCGCGATGGCGGAGTTTTGATCGGGAAAGTGTCGGAAATTAGCTTCAAACGTGTCATCTTTTTTGCTGCAACTAAAAACAAAATGGCCGCTGATCTCACCTCAGCCTCCATCGAACCGACTGACCTCAAGCCCGCTGCCGACCGGCAGCAGCACGCTTGACATCCCTGGCTTGGCACGGACAGCCTCTCCGTAGCGTTTGAGATCATCGCCCCCCGGGCGCAGCATGTTGTCGGCGACAATGATCGCGCCCGGATTGAGCTTGGGGTAGAAGGCTTCGAGGCAGGGAACGTAGAGATCCTTCCCGAGATCCACCAGAACGAAGTCGATGCCCTGGGAAAGCTCGCCGATCATCAGGACCGCATCCCCACCTTGAATTCCACATGCTCTGCGAGCCCTGCCTTGACGGCCATGTCGCATGCGTAGGCCGACTTGTAGCCGTGCATTTCCATGGTGATCAGCCGGCCGCCCGAGGCGCGCGCGGCTTCCGCCAGCCAAATCCCGGAATAGCCGAAGGAGGTGCCGAGTTCGAGAATGGTCGGGCTCTTGAGGCTCTTGGCGAGAATATTGATGAACTGCCCGGTCGCGGGCCCGACCGCGCGCAGCCGCTGATCCTGTCCTCCATCGCGCCCCCCGTGAGGCAGCTCGCGCGGGCTGTTATGCTCCGTCTCGATCATCGCGTGATAGATGTCGAGCACGTCCTGGATTCTGCTGTCCATCGTCTTCTCCATAACCGCTGATCGGCCGATCATTGCCCAACCGGAACGGCACCGGAAAGTTAAACTTTGGCAATCATCGCCCTTGTTGACCACCTTGCGGTTGCACATGCCGCCGCCGTCGGCTACATCATGCCGTCAATGGTCGGGTCACCCGGCCACGTAAGCGTTAACGTCACTCAACGCGTATGATCGAACGGCTTTGCGGCTTCGATCATACGCGACTGTGTCCTGCGGATCGAGCTTCAGAAGCCCCGGAAGGACACATGGATAACAATCAATTCAAAGATCAAGCTTCATCGATCCCTGGCATAGAGCGGATTCGCCACGACACGCGGCGGCGCTTGCTGACAGTCGAAAGCGTCGTCGATATCACTCCGAGCATGCGCCGGGTCGTATTGGCAGGTGACGATCTCGCCGATTTCATCAGTCTCGGTGCTGACGACCACATCAAGATCTTCATTCCCACTGCCGGCGGTGGAAAAGAGCGCCGTGACTACACGCCGCGCCGCTATGACAATGCCGAGCGGAGATTGACCATCGACTTTGCCTTGCATGAGGCAGGTCCGGTGACGCAATGGGCGATCGACGCCGGCCCAGGCGACGAACTCGAGATCGGCGGACCTAGAGGCTCCGCCGTAGTGTCGAAGACTGTCAAACGATGGCTGCTGATCGGCGACGAAACAGCACTGCCGGCGATCGGCCGCCGGATAGAGGAAAGCGGCGCCGGAACCGTTATCACCACAATCGCAGCCGTCACCGGCCCGTTGGAAGAGCAGACCTTCGAGACATCAGCCGAGCTGCACCTCAACTGGGCGCACCGGCCTCTCTCTCAGGCAACCGATGCCGCAGCGCTGCTGAAACTCTTGAGTGCGGTCGATATCAAACCGGAAACCTTCATCTGGGTCGCGGCGGAAGCCTCGGTGACACGCGATATCCGCGCCTACCTGCTGGAACGAGGTTGCCCGCTCGGCTGGATCAAGGCTTCCGGCTACTGGGTGTTCGGCAAGGCCGATACGACGGAGAAATTCGGCTAGTGCATGATGCCGAAAAGTGTGAGCGGTTTTCGGGCGACATCATGCTCTAACTCTTTAATTTAGAACAGGATTCAGATTTTAGGCCGACCCGGCCTAAAATCATCCTGTTCTAAGGTCAATCCACACTGCGACAGGCGGAATGGCGTCCGCTACTATAGCACCGGGCGGCGCCAGCCACCGACTTGTTGAACGAGATCGACCACGCGGCGGGCAGAGCCTAATGCGAGTGTCCAACCCAGCATGCCGTGACCGGCATTGATGTAGAGACCTTTGATGTGTCGGGAACCGGCGATAACGGGCCTGGAGGTCGGTGTCATAGGCCTCTCGCCCGACCATCTCATCAGTTCGTTCGATCGCTCGAAAAGGTCGGGCAGCACTGCAGACGCGGCCAGCTTGAGCGTGTCGAAACGTCTGGCATCAAAACCGGCCCCTGGACGCTCGATATCTGCCAGTCCGGCGACACGAAAACGATCGCCAATTGCCGCAAAGGCAAGCTTTCGTTTGACGTCTGTCAGGCTGATACTTGGTGCAAGGCCAGTTCTTGGAACGGTGAACGAATAGCCTCTGATGGGGCGTATGTCGCGAGCCTCGGGCAAATCGGATATAAGGGAACGGATCTGCGGTCCTGCCGCAACGATGGCCGCGTCGATGCGAAGCTCATCGCGGTCTTCAAACCTCAATCCTGTCAGCACGCCTCCCATTTGGACGAAGCTCGAGACCCTCTTGCCGAAGAGCACCGAGACCTGCCGGCGCTCGATCATCCAGGCGGTGAGCTGGCGGCAAAATCCGGCCGCATCGCCAAGGGCATCACCGGGAGTGTAAACGGCCCCGGCAATCTCTCCCTGATATGCGGCGAGCGCAGGCTCGACGTCTTCCGCCTCCACCCGCGTCAGCAGGCGCTGTTCGAAGCCGAGAGCATTCTTGCGCGCGACACTGGAATCGGCGGCAGCAAAACTTTGCCGGTCGGCATAGAGGTGCAGTTTTCCGGCGACACGATAGTCGAATTCGATGTCGGTTTCCTTAAGCAGGATTGCGAGCTCGTGACGGGATTGCTCGGCAAGGCGCAGGATCTCCTGCGTATTGCTCCACCAACGTCTGAACGGTGTATTGGCAAGGAATTTCAGCCCCCAGCAGAGAAAGTCCCGATCGAGTTGCCAGTGGATTCGGAAGGCTGGATCGCGGCCCATCGCAATCGCTGGCAGATGCTTCAGCAGGGCTGGTGATGCCATTGCGTCACCGTAGGCCCAGGACAGCTGCGCGGCGTTGCCGGCGCTCGCCCCCATGCCAGGCTCGCTTGCCGCATCGATAAGTGTCACATCATGCCCCGCCCGGGCCAGAAGATAGGCCGACGATACCCCTATGACGCCGGCGCCGATCACCGCAACGCGTGCCATCTCAAGCCTCGTCGCCGACGACGGCCGTCAACTCGACTTCAACAGGAACCCCGCGCGGCAGGGATGTTACGCCGATTGCGATGCGGGCATGCGCCCATCGATCCGGGAAGAGCTCTCGGAGCAATTCGGAAGCTCCATCGATGACGGCGCCGTGGCGCTCGAAAGCAGCATCCGCCGCGACATAGCCCGCGAGCCGGACGAAGCCCAGGATGTTGTCAAAGCCGCCCGCAGCCCCTTCCAGCTGTGCAAGCGCATTGAGAAGCGCCCAGCGCGCGCATTCTCGCCCCTCTTCGATGGAGACGCATGCTCCGAGATGTCCCGTCCGCAGCACCACACCGTCCTGCAATGGCACCTGACCTGAAACGGTGATGATACTGCCGGTCCGCACAGCACCCGAAAATGCGCCTGGCGGCGAGGATGCTTCAGGCAGAGCAAGCTCAAGCTGTGCCAGCCGTTCGCGCACACGATTGCTTCCAGCCGATGAAGCACTGCGTGCCTTACGGACTGCTGCTTCTGCGCTGCGGTCGACGAAGGCCCTCATGATATTCCTGTCGAGTTCGCTCAGCCGGTATTCGGGGTGCCACTGGATGCCGAGGCAAAAGCCGTCCGTGTCCCCTTCGAATGCTTCGATGGTTCCGTCCGGCGCCCGCGCGGCGACACGGAAGCGTCCTTGGCCGGCCAAAGCATGCCGGTGCAGGCTGTTGACGCGTGCCGGCCCCTTCCCCACCCAATCGATCAGCACGCTGTCTTGCTCGATCGTGATCTCGTGCGCCAAAACGTCGGGGATATGTTGCGGGATGTGGGATACGGCGGCGGCCGGCAGCTCGGTTTGAAATTCGCCCCCAAGGTATTCACCGATCAGTTGCATGCCGTGGCATATGCCGAGAAGCGGCTTGCCCGTTTTCAAGACCTGTTCGACCAGCTGAATTTCGAACTGTCTGCGCGCGCCTGTCACCTCGGTCCCCGGCCGCGCACCGGTGAGAACGATCCCATCGGCGAGTGCCAACGCCGATGCCAGGTTCCGGGTGTTGTAAGGCAGGATCAAAGGAATTCCCCCTGCCTCGGCTATGGCATCCGCATAGTTGGCGCGCACCACATACTCCGTCTCGGTCGGCGCATCGGGCGCCTCGCTGACGTCGGGCGTCATGAGGATCACCGGCCAACGAGGTTCATGCGATTGCGTTGCATGCCGACGTGCGTTGCCCGTGGCAACGGTCGTTTCAGTGGTCATGGTCTTGGCCTTGTGATGACGAGTTAGCGGGCGGCCGGAAGGGCTAGCCGGCGCGAGAGGACCGAGAACGGCCAGGCTATCGCGAAATAGCAGAGGCCGACGGCAATGTAGATTTGCAAGGGCAGGAAATACTCCGTCGCCATGGACCGCCCGGTGAGGACCAGTTCGTCGACGGTAATCAGCGAAGCGAGCGAAGAATCCTTGAGCAGCGAGACGAAGGTGACGATCATCGGCGCCAGGATGACACGCGCGACCTGCGGCAGGATGATCCAGACGAAGCTCTGGGCCGGAGTGAAGCCCGCGGCCAGCGCTGCCTCGCTCTGCCCCGCCGGTATAGCCTTCAGACCGGCGCGGAAAAGCTCGGCGACCTGGGCCGCGAAACACAAAGCCAGGCCGGCGATCGCCGCACCGAAAGCATCGAAGACGACCCCGATGCCCGGCAAGCCGAAATAAAGCAGAAACAGAACCGCCAATAGCGGCACGCCCCGCACCATCGTCACATAAAGAGCCGCAAAATACCGCAGCGCTGCGAAACCGGATTTCTGGCAGAGCGAAAGCAGCAGGCCGAAAACGAATGCCAGGGCAAAGGCACAAACGGAAAGCAGCGCCGTATTCACCATCGCCCGCAGCAGCAGAGGCAGCCATTCGGCACCATAATCGCCATAGGGCGCCAGGAAAGCACTCATCCTTTCAATCTCCCGTAACGTCTTTCGAGGAACTGCGTTGCCTGCATCAATGGCAGGCTCAGCAACAGGTAGAGTGCCGCCGCCGTCGCATAGATCATTGTTGTCTGGAAGGACGACGTCACCATTGAACGGGCGAAGAACATGATTTCAGGCGCCGCAATGGCCGAGACGACGGACGTGTCCTTGAGAAGTTGCACCGCGTAGTTTCCGAGCCCCGGAAGCGCTATCCGCATGGCCTGCGGCGTCAGAATCTCAAAGATGGTCTGGAGTGGGGTCAGCCCTGCAGCAAGAGCCGCCTCCGCCTGCCCGCTCGGCAGCGCGGCGAAACCGGCGCGAAAGATTGCACAGGTGATCGCCGCCCCGATGAGCCCGAGGCCCAGGATGGCCGCCGTGATTGACGTCAATTTCACGCCGAGGCTGGCAAGCCCGAAGTAGAGGATGAACAGATGCGTCAAGGCCGGCACATTGCAGAGAATCTCGCAGCAGGCATCGATCGCGAGATTGATGAACTTGATCCCGACAAATTGTCTGAGCAGAGCGAGAAGGAACCCGAAGGCGGCTGCGAACACGAGCGAGGCGATCGTGACGAAAACGGTTACGCCAAGCCCGGCGACGAGCCCTTGGACGACCGAGAAGAATACGGAAAATCCAATCATCACACGCCTAGTGCCGGATCTTGTTGAGAAACGCTTGCGTGCGCGCCTCGCGGGGAGCGGCTATGACCTGGCGTGCCGGGCCGGATTCCACGATCGTGCCGCCGTCAAGAAACAGGACGCGATCGGCAATGTCGCGCGCAAACGCGATCTCGTGCGTGACGATCAGCATCGTGCGCCCTTCGGCTGCCAACTCCTCCATCACTTTCAGAACCTCCTGGACCAGTTCGGGATCGAGTGCGGATGTCGGTTCGTCGAACAGCATGAGCTTTGGCTTCTGGGCAAGCGCTCGCGCAATCGCGACACGCTGCTGCTGGCCGCCGGACAGCTCGAGCGGTGAGGCGTCGGCGCGGTGCGTCATATGGACTTTGGCCAGCATTTCCAAAGCCAGTTCGCGTGCCTCGGCGGCAGGCAGACCGCGCACCTTGCGCGCCGCGATCGCGACGTTTTCCGTCACCGACAGATGCGGCCAGAGATTGAAGAGCTGGAAGACCATGCCCATCTCGGCGCGCTGCGGTGCAAGTTGCCGATCGCTCATGATACGGCCGTTGCGCGCACCGATCCGCTCGCCATCGAGGTGGATCTCGCCGGCACTGGGCTTTTCGAGAAAATTCATGCAGCGCAGACAGGTGGATTTCCCAGACCCGGATGGGCCGATCAGGGCAATCTTCTCACCTGGCGCGACATCGAAATCGATGCCTTTGAGAACTTCGATAGGACCATAGCTCTTGCGCAGGCCCGCAACGCTCAGAAGCGCATTCATCGCCGTTTCCTTATGCGATTAGAGGGTGGACGAAAAGCCGCCGATTGCAGCTTCCGTCCGCACGCTCGTTCAGCCGCCAGCTGCGCAGGACGGCAGCTTGTAATCTGCGGGGCGATCGACGCCGGCGCGGAAATTTTGACCCACAGGCTTGAACCAGACATCCGAGGACAATCCGTAGCGGGCGCCGATTTCCTTCATCTCGCAAGTCTTCCACATGTCGGCGATGATGGCGTCCATCTTCTGGCGCAGATCGTCGTTCTTCTGGTTGAGGCCATAGACGACCTGGCCGAGACCGGTCAGCAGCGGAAAATCCGGACTGTTATCGGTGAAGGCGAGGAAGTGCATATTCCAATCGGGGTTCTGCTTGATGGCGTAGGAGATCACCGGCGGATCGCCGATGACAGCGTCGATGCGCCCGGCGATAAGATCGCGCACGGCCGCGTCGGACGTGTCGTAGAGCGAGAGTTGGAGATCCTTGACGCTCTTCAATTCCGGGACGAACGAAAAGCCGGTGATCGTGCCGATCTTCTTGCCTTCCAGATCAGAAAGCTTGTCCCAGCTCGTCTTCGTCGATTGCATGATGCCGTTCTTGAAGTAGTGGATCGGCTCGGACAGCGTCATGATCTTCGTGCGCTTTTCGGTCCAGCCCATGGTGCCGAGCATGACGTCGACGCGCCTGACTGAACGGAGGCGATCGTACCCGACCATTCCATGAGCGCAGGCTGAATCTTGAGGCCGAGCTTGTCGGCAATGCGCTGCATGATTTCACCGTCATAGCCTACCAGCTTCCCGTCCTGCCAGCCGGAGCCGGGCATGTCGCCGGTGAAGGCAACCGTAAGCTTGCCCTGCTCGGCAAGTTCGAAAGCATTGGCGATAGATGAAAGGGACATGAAGCTGCCTGCCAGCAGAGCGCACGTCACCATCCTTCTCGAAAGAGAAAGTGCCATTGTTCTGATCCTTGATTTGTTGGTTCCCCGGTCCGGTGGTTTCTGTCCCCGGATGTCGCGTTCGACGAGAGGAAACTTGACACTGAAGGCTGCTACTGAATTTTATAAATCGGACATTTTCTTTGAAAAAAGGACATGATGACTCTATCATCGCCACACACCATGATCACATCCGAGGAACCGTCCGAAATATCTGCCAACGAGCCGGACTATGTGCGCTGGCTCGATGATCTTTGGGCCGAGCGGCTTCTGGTCGCACGCGACCGAAAGGCCGATCTCTCCGTCGGCATTCTCCTCTGGCCGACATTCCCGATGATGTCGCTGACGGGTATCGTCGAGCCTCTCAGGCATGCGGCGGACTTTGCCGACAATTCCCGTCCATTGCATTGTCGCTGGTCGATCATGGGGGCTCCGGGCCATGCGGCGGTCGCCAGCTGCGGCATCCGGGTTCACGCCGATGCGCCCTACATTAACCCGACCGACTTCGACTACGTCGTGGTTATCGGTGGCCTCCTGCCACATCTGCGCGCCGCACCCAGCAAGCATCGCGACTATCTCAGGGTGGCGGCATCGGCGGGTGTCCCGGTCATTGGCGTTTGCACGGGCGCCTTCGTCTTGGCGCAGGAGGGCCTGCTTGCCGGGCGCAAGGCGTGCGTCCATCCCTTTCACGCGGAGGATTTCCGCATTGCCTTCCCGCGTCTTGCCTTCTCCACGCGCGATGACTTCCTGATCGAAAACGGCCGCATTACCGTGCCTGGCGGCGTATCGATCCTGTCGCTGATGACGGAGCTCATCCGCACGCATTGCGGGCCGGATCGGGCGGCCAAAGCCGTGCACCAGCTTTCGCTCACGGAGCAGAAGCACATGAGCGCCTTCGATCACGGCCGCGCCACAACATTTCGCCGCACGGAAGATTCGCGTATTCAGCGAGCCGTCGTTCTCATCGAGAGTCGGAAAGGCCGCGATGTCTCACCGGAACAGGTGGCCTCTCTGGTCGGCCTGTCACCACGTCAGTTCGCGCGTCTGTTCCAGGACAATATCGGCATGACTCCGAAGCGTTTTATCGTTGAAACGAGATTGCGCTATGGCCGGTTTCTGGTCGAAAACAGCACACTGCCCATGACGGCGATCGCCTTTGAAATCGGGTTCTCCGACTCCGCCCATTTCGCGACCGCTTTTCGCAAGAAGTATGGGAAGCCTCCTAGGAGTTTCCGCTGATCTTTGTCGAGTCACCACAAACGGCGGGATCGAAAACCGACTTCGACACTATTGCGATTTAATCGGATGCGATTTATATAGATCTTATTGTCAGAAAGCTTGGACAGGATGGACCGATGCCGACATCTAAAGCAGCTAAGGGGCCGAATATGCCCACCTCTCCGCAGGCGGGCAAGGGCGGCCGCAAGCTTTCCAATTTCCTCTGCTTCGCGGTCTATTCGGCCAATCTTGCCTTCGGCCGCGCCTATAAGCCGATCCTGGATCAGCTTGGCCTGACCTACACCCAATATATCGTCATCGTCGCCCTTTCCGAAGAGGACGATCAGACGGTCGGGGCGTTGGGAGAAAAGATGTTTCTCGAATCCAATACGCTGACGCCCATCCTCAAGAAGCTGGAATCGGTTGGCTACATCACGCGTCGTCGCGATCCCGCAGACGAGCGGCAGGTGCGGGTGAGCCTGACGCCGGCAGGGCGCACTCTTCTTGACGGCGATCCCGTCGCTCCCATGATTGCCGCCACCGGGCTCGGCGACGACTTTCCCGTCGTGCAAAAATCGGTGACGCGGCTGCGCGACAACCTCCTGCGATCGACGCAACCCGAGCCGGAAAAATCGTGATCCCGGCATCATGACATAACGGAGAAGACGAGATGCCCGAGATCGCGATGGGCGCCTTGATTCAGAATGGGACCATTCTCCTGGCCAGACGCAGTTCCAGGCGCAAGGTGCACCGGGATCGCTGGAGCCTGCCGGGCGGCCATATCGAAGACGGCGAAGACGCCGAGACGGCATTGCGCCGGGAATTGATGGAAGAAATAGGCGTGATGCCGCAGCGCTGGCAGTTTGCGGGAAAGTTCGCATCGGAGGGCCTGCCTGAGGCATCCGCCACCTTCCATGTCTATCGCATCGATCAGTGGCATGGCTATCCGCAGCTGGTCGATGACGAACACACCGAGCTTAGATGGTTTAGCCTCGCCGCGATAGAAGGTGAAGCCGAGCTGGCGCCGCCTCAGCTCGGCGAAATGCTCGCAAACCTTGTCAGCCGGGAAACGGGGAAGCCCGCTTAGATCTCTTGGCGGCGATGATCCCGCGCCGGCTGGGTCCTGAGCGACGGCGCATGATGCCGGACGACATCGCCAAGCGCGCCTTCCTCCATCTTCTCGGCGGCGCTGGCATAGCCGCCGCCCATTCCATCGAGGAAATGCAGGTGCGAATCCGGCCTGTCCGATGGCACAAGACAGGTCATCAGCGCATGCGACTGGCGGTGCAGTCCGAAGTTGATCTCACCGCGCGCCCTCGCCGGAACGAGGATCGCTTCGACCTTGTCGATCTGTTCGCGCGTACAGTCCAGCGTCAAACGCAAACCATCATCGAACTTGCGGAAATCCGAATTGGCGGCGACCTCCGACCAGCCTTTCGCATCGACCTGCTTCCCGCTGTCTCCATCGGTGGGAATGCCACCGGGAAGCGGATGAGATTGGCGCGGCGCGGCATCGAAAACCGCAAGAACGCGTTTTGCCATGGCGGCAAAGACCTCGGGACTGAGATGATCGCGAGGCTCGACCAGCAGCGACAGTATCTCGCCCCGCTGGCTTGGGAACGGGGTCCAGTCACAGCTGAGACCGGTCAGGTCGGGCTTCGTCGCGTAGCGGCCCGGCTTGACCAGATACCGGCCGTTCTTGATCTGCTGCTCCGCCCATTTGAGCCCGCCCCCTGTAAACATCGCATAGGTCGCGTTCTCGGAGGCGGCATAACGCGCAATTCTGACGTCGCGCCCACTGGTGCGGATTTCGCGTACGGTCAGCAGCCCGATACGAAGGGTTAGATCGAGATCGGCTCTTGCAAAGCCTGCGACCTGCCGCAATGCCGATGTCGCCGCCATGATGCCCTGCGGCGGCAAGGCGAATGCTGCCCCGTCTCCGCGAAACACGAAGGGGAAATCGAACGATCCCCAGGCATTGCCGAGGGCGGCGATAACAGATGCGCCGGCATAGTTGACGTCTTCATAGCGCCCCGACCGGATCGCCGTGGTCGAGTTGACGACATCAGTGATGCCGACCAGCCAGTCATCGGGCAACGGCTCATAGACATCAGGGTCGAGCACATGTGAAAACTCGTCAAAGGCCTGGTGCGACTGGCCGTGGCTATTGATCATCGCTTGCTCTCCAGATCGGCAAGGTTTCCCGTGCCTGCTACCTCAGAAAGAGGTCTGCCGGCCGACCGGCAGGCCCTCCGCATCAAATCCTCCGGCGATGAGGTCTGCCCTCGCCCGCTCAGACAAGCTTGGTCTCGACGTCGATATTGCCGTGTGTCGCCTTGGAATAAGGGCAGATGCCATGGGCTGCCTCGATCAGTTCCTGCGCGATGTCGCGATCAATGCCGGACAGGCTGACATTGAGCCGCGCCCTCAGGAAGAAGGAGCCGTTGTCGGCGTTGAGAGTAATTTCCGCATCGACCTCGGGACCATCAGGCAGCGTGATCTTTCTCTGGGCAGCGGCAAGTTCGATCGCGCCGATGTAGCAAGCCGACCAGGCGATGCCGAACAGGTTTTCGGCGGCCGGATGCGGCTGCGGCAGTTTGATGTCGATCGTGCCGTCGCTGCTGCGCGCAGAGCCGTCGCGGCCGCCGGAGATGTGGGTTTTGCCGGTAAAGAGAAGCTTCTCGGTCATAGTGATATCCTTTCGGTTTAAGTTTTATTCGCATCCGATTAAATCGGATGCGCTCTAATACGCTCGACCAAAACCGATGTCAACACCATTCCGATTTAATCGGATGCGATTTGTTTCTATAGGCGGAAACACGCCATATCCGGGCACGCCTGAGCGGCAGCGGCGAAATTCGGTTGGGCATTTCGATGCGCCTGTCCTGATGTTATGCTCCGGCTCATGACACGTGACGCGGCCATAGCAAGAGCAGAGGCCTATTTCGATTCCGGATCGTTCCGAACCGATCTTACGCGCCGTGTCGGCATGCCGACGGAGAGCCAGAACCCCGATCGCAGGCAGGTGTTGCTCGACTATATCGAAACCGAAATCAGGCCGACCTTCGAGGCTCTCGGTTTCACCTGCCGCACATTGACGGAGACCGGCTGGCCCTTTCTCTTTGCCGAGCGCATCGAGGATCGCGAACGGCCGACTGTCCTTGGTTATGGCCATGGCGACGTGATCCGCGGACTTGACGATGCCTGGGACGACGGCCTGTCGCCCTGGCGGATGACCGAACGTGACGGCAGATGGTACGGGCGCGGAGTCGCCGACAACAAGGGGCAGCATACCGTCAACATCGGCGCCATCCAGGCCGTGCTGGAAACGCGCGGCAAGCTCGGGTTCAACGCCAAATATCTGATTGAGATGGGTGAGGAGCGGATATCGCCCGGCCTGCGTGAACTCGCCGTCACGCACAGGGAATTGTTCCGCGCCGACGTGCTGATCGCCTCAGACGGCCCGCGGCTCACTGCCGAACGGCCGACTATCTTCTTGGGTTCCCGCGGCGCCGTCAGCTTCGATGTATTGATCGACGCGCGCAAGGGCGGGCACCACTCCGGGAACTGGGGCGGCCTACTCTCCGATCCCGCAATCCAACTCGCCCATGCGCTTGCCAGCATCACCGGCCCGTCGGGCGAAATTCGCATCCCGGAATGGTGTCCGAAAGAGATCCCCGACAATGTCCGGCATGTGCTTGCCGACTGCGTCCCAGAGGATGGCGACGGCGATGCGAAAATCGATCCGAACTGGGGCGAACCCGGGCTGACGCCAGCCGAAAAACTGTTTGCCTGGAGCTCCTTCGCGATCCTGGCTTTCGAAGCCGGCAACCCCAAGACACCCGTCGGCGCGATCCCGCCGCGCGCCTGGGCGCGTTGCCAGCTACGCTTCGTCGTCGGAGTCGATGTGAAGGATATACTGCCGGCGCTGCGACGGCACTTCGACAGTCATGGTTTTCCGCAGGTGCAAATTGCCCAGGCAGGCGACGAGATTTTCTACGCGACGCGTCTCGATCCCAAGCATCCCTGGGTCGGTTGGGCGGTCGGCTCGATCAGCCGCACCACCGGCAAGACGCCGGCCATCCTGCCGAACCTCGGCGCATCGCTGCCGAACGACACCTTCTCCGAGACCCTGGACCTGCCGACGATCTGGGTCCCGCATTCTTATCCGGGATGCTCCCAGCATGCGCCGAACGAGCATCTTCCCCTCTCCATCGCCCGCGAGGGCCTGGCATTGATGGCAGGCCTCTATTGGGATCTCGGCGAGCCCGGCGTGCCAGTCGGCCGGCAGACAATCTAGACGCCACCATCCATTCATGCCTCCACGCCCGAACGCACGCTCTGGAAGAAGTCGGCAAGCGGCCGCAACGCCTGGTCGTTGAAACGCATGTCGAGGCCCGCCCCCGTGTACGAGGCGGCACGTTCGCTGCGGGGAAGCATCGCTGCTTCGTAGGAGGCGAGTGCTGCCTCGATATCGTCCCCGTCAGCGACGATCGCCTGCGCCAGTTCCGCGCCGTCGAGCATCGCCAGATTGGCTCCTTCGCCGGCAAAGGGCGATATCAGATGCGTGGCATCGCCGATCAGCGTGAGGCCTGGCCGGCGCCCCCAGCGGTGGCCGACTGGCAAGGCATAAAGCGGCCTTGCGATCAACGGCGCCTCGCTTCTGGCGATGAGGTCCACGCGCGAGGGATGCCAATCGCTGAAACGCTCAGTACGTCCTCGCGCAGGCCAAGATGGATTGTGCCGAATCCGCCGTGCAGCCGCTGCTACGGATGTATCGGTCAGCAATGGCGGATCACCAGGAGATCCCGGCGCGCCAGCGCTCAGACCTTCTCTTTCTTCCTGATTTTTTCCTTCGGTTCTACCGGTGCATCGGGCGTCGGCGCCAACAGCTTGCGCAGTGACGAGATCTTGTCCTTCACCAGTGGCCGGAACCGCGTCGCACGATAGGGCATGTCGGCCGCACCGTAACCTTCCGGCCCGTCGTCATTGCCGCGGTTGATCTCCGCGAGCTTCACCCCGATGAAGGTGCCGTCGATATAATGGGTATATTCACCCACCCAGCGGATCGTATAGATCTCGCCCTTGCGGATCAGCTGGTCGATGCTGACATGCTTGAATTTATCGTCGATGCAGACGACCTTCTGGCCGACATGGAAATCATAGCTCATGGATCAAACTCTCGAAACGCAATCGGCTCGCCGACCTATAGCGCGCCCTGCGGCAGGGATGAACCGTTTTTTAGCAGCCGAGCCCGATGCTGCGACATCAGCCGCACCCGCGCCGCATGGCTTAGGCGATATGCATCAGTCGCAATAGGCCTTGCCGCTCTTGCGGGAGCGAAGATCGAAGTGGAAGTGGTTCCAGTGCTCCGGGTTGCTGCCGGGGCCGAGCACGGTGTTGAAATAGCGGCAGCTGTCGGTGCGCACCGCCTTCAAAAGCCGCCCTTCGCGCAGCGAGAACAGGCCCTTCTTGCGCACGTCGATCTCATGGCCGTTCTTCAGCACGAACTTGCCGACGTCGATGGCGTTGCCGCGGGCGTGTTCCGACATCGGATTGTATTTCTGCCGGCTGTTGTTCATGCGCCGGCAGGAATAGCCGCCGAGCGGCTGGATCGTCTTGATGCCGGACCAGTAACGATAGCGGGCGGACGGCGCCAGTTCGTTCTTCACCCATTTGGCGAAGGCAAGCGTCACCTGGCAGTTCAGCGTCACGGCGGGGCGGACGCCGATATTGCCGGAAAGTCCCTTCAGCGACACCGGATAGGGTACCTGGCAGGCCGGCCCGTTCGAGATCGGCGGCTTGTTGTCGAAGAGTACGCCCATGCGTTTCAGCTCACGCCGGCAGGCAAGCTCGGAGGACGGCATGACGCTGGGATCGACGGGTGCTGCCGGTTCGCTCATCATCGGATTGTTCGGCCGCAGCATCGCGACCTCTTCGCTCTCGTCCTCTTCGGGAACACGGGTCGGCGCCACCACAGGGCTGCCGTCGTTCCAGGCGGGCGCCCGGCTCATCTGTGCCTCGGCCGCCGGCTGCGGCATTGGCTGCTGCGGGGGCTGGCGCATGGGCTGGTTGAGCTGCGTCGGGTTATCGGTGCCGATGCCGTCGACAACCGGCTCGGTGGCGTTGCCCTCGGCGATCTGTTGCTGTTGTTCCTGCGCCAGTCCGACGACTGGCTCCGCCCCGAGATCGTCATCCATGTTGACGCCGCCCGACGGGATCGCAAGCACCTGCGTGCCGCCCCAGTTGCCGCTCGGTTGGCCTGCCGCCAGCGCCTCGTCGCTGTCGATCATCGGCAACCTACCCCCCTGCGCCGGTGCGGCCGGCGCCGCCTGACCGGTGCCGGCAAGATTTGGCGTATCGAGATAATCGACCGAGCCCTGGCTAGTGCCGACGGGCGCACTGGAAACCGGATAGGAGGCCTGGCTCTCCACCGGCGCCATGCGCACGGCAGGGGCCAAGCGCGCTGCCCCCCGCGACGGCGAGATCGAGCTGACCCTGGTGCCGTTGTCGACATTGGCTGGCGGCACCAGCCCGTCGCTGATCGAACAGGTCGTCAGCGCCGCCGAAAGCAGCAAGGGCAAAAGGGATCGCCGTGGAAAGGAAACAAACGCCATACTCTTATCGCTTCCGCAGGCTGGCTGGGCAGTGACCGAAAAAACTCACTCCAATTTTAATTAAAAACGGTGAATGAAAACTTACCGGCACAATCTGCACGCGACGGAAATGAAAAAGGCCGGTTTCCCGGCCTTTGTTCAGTGGCTTAACTCACGCTGCCCGTGTGTATCTGGCCCCGGCTCTTTGCTCCGCCCCGCGCAGGCGAAAATTCGAAAGCAGCGTCTTCAGCTGGGTGCTCTCGTCGGCGAGCGTGCGGCTTGCCGCCGTCGTCTCCTCCACCATCGCGGCATTCTGCTGCGTCATCTGGTCCATGTGATTGACGGAACCGTTGATCTCGTTCAACCCGGTCGACTGCTCGCGCGCCGCCGTCGCGATCGATGCGACGTGATCGTTGACCTGGTTGACCAGTGCCTCGATTTCCAGCAGCGCCTCGCCCGTCGAGCGCACCAGCGCCACCCCGCCCTGGACCTCAGTCGCTGACCGGCTGATCAGTTCCTTGATCTCCTTGGCCGCGTTGGCGGAGCGCTGGGCAAGTTCACGCACTTCCTGGGCGACGACGGCAAAGCCGCGGCCCGCCTCGCCCGCCCGCGCAGCCTCGACGCCGGCATTCAGCGCGAGCAGGTTCGTCTGGAAGGCGATTTCGTCGATGACCGAGATGATCTGACCGATGCGGTTGGACGAATCCTCAATCCGGCCCATCGCCGTCACCGCATTGCGGACGATCTCGCCGGATTTTCCGGCACTCGCCTTGGTCTCGGCCACCATCTCGCGTGCCTCGTTCGCCCGCTCGGATGCCGTCTTGACCGTCGCGGTGATCTCGTCGAGCGCTGCCGCCGTTTCTTCGAGTGCAGCTGCCTGCTGCTCAGTCCGCTTCGACAGATTGCCGGTCGCCTCGCTGATGTCGGAAGCGCTGTCGTTGACGACGCGGCTCGATTCGGCGATCGCATGGATGACGCCGTTCAGCGCGTCGACGGCGGCGTTGAAATCGCCCCTCAGCTTTGCGTAATCCTCGCCGATATCGCCGATCGCAACCGTCAGGTCACCGCCCGCAAGCTTCTCCAGGCCGACGCCAAGCGCCTGCATCGCGCGGTTCTGCCGTTCGGAGGCGGAACGCAGGCTTGCCTCGTTGCCGCGGCGCTCTTCCTCGATCTGCTGCTGTCTTTCGTCTTCCCGCCCGCGCAGCGCGCTACGCTCGTCGACGGAATCGCGCAGCACCAGCAGCGCCTTGGCCATCTGGCCAATCTCGTCGCGACGGTCGCTGCCTGATATCTCCACCGATGCTTCTTCGGCCGCAATCGCGTTCATCGCCGCCTTCAGCCGCGCGATCGGCGCCGTCACGCTGCGCACGATGGCAAAGGCGATCGCGATCGTCGCCGCAGCGCCGATCAGGCAGGCCATCGTGGCCCAGAGCAAATTCTGGCGATAAAGCGCGGCAAGGTCGTCGGCATAGACCCCGGTGCCGACGATCCAGCCCCAGGGCTCGAAACCGGCGACATAGGAGTATTTCAGCACTGGCTCATCGGCGCCCGGCTTCGGCCAGAGATAGTCGACGAAACCCTTGCCGTCCTTCTTCACCTTGTTGACGAACTCGATGAACAGGAATTTGCCGGTCGGGTCCTTCATCTGCGAGATATCGGTACCATCAAGCGCCGGCTTGATCGGGTGCATCACCATTTTGGGATGCATGTCGTTGATCCAGAAATAGCCGTCGGCGCCGTAGCGCATCGCGCCGATCACGTCCTTGGCGGCCGCCTGCGCCTGCTCGCGGGTCATCGTGCCCGCCTGCTCCATCTTATAATATTTTTCGAAGATGCCGAGCGCCGTCGCATCCAACTGCGCCAGCCCTGCCTTCCGCTCGTCTTCCAGCTCGGAGTAAGAATAGTTCAGAAAGAAGACCATCGTCGCCGCGAGCACGGCAAGCGTGAAGCCAACGAGACAATAAAGACGGGTGGAAATCTTGACGTTGCGCATGAGGTTCCCAGCGATTCTTATAGGTGAAATCAATCGCATTCTGAATTGCCGGAATTACTGGAGCGTAAAGCTTAATTAGAAAATAATTAAATAACGTAAGGTAAGACAGCGGTTGCGAAACTCAACACATTGAAACCAATCGACATTTCAATCGGCAACGGCAGCAACATTTTTCCCGTCGGCCGCCTGCAGCGCTTTGACCTAGGCGTCTTTTACAGCCCACGGCCTTTGCACTAGGGTGCTTCGCAGTGAATCGCCGGCCCGACGCCGCACGAGATTGGAGAAGACTTATGACCGATGCCGCGAAGCCAAGAGGCGAACTGACGCTCAGGACGCTTGCCATGCCCGGCGACGCCAATCCGGCTGGCGATATCTTCGGCGGCTGGGTTATGGCGCAGATGGACCTCGCCTCCGGCATCCGTGCGGCCGAGCGCGCCAAGGGCCGCGTTGTTACTGCCGCGGTCAAGGAGATGGCCTTCGAGCTGCCGGTCAAGATCGGCGACACGTTGTCTGTCTATACCGATATCGACCGTGTCGGCCGTACCTCGATCACGCTCTGCGTCGAAGCCTGGGCGCACCGCGCACGTTACGCCAAGATGGAAAAGGTCACGGCTGGCACCTTCATCATGGTGGCGCTGGACGAAGAGGGCAAACCGAAGCAGGTCCCCGAGGAGTGACAGCCTGAGGATCGACAGCATGGAAACGGTCAGCTCGCCGGAGGTCTTCCTTCACATCAAGGTGGTGATGGGCATGGTCATCAGCCTTTCACTTGCGAGAGTGCTCACCGGCCTTGCCGGCATCGTCCAGCATCCCGCCAAGGCCAAGGTCTATCCCATCCATCTCGGCTGGGCGCTGTCGATGTTCCTGTTCATCATCCATATCTGGTGGTGGGAATATCGCTTGCAGGCCGTGCCTTCGATCGGCTTCGGCATCTATCTCTTCCTCGTCTGCTTCTGTAGCCTGTTCTTCCTGCTCTGCGCCCTGCTCTTTCCTGCCTCGCTCGACGAATATGGCGGCTACGAGGAATATTTCGTTTCCCGACGCAAATGGTTCTTCGGCATCCTCGGCCTCACCTACGCCGTCGATATTCTCGACACGACAATCAAGGGCCATGAGCGCATCCTCTCGCTCGGCTGGGAATACCCGGCCCGCAACATCGTCTACATCCTCCTCTGCGCCATCGCCGCCTGGACCCCCAACCGCCGCTTCCACACCGCCTTCATCATCGTCAACCTGGTCTATCAGATCAGTTTCATCTTCCGGCTTTATGATGTGTTGGGGTGAGACGCGGTTCCGCGAAGCGGGAGCAATCGATCCAGTGAATCGATTGCAACGTCGAACGCCCTGAGCCAGGCGAAGGGCCGGGTAGCGGCAAGCTCCCTGGCTAGCCAAGAGACGACCTTATTCTTGCCCTTCGCTTACGCTTCGTGCATTCGCGGCTCCGCCGCTCACCCCCTCAAAAACTGCGATCCCTTGTCGAACCCCAGCCCCGGGAAGATCTTCCCCGTCAAATCATCGGCAGACACATCGAACTGCCGGTAGAGCATCGCCGCAGCGAGCTCGCGCACGTCGGCGGTCGGCATCAGGTCGCGGTCGTCGAGCAGCTGACCGTCGCCGATGCCCGGCCAACGGCCGAGGATGCGACCGCCGTTGATGGCGCCGCCTGATAGCAGCGCGCAGCCGCCGGTGCCGTGGTCGGTGCCGGCTGAGCCATTCTGGCGCACGGTGCGGCCGAACTCGGTCATGGCAAGCACCACCGTCTTTGCCCAGATCTCGGGCCCGAGCGTGGTCTTCAACATATTGATCGCCTGCGAAAGGTCCTGCACCGGTCGTTTGAACTGGCCGGCCTGGCCAATATGCGTGTCCCAGCCTGATATCGAGAAGCTGGCGATGCGGTAATCGCCCTTCAGCATGTTGCCGGCGAGCGCTGCCACATCGGCGATCTTTGCGCCGCGCTGGCCCTCCGGCTCGACCATCATCGAGGCGCTATTGGCCCGTGTCGCCTCGGCCATCGCCTCTGCGAACGGCGGATCGCCGGCATAGAGCCGCGCCAGGAACTGCATCTCGTCGCGCGCCGGCGCCAGATTTGAATCCGACGCCCAGACGTCGACATTGTTCGGTCCGGAGAGGATCAGCTCCGTCGAGGTGTTGATGTCGATTGCCTTGCGCGCATCCGAGCGCGGAATGACGGCGAGCGCCCGGTTCAGCCATCCGGTCTTTTCCTCGGCGACATGTTCGCCGCCGGATTCCAGCATGTCCTGCCCGTCGAAATGGCTGCGCTGGTCGCGATAGGGCGTCGACACCGCGTGCACGAAGGCGAGCTCGCGGCTCTTCCAGAGCGGCAGCAGCTCGGCGGCCACCGGATTGAGGCCGAAATGCCCGTCGAGATCGAGAAGTCCGGTATCGGGCGTCAGCGCCAGTGTCGGCCTGAGCGCCGCAAAGCCGGCATCGCCATAGGGCTGCACCAGATCCAGCCCGTCCATCGCGCCGCGCAGCACGATGGTGACAAAACGGTTGTCACCCGGCATCGCCGCGAAGGTGACCGGCGTGAAGAGGGGGGCAGCGGCAAGACAGCAGGCAGAGGTCAGGAAGCCGCGGCGGGAAAGCGAGATCTGGTTCATGACAGAGGCTCCTATCGGCGATTGAATTCGGGCGATGCCAGCACCAGCGTCAGCCCGCTGATCTTGTTCGGCGCCTGCGACACCACGCGGATCGTCTCGTCGCGCGCCGCATCGGCAAGTGTCGATTTCAGGAATTCGCGCGGATCCTCGTCCCGGCCGAACTGGGCCGCGGCCCGCCTTGCCCAGGCCAGCCGCTCGGCGAGCTGGCTGCCGGTGATCCAGGCTGAGAAGCCTTCCTCGAAACCGGCCGGGCTCGGCGGCAGCCAGGTCGGTTGCCCCATGCGCCTGAGTGCTCCCTGCCCCAGCGCCCGCGCTGTCCGGAAGGCTTTGAGGCGCTTCTCCCTCGCCTCGCCGGCGGGATCCGTCGGCATTGGCGATCCTGCCATGCCAGGCGTGTTCGCCGCCATGTCGCCCTCGTCCGTACCCTGCTGGTTGGCCGCCAGGAAGCTGCCGACAACGCCGTTGACCGGCCCCGCATTCAGCGCCCTCAGGCCGGCGACGACATAGTCGAAAGGCTGGCGCGCCTTGGCGCCCTCGTCGCGCCAGGCGGCGGGATGATCGAGCATGGCGGTGTAGACGGCAGTCAGATCGCCATCAGTCTTCTTCCAGGCCTCGGCCATATCGGACACCATGCCCTCGTCAGGCTGGTCGGCGATGAAATGCACCGCGAGCTTGCGGCTGATATGCGCCGCTGTCTTTGGGTGGACGGCGAGATCGTCGAGCATGTCGAGATAATCGTCGCGCGAACGCCTGCGCCCGCCATAGCTGACGCCGAGCACCTCATGTGCGCCGGGCTCCGAAATATTCGGCCGGAACGCGATGTCCATCTCCTTGCGGTCGATGGTGAGCCCCGTCAGCACCATGGCCGCCGCCGTGACATCCGCCTGGCTATAGCCGCTGCCGGCGCCGAGCGTGTGCAGCTCCAGCAGTTCGCGACCGAGATTTTCGTTCAGCCCTTTGTTGCGCTTCATGCCGCCGGCCGAATCCGGCCCAAGCGAATCCGCCTGGTCGAGATAGATCAGCATGGCCGGATGGGCGGTGGCATTGCGCAAGAGATCGCCGAACCTGCCTGATATGAACGGCCGGATCGCCTCGGCCTCGTAGAGCGGCACGATGAGGCGCATCGGCAGGCTCTTGTTGGCGCTGGTGGAAAAATGATTGGTCCAGAAGGTCGAAAGCCTCTCGTAGAAGCCGTACGGCGATAGCACCGCCTGCATCAGCCGCAGGTTCGCATCATGTTGAAACTGCTGCTGCACCTGGCGCTGGACCCCTTTGCGCATCTCGCGCTGCGTCGTATCGTCGGTCACCGTCTTGGCGTCCTGCCGGATCTGCTTCAACTGCGCCTGCAGGCTGAGAATTGCCTGATGGCGCATGTCGGGCCCGCCGAGGGGAAAATCCGGCGTTGCCGCCACGCCCTCGGCGATTTGGCCGATCAGCTCATCCTTGCTCTGCGGCGGCGCCTCGCCCGGCCGGAAACCGTAACCGAACCGGATCGCCGCCATCGTCGGGAAAGACAGGCTCATGGCAGATCACCTCCTGATCACTGCTAAGCAATTCCAGCAAAAGTGCGTTGCGGTTTTGCGTCCGGAATTGCGCAAACAAAAAGTCATAGCATTTCAGTGACTCGGAAAAAACGAAAATGCTTGAGGTGACAGGCTGCCAGCCGATTGCGACGCCAATCTGTAGGAAATGTGACGATATCTAGACATGGACGATTTGTAATCTATTGAAAAGGCTAAAGTTTATGCGCGAAAGATGAATGATGCGCCGATTGCAATCAGCGCGAAACCGATCGCATGGTTCCAGGTCAGGTTCTCGCCGAGCCAGAAGATCGAGAAGCCGGAAAAGACGATCAGCGTGATCACCTCCTGCATCGTCTTCAGCTGCGCCGTCGTATAGACCGCCGACCCGATGCGGTTCGCCGGCACCGCCAAGCAATATTCGAAGAAGGCGATGCCCCAGCTGACGATGATGGCGAGGAAAATCGCGCTGCTCTTGTGCTTGAGATGCCCATACCAGGCAAAGGTCATGAAGATGTTGGAGGCAAACAGCATGACGACAGGCCAGACGGCCGCAGGGGAAAAGGACATGGGGTAACTCGGGCTGTGAAGGGAGGAACCGATCCGGCAGGGAGATACCGGCAGCCCTTACCTAGCACGCCGCCATTCGGCGGCAAGCCCTGCGACGCCCGAGATCGGTCGCGATAGCCTCACACCGCCGAGGCGATGCGGATACCAGGCAGGTCGCGCGGCGGTTCGCCTTCCAGCATCACCCTGTTGCGGCCGGCCTCCTTTGCCGCATAGAGCGCGATATCGGCGCGGCCGATCTGTTCGTGCAAGGACCGGTCGCCCTGGCGGTGCTCCGCAACGCCGAAGCTTGTCGTGATCGCCTGGTCGGCGCCGAGCGCGCTGCGGTCGGTGGCTGCAAAGTCCAGCCGGATGGCGTTGGCGATGGCCGCCGCCTGCGCGATCCCCACGTCAGGCAGGAAGGCGACGAACTCCTCGCCGCCGAAGCGCGCCGCAAAAGCACCCTTGGGCAGCCGCGCCGAAAGCTGCTCGGCAAGGCCGCGGATGACCAGGTCACCGCAAGCATGGCCGAACCTGTCGTTCACCCGCTTGAAATCGTCGATGTCGCAGATGATGACGGCGCCGGTCGCAGCCTTCGCTCCGGTCGCCCGATCGGCAACCACCCGGTCGAAGCCGCGCCTGTTGAGAAGGCCCGTCAGCGGATCGTGATCGGCGGCGTCGCGATAACGCGCGATGAGGTCGAGCGCGACCGCGCCGAGCGCCGAAAGCCCGAAGAGCAGCGACAGGATCGACGCGGTCGCCTGCATCATGAAATCATAATTCGACGAGAGGAACCCTTCGGCCGTGCCGCCATAGGAGGGCATCACGAAGACCAGCATGATATTGCGACCGACCGTATCGAGCACGATCAGCCCGGCGATGACAAGCAGTAGCCTGTCGGCAAGATGACGGGCGTGCCTGATGCTCAGGGCAACGGCGAAGGCGAGCAGCACGGAACAGCAGAGATCGTTGATGACGAGCTCGGCCGGCAGGTTCCCCGCGACAAGGGCCGCATAGCTGGTCGCCGCGACGGAGAGACCGCAGAAGACCAGCCGTCCCCGCACGAAACCCGGCCGCCCGAAGCGGAAGAGCAGCGCGCCGCTATAGAAGTAGAAGGCTGAAACGAACAGCGCGTCGGCGATCGGCGACAGGATGGAATCCGAAACGAGGTCTGAAAGCAGCGGCATCGAGAAGGCCGCCACGCCGAGGAAATAGGCCGCCGCCCAATAACCGGCGTCGCGCAAACCCTGCCGCCTGACCACCAAAAAGGTGCAGCCGAAAATCAGCATGATTGCTGGCAAGAGGAAGGCGAAATTATCCGTCGAACCCATACGCTCCTCGCTGCGAGACGCAAGACATGACCCACGCGAGGAATAGGCCAAGTGTTTAGTCCCCGTGACTAAACACTTAAGACAACGACCTTAAAAAAAAGAAACCGGCGGGGTACAGAAATTGCACCGGAATTTAGCATTCAAGGGCAGATGGCGCGGCAGGCAGAAGGAAAGGCCGACGACGTCAGCCGCCGGCCTTCATAGCCGCAGGCAGCGCTAGATTCGCATCGCGCCATGCGGTTCCTCGGCCTCCTCCGTACCGAAGCGGACATCCTTCTTCTCGTAGCCGAAGCCGGCAAGGGCCGCGACGACGAGCGCCACGACTGCCGCAACGATCAGGAGCGGATAGGCATAGTCGCCGTCCCAGCGGGCGGCGAGCCCTGCCTGCAGCGTCGCATTGCCCGACGCCAGCAGGTTGCCGAGCTGGTAGGCGAAACCTGGGAATGTGCCGCGCACCTCGTCCGGCGACAGCTCGTTCAGATGCACCGGCACGATGCCCCAGGCACCCTGGACGAAGAACTGCATCAGGAAGGCGCCGATGGCGAGCAGCACCGGCCCCGGCGCATAGGCCCAGAGCGGCGCGACGGGCACGGCGATCAGCGCGGCGATGACGATTGCCTTCTTCCGGCCGATCCGCTGCGACAGTGCGCCGAAGAACAGCCCGCCGCAGATCGCCCCGATATTGTAGACGACGGCGATCGCGCCGACCGTATAGCTCGAATAGTTGCGCTGGGTCTCGAGGAAGGTCGGGTAGATATCCTGCGTGCCATGGCTGAAGAAGTTGAACGCCGTCATCAGGAGGACCGCCCAGATGAACAGCGGAATGTTTTCGCGCAAGACCGTCAGGAACGGCCGGCGCCCCTCGGCCTGCCGCTTCAGGAAGGCCGGACTTTCCTCGACGTTGCGCCTGATGTAGAGCACCAGCAGAGCCGGCACGGCGCCGACAAAGAACATGCCGCGCCAGCCGATGACGGGAAAAAGCAGGAAGAACACGATCGAGGCGATCAGATAGCCCGAGGGATAGCCGGCCTGCAGGATGCCGGAAACGATGCCGCGGCTCTGCTCCGGCACCGTCTCCATGACCAGCGAGGCGCCGACGCCCCATTCGCCGCCCATGGCGATGCCGTAGAGCGCCCTGAGCACAAGGAACATGGTGAGCCCGGTGGAAAAGCCGGTCAGAAATTCGAATATCGAATAGAGCAGCACATCGGCCATCAGCGTGATGCGCCGCCCGTAGCGGTCGGCCGCCAGCCCGAAGACCAGCGCGCCGAGCGCCCGCATGGCAAGCGTCAGGAAGATCGCCACCGAGACGGCGGGAACGTCGGTATGGAATTCCTCGGCGATATATTTGAGAACGAAGACGAGAATGAAGAAATCGAAAGCGTCGAGCGTCCAGCCGAGATAGCTGGCGATGACAGTGTTGCGCTGCTGCGGCGTCAGCCGGCGCAGGCTTTCCAAAGCGGACATCTGATATTCCTCCGTCCGAAAGCGGCGGCGAGGCGGGCAATTCCGGATGCCGTCGGAAGGGGTGCCCGAAACGGGCGAGTGATGCTGTTGCGGCAGCGTTTGCAGTCGGAGACAGCGGGCAATAACGTCAGCAATGCTGCCCGTGTTCCATCACGATTGCCGTGATCGGGCGGCACCTAAAGCGCCACTATTGAAGACGTCCCACCTTCCAGCACCCTGCCTTTTACGTTGGCGGATGCGGGCGCTGCCTGCCTCTTCTCCCCAGCGGGGAGAAGTGCCGGAGCGACAGCGAGGCGATGAGGGGGTGAGCGGCAAAGCCGCGAATGCACGGAGCGCGAGCGAAGGGCAATGAAGGGC
>NZ_JAWDIW010000023.1:0-55893 GCF_032464805.1 Rhizobium sp. 10PS4 | reverse complement strand
GAGCATCCATGCGACTACTCGTTCTTGGCACGGGGGTGATGGCGAAAAACCAGCTCGCCCGCTTCCCCCTCATCGACGGCGTGACGGTGGTCGGCGCCGTCGACACCGATCCCGAGCGGCTTTCGGCCTTCGCCGACAAGTTCAACATCGAAAAGCGATTTCTTTCATTGGAGGAGGCGATCGCCTGGGGTGAATTCGATGCGGCGACAAATGTCACGCCCGACCGCATCCATCACCCGACGACGATGGCGCTGATTGCTGCGGGCAAGCACGTCTTCTGCGAAAAGCCGCTGGCGGAGAACTATGTGAAGGCGCTGGAGATGACGGAGGCGGCCGAAAAGGCCGGCGTCATCAACATGGTCAACCTCACCTATCGCAACGTCGCGCCGCTGCAGCGCGCCCGCGAGATGGTGCTCGCCGGCGAGCTCGGCACGATCAGACACGTGGAAGCCTCCTATCTCCAGAGCTGGCTGGTGTCGCGTGCCTGGGGCGACTGGCGCACGGAATCGACCTGGCTGTGGCGGCTTTCCACCGGCCACGGTTCGAACGGCGTGCTCGGAGACGTCGGCATCCATATTCTCGATTTCGCCGCCTATGGCGCGGCGACCGACATCGATCACGTCTTTGCGCGGCTGAAGACCTTCAACAAGGCGCCGGGCGGCCAGATCGGCGAATATCTGCTCGATGCCAATGACAGCTTCACCATGTCTGTCGATTTCGCCAACGGCGCGCTCGGCGTCATCCATGCCAGCCGCTGGGCGACAGGGCATCTGAACGAGTTGAAGCTGCGCATTTATGGCGAGAGGGGCAGCCTCGAGGTCATCCATCGTCCCAGTGGTTCCGAGCTGCATGGCTGCCTCGGCGAGGATGTCGAAACCGCCACCTGGACGAAGATCGAGGTTGAACCGGTGGCGACCAACTACCAACGTTTTGCCGAGGCCGTGGCAAGCGGCATCCAGCCAGACCCGAACTTCCGCCACGCCGCCAACCTGCAGAAGGTGCTCGACCTTGCGATGGTGACCGAGCGCGAGCGGCGCGAGCTGAAGGTTTGATCCGCCCGATCAAACAGCACGACCGCCGTCCTTTCGGGGCGGCGGTTTTCGCTAGAAGAAAGGGTCCGTGGGAGCCGTACCCTTTCTTCCTGTTTATTCAATCACCTGCACCACGCGGTGGGTGCGGGGTTCGACGATCACACGGCGATCGTTGATGACCGTGTAAGCATATTTCGGATTGTCAGGCACCGGCGTCACGACGACATCCGCCGGAAGCGGCTTGCCGACGACAATCGGTTCCTGGACGACCACAGAAGCGGTCGGGGCCGGCTGCTGCTGGACATAGGTGACGACCTCGCGCGGCGGCGGATCGATCACTGCGCCGGCGACACCGCCGGCCACGCCGCCAACGGCAGCACCCACAGGACCGCCGACGATTGCGCCGGTGATGGCGCCGCCGGCTGCACCGGTGACGGCTCCGTCAGCGAGCGCATTGGTGGCGAGCGACGACAGCGCAAGGGCGCTGGAGACAAGTAGGATCTTGTACATTTTGCTTCTCCTTTGCTGGGGTTGCGCTTGGGTAACGACCGCGCCAATCCGAGGTTCCGGCAGGAGAGAGTCACGCTTTGGACGGCCGGTTCACATAATGTGAGGCAGCTGAAGCATGGGTCCGAAGGCATTATTCAAGCCGCCGGCGGAAAAGCCAGGCGGCGGCGCTGAGCGTAACAGTGGCGATCAGCGCTAGTGGGATTGTCTGGTTCACCACCTCGCTCAGCGGAATATCCTTGAGGAAGACGCCTTTGACGATCACCAGGAAATAGCGCAGCGGATTGATCAGTGTCATCGGCTGCAGCCACCCCGGCATGTTCTCGATCGGCGTCGCGAAGCCTGAGAGCAGCATGGCGGGGACCATGAACAGGAAAGCGCCGAGGATCGCCTGCTGCTGTGTCATCGACAGCGCCGAAATGAACAGGCCGAGGCCGGCGACCGAACCGAGATAGAAGATTGCGCTGCCGTAAAGCAGGAAGAGCGAGCCGCGCAGCGGCACGTCGAAGAGGAAGACGGCGGCCAGGATATAGACGGTGATGTGGAAGAGGCCGATCATCATCGGCGGGATCAGCTTGCCGATCAGGATCTCGTGGATCCGCAGCGGCGAGACCATCAACTGGTCGAAGGTGCCGAGCTCGCGCTCGCGAGCGATCGACAGCGCCGTGACGATGAGGCCGATCAGCAGCGCGATGCTGGCGATCAGGTTCGGCACCATGAACCATTGATAGGTGAGGTTCGGGTTGAACCAGTTGCGCGGCACCGTCGAGACGATATCTGCGCCGGCACGTTTGCCGGCCGGCGTCTCGGCGGCGAGGGCGGCGCCGATCTGGGAGAGATAGCCCGCGACGATCTGCGAGGCGTTGGAGCGGCGGCCGTCGAGCACCACCTGCAGGTCGGCCGGCGCTCCCGCCTCAATATTGCGCGAAAAGTCCGGCCCGATCTGAACGACGGCAATGGCAGTTTGGTTGTCGATCGCCACCCGGTCGTCTGCTTGGCTTCCTGCAATCTCGATCTTCCGGAAGGTCGGCGAGCCGTCGATGCGCTCGATCAGTTCCTGGCCCCAGTGACCGCTGTCGCGGTTGAGGATCATCACGTCGACATTGCGGACTTCGAGCGTCGCCGCATAGGAGAAGACGAGAAGCTGGACGATCGGCGGGCCGATCAGGATGGCGCGGCCCTTGGGATCACGCAGGACGGCGAGCAGTTCCTTGACGATCAGGGCGTAGAGCCTTGCCCACATCTCAACCGATCCTCTTTCTGGTGCTGCGGGCCGCCAGCACGAACATGATGGCGCCGATCGTCAGCATCACGCCGATCGCCTCCAGAAACATCGGCCAGATGTCGCCGGCCAGGAACACCGTCTGCAGGCTGGGGATCAGGTAGCGCGCCGGCACGATGAAGGTGATCCACTGGATCACGGTCGGCATGGAATTGATCTCGAAGAGGAAGCCAGACAGCAGGAAAGCAGGGAGAAAGGCCGAGATCAGCGCCAGCTGCGAGGCAAGGAACTGGTTCTTCGTGGCGGTCGATATCAACAGGCCCTGGCCGAGCGCCGGAATCAGGAAAGCGGCCGACAGTGCATAAAGAGCAGCGACGGAGCCGCGGAACGGCACGCCGAAGAGAAAGACCGCAAGCAGCACGCAAAGCGTCATCGAGGTGAGGCCGAGCAGGAAATAGGGCAGGATCTTGCCGGCGAGCAGTTCGACCGCCGTCACCGGCGTCGCCATCATCGCCTCCATCGTGCCTCGCTCCCATTCGCGGGCGACGACGAGCGAGGTCAGAAGCGTGCCGACCAGCGTCATGACGATGGCGATCGAGCCGGGCACAAGGAAATTGCGGCTGGTTAGTTCGGGATTGAACCAGAAGCGCTGCTCGACTGAAATGGCGGGACTGTGGGAGGCGACGTCCGCCTGCCTCTGCCGCTCCCAGTTGGCAACAGTGCCCTGGGCATAGTTCTGCACGAAATTCGCCGTGTTCGGTTCGGAGCCATCGACGATCACCTGGATATCGGGGCGGTTGCCGGCGGTGTAGCGCGTGGTGAAGTCGGCGGGGATGACGACGATGCCGCGCAGCTTGCCGAGCACGAGGTCTTCCTCGAACAGACGCCGGTCGCGGCCGATGGCCACATCGAAATAGCGCGAAGCCTGGAAACTGGCCGACAGATCCTGCGTCAGCGGCGTCATCTCCTCGGTCACGAGGCCGATGCGGGTGCGGGTGGTATCGAGCGAGACGCCGTAGCCGAAAAGAAAAAGCAGAATCAGCGGCAGTACGAAGGCGATGAGGATGCTGCTCGGATCGCGGATCGCCTGAAAGCTTTCCTTGCGCACGAGCGCCTGGAGACGCCGCATCCGGCCGGAAGAGGTGCTCATGCGGCATCCTCCTTCTCGGATTGCTGTACCAGGGCGATGAAGGCATCCTCCATCGTCGGGTCGGGCAGCTCCTTGGTCGCGACGCGGGCCTTCAATTCATCGGGCGACCCGAGCGCGATCGAGCGGCCGCGATAGATCAGCGAGATGCGGTCGCAATATTCCGCCTCGTCCATGAAATGGGTGGTGACGAGCACGGTGACGCCCTTTTCGACCAGCGCATTGATATGCGTCCAGAATTCGCGCCGGGCGATCGGATCGACGCCGGAGGTCGGTTCGTCGAGGAAGAGGGCGCGTGGCTCGTGCATGACGGCGCAGGCAAGCGCCAACCGCTGTTTCAGGCCAAGCGGCAGGTCTTTGGCCGGCTGGCTGACATGGCGCCCGAAATCGAAGATGCCGGCCATCAGCTCGATGCGCTCGCGCCGGTGTCTTCCGCGAAGGCCATAGACGCCGGAGAAGAATTCGAGGTTCTGCATGACGGTCAGATCGCCGTAGAGCGAGAATTTCTGCGCCATATAGCCAAGCTGGTTGCGGGCCTCGGCGGCATCGCGGCGAAGGTCGAAACCGGCAACGCGGCCTTCTCCGCCGGTCGGCTTCAACAGGCCGCAGAGCATCTTGAAGGTGGTGGATTTGCCGGCGCCGTTCGGGCCGAGCAGGCCGAAGATTTCGCCGCGGCGGATATCGAAGCTGATATTGTCGGCAGCGGTGAAATCGCCGAAGCGCTTGGTCAGCCCCTTGGCCTCGATCACCGGCCGGTCGTCATCGCCCTTCGTCGGCTCTTGCGCCTCGGCCAGCCTCGAACGGCCGCCAGGACCACCGCCCAGCATGTCGATGAAAGCATCCTCGAAGCGCGGCGGGGCAGGGGTGAGCGTTGCGCCATCGCCGGCCGAGCCGATATCCGGTTTCTTGTCCCTGGCGGCGACGAGGCGGATCGCTTCGCCCTGGATCACGCCGTCGATGACGCCATCGGCCTGCAGAAGCCCGGCGAGCACCTGCCGGCGGCGCCCTGTCATGCCCGAGACGCGGAAAACCCGGTCGTTGACGCGACCGGTCATGTCATCAGGTTTTCCCGAAAAGAGCAGCTTTCCCTGGTTCAAGAGCAGCACATGGTCGCAGGCTTCAGCTTCGTCGAGATAGGCGGTCGACCAAAGGACGCCGATGCCTTCCTTCGTCAGGTTCTCGACCATCTTCCAGAGGTCGCGGCGCGAGATCGGGTCGACGCCGACGCCCGGCTCGTCGAGCAGCAGCAGGCGCGGCTTCTTCAGAAGCGCGCAGGCAAGGCCGAGCTTCTGCTTCATGCCGCCGGAGAGCTTTCCGGCGAGCCTACCGGTGAAGCGCTTGAGGTCGGTAAAAGTGAGCAGCTCGTCGAAGGCGCTTGCGCGTTCGCTCTTCGGCAGGCCCCGCAGATCGGCATAGAGATCGAGGTTTTCCTGCACCGAAAGGTCCTCATAGAGACCGAAGCGCTGCGGCATGTAGCCGATCGCCGCCTGGATGCCGGCGGGGTTCTTGCGCGTGTCGAAGCCGAGAACCTCCATCGTTCCCGTGTCGGGCAGCATCAGGCCGGTCATCAGGCGGATCAGCGTCGTTTTGCCGGCGCCGTCAGGGCCGACGAGACCGGTGATTGCGCCGCCGCCGATCATGCCGGAGACGGCGTCAAGAGCGGCTGGCGCATCGCCGAAGCGCTTGGTGACACCGTCGATCCGGACGAGCGGCTTGTCGCCCCGGCCGGTCTCGGCGGCGGTCATTGTCCGCCCGCCGTCGGCGTTGGAAAACGCACGGTGACCGGCATGCCCTGGCGCAGATCCGGGCCGGGCTTGTCGATGACAACACGCAGGCGATAGACGAGGTCGGTCCTAAGTTCCGGCGTTTCCACCGATTTCGGGGTGAATTCGGCAACCGGCGAGATGAAGCCTATCGTGCCTTCATAGGGTTTGTCGGGCGCCGTATCGGAGGTGACCGCAACCTTCATGCCGGGATGGATGCGGCCGAGATCGGGTTCGGCGACATAGGTGCGCACCCAGACGGGTTCTGTCAGCGACAGCACGAACACAGTGTCTGCCGGCGAGACGATCGCGCCATTCTCTCTGACGCGGGAGAGGATGACGCCGTCGTTCGGCGCGCGCAGTTCGGTATCATCAAGCGAGGTGCGGGCGGAGGCAAGCGTTGCCTGCGCCGCCTTCAACTGGGCGTCGGCGGCGGCGATATCCTCGACACGGGAGCCTTCCAGCAGCAGTTTCAACGCCTCGTTGGCGGAGTCGGAGCGTGCGGCGGCCATGGCCCTTGCAGCGGTCGCCTGATCAAGGCTGGCCTCGGAGATCGTGCCCTGCGGGCGCAACTGGCGGGCGCGGTCATAGGCGAGATTGGCATTGCGGAGATCGGCGATACTTTCGTCATAGGCGGCGCGCGCCTGGGCGATCTCTGTCGGCCGCGGACCGGCCTTCAGCTTGTCGAGCGTTGCCTGGAGGGCTGCGACATTGGCTTCGCCCGAGCGGACCGCGAATTCATAGGGTGCCGCATCGAGCTTTGCCAGAACCGTTCCCGTTTTGACGACGTCGCCTTCGTCGGTATGGAGTTCGGCGAGACGGCCGCTGACACGGAACCCGAGCGAGACCTGGCGGATATCGACATTGCCGTAAAGGACGAATTCGCGGCTGGGCTCAGGCAACCAGCCGAGCTTTTGGGGCAGGGCGTACCACCAGGCGGCGGCACCCGCCGCAACGAGAAGAAGGATGGCAATGGGAAGGATGCGTTTCATGCTGCACTTCCTTTCGATGCGCCGATGGCATCGACCAGCTCTGCAGCCAGGCCGCGCACGGTTTCCACCTGTTCCGGGCCGACGCCATCCCACTCCATCTGGGCGAGCACGGCTGCATGGGCGACGCGAAAGACGAGAATGCTGCCGAGAAGGGTGAAGGTGCGCAGGCGCACATGTTCCGAGGCGGGGTCCTCATGAAGGATGGCGCCGATCAGCCGCCGGCTCATCTCGATCATCGGCCGCATGAGGCCCTGATAGATCCGTGTGAAGGCTTCTGTCGGCTCCATCTGCTCGCGGATCAGGAAGCGCGCCCAGGATTCGGACTCCTTGCCGACGAACAGCGTCACCATGGTCTGCAAAATCTCGGTCAGGAAATGGCGAGCCTCCGCTTCACCAAGCGGTTTGCCTGCAGCGTCGAGCGCCAGCAGATGCTCGCCGACGCGCGCCCTCATGTCACCGACATGCGTATTGATCCGCATCATCAGATATTCGGCGGTGGCGATGTAGAGACCTTCCTTGCTGCCGAAATAATAGGGGATTGCCTGCAGGTTGACGCCGGCCGCTTCCGTGAGCTGGCGCGTCGAAGCGCCGTCGAAACCATAACGGCCGAAGACGTCGAGGGCGGCGGATAGCATCTTCTGACGCGCGATCTCGGCACGGGCGGAGGCTGGTGAAGGTTGGTTATCGCGTTCCTGAGTCATGACGGGTTTATAACGCCGATGGAGAAATAAGTCAATCGATTGATATATTCTGTAGGTGGATGTTATCGACCAATGCCTTTGCTGAGGCAAGGCAAGAGCGTGACATCGCTCATGGCTGGATGCGTGGCTTGATTGGGGGGCGAGATGTGCCGTTCAGCGGTTCAGCGTCAATTCGGATCAGGGCGATCTCAGCTGTTCTGGAAAACGTTCGGAAACAAGGCAAAGAGACCCGTGGGGACGGGTCTCTCAGGGTTCTCGGGCTGGGAAGAGGAACCAAGCCTCGGGGTCGGCTGCCAACAGGTAGCGATACAATATCGCTAATTTTCACGACACTAATATGTCTGGTCTCGACCGACCGCAAAACAAAAAAAGCCGCTACTTTTTCGTGATCCCTGCGGCACTGTTTTGACACAAAACTGCCTTGCTCTTTCCGTATCGCCGGTTCGATGCGTATTCAGATTTATATTATCGCGCTGCTGCTCAGCGCCATCATGTGGTCGATCTCGTTCGATGCGGCGCGAGAATCCTATCATGCCGCGCAAAGCGCGGGATTGATGCCGAACCTGCACATCAACAAGAAGCTGGATCGCATTCTATAAACTGCGATGAAGTGTCCAGGTCAGCGGTACAATTGATGTCGCATTCTCGACATCGGGCCAGCGAATGTTTTTGCTATGCGCTCGTGAGCCTTCCGGACAGAAAGTCAAATTTCGTAAAATTTGACCGATCTGCTTAAAAGCCCTGAAAATACTGATGTGTAGAGTGGTCTCATGAAAGCGACCGAAGCGTGGACAGACGCGTCGATCGTTTGGAGCCGGGCAAACCGAACGCCCGCTGATCCGCAAACGGGGACTTCAACATGCACAGAACTCTTGCCGCTATCGCCTTGACCCTGAGCATCACTGCCGCTGCCGAGCCGGCATTCGCCGTCGGCCCCGCCAGCCTTGCCCGCGACCTGATGTACACCTCCGCCATCGGCCATGCGCCCGAAGTTCCGTTGACGACTCGCGCCGGTTTCGTGCGCCCAGGCGTTCCTTTCGTCCTGCGCAGCCCGGCTGCGGTCGAGGGCGAGGGCTATCGGCTCAAGACCTATTCGCAGAGCCTGACCGTTGTCGTCGGTTACGTGTTTTCGACGGCGGTCGAGGCCGTGCAGGCAGTTACGTTTCTTCGCTGATACCTAGCCAGATCTTAGGCCGATCAGGGCCTGAGATCATCCGCACCTAAAGCGCGTCGTATGTCGTTGTCGCAAAACAACCGCTACGCACTTTTACGCGACATCCGCTAGGCGTCGAGTTCGCCGCGCACATCGAGATACCAGTCGACGAAGGCCTTGACGCCGATCTCCAGGGTCGTATCCGGCTTGTAGCCCGTCAGCGCAACGAGCAGATCGGGGGCCGCGAAGGTACGCGGCACATCACCCTTCTGCATCCCCAGCATCTTGCGGATGGCAGGACGGCCGAGCGCTTTTTCCACCGTTTCGACGAAATCCATCAGGCTGACCGGCTGGCCTCCGCCAATATTGACGACGCGAAAGGGCGCCTGGCGCGAAAGCGTTTCGACAGCCGTGTTTTCGAGGCGATTATCCTCGGAGGGAACGACCGCCGATAGCCTGACGATCGCCTCGATCAGATCGTCTATATAGGTGAAGTCACGGCTCATATTGCCTTCGCCGTAGATCTCGATCGGCTGACCTTCAAGCATGTTCTTGGTAAATTTGAACAGCGCCATGTCGGGCCGGCCCCACGGGCCATAAACGGTGAAAAAACGAAAAGCCGTGGTCGGAATCTTGTGAAGATGGGCATAACTGTGCGCCATCAGTTCCATCGATTTCTTCGTCGCCGCATAGATGGTCAGCGGCTCGTCGGCGCGATCGGTCTCGCGAAAGGGGACGGTTGCATTGGCGCCATAGATCGATGATGTCGAGGCCAACATCAGATGGCGGATTTCGACGCGCCGCGCGATTTCCATGATGTTCCACGAGCCTTCGACGTTCGAACGAAGATAGGCCTCGGGATTTTCCAGGCTGTAGCGCACGCCGGCCTGTGCGGCGAGGTGAATCAGGATATCGGGCTTGGCCGCCAGAACAGCCGCTTCCAGCGCTGGCCGGTCCTCGAGCATTGATATGACGGGTTTGAAGGCCGGAAACTGGGAGAGTGCCGCATGGCGCATCTCCTTGAGCTTGACGTTGTAATAGGGAGTCAGGCCGTCGAAGCCTGTGACGTCATGCCCCTCTTGCAGCAGGCGCCTGGCCAGATGAAAACCGATAAAGCCGGCAGTCCCTGTAATGAAGTAGCGCATTCCCACCTTTTCTCGACTTCCCGCCGACGGCAAAGAGCCGATTCCGTATCAAGTGACCCCACTTACAAGATAAAAAGAGGCCGAGTCGATAGGTCTTTGAACGAGAAGGCCACAGCACCGTCTCTACTGTCGGCGGACTGTCCGCTGTTGCCTTGCCGGATGAGGGCGGGACCATCGATATCGTCTGTCGGTCAGCCGCAACTCCCCGGCCGTTATGCTGCATTGCAACATGGTGGCTTGCATGTTATGGCCGGCCGGTCGTCTGCAAGCAGGTCAGGATCGATGAGAGATATAATTTATTGGATTCTCTGCGCGTTTCTGACCGTTGCCATCGCCATCGTGTCGTTACGCTATGTCACGAACTTCTGGCTTCTGTCCTTCGTCTACAGCTTTCAATTTCACCTCGGCGTCGTGTTCGTCGCCGCCAGTCTCGTCGTTCTGACTATCAAAAGGCAGATTTACGGCTTTATCCTTCTGCTTGCCTCGCTTCTTCTCATCGCTCACGGCGTCATCATGCTGCGCGAGTTCTCGCAGGACGACAGAGGCGCCGACAGGCCGCCGCTTTTTCGTCTGATGTCGTTCAACATCGCGATCGACAACTGGAAAAACTCGACTGAAATCACCGACATGGTGATCGCGTCGAATGCCGACGTCGTCAATCTGCTCGAAGCCAAGCCGCTGACGTTTCACCTGCAGCAATTGTTCAAGACCTATCCCTACCATATCGGCTGCGATGCCGGGAAGGATACATGCGATACGCTGGTGCTGTCCAAACGCCCCTTTGTCAGCCGGCAGGTCGCGAGCATGGGCAGTCTTCGAAAAAACAGGCTGGTCGTAGCAAGCGTCGACTTCGGCGGCGAAACTATCAATCTCGTTTCGGCGCACCTGACCAAACCATATTTCGACGATTTCCAGATGGCTGAATTGGAAGATCTCGGCAAAGCGCTTGGCTCGATCGACGGCCCGCTGGTGCTGTCAGGCGATTTCAACTCCTCGGCGATCGCCCCGAGCATCCAAGCTTTCCTGCGCGAGCAGAAGCTGAAAACGATCACGCCAGAACCGGCAACATGGCCGATCGGCGCCGGCGCGCTGGGGATCGCCATCGACCACGTATTTGCACGCGCGCCGCTTCATCTGACATCGCTGAAACGTCTCGACGCCAATCTCGGCTCGAACCATTCGGGCTTGATCGCCGACTTCGCTCTCGACAAGGACGGCGGAACTTCAACGGCAAAATGACTTACCTGCGCAAGAAAATCCTGCCGGGGCTACAGATCAGAATCTGGTTCGGCCGCCTTTTTTGTCGATCATTTGAAACCTCTTGCCGTCGGTCTTCACGTTGACGCAATCGGTCTTCTTGCTGGGAAACAGGACGCACACCTGGCCATTGGTTATCTTGTAGCCATTCTTATTGCCGTCGCGATATTCGTAGCCGTTCTTGCTTTCTTTCAGTTCGGACGTACCGGGCAGGTGCTGGCGAATTTCCGACTCGCTTGCGGTTCGCATGCTTGCCGTTTCGGCAAACGCCATTCCTGGCACCATAATTGCAAGAAATCCGGCGAGGACGGGCAAGGTACGCATCAGGGGGATCTCTCCGGTCATGTCTTTCGGTACATCCATTCTACGAGAACCCCAAGAGGAAATTCAACAGCGAGGATGGTCGCGCCGAAAAGGCCCGACCATCGCTCCGGCTGCGATTTTACGTCCTTCCAAACTCATCGACGATACGAATGATGTCGTCCTCGCCGAGGTAGGAGCCCGTCTGAACCTCGATGAGCTCGAGAAGAATCTTGCCGGGGTTGGCGAGGCGGTGGACTTCGCCCAGCGGAATGTAGACGCTTTCGTTCTCGCGCAGCATACGCACGTTCTCGCCGACCGTCACCTCAGCCGTTCCCTTGACGACGATCCAGTGTTCGGAGCGATGGTGGTGTTTTTGCAGCGAAAGCTTCTTGCCCGGCGTGACGAAGATGCGCTTCACCTGGAAGCGATCGCCGTTGAAGATGGAGGTATAGCCGCCCCACGGGCGATAGGATGTCGGATGGGTTTCGGCGAATTTCGCAGTAGTGGAAGACGAGGCCAGCATTTTAACCAATTGTCCAACATTCTGGCTGTCTTTAAGCGGCCCGACATAGACGGCGTCCTCGCTGGCGATGACGGCGACATCCTCCATGCCCTGGACGGCAAGATGCACGCCATGGGTCATAACGAGCGAGTTGCGGGTATTGACGACGGTGGTGTTTGCAGCGGCGACATTGCCGTTGTTGTCGCGTGCGCCTGATTTCCAGACGGCATCCCAGCTTCCCATGTCCGACCATTTGAACGGCGAGGGGACGACGGCGGCCTTGGAGGTCTTTTCCATGATCGCGTAGTCGATGGAGATATCGGGGCTCTTGGCGAAATGGTCGGCGTCGAGGCGGGTGAAATCAAGGTCGCGGCTTGCCTTCGAAACGGCCTTGCTGGCCGCCTTCAGCACATCGGGCGCATATTCCTGCAGCTCGGCGATGAGTTCCGTCACCGGGAACATGAAGATGCCCGAGTTCCAGTAGAAGCCGCCGTCGGCGAGCATCTGCTCGGCCTTCTCGAGTGCCGGCTTTTCGATAAAGCGCTTGACCTTGTGCGCACCGTTTTTGAGCGCGTCGCCGATCTCGATATAGCCGTAGCCTGTCGCCGGCTCCGTCGGGTTGATGCCGAAAGTGACGAGGCTGCCTTCGGCAGCGGCATCGCGGGCAATGCGGATGCAATCGAAATAGCTCTCATCGGCGAGGATCTCGTGATCCGAGGCGAGCATCTGGATGATGGTGCCCTTGCCGAACAGCTCGCCAGCGAGCGTTGCAGCGGCGGCCACTGCTGCGGCAGTGTTGCGGGCGACCGGTTCGAGCAGCACGGCAGCGAGAGGGACGGCGAGCGCGCGGGCCTGCTCGGCGACCAGGAAGCGGAATTCCTCATTGGTGACGACGATCGGGGCTTCATAGAGGTCCGGATTGGAAACGCGTTCGAGGGTTTCCTGAAACAGCGTCTTGTCGCCGACGAACTGGATGAATTGTTTCGGTGCGGTGGCACGGGAAAGCGGCCAGAGCCGCGTGCCTTTGCCGCCGGCCATGATCACGGGAACGATTTTCTGCGTCATAGGCGGGTTCCTTGAAATAAACGGCTTGTTCGTCGCATGTTAGCGGGCGCCTGCCCAGTCTGTTATTCGATTGAGCCCTGTATCCAGCAGCTTCAGGGCGGCTGCTTCGCTGCCGGCCTCCGTGTAGCAGCGCATTTCCGGGGCATTGCCGGAGGGGCGGAAATGAATGATGCCGCCATCCCTCAGCGTCACCCGAAGTCCGTCGATGTCGGACTTCGTCGCCACTTCGCCGATCGGCTGCAGGAAAGCCGAGAGATTTTCGTCCGAAGCGCGCAGATGCTCCATCAGCGCGGCACTCGTTTCCAGCGGAAAATTCTCCAGGCGGTCGGCGGCAGCAAAGGGCAGATGATAGGAGGTGGCAACGGCCGAAAGCGGCTGCTTGCGGGTGGCGACGAGCGATAGGATCGCGAGCATCGGGATAAAACAATCGCGTGTCGGCAAGGCACGCACGTTCCGGCCGTTGATATCAAAGGCGGTTGCAGTCAGCAGGCCGCCATTGGCTTCAAAGCCCATGACATGATCTTCGCCGGCCGCCACGGCCTCTTCCATGCCTGAAATAACGAAGGGTGAGCCGACGCGGGTGCGCCGGACGGCGAAAGAGCCCGCGGCCTCGATGCCGGAATTGGAGGTAACCGGTGTCACCACCGTGCCGGCACCGAGGAAATTGGCTGCCACAAGGCCGAGAAGGTCACCGCGCAACGGCGTGCCGGTTTCGTCTGTGACCAGCGGGCGGTCGCCGTCGCCATCGGTAGAGACGATCGCATCGAACTTGTGCTCGGACACCCAGCGCTTCATCAGCGTGATCGTCTCGTCGGAAACGGCTTCGGTGTCGACGGGAATGAAACTCTCGGAACGTCCGAGAGCGGTGATCTCGGCGCTGTAATGGGCGAGAACATCAACCAACAGGTCGCGGGCGACGCTGCTGTGCTGGTAGACACCGATCTTCATGCCAGACAGCGCGCCCTGCGGAAGCAGGGCAGCATTGCGTTCGAAAAAGAGCTGCCGGCAGATCGCTTCATGCTCCTCCGTCTCGGCTGGCGCCTGCGTCACCGCTTCACCGGTTCGCTCGATCTCGGCCGCCAATGCGGTGATAGCAGCCTCGTCCGATTTGTCGATCTCACCATCCGGGCGGTAGAATTTGATGCCGTTGCGGTCCGCCGGAATATGCGAGCCCGTAACCATCAGGCAGGCGGCGTTGCTCTCGAGGCCATAGAGGGCAAGGGCGGGTGTGGGGACGGTGCCGCAGTCGAATATCCGGAAGCCAAGCGCGGCAAGCGCACCGGCACAATTCCCCGAGATTTCAGGGCTTGAATCGCGAAAATCGCGGCCGATCAGAATGACGTCGCCGGCCCGCGCCTTGCCGGTCTGCAGCAGATATTTGCCGAACGCGGTGGCGTAGAGGGCGGAGGCGCGTCCTTTGAGGTCGACTGAAAGTCCGCGAAGGCCGCTCGTGCCGAATTTCATGGGAAGACATGGCTCCGATTTCACGATCAAAGTTCTACTCAGGCCGCCTGCCGGCGTAAATACCAAAGCCATCATATAGTTAAATACGGACGACGGTGCCTGGGACAGCCTCTTGCAATCTTCTCTCACCGAATTCTGGAGGTGTAGACCCATTGCCGCGCCGGCAGGCATTGCAGCGTAGATCGATTTTGTTAGAACCGTGTGTCCGTTGTTTCGTCATATGCGAAGGATTTTCCTAGATGAGCGATACATCCGTCAGTCTCGAGGAGAGCTGGAAAGCCGCGCTGGAGGGGGAGTTTTCAAGCCCCTATATGCAACAGCTCAAATCCTTCCTCGTCGCGCAGAAGCAGGTCGGCAAGCGGATTTTCCCCAAGGGCAGCGAATATTTCCGCGCCCTCGATCTGACGCCGATCTCCAACGTCAAGGCCGTCATCCTCGGCCAGGACCCGTATCATGGACTCGGGCAAGCCCATGGACTGTGTTTCAGTGTCCGGCCGGGCGTGCGCATACCGCCCTCCCTGGTCAATATCTACAAGGAGATGGAGACGGATCTTGGCATAGCGCCGGCACGTCACGGTTTTCTCGAACATTGGGCAAAGCAGGGGGTCCTCCTGCTGAACAGCGTGCTGACCGTCGAGGAAGGGCAGGCGGCTGCTCATCAGGGCAAGGGGTGGGAACGCTTCACCGACGCCGTCATCCGCAAGGTCAACGATGAATGCGAATCCGTGGTCTTCATGCTGTGGGGTTCCTATGCCCAACGCAAGGCTGCCTTTGTCGATACGACGCGGCATCTCGTGCTCCGGGCGCCGCATCCCTCGCCGCTTTCGGCCCATAACGGTTTTTTTGGCTGCGGGCATTTTTCGAAGGCGAATGCCTTCCTGCAGTCGCGCGGACGTGCGCCGATTGAGTGGCAATTGCCGGCCGATCCCCATGGGGCGTAGATGTGAACGGACTTTGGCGTTCGTTCACTAAAAGAAGACAATGCGTTTTGGTCTACGGGTCTGTTCTACGGGGGTTTCAGCGCGCATCTTAGCCTCATCGAAAGCCCGCAACGGCGGGCATGAAAGGGGTTTGACATGCTCGATCAGATCAAGGGTCTGCACCACGTCACGTCGATGGCGCAGGATGCCCGCACCAACAACCAGTTTTTCACCAATGCGCTCGGCCTGCGACGCGTCAAGAAGACGGTGAATTTCGACGCGCCCGATGTCTATCACCTCTATTATGGTGACGAGACTGGTGCGCCCGGCACGGTCATGACCTATTTCCCGTTCCCGAAGATGGCGCAGGGCCGTCCCGGTACCGGCGAGGTCGGCACGACGGTGTTTTCCGTTCCACAGGGCTCGCTCGGCTTCTGGAGCGATCGCTTTGCCGCGCTTGGTGTCGGCGGCCTGAAGGCCGAGGAAAGTTTCGGCGAAAAACGGCTGAACTTCTCCGGCCCGGATGGCGATGGCTTCGCGCTCGTCGAGGTCAAGGATGACGCCCGCCAGGCCTGGACACAGGGCGGCATCAGCGAAGACCATGCCATTTACGGCTTCCACTCCGTCGCCATGCGGCTGAGGGACGAAGGCGCCACGGCCGAACTCTTGAAGTTCATGGGCTATGAGGTCGCCGAGGAAAGGGACGGCGTCAAGCGGCTGATCAAGCCCTCCGGCAATGGCGCGCATCTCATCGATCTCGAGACCATGCCGAACATTGCCCGTGCCCTTCCGGGTGCCGGCTCCGTCCACCATGTCGCCTTCGCCGTCGAAAACCGCGAGAAGCAACTAGAAGTGCGCAAGGCGCTGATGGACACCGGTTATCAGGTCACGCCGGTGATCGATCGCGATTATTTCTGGGCGATCTATTTCCGCACGCCGGGCGGCGTGCTGTTCGAGGTCGCGACCAGTGAGCCCGGCTTCGACCGCGACGAGGATACGGCCCATCTCGGCGAAGCCCTGAAACTGCCGCAACAGCACGCCCATCTTCGCGCGCTGCTCGAGCAGCATCTGCAGCCGCTCGAAGTGTGAGGAGGGGCGATATGACCGAAACCGGATATGTGCACCGGCTGCATGCCGGCGCACCTGATAAACCCATCCTGCTGGTGCTGCACGGCACCGGCGGCGACGAGAACCAGTTCTTCGACTTCGGCCGGCGCCTGCTGCCTGAAGCGACGATTGTCTCGCCGCGCGGCGATGTTTCCGAACATGGCGCGGCGCGCTTCTTTCGCCGCACCGGGGAGGGGGTCTACGACATGCCCGATCTCTCACGCGCGACGGAGAAGATGGCCGCCTACGTCAAGGCATTCGCTGACGAGTACCAGGCTTCCCATATTCTCGGCCTGGGTTTTTCGAACGGCGCAAATATTCTTGCCAATGTCCTGATCGAGAAGGGTATCTTCGATGCCGCGGTTCTGATGCACCCGCTCATCCCGTTTCAACCCGAAGCCCAGTCGACGCTGGCGGGGAGAAAGGTGCTGATGACGGCCGGGCAAAGGGATCCTATCGCGCCCGTCTCCATGACCGAGGCGCTGTCCGAACATCTGAAAAAACGAGGGGCGGAGATCAGGGTGGTCTGGCACCCCGGCGGTCACGAGATTGCGCCACTCGAGATCAATGCGGTCCGCGATTTTCTCGGCGGTTATTGACGGCGTGCACCATCGGTCGGCGGGAAACTGGTTTGCGGGACCGGCGACTGCCGGTCCCGCATCTTTGCTGAAACAAGGATCCTATCGTCGTGATCGATAGGACATTAGGGGCGAGGAGGATATTTGCCCCTGATTGCCTTCATGTAGAAATTTCCCGGTGATTCCGCCATCGTCAACCCGACGACGACGCCCTTGGGAACGCCTTCATATTCTCGCCTCTGACCGTTGGTCAGATAGACCCGTAGATGCCGGCTGTCTTCGTCGTAGGTGATCGCCTCGATAAGTTTCGAATCAACCGCAGTTTCCACTTTGCACCCCGCAATTTTGGATCTGAGATTCCTGATCAAGAAATGTCATTCACACTCGCAACGTGCCATCATTATGCTGCGCTGCGGGGGCGTCAAGCGTCATCTTCTTTAACGTTCATTTTTTCCTGATGGCTCTCGTTATAGTTGATTTTTGCAGCTCTTTCGAAGGTGTGGCCTGTGGAAATCCGATACCTGTGGCTTCTCCATTTGGGGAATATTAGCCGAGAATGTCGCGAGAAACACAATAATCGCCGGCTTAACGCCGGATTAACCATCATATCGCAAACTATAGCGTATTATTAACCGCAGCACCCTCTGACGTATGAATGATTACATTCGCAAAGCGGAGCGTGACCTCGCCGCTGCAACGGCCGATATCGGCGTTGCCGAGTCGCAGGCGCTGCGTGCTCAGGTGAAGACCACGCAGGAGATTCTTGCGCTTTCAATCGGGAGCTACAAGGATGGACAATCATCCTTGCTTGATGTGCTGGATGCGCAGCGTTCGGCCGCGACCAGTCAGGCCAACCTGGCGCAGGCGGTGCAGCAAATGGCGAAGGACTATGTCACTCTGAATGTGGCAATTGGTTCGGGTTACAACTTCGGTGGGCCGCGATCAGGCCAAATTCTTATGAACACTGAGAGCCTCATGCCGTTTCAGCGATGGATAAGAGATGGATTATTCCGCAACCCGCCATTCGGTCGGGTCTCATAAATGGGTTCCATGTTTAACTATCTAGCGCCGTGGCGACGACAGATACCGATACTGGCTGGCAACCGTAAAAGACGCGCTCGGCTGACATTTGCCGAAGGCGAATTCGCTGCGGTCTACGCGATGAGCGATGTTCACGGATGTTATAAAGAACTCGTCGAGGCACATCGCCGCATCGAGGAGGATGCCGCCCGCATTCCGGGGCCGAAACTCATCGTCATGCTCGGCGATTATGTCGATCGCGGGCCGGATTCGAGCGCGGTGCTGGAATTCCTGAGCAAGACCCCGCCGCCGGGGTTTCAACGTTTCGTCCTGTGCGGCAATCATGACGCGGAGCTGGCGAAGCTCTATCGCAAACCGGCGCGCATTCTCGAATGGCTCGGCTTTGCCGGAACGGAGACGCTGCACTCATACGGTATCGATATCGAGTATCTGCTGCAGTCGGCGGCTGGAAGCGAAACAATCGCCCGCGTCATTCGCAACATGATACCCGAGCGGCATATCCAATTTCTGGAATCGCTGCCGGTCATGCTGCGGATGGGAAGGATCCTCTTTGTTCATGCGGGCATCCAACCGGGCGTCGAGCTCAAGAGGCAGAAAGACAGCGACCTTATGTGGATCCGTCAGCCCTTCTTGGATGAAGGGCCGCAGCTTCCTGTCCTGGTGATTCATGGGCACACCCCGGCGCGAATCCCGACATTCGGTCCGCAGCGCATCGGTATCGACACCGCAGTTTCGGCGACGGGCCGGTTGACCGTGCTGACGATAAAGGGGACGCGGGTCGGAATTCTTTAAATCGGTGAGCATGGTGTCGTCCGAAAACGCCTACAATTTTCGGCGTCATGCTCAAGACCAAACGCCGCGGATTATGCTCCGCGGCGTCAGGACGATCAGATGTTCAGGAGGCTATCTCAGGCGCCGGTCGCTTCCTGATAAAAGTTGGTGCCGATGCCGGTATAGGTAAAGCCGTGTTTGCGGACCTCGTCGCTGCGGTAGATATTGCGCAGATCGACCAGGATCGGAGCGCGCATCGACTGCTTCAGGCGATTGAAATCGAGCGCGCGGAACTGGTTCCATTCGGTGACGATGACAAGCGCATCCGCACCAGCGGCCGCTTCATAGGGACCGCTCGCATATTCGATGTTCTCGATCACCTTGCGGGCGTTTTCCATGCCCTCGGGATCGTAGCCGACCACTTGCGCGCCGTTGTCCTGCAGGGTCTGGATGACTGCGATCGCCGGGCTGTCGCGCATATCGTCGGTGTTCGGCTTGAAGGTCAGGCCGAGGATCGCGATCTTCTTGCCGCGAATGTCTCCACCGACGGCCGAAATGACTTTGCGTCCCATCGCCCGCTTGCGGTTGTCATTGATCGAGATCGTCGTCTCGATGAGACGCATCGGCGCGTCGTAATCCTGCGCCGTCTTGGCAAGGGCAAGCGTATCCTTGGGGAAGCACGAACCGCCGTAACCCGGGCCGGCATGCAGGAACTTGGAGCCGATACGGCCGTCGAGACCGATTCCGCGCGAAACGTCCTGGACGTTAGCGTCGACCCGTTCGCAGAGATCGGCAATCTCGTTGATGAAGGTGATCTTCATCGCGAGAAAGGCATTGGCCGCATATTTGATCAGTTCCGAGGTGCGGCGGGTGGTGAAGACCAAGGGGGCCTGGTTGAGATAGAGCGGGCGGTAGACCTCGGTCATGGTTTCGCGCGCCCGGTCGTCGTTCAGGCCGACGACGATACGGTCGGGACGCTTGAAGTCTTCGATCGCCGCACCTTCACGCAGGAATTCCGGATTGGAAACGACGGCGACATCCGCCGCAGGATTGGTTTCGCGCATGATGCGCTCGACCTCGTCTCCGGTGCCGACCGGCACCGTCGACTTGGTGACGATAACGGTGAAGCCTTCCACATAGGTGGCAATCTCGCGTGCCGCGGCGTAGACATAGGAAAGGTCTGCGTGGCCGTCGCCGCGCCTGGACGGCGTGCCGACTGCGATGAACACGACATCGGCGCTGCGGACGCTTTCGCCGACATCCGTCGAAAACGATAGCCGGCCGGTGCTGGTATTTTCCGCGACCAATTGCTCCAGGCCCGGCTCGTAGATCGGAATGCGGCCTTCGCGAAGGGCTTCGATCTTACTCAGATCCTTGTCCACGCAGATGACGTCGTGGCCGAAATCCGCAAAGCAAACGCCTGAAACGAGGCCGACATAGCCTGATCCAATCATCGTGATGCGCATATTTCCCTCAAATCATTAGAGTAGAACGTCATGCTGCGTCGCAGCATGACGTTCGTCATAGTTAATCTGGACGAAAAGACAATACCGAAGATCGCCTGAAACCCACATCGGAAATCGAACTCCGGGCACCGCAACTTGCCGCGCGCTGCCCCGTCGACAGCCCAAACATAGGTTTGTGTGGGCGATATGACAAGTCGAGCGGCTCGTCAGAGCAGGCTCGACTTCAATCCGGAAACAGGATCAATCAGTCTATGTCGCTGCCTCGGCTGTTATAGCCGGTACCAGACATAGGGGTCTGTTCCCGATTGGATCTTGTCCCAGCGCAGATCGGTATCGCGCCAGTTCTTGATGCTGCTTTTCCTGTTGTCGAGCACGAGATCGCCCTTGTCGGTTCTGACGACGAGGACCGCGTGTCCTTCACCGGAGGGCGTATATGCCGTCGCGATCCGCAAAGCGCGCGACGACCAGCCCTTCGCGATCAGCCGGCTGCGTTTGGTCAATGCGAAATCTTCGCAGTCGCCGCTGCGCACATTCACCTTCCAGACGTCGCCATTCAGTTCGTTGCGGGGGTCGTTCCGGCCGATCATCGTACGATTGACGGCGGTGTTGACGTCCTTCAGTTGCAGCATTTGCTTGTCAGTCATCGCAACGACCGCCAAACCATTGTTATCGCGGCATTCAGTCGGGTTCTGGGCGCAGAACAGCACTTGGGCGAAAGGTGGAATGATCGTGCCTTTTTCAGAGATATAACTGACCGCCGAACTATCGGTCAGACCGCGGGCAAAACCTGCGGGACCGGCGGCAAATGCCGAGCATGCATTGCCTGCTGTAAAGGCCAGTGCCAGAAGTGTAACGACTGTTTTCTTCATCTCTTAAATCCCCGTTACGGGCAACCGATTGAGATCAGGCTTGCCTTTTGTCTCAGTCAATGGCATGGCGACTTAGTGATCTGCCAAGTATTGGCTGCAGAACGTCTGTCCCGTTCCTGCTGCTTCAAGGAGCATAGCCAGGGCTTGTCTCGATTGATTTAAACGTTTCGCGACAATTTTAAATGATGTGGAATTCTGTTGCACTTTAACACGCAGGCGCTTGATATGCAACTTATGTTAGTACGGGAATATTAACCGTACTGGTTGTAGGCCCCTCATTCCCGCTGCTGCCGGTGAGCGAATTCAAATGTTATCCAACCTCATCAACAGGCAGATCATGCGGGAGGTGATCCTCGTTGTCTTCATTTGCCTGGTGATATTGACTTTTATTCCGTTCGGAAGCGTCACGCCCTTTCCCTTCGCCTTCGCTGCGATCGGAATGTTTGTGCTGGCGATTATTTCCGCGCTGTTGTTCGGGGAGCCGAGGCAGACCAGATCGGTTTTCAGCATCGCTTTGTTTCTACTCGTCGTGCTGACAGGCTGGGCGTTCATCCAGACCATCGAACTGCCTTCCAATTGGTTGGCCAATCCTGCCTGGAGTGCTGCGCGTGATCTGGCAGGTGTCCAGTACGCAGCGATCTCGGTCGAACCGGCCGACACGCTTGCGTCGATCCTGTGGATCGCCCTGCCTTTCGTCACATTTCTGACCGGGCTGCTCTTATGCGATACCGATCAGCGCGCGCGGAAAGTGCTGACGGGGCTCGGGCTTACGGCGGGCATTGTCGCTGTTTTCGGCCTTCTGCAGTTTTTGCTGTTTCCCAACATTCTGATCGTCGTGGAGAAACGCGCCTACCTCGACAGCCTGACTGCGGTCTTCGTTAACCGCAATACCGCCGCGACCTTCCTCGGGCTTGGAACGCTGCTGATGCTGACCCTGGTCAGGGACATAGCTCGTTCCTATTCAAACTATCCGCCCGGCGAACCGGGCCGAAACGCGCTTCTCTTGAGATCGTGGATCTATATCCTGCTCTTGTGCGCATGCTTCACCGCGCTGATGTTGAGCCGCTCGCGCGCCGGGATATTTGCGACCTTTGTTGCCGCTCTCATCTATTTTCCATGGCTTGTCCTCAATTGGAACGGCTCGAGGCGTTATCTGAGACCGGCGCCAAGATGGCGTTCGTTGCTGATACTCCTCTCGGCGATTGGTTTCGTCGTACTGCTGCTGACACTGTTTGCGGGCCAGGCGATTTTGCGCGCGCAAGAGCGGCGACTCGAGGATGATGATCGGTTTTGCATTCTGCCTGGCATATGGCGTGCCATTTCGGATCATTGGTTGACGGGAACGGGGCTCGGAACCTTCCGGACCGTGTTTTCCGCCTACCGCGATCCGGCCTGCGGAATTTTCGGAGTCTTCGACCGCGCGCACAATTTCTATCTCGAAGGATTTCTGGGCCTCGGAATATTGTTCCCGATTGCGACGGTCCTTGCCTTCTCGGTGCTTGCCAGAGTGTTCCGGCGCGGGTTCGCCCAAAGACGGCGTCTCAGGCATTATGTTCTTCTTGGCCTGGCGGCGACCGTTTTGGTCGCCCTTCATGCGGCGGTCGATTTTTCGCTGCAGATACCGGGTTTTGCGGTGTTTTACTCCGCCTTCCTGAGTGCTGTTGTCGCGATATGCCTGGGACGCAGCAACGGAGAGGCGGACATGGCATATGAGCGGCCGTTAACCACGTAAAGTTTAAATGGATGGATTTTAATAAGATTTTCGGAAAAGATCGATTGTGCAGGTGCGAACGGTTGACTCTGAAACCCTAGAAATTTTATAGCGGGTGCAGCCTTCGGATTGTTGCGACGCAAGAAAAGTCGGACCGAAGTCGTTTTTCGCTTCCTAAGGGGCTCGGCGTTGCCAGCCTGCCACAGTTAGGGGAATGTTAATCGGCTTTAAGTGTTATTGATCGGGGATTGTCTTGTATTTTGTCAGATTGCGGGGCAGTAGCTTCAGGGGCGTAAACGCAGGGTATTCTATGGGTTGTTCTCGTATCGGTAGTACACGCGTCGCCATTGTTGTAGCGCTAACGACTATATTGGCAAGCTGCACGTCGTTGCCAAGATCCGGTCCCGATCACAAAGATGTTGATCGAGATGCGGCGGTCAAAGTGACAACCAAGGAACGTCGCGTCGGTATCGACTACGCCCTGGTTGATCTCAGCAAGAACGTCCTGTCGTATTTTACCGCCCCCCAGCCGACCTCGTTCAAAGGGTTTGGTGGTGGTCGAGGCGGGGCGCCTGAAATTCCGCTCGGTTACGGCGATGTCGTTCAGGTCGCCATCTTCGAAGCTCAGTCGGGCGGCCTCTTCATTCCGTCCGATGCAGGTAGCCGACCCGGCAATTACATCTCGCTGCCGGAGCAGACCATCGATAGAAACGGAACAATCACAATTCCCTATGCGGGCCGGGTTCCGGCTGCCGGTCGCCTGAAGGAGACCGTGGAGCAGGACGTCGAGGATCGCCTGGCGAGCCGCGCGATCGAACCGCAGGTGGTTATTACGACAACAACAAGCCGCTCCAGCCAGGTTGCTGTGCTCGGCGATGTCAACAATCCCCAGCGCGTCGAGATCAGCCCGGCCGGCGAGCGTGTTCTCGATATCATTTCCGCCGCGGGCGGTTTGACGACCAACAATATCGAAACGAATGTGACGCTGCAGCGCCGCGGCAAGACGGCAACCGTCGCCTACACTACGCTGTTGAAGAACCCGGCAGAAAATATCTACGTTGCGCCGGATGATACGATCTCGATCGATCATGAGCGCCGCACCTATCTGGCGCTCGGTGCCGCAGGCACCAGCGGTCGCTTCGATTTTGAAGAGTCTGATCTAACCCTTGGAGAGGCAATCGCCAAGGCGGGCGGCCTACGCGACGACCGCGCCGATCCGGCTCAGGTCCTGCTTTATCGTCTTGTTCCGAAGAAAACGGTTCAAGCGATGCATGTGGACACGACGAGATTTGCGGGTGAAATGGTTCCGGTGATCATTCGTGCGAATATGCGCGACCCGGCAACCTTGTTTGCTGTTCAGCAATTCAAGATGGAAGACAAGGATATTATCTATATTTCCAATTCGGACTCTGTCGAACTGGTCAAGTTCCTTGACATCGTAAACTCGGTATCGTCCACTGTTTCCGGCGTGGCCGACGATGCGAACGATACCAGTAACGCGGTACAGGATCTTGGAAATTGATTGAAATAGGCGTGCCGGCATCGATCGCGGATGATCAATGCCGGCGGCCTATATAGCGGATTTGATGAAGGGCTACGGTTATGGCAAGGTCAGGTGTTTATCGTAAGCTTGCATATAGCGGAATTGTCGTCGCGATGTTTGCCGGCATGAATTCAAGCGCTTTTGCGGCAGCTTGCTTGGGTCCGGCAAATCTGACTTCCGTCGATGTCAGCGGATTTACGGCTAGCCCGGCCGTTCTGCTCGACATGTCCGATCCGTTGGTTTTGTCATCGCGCGTTCGCGCGCTGGTTGGAAGCAGCAATGATGCGCTATCGCCAGTGATTGAGCAGGCCAAGAAGGCCAGTGCCGCACAGATGGCGGCTATCGGCTCCGGTCTCGGACGGGCCGCAAACAGCTGCCAGGTAACGGATCCGCAATTCAAGCTGGCGATCGAAAAGGCTGTTGCCGAGGCGGCGAGTGCCGATCCGAATCTGGCGCCGCTGCTTGCAGCCTTTGCAAAGGTCCTTGCCGAAGGCGGGACCGCGGCGCTCGGCCCGGGTGCAAGTGCTGCCGCCGCCGCATCCGGCATCGGCAATGACGGGCAAGTTGGACAAACTGGGCCTGGAGCGGACGATGGTACGCCGTTCGACGGCGCTGCGACAACAGCGGGTACGCTGAAGGTTTCGAATGCCGGCGCAGATGATTCATCGTCGACTTCAACGACGACGATCCTCAGCACCGGAGCGGGAGGGCAGTCGTCTACCGATACGACGGAATCGACGAGTCAGAGTGTCCCGGTCATATAATAGCTGGAATTGCCCTTAGATCTTAGCGCTTGACGCATTTGTTGGAGATCGAAATTGCTATCGCCAGATAAACTTACACCGCGTATCGACCCCTCCCGCGATACCGGAAATGATGCTGATTTCATCGATTTCGACAAGCTCATCGCAATCGCCCGCCGACAGTGGCGGATGGTTGCGGCGTGCGGTTTCGCCTTTGCCATTCTCGGCATTGTGTATGTGTTGACTTCGGTGCCTGTCTACACCGCCGACACCAGCGTGCTGATCGACCGCAGCGATAGTCAGGTGATCAACCAGCTGGCGGCTTTCGGCCAGATGGACGATGACGAAGGTACTGTCCTCAGTCAGGTCGAGCTTTTGAAGTCCGACACCATCGCCTATGCTGTTGTCGACAAACTGAAACTCGTCGACAATCCGGTGTTCACGGCACCGAAAAGCTCACTTTTTTCTGTTTCAACGTTGAAATCCTTCGTGAATTTTCGGTCATGGTTTGCCGATGACGCAGCCGTCGCACCCGATCCGGAAAGGAAGCGGCGAAGCGCTGCGGAGACCGTCGCGGGCAATATCGACGTCGAACGCGTCGGTCGCTCCTATGTCCTCGATGTCAGCTATACCGCGCAGTCGCCCGATCTGGCGCGTGATATCGCGGCTGCCATCGCCGACGTCTATCTCGTCGACAAGCTCAATTCGAAATACGAGGCGACACGCCGGGCCGGCCAGTGGCTGCAGGAGCGTATCGAAGAGCTCCGGCAGCAGGCGTTGGACACCGATCTTGCGGTTCAGAAATTCCGCGGCGAGCATGGGCTTGTCGAGGCCGGATCCGGGACGTTGATCAGCGAGCAGCAGCTTTCCGAGATCAATACCCAATTGATCAATGCGCAGGCCGAGACAGCGAAGGCCGAGGCAAGATATGCACGCGTCAAGTCGATCATCGACGCCAAGCAGACCGATGCGATCGTCACGGATGTGCTCGATAGCTCCATTTCGAACGACCTGCGCAAGAAATATCTGGAGGCTTCCAAGCTCGAGACCGAAATCGAGGCACGGCTCGGTCCCGATCACGTCCAGGCGGTTCGGCTTCGTGCGGAAATGGAAGAGTATAAAAGGCTCATGTTCGACGAGTTGAACCGCATCGCCGAGAGCTACCAAAGCGAGTTGCAGGTCGCAAAGTCGCGGGAAAATTCTTTGCGCGACAGTGTTACGCAGGCGACGGGCGTTGCCGCAACGGCTGGCGAAACGCAGGTGCAGCTTCGCGAGCTCGAGCGTACGCGCGATACCTATAAGAATCTCTATCAGAGCTTCTTGACGCGCTACCAGGAAGCAATTCAGCAGCAGAGCTTTCCGATTACCGCTGCGCGCATCATCACGACGGCGGAGACGCCGACGAAGCCGAGCGCTCCGAAGAGAGCTCTCGTTGTTGCTTTCGCGATGTTCGTGGGATGTGCATTTGGAAGTGGTATAGCTGCCTTCCGCGAATTCCGGGATCGGTTCTTCCGCACCGGCGATGATGTCCGGGACGTGCTCGATGTCGAGTCTCTCGGTGTCATGCCGCTGATTGAAAACAACGTCGATGATCCGACGCTTGTTGATCCCAGCAATCCGCGAAGCATCGCCAGGGGTGGAAAGACGACGACCTATGTCGAGGAGCATCCGCTCTCGGCATTTGCCGAGACGCTTCGAAGCGCCAAGATTGCCATCGACCTCAGTGCTGCCGATCAGCGCTGTAAGGTCATCGGTGTCGTGTCGAGCTTGCCCGGCGAGGGGAAGTCGACGACATCCATCAATTTTGCCAAGCTCCTGGCGATGCAGGGTGCGCGTTGCCTGCTTATCGATGGCGATATGCGCAATCCCGGCGCCACCCGGGCGATCGGCCGCCATGCCGAGGCCGGCTTGCTCGAGGCGATCGTCGACAGCCGTCCGCTCAAGGATCTGATCCTTCTCGATCCAAAAACAAAGCTCGCATTTTTGCCGACGGTGGCACGATATCGTGTTCCGCATTCGTCGGAGCTACTCGCGTCACGCGGCATGGATCAGCTTCTTGAAACGGCGCGTCAAAGCTTCGACTATATTATCGTCGACCTGCCACCCCTGGCGCCGGTTGTGGATGCGCGCGCTATCAATTCGAAGCTCGATGCGGTGGTTTTCGTTATCGAGTGGGGAAAAACATCGCGCAAGGTCGTGCAGTCGACCCTGCTGTCCGAGCCGGAACTCTATGCGAAATGCGTCGGTACTATCTTGACCAAGGTCGACCCGTCGCAGATGAAACTCTACCGGACATTCGGTTCGAGCGAATATTATTATAAGCGTTATTCGCGATACTATACCGAAAGCTGATGATCCGCAGTCAGTCCGTTTCGATTACCAGGATCGCCTTCGTTATCGTAACCGTCGTCTTGGTGGTGCTGGCCGGTCGTGAGCTCTACGCTTCGATAAGAACGGCCAGCATCTCGATCGTCGCCGAAAGGATCGAGCGGGGCGAGACCGTTGCGGATGATGTCGTGACCAAATATGCCTCGCGCAGTGTCGACGTCGTTGACGGACATTATTGTCGATCCGACATCGTGGCTGCTGGCGTAACCCTCGTTCTGGCGCAACTCGATCGGCAGAATGTCAATGTCAATTACGATGGCTGGGCCGCTGCGGCATCGAGTGCGCGCCAGTATCTGCGGCATGCGCTTTCGTGCATGCCGACGAACAGCAATTTTTGGCTTCGCCTTGCGGCCGTGCAGTCGACAATTGCAGAAGAGCCGGTCGCGATTGCGGGAATGATGAAGCGTTCGGTTGTGCTCGCGCCCTACGACCAGGTGATGATCCTGACGCGGTTTTATTTCTGGAACGATTTTACCGATGCAACGCTTGCCGCGGCAAAGCGCGCGCTCGATAGCGATCTTACGACGATGCTGAAGCTGGGCGATCGTTGCAGGGTCAACGCCACGATAAAAGAGATTAGCCCACAGCTCCGCCCGATCTTCGATCGAAGCTGGATAAACGTTGGAGAGGCCGCGACGGCGCGGTTCCGACAGCGCTGCAGCAAGTAATCATCAAGGCTGGTTTTTAAGGACAGTTCCGAGATCGTGGCCGGCAGGCTGAGCAGCTACGGCTCTTTCTCTGGGCGAATTCAACTTGCATAAAAAAACGCCCGCAGCCTGCGCGGCGGGCGTCGCTTTTTGGTTGGCTATTGATGATCAGACTTCTGCGTCCGCACCAGTGATGTTGAGTGTCAGAACGCCGGCGTCGGTGTGGCCTTCGCCGTCGGAGATCTTGTAGAACTGGATAGTCTCCGTGACCTGATCCCCCGGAGCGATATCTGCTGTCAGATCATAGGTGAATGATCCATCCGCTTTGACATGGAACGTGCCATACGTGCCGGCGACGTCGGTTGTTGCGCTTGGATCGCCGTTTACGGTCGTGGTGCCGAATAGCCGGAGGAAGAGATGACCATTGTCGCCGGCAATGTCGTTGTCCAGGGCGTTGCCGCTAATGGCGTCGCCTTCGGTGAAGCTGTAGTTGTCGTCGACAGCGATCGGCTTTACCTGACTTACGCCCTGAATATTCAGGGTGAACAGGCCGACATCGGTGTTACCGGCACCATCAGAGATCTTGTACGAGACCTTCTCCTGGAGCAATTCACCATTGGTGAAGCCGACCTTGGCAGCGTCGCTCAGAACATAGGTATAGCTGCCGTCCGGCTTGACGAAGAAGGTGCCGTAATCGCCCTGGATCTCGGTGACCTGGCTGTTGCCTTGCTTGGAGCCAACGCCCTGCTGATCGAAGAAACGAAGGAACAAGTTCCCATCGGATGTATCGTTCGCCAGCAGATTTCCGGAAATAGCGTCGGTTTCCAGGAATGTTGCACTATCATCTGTTGCATGAATAGCCATTACTGTCTCTCCTCGAATTATTCTTTGCCAGGTCAATTCTGACCTTTAGCGAGCGGGTCGATTAAGGATATCTTAATACAGAGAGTCAAGGGTGCAATTAACAGCAGGTGAACATTTTCGGGTGTATTATACAATAATGACACACCTGTAACACGCATAAGGCGATGAAACGCATGGCAATTATTACGTTAATAATAAGTGAAAATACCAAATGGTAGATTCTGCCCCCTGTTTCTTCAGAGGAGAAGAATGTTTATTCGGGCGCAATTTATAAGAATACGCCGAGCTGCTTATGCGCAGATGAGATGTTGATATAATCACTACGGGCTACAGGCTGAAATCTCAGTCTTGCTTCGGTTTCTGTACCGGCGTCTGCTTTTCGACAAAGTAACTGATATCATGATTTTGTAACATTTGTTTATCAAGTAATGTTTCTCGCGAAACGCAATTGGCGTAAACTAATATGCGATGCGTGGAGAATAATCTTATTTACACTAGAGATATTGGGTAACATCGTCATAACTGCGCGATGCAATTTTTGTTGCAATGCAAAATATTCGAGAAACGAAGATCTTTTGTGGGAAGCGTAAGAATTATCGCGAGATAGAACGCATTTTAGTGTTCCATTTTAGGAGGCAGAGAGAGATCCGCGGGTAAAAGATTTTCCAGTATCTTTGGGAGATCACGGCGTGACCGTCTACTATGTAAATTCGGCAACAGGATCCAATCAGAACAGTGGAGTGAGCGAGCAGTCGGCTTTCGCGACACTTTCCGCTGTCGAATCCTTGAGGCTAAAGCCGGGAGACAGCGTGCTGCTTGCCGCCGGAAGCGTGTTTAACGAGCAATTCGACCTGAAATACTCCGGCACTGTCAGCTCTCCGATTACAATTGGCAGTTACGGCGTTGGCGATGCGCCGGTTATTCACAGTAGCAATGACGGTATCCACGGCTCGAAGGCTTCAAACATCATCGTGGAGAACATCAAGATTGCTGATACCGGCGGTGCGGCGATATATGCGGGAAATGTCTCCAACTGGACCGTCCGCAACGTCGAGGTCGAAAATACCGGACTTGCCGGCAAGCCCGGTTCCGTCAATTTCCAGAGCAGCCAGAACATTACCATCGAGAACAGCAAGATTTCCGGGGTAAATGGAGACGGCATCTGGATGGATAAAGTGATTGGCGTTACCATCGTTAATAATCTCGTCATCAACAGCCAGGGCGCTGCGGCAGACGCCGTTCAGTTGAACGACAGCAGCAATATCCTGATCAAGGGTAACCACCTAGAGCAGACGGAGACTAATAGCGCAAAGGGCGTCCTGGTGCTTGTTCGGGCTGCAAATGCAGCAGTCGAGGACAACACCGTGATCGGCGGCGGTTTCGGGATCGGTGCCAACGCGGGCACGAATATCGCCATCCACGACAACGACATCTCGGGATATGGCGGCTATAGCTGGTCCTACGGTATCGGCCTTGGCGATCAGGGCAATGCGACAAATTACGATATCAGTGGAAACTATATTCATGACGGCGTCTGGGGCGTGTCGATCAGCGCTGCAGGTTACCCAAGTTATGCACGCACCGATATCGATATTTACGGTAATGTCTTTGACGACCTGTCGTCCTCGGCGCTGAAGGTCGACAGGCCTGCATCCGGCTCTTTCCATGATAATATCATCGACAGCGCGGTGTCGACGTTGACGATGCCCGTCGCAATTGCCCTCCAGAGCACCTTCTTGATCAACGACAATAAGACCCTGGAGCAAGCGCAGGCCGAACTCGACGCCACGAGTGGCGACACCCCGTCCAACAGTGAGACGCCTACCACGCCGGTTGTTGAGCCGCCTGTCGAACCGTCAACACCGACGCAGACAAGCACTCCGGCGCCCGCGGACGAAGTGCAGGTTCCGACCGCACCCACCGTCGCCGTTCCCAGGATTGTTGCAGCCCATGACAGCCTGAAAATCTCCACGGATACGGGCAGCGCCTATCATGGCAACCTCCTCGAAAACGATAGCGCAATCAATGGAACCGTGCTTCTTCGTCGCTTCGGTGACAGTGCCGTGGATAAGCATGGCCTGACGCTGACCGGGAAATACGGCGTCATCCATGTGGAGAGCGATGGTGATTACACCTATACGGTCGATGCGGTGAAAATCGCCGGTCTCAGCGGAAAGGTCAGCGAATCCTTCCAATATAAGATTTCTGACGGCGCTTCTCACATCGATACCGACTCGCTCGGCGTGTATATCAATGTGGACGCGTTCCATAGCAGCCAAGCGTCGCACCTGCTGGTTTGAATCCAGCCAAATTAGAGAGCGACGGCCCGCTGTTCAACACTTGAAAACTTGATGATGAAGGGGTGTCGGCGGTCGAGGGCGCGGATAAAAAATAGTTCCGGCGTTCATAGGAAAAATGAACTATAGATTGAATTTGTAGTTAACGCCCCAGTAAACGCCGCTAATATGCGCGCGATACGTTCATCCTTCTGCGCCGTTGTTGAGCAATTTGCGATTTTCACTTGCTTAGGTTGGTATATTTAGCGTAGCGTCAAGTCAGAATCCCTGAGGCCGCTCGTTATAAATTGGAATTTTTGGTCACTTTTTGGTTGGATTCATGTAATAGGTCGTGGGCTTGCAAGCGGGTCCGGCGCCGGTTCGGGGGTCCAAGGCAGTCGTGTCATTGATCGGGCGTGATGGACCCGGAGCTGGAGTGTGCGCCGGCATATTTGCTTTCGTGCGATGCGGTAAGAGAGGGATTACTTCGTGTTTCAGAGTTCAGCAGCTGATGTCAGCGAGCCATCCAAAGCATTAAAGAAATGCAAGGGAGGGCTTGTTTTCATTGGAATAGCAAGCGGGCTTATCAATATCCTATACCTTACAAGTTCATTTTTTATGCTTGAGGTGTATGACCGGGTCATTCCCAGCAAAAGCATACCTTCGCTGGCTGTCCTGGCAATACTTGCGTTGATGCTTTACTCGTTTCAAGGAGCGTTCGAGGTTCTGCGAAGCAGGATGCTTGTGCGTGTTGCCGGTGCGCTTGACGAGATGGTGAACGGGCGTGTGTTCCGCGCGCTGATCAAGGCTCCGTTGAAGGTCAAAATCGGCGGCGACGGGCTTCAGCCGTTGCGCGACTTCGACCAGATCAGAACCTTCCTGTCCGGCCAGGGCCCGACAGCGATGTTCGATCTGCCATGGTTGCCGTTCTATATCGTGATCTGCTTCCTCTTTCATCCGGCGATCGGGTATATCGCGATCGGTGGAGCGCTGGTTCTCGCCATCCTGACGTTCATGACCAATCAGGGAACGCGTACGCTCTCAAAAAAGCAGTCTGACTCCGCTAACATGCGAAATGCCTTCGCGCAGACCTCGATCCGCAACTCCGAAGTTATTCACGCCATGGGCATGGCGGGGACGATGGCCGAAATCTGGGACCGCAAGAACAGTGAATACCGGACAATCACTCGGCAGGCATCGGATGTTGGCAATGGATATGCGACCTTGTCGAAGATTTTCCGTATTGCTTTGCAATCGGGAACGCTCGCGACCGGCGCAATACTGGTCATTCAAGGGCAGGCCTCTTCGGGAATTATCATCGCCGGCTCGATATTGACCTCTCGCGCTCTGGCGCCTGTCGAAGCGGCGATCGGAAATTGGCGTGGTTTCGTTTCTGCTCAGCAGAGCTGGGCGCGACTTTCGAGCCTGCTGAAAGCCATTCCTGAGATTCCGGCCCCTCTTGCGCTCGCGGCTCCTACCAAGCAAGTCACTGTCGAAGGACTGGCGAGCGGGCCGCCGGCGGGTCAGCGCCTGGTCATTTCCGATGTCAGCTTCGGCCTAAGGGCGGGGAGCGCGCTTGGGGTCATTGGTTACAGTGCCTCGGGTAAGTCGTCCTTGGCACGGGCGATGATGGGCATCTGGCCGACCGTCAGAGGATCCATTCGCCTTGATGGCGCAGCACTCGATCAGTGGGACGGTGACGCGCTTGGCCGGCATATTGGTTATCTCCCACAGGATGTAGAGCTTTTCTCGGGGACTGTTGCCCAGAATATCTGCCGTTTTGCGAAGGAGATGTCACCTGAGGCGGTGGTTGCTGCGGCGAGGGCGGCGCGTGTTCACGATCTCATTCTTCGTCTGCCGAACGGTTACGAAACCGAAATCGGCGAAGGCGGTGCTGCGCTTTCGGCTGGCCAGAGACAGCGTATCGCGCTTGCAAGAGCGCTTTACGGCGACCCATTCCTCGTCGTGCTCGACGAGCCAAACTCCAATCTCGATGAAGAAGGCGAGCGGGCGCTGAGTGCCGCGATCATGAGCGTGCGGGCGCGGGGCGGCATTGTGGTCGTCATCGCACATCGATCCGGGGTTCTGGCGGTCTGCGACTTCGTGCTGATGATGCAGGACGGCCGCATGATCGCGTTCGGTCCCAAAGAAGAAGTTCTGGCGAGAGTCAGCCGGCCGGAAGCGGCGCGCACGCCGATTGCCGAGCGCGTGGCTCAGCTTAAAGTCGTGGTCGACGGCATGAATGCGGCCGAATAGGCCAGAGGGAAGATCGTGAGTAAAGTTATCAGTGAATCGAAACGCTCCCTCAATCGGCATGTTGCCGTTGTCGGTGTGCTGTCGATAGCCCTCGTTTGCGGCATTGGCGGTTGGGCGGCGACGACAGAGCTTTCGAGCGCAGTCATCGGCGAGGGCGTGATCGTCGTCGACGGCGATGTCAAGAAGGTCCAGCACCTGACAGGTGGTATCGTGTCGGAATTGCTGGTTTCCGAAAACGACCATGTGACGGCCGGGCAGGTGCTGATACGGCTCGATGGGACGACGACGAGAGCGAATCTCTCGATTGTGGAAAGCACGCTCGCTCAGCTTTATGCGCGCCGCGCCCGTCTGAAGGCGGAACGAATCGGCGCAGATTCGTTCGAGGTCGAGGAAAACATCAGGGATCTGACATCCAGCACCTCTGCAGAGAAGCTTCTCGATGGCGAGCAGAAGTTGTTCGACAGTCGCAGGACGGCGCTTATCGGAATGAAGAGCCAGTTGGCATCGCGCAAGGACCAACTGGGCGAGCAGGTAAAGGGGTTGGTCGTTCAGATCAATGCCACCAACGATGCCTTGGGCTTGATCGAACAGGAGCTCGAGGGCATTGATACGCTCTACAAGAAGGGCCTCGTCACGCTTCAGCGTTTGAATACGCTCAAGCGCGCCCGCGCCGATCTCCAGGGCAACAGCGGCCAGGAAATCGCAGCTAAGGCGGAGGCCGAGGGTAAGGCAATCGAGATCGATCGCCAGTCGATCCAGCTGGATGAGGATCGTCGTTCGGAGATTGCAAAGGACCTGACCGACGTCGAGGCGCAGATCGCCGAATATGAAGAACGCCGCGGAACCGCAGTCGATCAGCTGCACCGTCTCGACATTACCGCACCGTTGACTGGGCGAGTTCACGAACTTTCGGTTCACACCGTCAATGGTGTCATCGATCCCGGTCAGACGTTGATGCTTGTCGTTCCCGAAAATAACGAGCTTACGGTCCAGGCGAAAGTCGCCACCCGCGATATTGATCAGGTTCATGTCGGCCAGTCAGTCGATGTGCGTTTCAGCGCTTTCGATCAACGCACGACGCCTGATGTGGCCGGTGAGATTACCTCGATCGCGCCCGATATCGTCAAGGATGAGCGCACGGGCATCAGCTACTATCCCCTGCGCGTCAAGCCGAAAGCTGAAAGCATTGCCAAATTGAAGACGATAAAACTCTATCCCGGCATGCCGGCGGAGGTCTTCATCAAGATCGGCGATCGGACCGTGATATCCTATCTGACGAAGCCGCTGACCGATCAGATGCAGCACGTATTTCGCCAGGAGTGATTGGCGGCTGTTTCACGCCGTTAAGAGCTCCGACGTTTCAAAGCTGCCGTTGTCATCCGCCAGGGGGATTGGATGGTTTCGCATTGCTCGAACAGGCATGCGCGGCCATTTCACGAAATTGTCTCAAGCCTGCTGCAAGGTCTCCTCATGATATGTTTGCAGTTTTGGCGAGCGGTGCCGACTGAGAGGCGACCGGCCTATGGACTGGTTCTGTTTCTGGCGTGTCTGTTGATGCTTTCGGCGGTCAGGAACGGCTATGCCGATAGTCCCGTGCCGCTGAAAATAGTGGCCTTCGGAACATCCTTGACGGCGCGGGGGGGGTGGCAGCCTGCCCTTGAGACGGAGCTTGCAGCCTGCCTGCAGAAGCCGGTGAAGATCGAGAGCGTTGCAAAAAGCGGTGAAACGTCACTGTGGGCTCTGACCCAGATCGATCGCGTCGTTGCCGAGCAGCCGGATATCATCCTGATTGAGCTCTACGCCAATGATGCGACATTGCATCGGTTCGTGTCGCTTGCGCAAAGCCGAAAGAATATTGGCGACATCCTCGACCAACTCCAGCAGCGCCTGCCGCAAGCGCGGATCATCGTCATGGCCATGAATCCGTTTTCAGGATTGCGTGGGCTGATCCGTCCCTTTGTCGACAGTTATGTCTCCGCACATGAGGCGGAGGCGCAAAAACGTGGTCTGGAGTTTGTCGACCACCGGCCCAATTGGGAGCGCCTGACGCCGGATGATCTGGCCACGGCAATTCCTGATGGCGTGCATCCTCTGCCCGACATAGCCTCCAAAATCATTGCTCCTGAGCTTGTCAAACGTATCGCCGGTAACAATTGCGGAGAATGAAAATTCGCTCGTAAGCGTCAGAGGCTATGACGGCTCTCGGGGTCAGACTGCCGTAATATAGTTTTTCAGGTAGGTGACCAGTGAAGCCCGACCGGCTTCCGACGAATCTTCGTGAGATGGGCTATCCAGCTCTTCGAGCAGATAGTTCCGGAGATCGTCATCGGTGTGTGCGACATAGATGCCCGGCCGGCCCACGAGTTGGCTCACCGTGGCGAGCTGATGATCGTTTCGGTGCTCGCCAAGAGCCGCCTGTCGGGGAACGAGAATGATCGGCTTTCCAAAACGCTTGGCCGTAAGCACGGTGCCAATTCCCGCATGAGAGACGATGACACTTGCATCGCGAAAGACGTTGTCAAAGTCCTTGGGCTCGATATTCTTGATCCATTTCATATTCTGTGGCGTGTAGGTGCCCTTGCCGATCTGCGCCAGAACCGGTTTCGACAGTTCGTTTGCGAAGGTGTCGACAGCCTTGACGAGGCGATCAAACGGCAGTTGCGTTCCGACGGTGACAAGGATCAAAGGACAGCTCCTGCGTAATGGGGGCCATCCGGCCTCGACAGATGTTGCCATTGCGTGAGCCAGAGCGTCGCAATATGGCCGGCCAGTTTACCCGATAGAGACAGCTTCTCGACATTGGCGACGCTATCGATCCAGATCGTCCGCTTGCCCGTCAATTTGCCGGCCAGCAGGCAAAAAAGCCCGGGTGCGGCACCGGTCGAGATGATGACGTCGGGCCTGTGCTTGATGACGATGGAAAAGGCGGTGAAAAAGCACCGGATCGACATGGTAATCGAGTCGCGGCTGCAATCGGGAAGGACTAGTCCGCCGCGAATGTCGTATTTTGCAAGCAGTCCCGGAATGGTCGTTGCAAAGACGATATCGCAGCCCTCGAACGCGCCGCGCATGGCCATCAGCTGTTCCCAGTGGCCGCCTCCTGACGAGGCAGCGAGAACCTTCAATTTTTTCTCAGTCATAGACAGGCATCTCCTATATTTGACCGATGGATAAGGGCGAAAACCGTTCTGTTCGAACAGCGGTTGTGTCACGATAGTTCAGTAGAAGTGTACCATTTCTGGCCCGGTTGGTTGAAGCCATGAAGTTGATAAACCGGCAATTACGCATGATGTTTTCGTCTGAAACAGCATAACGGCCAAATCTTATCCCAGCGCGTCCCCGCAAATGATCAGTGAGCGGCATTGGGTTTGTACTCCTGATATGCATGTCCGAGAATCCCGTTAACCATGCCCGCGCCGCGCAGAACATGGGTGAGGGCACGCATGCCCCAATAGGGTGAAATCAGGATCGCCGGCAGCATGGCCAGCCCAAGCATGACTCTCGTGGCGCCATAGGCCGCTCGGTAGATCCGGCGCTTCAGGTTGCCGTGCAGCACCTCGCTGACTGCGAAGGTATTGCCGAGCCGGTATTGTCTTTGCAACACCCATTTCCAGGTCATCCGGCTGGCCGGAACGATATCATGGACAAGCGCCTTGTCAGCCCAGAAGACCTGCATGCCCCGGCGGATGGCTTGGTTGAAGAAAAGGTAATCCGTGCCCCCGGTGAAGCGCATCTTCTCTTCAAAACGCAGGTTCCAGGAGCGGATCAGGGGATAGTCGAACATGACGTTGTTCGAGGCCGCATAAGAAATGCGTCGACCGTCCTTGTTCTTCTTGCGCTCGAACACTCTTGCCTTGATGAAATATTCCGGTGGGTTTTCCGGATAGACCGGTTGGACGGGGCCATAGACGCAATCGGCGCGGTTTTTCTCCCGTGTCTCCAGCATCGCATCCAGCCAGCCGTCGACGGGCCATTCGTCATCGTCGAGAAAGCAGAAGAGGTCAGTGCCTGGAGGTGCCGAGTCCAGTGCGCGATTGCGTGCAAAGGGTATGCCTTGGTTTTGTTCAATGACGTAGATCAGGTCGTAGGCACCTGTTTGGCCAAAGCTCTCTACCGTGGTCCTCGCGCTGCCGGCCGCGTCATTATCCACGATCACCATGGTGAGATGATAGGGACGGTCCGGATGCCGGATTTGGCGGGTCATGACGTCAAGCAGCTTGGCGATCCCGTCGAGGCGCCGATAGGTCAGCACACCGACGGCAATCTTCAGCGGTGCGGCGCCTGCTTCTGTGCCGACGGATGAATGCGGAAAAGTCTCTTGCTGATTCATGACTGTCCTCTCCGCAGCATATTTCCCAAACGCTTGCGCGCCGCCATCAAGGCCACTTCGGTCGCGGCAGCATCGCCGAACGGACCGCCGGCCACTGTGTTGCGAGCTTCGCTCGGGAGCTTCAGAAGCGATGTCGTTTCGGCAATTCCGCCGGCCACGAGGCTCTTGCCGAGTGCCTGGAGGCCGTCATAGCGGCGTGCCAGTTCCAATCCTGTCGCGATCATGATCCGCGGGCGCAGTGTTTTTGCCCTGCTTGTGCCCGTATAGCGGTTCGAGGCATGAATGCGTTGAAAGGTCAGCGGTGTTTCGACGATGGCGCCGCGACCCAGATAGGCGGCTGCAAATTTGATGTAATTGTCGCTGAGGACGACGTCTTTCGCGACAGACATTGGCAGGATCTGGGACAGCAGCTCGCGGCGGAAGCTCAAGCCGGAGGTCGGCACCGGAAGCGAGGGAAAGCCGCCTTTGCGCAGCGTGTCCCGCTTGTCGAACAGCGTCACCTGCAGCTCCGCGGGAGGCTGGTCGTCTTCATTGGTCGTCACGCGGTCGAAGCACCAGTCGATCTCGTTGCGATCGTAGATCTCGGCGATGCGCGCGAGTTTGCCCGGCAAAAACGCATCATCGGCATCGAGGAGAAAGAGGATATCGCCGCTTGCGGCCGCAAAACCCGCATTGAAGCTCGAGGCCTGGCCGCCATTTTCCTTCAAGACGGTCAGGATCCGCTCGCCATAGGAAGCAAGAATCTCATGGGAATCATCGGTGGAGCCATCGTCGACCGCGATCACTTCGAAATCGGGATAGACCTGCGACAGAACACTGTCGATGCATGGGCGCAAATACTGGCCGTAATTGAAATTGTTGATAAGCACCGATAATTTCAATGCACCACCTCCTGCGCTAGTCGACCAGAATGATTTACTGCCGGTGCGTATCGGCGAAGTCCGGCGCGGTAGCCACGCATGTAATAGTACTTCCAGATGGCCCAGAACCGCTTCTTTGATCGCGGCAACGGATAAAGGAGGGCTGCCCGAATCGCCCAGTTGGCGCTCTCGATCCAGGTTCTTAAGGGTATTCCCCCGATCCTTATACCTTTTGGAATATCCTCGGCGAAGAGCGCTGGCATTCCATAGCCAAGACGTTCCCCACGCTTCTGTACCCAAGCCTCTGTCACGCTAGAGGCTGGAATCCAGTGATGAACAATGGCCTCAGCGCACCGACAGGTTTTCACGCCGCTTCGGGATAGGCGGCTGACGATTTCCGTATCCTCTCCCATTGCGAAAAGACCTCCTGGAAGCGGCCCGATATCTTCGCGGAATCGAATATTGCTGCCAAGCAATTCGCGACGCACAGTCGTGTTCGGACCCCAAATTTTTGTCGGGTCGCATGGGCCACTGGATTCCTGGTCGGCTATGGCGAAGGTTGATCCCATGGGAATCCAGTCCAACAGCGGATCCCCATGGGGATAATGCTCCCAATTTGGAAGAATTCGGCCGCCGATAACGCCGAAATCCGGGTTCGCCTCCGCGCATGCAGCGATCGAACTCAACCAGTTCGCATCTGCCTCGACGTCGTCGTCCGTAAAAACGATCAGCGCTCCTCGAGCGATCGCCAGAGCTGCGTTCATAGCGCCTGATTTGCCTGGGCGGGTATGATTAACAACAACAATTGGAAGCTTCTTTGCATATTGATCGAGAAGCTCCTGTGTTTCGTCTTTACTGGCGTTGTTGACGGCAATCAGTTCCCATTGTTCGACTGGAAGGGTTTGCCCCAACATCGAATCCAGCATCTGTTGAAGCCGTCTGCTGGCGCCGTTGAAGGACGAAAAGATGACACTAATTCTCGGATCCGTCATCAAACCCACTCGCCTCCTGACGCGCGAAAATCCTGCCCGCTGCCTCCGCAGTTGGAGCACTTCCTGTCGATGCCGCGGTTTAGTACTTTCGTCATTTGGCACCGACCTGAGAGTAGATCGTTTTATTCATCGTAGATCGCTGCTTGAGAAATTGGCGCAGGATCCCGTGTCTCACCGACTGCGCCCAGAGCAATTTGAAGCGAACGCCGCTTGGCGGAAATCTCTTGACGACAACGCTGGCCGGCACCATCAGAAGCCATCTCAATGCGCTAGCGATGGGCAGACCGCCAATTTTCGTTTTGCTGTCGAAGAGGTCCGGCCGAACGATAACCAAGCCCATGCCATAGCGCTCGCCGCGCCGCAAAACCCAGCCTTCGTTCACATAGCCCTTCCTGACAATGTGCCGAACCCTGGGACGTCGCGAGTGAAAAGCCTTGGCTCCATTCTTCTCCAACCTGAGAGCGAAAGCAGTATCCTCACCCATGGGGAACTGAGCGACAGTGGCATCCGGGCCGAGGCCGTCGTGAACGATATAACCGGATCCTAAAATGGAACGACGGAAGGCCGAATTCGGCCCAGATATCAATGCCGCTGAAATCGGCCCCTCGGGTAAACCGTCATTTAGCGCATAAAGAATCCCCAGATGCCCGTATTTGATGAGCCACGATGCCGGCCTTTCCTCCCATTCGGGCGTTATTAGGCCGCCGAATATGGCAAACTGTGGCTGCTGATCCGCCAAGGTGAGAAACTGCTCGATCCAATCCGGCGCGGGAATGACGTCGTCATCGGTTAAAATGACGAGTTCACCCTCCAGATGGCGGAAGCCCGAAGTCAATGCGTGTTGTTTGCCTTGTTTTAGCTCAAAATAAACTTCCAGTGGAAGCCGCGCCTTAAAGGAATTCAAGACTGATGCAGTGTTGTCGCTGCTGTTGTTGTCGACCGCGACGATTTTCCATTCTTCCTTCGGTAGGGTCGAAGCGCATAGTGCGTCAAGCATCGTTGGCAGGGTTTTCTCGCCGTTATAAGTTGAGAACAGTATTGTGACCTTGACTTTGCTCATTTGATGCTCCGGACCTCATTTTGGTCTGATCGCTCCCCAGTGCGGATTGGGTCACGCCTTACCGATGACTTGGCCTGCCATAGAACGCTGTCGCTGCGTGGCCGCATACTGCCATAAATTGCCGATGGGCACCGTAGATTTTAAATTACTGCCTCCTCGGCAATGAATTACTGTGTCATCGTCTGAGAAACGTATCGGCGAATTCCGGCGCGATAGCCGCGCATGTAGTAATATTTCCAGATCGCCCAAAAACGTTTCTTCGATCGCGGCATGAGATAAAGCATTGCTGCCCGGCAAGCCCATTGTGCGCTTTCGATCCAAGTCGGAAGCGGAACTCCGCTTAACCTCACCCCTCCAGGCACCTCGTCGGGAAAGAGCGCCGGCATGCCGTAGCCAAGCCGCTCGCCTCTTTTCTGTACCCAATCCTCCGTCACGCTCGATGCCGGAATCCAATGATGGACCACGGCCTCGGCGCATCGATAGGACTTGGCGCCATTGGCCGCCAGGCGAATGATGATTTCCGCATCTTCACCCATGGCAAAAATCTTTCCGGGAAGAGGACCGATATCTTCGCGGTAGCGCACGCTTGTTCCGAGCAGCTCTCGCCGGACGATCGTATTCGGGCCCCAGACTTTCGTCGGGTCACACGGTCCGCTTTGGGTGTCATCGACTATCGCAAAGGTGGATCCCATCGGAATCCATTCGATAAACCTGTCTTTTGGTTCTTTCTCCCATTCAGGGACGATTCTGCCGCCGAAGACGCCATAACTCGGATGGGCTGCGGCGCAGTCGACGATCGCTTTCAGCCAGTTCGGTTCGGCACGAACATCGTCGTCCGTAAAGACGACGAGATCCCCCTTCACCCGATCCAAGGCCATATTCAGCGCGCCGGACTTTCCCGGCTTGCGCTGCTGCAGGATGGTGATGGGAAGCTTGTCGCTATAGGTTTCCAAAAGATCAAACGTGCCGTCATTGCTATTGTTGTCGACAGCTATCAGTTCCCACCGATCATGGGGAAGCTCCTGGCGCACCAAGGAATCCAAAGTATGGCGCAGCCGGCGGCTGGCGCCATTGTAGGATGAAAAGAGCACGCTGACCAATAGATCCGACATCAGTTAACAACCCTCTTGGTGAACTCGAAAGAGAAGATCTTCATATTTTGACCGCCTGTGCGATGTTCGAATGGGATCGGCGCTTACGCGGGGTTCGACCGAGTCTTACCGAAAAACTCGCGCCTGTGACCCTCGCCGAGTATCCTCAGCCTACGAAGATTGCGCAACCATCGCCGCGGTTTGGTGAGTACGCCGCGGTTCAGGAAATACTGTTGCAGCAGGCTCGGTGCCTGACTATGCGATCCGCCGTGGGCGACCCGATAGACCGCCCCGCGAAAGGGAAGCTTCGTGAGCGGCGCTCCCCGTTGCGCAAGAATATCCGCTATTCGGACATGGCTGCCCAGCATCGACTTGATCCAGTCGAGCGAAGCATCCTCAAAGCGGGTCGGCAGTTCGTAGAGATCGGTACGAATGATCAATGAGGTACCGCAGAGATGGCTGAAGTCGTCATGGCCAAACAGGAAGTTGCCGCCATCGTCCCAGATATAACCATGGTCGATCGTCCATCCGTTGGCGTCCCGATTTTCGGACACGTGTTGAACGATTCGCGAACTAACGAAATCGTCGTCATCGACAATCATGAAGAAGCGACTGTCGGCGGCGTTCAACATGCCGCTCAGAACGCGACGGCCTTTGTCTGCCCGGAAGGCATCAAGGAAGTCTTCCTTGCTGCCCTTTCCAAGCTCATGCAGGTCGTTCGGCGGAAAGGTGACACGCAGGGCGGAGAATTTTTCCGGCAGGTCAGGCAGATCGGCACCTTCGTTTGCCACGATGATGCCGCGCCAGTCCCCATTGGTCTGGTTGGAAATGGAAGCCACGGTCTGGGTCAGATTTGCCTTCAGCCTGCTCCAGTCGCGGGCATTGTCCTGATGTCGGACCGGGATAATGAAGGTGACAAGTGGCATTGAATGACCCCCTTAAGCCCGCAAGCTCACAGCTTCTTTTTGATCGACACGCCCCTTGGCCGCCTGAACACGCGCCCACTCGATTCCGTCCTCGAGCGAGGTTGCCTTATATGAAAGGTCGGTTCCGCCGGAGAATGCATTCATGAAGCGGCGAATCTTTCCATAGCTGTTGTCCAGTACGGCATGCGGGCGGCCGAGCAGCAGCGAGCAGATATGGACGTGCAGGCGATCGGTCACGATTGCGCGGGCACGCGAAATCTGACTGATGCCGCGCTCGAAGCGGTTGTGTGCCGCAGCGTCAAGCCTGCGCAAGGCAACTTCGCTCGGCTTCAATGCGAGATAAGCCGAAGCTACCCCCAACTTCTTGGCGATATCCACCTTCCGTTTCGACTCGGTAATCCAGTCTTCCACAGGAATATCGGCAGGGACCTTCCGATCGGTACCGCTAACCCGTTCCGCGTCCTCGCGCAACATGGCGAGGACAGGAATCTGTGTCGCCCTTTCCGGAAGCGGGCCGATGGCAAAAGCCATATCGGGGCATAGTCGTACGGTGCAGTCGAAGTGCTTCTCGGAAAACTCCTTCGATTCTTCATCGCGCACGAGCAGCACGAAATTCTTGTGGTGCCCGATTGCCCGTTTGGATTGCTCGATGCGCTCAGGCGAACTGTAGTGGATCGACTGCGGGAACTGGATGATCTGCCGATCCGGGAAACGCTCCATGATGGCTTCACGGAAATCCTGGTGGGCAACCCAGATATCGCCGAAATTGCCGCCGCCGTGAATGAAGATCGGGCCGGTCGGTACCCGCCGTTTCAGTTCGTCGGCGGAGAAGTCGTACAGCCTCGAAACATAGTCCGGGCGCTTGCCGAAGCGATCCTTGAGATAGGCCATCTCCCCTAACCAAATTGCCGAGTCGCCGCAATTGCGGATGTCGGGAAAGTCGAGAATCGCAAGCGGTTCGTCGCGCGAGACGTAGTCCTTCAGGCAATCATGGATCATGCCATTGAGTTTTGCGATCAGCTCCGATCTGGATTGGCTGGTCATTCTGCCTCTCTTGTTGATGTTCGTTTAGCTTCAGGCCGACTTGGGTACGGCAATACGTTTTGCTTTTGACAGGAACTTGACAATAATGCGGTGAACTTCGGTTTCTGGGCCGTCCGGCTTCTTCATCGCAAGCCAAAGAACAAAGCTCGATCCGACATAGATGATGCCGCCGGTGATAACCAGAACGGCGAGATGAAGGGCCAAGTGCAGCTTGTCGGTTGGCATGCTGAGAATATTCGACAATCCCCAGATCCCGGCGGCCATCAAGGCGACGCTGGCAAGCGCGCGGAAGTTTGCTGCGAGCTGCCGGAAGAATGGCAGCTTGATCAAGCGCTTGACGAGAAGCATGTTGACCACGGTGGAAATCAGGCCGGTCAACACGCGTGCATAAACGACGCCCGGAAGACCGTACATCATCAAGCCGGCGATGATGATCGGAATGCGAACCACCAGCATCTGCGTATCGCGGATGAACAGCATCTTGGTATGGCCCTTTGCCATGCCCAGAGGCTGGACGAGCGAGCCGAGGGTCTGCAGGGCAAAGACCGATGCAAGCGCCTGCACGATGAAGATCGCAGGAACCCACTTCTCTCCCAAGGCAAGCCTCATCATCGGATCAGCCACGACAGCCATGCCAATACCGGCCGGAAGCGCCACCGCCGCCAGCAGCGCCTGCGCCCGCTGATAAGCTGCGACAAGCCGGACCGGATCGTTGCGGACCTTTGAAAAGCCTGGATAAATGGTCTGGTTCAACGGTGCCGTGGCCTCGCGCGTCGGCAGCGTCGAAAGAGTGTTGCCGACGGTATAATGGCCAAGCTGCGTGGCGCCCAGCATCTTGCCGATCAGCAGATATTCGATCCGCCAGTTCAGCGTGTTGACAATCTGCCCTGCCGTCAGCCAGAGCGAGAAGGAAAACAGTTCGCGTGCATGCCGGAAGGTTATGCGCGGCCAGAACGGCAGAACGGTGTAGGAAACGATGATATTGGTCACTTGATAGGCGAGCGTGCCGATAACGAGAGCCCAATAGCTCTGGTAGATCGCGGCAATTGCCACCGTCACCACGAAGCCGACAAGCTTTTGCGAGACGTTGAGTACGAACTCCTGCCAGAATATCAGATCGCGCTGGAGCATGACGCGGCGTGGGTTGGCGAGGCCACTCAGAAGTAGGCTGAAACTCAAGGCAAGCATCACGCTCGTCAGCCGCGGCTCGTTATAAAACTCGGCGATCGGATAGGACGCGGCGGCAAACAGCAGCGCCAATGCCGCGCTTCTTGTCACGCTCAACGTCCACACCGCGCTGAAGTGAGTTTCGCTCGGAGACTCGTGGCGGATAAGTGCCTGATTGAGCGAGAGTTCGGTCACCGAACTCAAGATGACCTGGATCGTCGTTGCAATGGCGACGAGACCAAAATCAGCCGGCACGAGGTACCAGGCGAGCACAAAGGTGCTGAGTGCCGAAAGCCCGTTGACGATGGCACGGGACAGACTCAGCCACATGCTACCCCGAATCAATCGGTCGGTAACGCTGCTCATGGGCGAACGGCTCCTGAGGTCTGGGATATTGACGATTTGAGGGGCGCGCAGGCCCCTCCAGAATGCCTCTTACCCTTGCGGGAGCAAAGAGCGTTGGTAGCGTCGGAAAGCATCATGCCTTCTTGCCTCGTCGGAAACCCGGTTTGCGACATCACAGGGCGCTTACCGCCTTCTTGGAAAAATCTTGCTTCAGCCGATCCAGCTCGACCAGCATTTTCTCGTGCGCTCTTACGATAGCCTCGTCGGAGCTGAGCTGTCCCGGCTTTTCAGCCACCCGCTGCAAAGTTTTGATCGTCGAGCCGAAGACATAGTTGCCGGTCAGCTGCCGGATGCGGCGGTGACGGAACGTTATGTTCTTCAACAGGTATGTGTTTTTCCGCGCCAGCGACGCGCCTGCTTCAACGAGGTTGGACGGGCCGATCGGATCGAAATCGATCTCCAGATCGAGCGCACTCGCCCAATCATACCACTTGGCGCGATTGCCCGGCGCAATCGGCCGGATCGCCCGCCAGGGAACGCGTAACGCATCTGATATAATGCAGCCATGCATCGCTTCGGAGACGACCTTATGCGATGCGCTGATTTCGGTCAGAACCTTTTCCACCGACCAGCGGGGATCGATATAGTGAATGCCGGCGAGTTCGCAAACCTTATCCCAACTGCCGTACATGGCGCTTTCGTAGTGCGGCATGAAGGAGACCGGGTAACGCTTTTCGATGCTTTTCGCATCCCAGCAGCTGCGCGTGAGGATGCCCGAATCGCCGATGGCGTAGCTCGGATCGATGCCGAGGACCTCGGCGGTCTTCTTTCCACGCACGAAATAGAAGGTCCAGTTGCCGTCGACTTTCGGTGGGTTGGTGTAGCCGCCGTAACCCGAGCCGAAGACGATCTTCTGCATGTTCGGGTCGAAATTGTCGTAGAGGATCGAGCCGATGCCGAGAAAGAGCTGGCTTTCGTCCTCATCGAAGAAGCCGGGCAGCAGACGCTCCCAGAGCCAATGGTTCAGTTCGTCGCCAAAATTCTCGTGTTTCCCCCGGTAGGCAAACATCTTCATCGTGCTTCTCCAGTCGGCAGGTGCGTCACGATCTGCGAGACCGTCTCGTCTTCGCGTGCCATGCGTCCGTAACGCGAAATGATCTTGATGTCGCTGCGGATAATCTTTGCCGGATTGCCCGCCACGAGCGAGCGCGGCGGCACGTTCTTGGTCACCACCGAGCCCGAGCCGATGACACATTCGTCGCCGATCTCGACGCCGGGCAGAATGATGCTGCGGGCGCCGATGAAGCAGCGCTTGCCGATCCTCGTGTGGAGGTAGAGCCCGCGTGTGAGATCGTGGGTGAGAATCGCAGCCTCAAAGGCGACGTAAGTTTCCGCGCCGATATGCAATCCCTTCGGATTGGTCTTGTCGAAACGAACGCTCAAGGAAAAGCTTGCCGTCGGATCGATGTCCATTCCCCAGAATTTCGTATAGTAGAGCCATTTGGCCGTCACAATGCTGTTCCGCAGCGGCCGAAATACATTCAGTCCCCACTTCGGCTTTTTTCCTGTCTGCACCATCAAGTCCGACCCCGGCTGGAAAATTCGTCTAGCACGGAACTGTAATAGTCCTCGAGCATCCCCGTTTGGCGACGTAAGTCGAAACGCTCGGCCACCAGAAGCGGTGCCCGCGCGCTAAAGGCTGTCCACAGAGCCTGGTCGTTGAGCAGCCTTCCGACTGCCTCGGCCATTCCCGCGACATCCCGCTCCTCCACGAGATAACCAGTTTTCCCCTCTTCGATCGCTTCGCCCACGCCTCCCGAGCGAAATGCGACGACCGGAGTGCCGACGGCTTCCGCCTCGAGATTGGCAAGGCCGAAAGCTTCGGCGTGACCATTGTCGAGGGTCACGCTTCCATGGAGATAAAGCTCCGCACTGGCGAGCAGGTCTCTTATCTCAGTCTGCGACAGATTTTCATGGATCGTGACGCTTGGCAAGGAACGACGCGCCAGTGCTTCGATTTCCTCCTTCAAGGGACCCTGGCCGACCATGACAAATTCGACAGGGGTGCCGGCAGCAGCCACACGCGAAAGCGCATCGATCATGAAACGATGGCCCTTATAGTCGACGAAGCGGGCAATTGAAACCACGAGCCCTTTTTTTCGCGGACGGGGCTCTATTTTGAAGAGATCGAGATCGATGCCGATGTGATGGCGATAGACACGTTCGGCGCGAAAGCCGAGCGCCAGCAGCCGGTCGCGGATGAAATCGGAAACGGCGATGTTCCAGCTGTTCCAGCCGGCCATCTCGCTCCGGCCTTTGGCAAAGAAGCGCACCTGATTGAAGCCACCCGGCTTTTTCGGGTCACCGCGATAGGTGGCGTCGAAGCCGTGGAACGTCGTGACCAGCGGCTTGCCGGCGGCACGTGCCAATGGACCTATGACATACCCGTTCTTGCCAAAATGGGCGTGAACGAGATCGGCTTTGCCGATCGCGGGAAAGAGGAAGGGAAGGCCGATCTGCGGGATTTTCAGAAGCAGTTCACCGGCCCGTGCAACGGGCGACCGACGGATGTCATGAACCGGAACAGTGGATTTTTTCGTATGGGCCGAAGAAATTCGCGAGCCAGCAAGAATTTCAGCTTCGAAAGAACGAAACGCTACCGCCTGGTTGAGAACAAATGCCTGGCTGGCAGGCAAAAATTTTTCCACATAAATAACGGCTTTTTTCATGAATCTGTTTGCGTCTCCGTTGTCTTGTGCATCACATCGCCTCTATTGCCCGCCGGATCCCTTCAACCGCACTTCTTGGCGCATTGCTTTCGTCGTACAGATTAACGCGCTTCGTGCAAGCCGCAGCGGGATCGGTCGCTTTCTCATCGGGCGCGCCGTATTTTTCCGACATGCCCCATACCGTCACGCCTTTCAAGTCGCCATGTTCGGCCGCGACAGTGATCACCTCGCTGAAAATATCGGCGTAGGATGCCGGCGTGAAGGCTTTGTCGCGGTTCAGGAAGTGACAGGACGCATCCAGTTCGGTGATGAAAACACCGACACCCATGTCCTTCAGCGCCGCGCAGAAGCGCCCCATTCCTTCCGGATCGATCCGGTCGAGGCCGGGGCGGAAATGCGCCTGCAGACCCACTGCATTGATCGGCGTTTTTTTGGCGACGAGATCCTCGACGATTTTCAGGATGCGCGCACGCTTCTGTTCGAACACGTCGGATTTTTTCTCCAGATGCGTTTCGTTGAGCACCAGCGTCGCGCCCGGATTGGCCTGGTGCGCCATGTCGAAACTCATACGAATATAATCGTCGCCAAGAAGGCGTCGGAAAACGCAATCCCGCAGATCCGGTGCATCATACTCCAACGGTTCGTTCACCACATCCCAAGCATCTATCGAGTTCTTATAGCGAGTGACAACCTGTTTTATATGACGGTTCATGGTAGCCTGAATGGTCTTTGCGTCGGTGATGTCCGACACCCAGCCCGGGACGCGATACCAGATCAGCGTGTGGCCATAAACCCTCATGTTGTTTTTTCGTGCAAATGCAACCATGCGGTCGGCGCTGCCGAAGCTGAAAACACCCGGTCTCTTTTCCGTCGAATTCCACTTCAGCTCGTTTCGCAGCGTTATCGAATTGACGTTGTCGATGTAGATCTCGGCAGCGATTGGATCGTTGATGTTTTGCAGGTCGATTGCCGATCCGAATCGGAACGACTTGCTGTCGGCAAGGACGCGCAGCCCTGCAGCGGCAGGCACCTGTGCCAGGGCTTGGCCCGTACGGACATACAACAGAGCGAGCGGAACCGAGGCGAGGAAACGTCTTCTATTCATCCTATCTCTCACTGTTAGCTTTTTTCATGTCCGCGGTGGAATTTGAAAGGCCGGACTCGTCGGCACCGAACCATCACGAGATTCGCGTTCAATTCAGCAGAGTAATACAACCTCAAATATACTTTCCCGGCAGGGGATATTGTCAGTGTCTGCTAGACTTTTCAGCATACTCCAAGATATAAACCGCTCGGGGAGGGCGCTCGTGATGGAAGATTGGTCCAGCTATGTGATGAGCTATTTTCACATGGCATTTCAAAATGCCGTTTTTTTTATGGCGACCGTTCGAAACGGTCTGTCTGTTCTCGATGACTGGCAGTTCGCGGTCCTTGTTCTCGGCATCATCGGCATCATTTCCCTCCCGTCCGCAGCGCTGGTCAGAATGTCGTGGCGGTTGCACCGATCGGAAATCGTCATTCGCTCGCTGAACGAAGACCTTGCGCAAGTCACGCAGGACCTCAATGTCGAGCGTGTCTGGCGTCTGGCGGGTGGGGACAGCACCGAACGGCCGAGTGCGGACAGTTTGAAAGAGCTCTACAAGATAATGGCCAGACATCACGACGATGCGAGTCACATGGCGTGATCAGTCCGTGCATGGCATGAAGCCGAAGACCTAATGCCGATGTTCCTGACTTTCAGCCGGCGTTTCGGTATGGGAAGGTTTGGAGACTGATTCCGGTTGCGCGCTGTCGATCTCGACTGCGGGGTCCGGCAACGGCAGCCATCTTCTGCCGGAAAAATAATTTCTGGTACTTTTCTGAGGTCCTGAAGTCGCATCCAGCGAGAGCGTGAAGTTGTAATTCCCGGGATTGAGTACCTCGCGAGTGAAGCCGATACTGGCTCCGAAGCCGTCTTCCTTGATGTCCTTCAGATTCTTGATCGCGTTCAGGGTCTCGTGAAAATCGAGCCATTGCGGTTGCTGCAGCATGATTTCGAAAATTCGCAGAATGCCAGGATCGAGCTGGCCATTTTCATCGGTCTCGGGATTGATGATTTTCACGCGCATATTGTTGATCGTGCCGGCGGCGTCGCCGCGAACGATGACGAAGATGGAGCTCGGGAGCTGATCCTTCTTCCGCTTGCCGCTCTGCTCGAAAAAGCATTCAAATGTATCGGCGTTGAAACTCGCTGCCGCCCAATCGCTGGTTTCGATGCCGGCATTGCGCAGCGCCGCACACATTGCGGCGCCGGATATCCGCCATGTCCGCAGGAAAGTCGACGCGGTCTGCACCACCGGCGGTTCGATGACATGCAATGGAAGCATGAAGGTGGCCGGTGGTGTCGGGCGGGGAAGGGCCTTGGGGGGAGGCGGTCTGACCTCCGGGGGAAAGAGATCGAAGCCAAAATAATGGCCAACCGTCTTTAAGTGTTTCATGTTGTTGGAAAGCAGCACCGTTCCCATGACCAGCGAGAGGGAAATCGTCAGCAGCAACCAGAAGACCACGGGAACCCGCGGTTTCCCCACCGGCTGTTTTGCATATGCGGACGACGAATTATCGGGCAAGCTTGTCTTCTCCGGCGCGCGAGAAGGGGTTTCGATCGGGCTGTCTAAATCCAGCAGTATACATTTATCCGTTAAATATCTTTGGCTTCTTGGCGGCAATTGGGCACCTTTGTGCCTCGTCATTGGGCATATCAAGTTCTGGTCGAAAAACACGCTGGGCACGCTGCTGGATGCCGGCCTCGACAATGTTCGTTTTGAGTATGTCGGAAGAATTCCGGTTTTCGCCAAGTCGATGATTGCCGTTGCGCAAAAACCTCTCAGAGAGGGTGTCGGAGCGGCAACGATTTCGGATAGCATTCGTCCGCTACGAAGTGCGCGATAGAGCGCGCGGGTGCACCCGCGCCAAATGGCGCCGCTGCGATAATCCACAGGTTGTTTTTTACTGAGTGAGCTGCTGAAAAAAAACCTTAGGAAATATTTACTTTTAGTTGCATTCTTGCTTAAACTCTCCATTATACAGCCGGGCGTGCTGATCAAGCGGGAGACTTATTCACATGAAGGCTAAATCGCCGAATTCGATTGACGTCTATGTTGGCAACCGCGTGCGCGTTCGGCGAAAGACGCTCGGGATGACCCAGAACGGCTTGGCCGAACTTCTGGGCATTACCTTCCAGCAGATCCAGAAATACGAAAAGGGAACGAATAGAATAGGCGCCAGCCGTCTTCAGCGCATATCCGAGATTCTTCGCGTGCCCGTCGGCTTTTTCTTCGAGAACGGCGGCTCCGGGCCGATCGACGGCGCGACGAATGAATTGAACAGCTTTTTGTCCTCGAAGGAGGGGCTGGCACTCAACAAGGCATTCATCGCCATCGAGGATCCGAATATCAGGCAAAAGCTGGTGGCGTTGGCCAAAAGCCTGGCAGTCGCGGGATTGCCTGACAGCGACAGTGAGCTGCAGGATTCGGTTGTGAACAGCTGAGGACGGATCGTGCACCTGCAGACATTCGGCGATCTGCGGTTGATCGAGACGAATGGCGACCCGGTTCGCTATCCGATCAAGGGCCTGTTGATGATGGCCCATCTCTATGCCGGCGCGAGCCATGAACTCAGCCGTTATGAATTGGCTCAGTTTCTATGGAATGACGTCGAACCCGAACTGGCGCGGCTCAATCTGCGCAAACTGCTTTCCCGCATCCGCGAGACAGACGGCGGACGCGCCGAAATGCCCTTCGATTTCACCGCCAACACGGTTCGCCTCAACACGCAGGGGGTTTCCAGCGATCTGGATATTTTTCGCGCCGGCGGTTCGCCGCTGGAGCGGCTGAACGCGATCGCCGAACTGACCCAGCGTGGGTTCATCGGAAATATCAAGCCAGCGACAAAGCTGATAGAGGCGTGGATCAGGGCGCAACGGGACGCTCAGGCGCTGCAATTGCGGCAGGCATTGCTGGATGCGTTGCCGGATGCGCAAAAGCCCGGCGCTGCGCGCTCCATTTCCGGCGCCGCCCTGCAGATCCTCGAACGGGATCCGAATGACGAGCAGGTCAGAGCCTTGCTGCACCGACTATCCGGCGGTTCGTCCCTCAGCGAGAGATTGCCGAACGGCGACGGCCATGCCAGGGTGCAGGTGAAGCGTTCCGAGGCCGGCGGTGAGACAACTGCCGATATCGAACGCGTATCGCAGGCGCCGCTGATCCTACCTCGGCTGGTGCTGCTTCCCCCGACATCGAAACATGCCGATGCCGGGCTTGCGCTTGCCAACGCCCTGATCGAAGACGTCACGATCGAACTCTGCGCGCTCAGAAACATTTCCATCGTAGCGCCCCATACGGCCGGCCAGATCCGCCGTGACTCCGAGAAGGCCGCCGTGGTCGCCCGTCACTCGATCGCCTATCTTCTGGATACACGGCTTTCCGAAGAGGGATTGTTCGCCCAGCTGGTTTATTTTCCCACGGACGAGATCATCTGGGCTAATCGCTTTACGATGACGCCCGATATATTGCCGCGTCAGAGACGGCTGATTGCGCAGCAGTTGACCATGTCTGTGGCCCGCGAACTGGCTGAAAACGAGGAAGAGCGCTTACGCTTCGAGGCCAATCCTGAGGCCTATCACGCCTATCTGGTCGGCTCGAGCCTGATGAGCAAATTGACATTGCCGCATATCCGCCGGGCCCGAAAAGCTTTCAAGCAGTCGCTGTCGCACAAGGCGGATTTCTCTCCGTCATTTACCGGGCTGGCGAGAACTTTCACCAGCGAGTGGCTCGTGACGGCGCAGGGAAACAATGAGCTGCTGCATCTGGCGGAGCAGAACGCGCTTCGGGCCATCGAGCGGGATCCGGCATCAGCGGCGGGCCATCGCGAGCTTGGCGTCACCAAACTCTATCTCGGCGATGTCGATGCCAGTGTCGCCGCACTTGATCTGGCCGAACAACTCAGCCCGCATTTTGCCGACGTCATCTACAGCCATGCCGACACGCTCGTGCATGCATCCCGCCCCGGCGATGCGCTCGCTAAGATCAAAAAAGCGATTTTGCTCAATCCGATCGCGCCCGACGCCTACCTCTGGTGCGCTGCGGGAGCGAGCTTCTTCCTGGAACAGTACGAGGAGGCCATCGCCTATGTCGAGGCGATGAAAGACAAAGCGCCGGCCCATCGCATCGCCGCGGCCAGTTGCGCAATGATCGGCGATCGAAAACGGGCGCTATTCCATCGGCAACGAGCCGAAAGCATCAACCCGGTCTTCGACGTCGAGAAGTGGCTCGCCATCGTTCCCTTCAAGGAACAGTGGCAAAAAGAGCTTTATCGAGAGGGCCTGCTGAAGGCCGGTTTTTAACAATAGCTGAGGGGCATTACATGGCGAAAGCTGTCATTATAGGTATACCTGGTGAGGCGGGTCTCTGGCTTGCCGATCTCGACGCGGGTACGGTCAAGCCTCTCAATCCGACGGGGGAATTGGCGACTGCAAACGGCCTGCGCAAGGCCGGCGGCACATTCGTGAAGGGCGTCGACCTCGCCGTCGCGGTTTCCTCGGCGCAGGTTGCCCTTTCCGGTCACGTCGACGGCTGAGCCGGCATTCTGACGCATCGGTCCATATATTCCGACAGGGTCATGTCGCCGCGGGAAACCCTTTCCCGCGTCGAACCTCTTTTGGCCGGATTCGGCATCACCAGGGTTGCGCGACATACCGGACTGGATGATATCGGAATCCCGGTCTGGTGCGCATACGCCCCGAATTCCCGCTCGATCGTGATTGCCCAGGGAAAGGGTCTGACCGATCTCGATGCCAAAGTTTCCACCGTCATGGAAGCCCTCGAACGGGCGGTCGCCGGCGAGCCCACCGTCGATCTCGTCCGCGGCACCTCTTCCCGTCTGCAGGCAATGGGGCACAAGACCGACGCGCTGAACTGCCTGACCGCTCTTCATAAACCCGATCTCGGACCGGACGAGGAGACGGAATGGGTTTGCGGCGTCAATATCCTCAACGGCGAGGAGGTCTATATCCCCTTTGAAGCGGTGGTGCTCGACCGCACACGTGACGCGCGATACTGGATGTCGTCGGATGGCCTAGCCTCGGGAAACAATGTCGAGGAGGCAATCTTTCACGGGGTTCTGGAGCGGATCGAGCGTGACGCCCATGTGTTGTGGCAGGTGGGCGCGGAAGCGGATCGTTATGCCGGCTGCACCGATCCCCGCGGTTTTGAGGACGGCGCCCTGGACGGGTTGATCGACAAGATCGAAACCTCGGGATTGGCGCTCAAGCTCTTCGATATCACCAGCGACATCGGGGTCCCCTGTTTCACCGCCATGCTGGGTCCTGGGAATCCCCTTCTGGGCCCCCGGGATATTCACGGCGCCGGGGATATTAGGCTTGAGGACATTCGCCTCGTCGAGGTGACCGGCGGTACCGGGGCTCATCCGTCTCCTGTCCGCGCGGCCATTCGGGCGGTGACGGAAGCCGTGCAATCCCGTCTGACCTATATCAGCGGAGCCAGGGACGATATTTCGCCTGTAACTTTCTCACGACGCCTGCCGCCGCTGCTGCGACAGGCCTTCGATGCGGTTGCCGGCCCGCCCGCCGCCGCCATCGGCCGTGACGGGGTGGTAGGACATCGGCAACAGGATCTGGCGCAGTTGCTGCAGCATGTGCTCGACGCGCTCAGAAACAGGCGGATCGTTTCGGTGATCGCCGTGCGCCTCAGCGAGAACACGCTTCCGTTCAGTGTTGTCAAGATTGTCATTCCCGAGCTCGAAAATCCGGAGGGGGAGCGCGCCCGGCGGTTTGGAACGAGGGCGCTTGCCAGGGCAATAGGGTTTTGAAGCTCATTTTCGCAGGTCCCAGTCTTCCCGATGCGGCGTCGCTTGCCGGCGAGGGGATACGCGTCTTGCCGCCTGCCACGCAAGGCGATGTCCTGGCCGCGGTGGAGCAGGGTGCCAATGTCATCGGCCTGATCGACGGCGGCTTCGAATATGCCGCACCGGTCTGGCACAAGGAAATTCTCCATGCTCTGTCGTTGGGTGTCGCGGTTCTCGGGGCGGCAAGCATGGGCGCGTTGCGCGCTGCCGAATGTCATCCGTTCGGCATGATCGGAATCGGCCGCATTTTCGAAGACTATCGCACCGGCCGGCTGGTCGACGATGCCGCCGTCGCGCTCACGCACGCGCCGAGCGCGCTGGGCAGCAAGCCACTGACGGTACCGCTCGTCAATGTCAGCGCAACGCTCGATGCGATGGAGGATCGCGGGCTGCTGGAAAGTCGGTTGCGCCAACAGCTCGACGATGCCGCAAGCGCGATATTCTTCAAGAAGCGAACGTGGCGGGCGGTCGTCGAGCAGTGTGCAGGGCTGGCCGAGCCGGATCGTCAGCGACTGCTGGCGACACTTCTGTCGAACGCCGTCGATCAAAAACGCATCGATGCCTTGGGATTATTGAAAGTGGTGCAGGACGTCCGCGACATTCGCTCGACTGCCGATCTGCCCTGGAAACTGCACAACACCTCATTCCCCACGCGCCCTGCATTGTGAACTGAAATCGGCAATAGTCACCGAGGGTTGTGTCACGCTTTTTTCACGGGCTGGATCACCTCCACACGCGTATCATTTCTTCAATTCATTGGAGAAATGGGGCATGGGCGTGACATCGGTTGTCAAGATAGATGCAGACCAAGGGGCGGAAGACGGTCTGGAAGAGCTCGTCGCGTTGGCGCGGATGATCGCCTATGCGCGACAGGTCGCTCAGGATGTCAAACTCCCGTTCGCGACGAATTGCCTCGACCTTGCGCTCGAGGCAGTGAAGCAGGAGGTGGGGGAGGGTTTGACCAGGGAACTGGCTGAATTGAGTTCTCCGGTTCCGCAAGTGAGTGTGAGAAGTCAT
>NZ_JAWDIW010000022.1:0-83125 GCF_032464805.1 Rhizobium sp. 10PS4 | reverse complement strand
CTCGAGATCGGCAAAAACGCGGTAACGGCCCTCGGTATGAACCCCGTCCAGCTCGTTTTTGAAAAACGCTTCGAAATCCATCATATGCTCCAGTATCGCGCGGATGTTCTTGATGACCGGACGTCCGCGCGTCAACCCTTGCACTTTGCTTTAACATCAACTGCGGCAAAATGCGCAGAGTTTTGAATGATTCCAGATAAAGAATATGCGAGCCGCGATCAACGAAATTGATGTGGCAAGCATAATGGAAATTCGCGAAACCGCGAAGCTGGCGACAACATCCTGTATCGAAAAAAATCAGCGCAGCGGTGGACAACCCTTTCTTCCGACATAGTTTTCGGTCTAGCCTGACAAAAAACAAAAAGGGACGGCCTTTGCCCGTTGGGCAACAACCTCGGAGAGAAAAAATGAAGAAAGTTGTCATACTCGCATTGATCGGCCTGTCGATCGCAAGCTGCACACCGACGCAGCAGGGCGCCGGCATCGGCGCTGCATCAGGTGCCGTCATCGGCGGCGCAGTCACCGGCAACGTCCGTGGCGCGGCAGTCGGCGCCGCTATCGGCGGCGTGTCCGGCGCCCTCATCGGCAGCGTCGCCGAACAGCCCGGCCAGTGCTACTATCGCGATCGTTACGGCCGCCGCTACATCGATACCTGCCCGCGCTGAGAACGTTCAGGAACCGGCAGATTCAGGAAATCCCGGACACAGTTCCGGGATTTTTTGTGCTAAATTAGTGCGTTGGCAATTTAAAATGGTACACCCCGCGCGATTTTGTCGCTAAGCTGTTCACGGCTGGGCAACGAAGCTTCATAGTAGGCGTAACCAAAAGCGGCGGATGCGGATTAGAGGGACAGGTCCGAAAACAGGTACTGCGTATCGGCGAACAGGCACCATGATGGTGGTCGCAGCGGCAGCTGCGTTCTCACCGGTCCTGATCGGCGACGCTTACGCCTTCAAGCTTTTCGGCATCACCATTTTCGGCAAAGAGGAAGACGAAGGCGAACAGGTGCCCGATCCGGTGCGCTATCAGGTCGACCTCAAAGCCGATACCGCCGATCCCGACCTCAAAGAAGCGCTGGAAAACAGTTCCCGTCTCGTCAGCGACCAGAAGCTGCCGGTTTCCGGCGATCTCGGCATCGTCGTCAAGGCGCGCGACGACCGTGAGCGGCTGATCGCCACTCTGTATGAAAAGGCCCGTTATGGCGGCCTGGTGACGATCACCATCGACGGCAAGAATATCGACGACCTGCCACCCAATCCGACATTCGACCGGTCAGGGCCGATCCCCGTCACCGTCGACATTGCTCCCGGCCCTGTTTTCAAGGTCAGGGAGGTCCAGTTCGGCGGCGATGCCGCAAACCATAATCCCGCCGATTACGATCTCGCCCCGGGCGCTGAGGCCGGCTCGCTCGCCATCATCAAGGCCGGCGACAGAATAGTCGAACAATTGAAGAGCGAGGGCCGGCCCTTCGCGAAGTTGACCGAACGCAAGGTCGTTGCCGATCACAACAGCGATACCGTCGATATCGTCCTTGCTGCCGAGGGCGGTCCCGTCGCCCCGATCGGCGATGTCGGCGTCACCGGCGAAAAGACCGTCAAGCCGGCTTTCATCCAGCGTTATTCCCGGCTGAACAAGGGCGAGGCCTATTCCCCGGAAACGCTGAAGAAGGCCGGCGAGCGCCTTCGCGCCCTCGGCGTCTTTTCGAGTGTCACCATCCACGAAGGCGATGCGCTGGCATCCGATGGCACGCTGCCGATGACGATCGAGGTTTCCGAAGGCAAGAGGCGCTACTTCGGCGTCGGCGCGCAATATTCCACCACCGACGGCTTCGGTGTCCAGGGCTATTGGGGCCACCGCAATCTTTTTGGCGAAGCCGAAACGCTGAGGATCGAGGGAGCGGTCTCCAGGCTTGGCGAAACGACGGATGTCGGCAGCCTCGACTATTCCGCCGGCATTCTCTTCACCAAGCCCGGCGCCTTCTTCCCCGCCGCCACCCTGAAGGCCGGCATCGTCGCCAAGACCGAAAATCCGGATGCCTATAACGCGACGCTCGTCACCGCCTCGCTCGGCCTTTCCTACGAACTGACCGATCAGGACACCGTCTCAGCGAGCGGCGAGGTCAGCTGGGAGCGCGATGACGACGCCTTCGGCACGAACGACTATCTGACTTTCACGTTGCCGATCCAATATGATCGCGACGCACGCGACGACAAGTTCAATCCGACGGAGGGCTACCGCGCGACGCTCTCGGCAAAGCCTGGCTACGAAATTTTCAACGCCACGCCCTATGCGGCATTCGAGGGCTCGATCTCCGGCTACCTGCCGTTCGGCCAGGAAGACGGTGTGGTGCTTGCCGGCAAGGTTGCAGCCGGCGTCCTGATCGGCGGCGATAGCATTGGGGATATCCCCGCCACCCAGCGCTTCTTTGCCGGCGGCGGCGGCTCCGTGCGCGGATATAGCTATCAGGAAATCTCGCCCTATAACGACAACGGAGACCCCACCGGCGGCCGCTCCTATGTGACCGGTTCGCTGGAGGCCCGCATCAAGATCACCGATACGATCGGCATCGTGCCCTTCATCGATGTCGGCACCGTATCGGACAGCACCTTTCCGGGTTTTTCCGATATCCGCGCCGGCGCCGGCGCCGGAATACGATATGCAACGCCTTTCGGCCCGCTGCGGCTTGATTTTGCCATGCCGCTGAACAAGTACGAAGATGGCACAGATTATGGAATCTACGCCGGCATCGGCCAATCCTTCTAGGATTGCCGATTCTGCTCGTGTTTTCCGATCTGTGAGCCGTCATGAAAACGGGGTAGTGTCCGCGCCGATGCAAACGCTGACAAAAATCGTCAACTGGATCGTACGGCTCACCGGCTATGTCGTCGGCGCCACGTTGATTCTCGCGGTCGTAGCACTGGCGATCTTCGGCTTCACCAGTTTTGGCGCCCGCATCGTCACCGAAAGGATAGCCTCCACGCTGTCCAATCGCGACATGACGATCGAGGTTCGCGAACCGCAAGGCCTTTTGACCGGCGGGCTTCGCGCCGCCCAGATCTCCATCTCCGACACCAGGGGCGTCTTTGCGGAAATTCATGGCGTCGCGATCGACTGGAATCCGCTTGCGCTGCTGACCGGAACCTTCCATGCCAAACGCTTCGAGATCGAAGCGATCAACGTGCTGCGCAAGCCGGTACGCACCCTGCCCTCGCGGCCCCAAGCTGAAAATTCCGGCGGATTCAGCCTTCCGATCAAAGTCGATGTAGACCGCATCGCGCTGCCCGATATCAAACTTGCCGCACCGCTTGCCGGTCGCGCCTTTGCGCTCGCCGCCGAAGGCAGCCTTTCGGCGAACGGCGATGGCGGCGAGGCCGTCGTCAATGTCAGCCGTCACGCGGTTCCGGATGCGCGGCTTGCCGCCGACATCGCTTTTGCGCCAGCCGAAAACCGGCTGCGGCTGAAGGCACAGCTTTCCGAGCCGAAGGGCGGACTGCTGGCGGGCTTTCTCGGCCTCCCGGACAGCCCGGCCGTCAACATCGATCTCGATGGCCAGGGGCCGATATCCGATTGGAAAGGCAAATTGCAGGCTGCCCTCGACGGGCAGCCGCGCGCCGCAATCGAAGCCCGGCATCAGATTACGGAAGACGGGCTGCACCACCTCGATCTCAAAGGCGGCGGTGACCTGAGCTCGCTGCTTCCATCGGCATTCCGGCCGCTTTTTGCCGGCCAGACCAATATCGATCTTGCCACCACCTTCGACAATCACGGCAAGATCGATATCCAGACCGGCAATATCGCCACCGGCAGCGTGGTGATCGCCGCCTCGGGCACCCTCGATCCGGCCGGCAACAACAGCCTGAACGCCAATCTGCTCGGCACGTCGGGGCCTGTCGATTTCCGCTGGCCACTCGCCGAAGGCGAAGCGCGCTTCCTTATATCAGGCCTCAACCTGGCGCTCACAGGCGATGCGCAAGCCGCCCGACTGAACGTCAGCGGCTCGCTCGACACCGCAACCCTGCCGCAGACCAATATCGGCAATATCAAGCTGACCGCAAAGAGCGACGCCTTCAATCTCGCCGCCCGTTCCGGCAGCGTCCAGCTGCGCCTCGTTGCCGGCGACGCGACCTTCTCCGACCCGAACCTCAATCGCGCAGTCCAAGGCCCGGTCACGATCGCTTCGCCCTTGCAGATCTCGCCCTCCGGCATCGGCTTCAACGGCACCACCGTCGAAAGCGCCAGTATCAACGGCGGCCTCAACGGCTCCTATCGGCTGACAGACCAAGCGCTGACCGGCAACCTCAAGCTCACCATCAACCCGGCAGCCCTGCCGGCTGCGGCAACAGACAGGTTCGACGCGCCGATCTCGCTCGAGAGCCAGGTGGTCGGCACCATCCCGTCGAAATTCGCGCTGTCCAACCTCGTCCTGAAGTCCGGCACGCTCGAAGCCGCCGGCAACGTCGCACTCGACGGCGGGATCTTGAACGCAGATCTCTCCGGCCGGTTGCCTGACATCGGCAAGCTCATCCCCGGGGCCAGCGGCGGGGCGGGTTATGCGTTGAGAGTGGGAGGTGAGCTCCCGGCAATCTCCGTCACGGCCAATCTCAAGGCGCCCAGCCTTGAAATGGCCGATCGCGTGCTCGGCAACCTCAATATCGACCTGTCGGGTCTCGCCGATCCCAAGGCCCCGCAGGGCAGGATCGCCGCCACCGGCACGATCGACGGCCAGCCGATCGGCATCAACGGCGACATCCGCTCGCAGGACGGCAAGACGAGCATTCCGGCGCTGACCGCCGACATCGGTGGCAACCGGCTGACCGGCAATGTGGAATTCTCGTCCTCCCTTGAGCCGACAGGCGCGCTGACCTTCGATTTCCCCAATATCGGCCTGCTCGCCGCACTCGGCGGACAGAAGGCCGAAGGCGATCTCAAAGGGTCGCTCGGCGTCAGCAGCGATGGCGGCAGGATTGCGCTCAAGCTGCTTGCGACCGGCGGCTCGATCCGCCGTGATACGCTTGCGATCGTCAAGCCGGATATCGATGTCACGGTCAGCGATCTCAAAGCCCTTGCGGCAAACGGCACGGTCAAGGCCGAGGAGGTGAGTGCCGGAACGAACAGGCTCGCCGGCCTTTCGCTCGATTTTACCAAGCAGCAAGACCATACCGATTTCGATCTCGATGCCGCCTATGACGGCAATCCCGTACTGGCCGCCGGCAATATCGAAGCGGCGGGCGGCACGATGCACCTGAATCTCGATCGCTTCTCGGCAAGCCCCCGCAATATCCCGATCGAGCTTGCCGCACCGACGCAGGTCGCAATCGGCGGCGGTGCCGCCAGCCTGAACGGACTGACGCTGAAGACCGGCACCGGTTCGGTGACCGTCACCGGTTCCGCCGGCGAAACGCTGAAGATCGATGCAGACATCCGCGAGCTGCCGGCAGCGCTTGCGAACGGCTTCGTGCCGAACCTATCTGCCGGCGGCACGATCTCCGGAACCATTGCCGTGACCGGAACGCCGGCAGCACCCGTCGCCGACTTCAAGCTCGACTGGAAAGATGCGACGACGGGCCAGGCGAAGGGGGCGGGTCTGGCACCGCTCGGCATCACCGCCGGCGGCAAATTCGCCGACAACAAGCTCGATTTCGACACGACGGTCGGCAGCAATGACGGCCTGTCGCTCAAGGCGGCCGGCAATGTCACGCTCGCCGACCCGAAGGCGCCGGTGTTTGATGTCCGCGCCGATATCCTCAATCTGCCTGCCCGTGTCGCCAACGGTTTCGTTCCCGATCTCGCCGCCGAAGGCACGATTACGGGAAAACTGGCGACCTCCGGCACCCTCGCTAATCCCACCGCCAATTTCGATCTCGATTGGAAAGGTGCGGCGACGAGCCAGACGAAGCGTGCCGGCCTTGCCGAGCTCGCCGTCAAGGCATCCGGCAAATTCGCCGACAGCAAACTCGATTTCGACACCGTGATCGGCGGCCCCAACAGTCTCTCGCTGAAGGCAACCGGCAATGTCGCCATCACGGGCACGACGCTCGGCAACGTCACGGTCGATGCAGCGCTGGCAAATATCCCGGCAAATATCGCAAACAGCTTCGTCCCAAATCTCGCCGCCGAAGGCGCGATCTCTGGAAAGATCTCGGCCGCCGGGTCAATTTCCGCCCCGACTGCCGACTTCGATCTGAATTGGAAGAATGCCACGACGAGCCATACGAAACGTGCCGGCCTTGCCGCGCTCGGCGTGACCGCATCAGGAAAACTTGCGGATAACAAGCTCGATTTCGACACGGGGATCGTCGGCGCCAACAGCCTCTCGCTGTCGGCAACCGGCAATGTCGCCATCACGGGCACGATGCTCGGCAACGTCGCGGTCGACGCCGCACTGGCGAATGTTCCGGCAAAGATAGCAAACAGCTTCGTTCCCGATCTCGCCGCCGAAGGCGCGATCTCCGGAAAGATCTCGGCCGCCGGGTCGCTTTCCGCCCCCACTGCCGATTTCGATCTCAATTGGAAAGATGCTGCAACGAGCCACACGAAACGTGCCGGCCTTGCCGCGATCGGCGTGACAGCATCGGGAAAATTTGCCGAAAACAAGCTTGATTTCAACGCGGCAGTCAGCGGCGACAAAGAGCTCTCGCTGAACGCCAAGGGCAATGTCGCATTGGCCGGAAATACGATCGACAGCATCAAGCTCGATGCCGAAATCATAAAGCTTCCGGCCAGTCTGGCAAATGCCTTCGTTCCCGATCTGGCGGCCGGCGGCACGATATCAGGCACCATGTCCGCCGCCGGGACAGCCGCCGCACCGAAAGCCGACTTCAAGCTCGACTGGACGGATGCTGCAACCAGCCAGACGCGAAGCGCTCATCTCTCAGGCCTGGCACTTGCCGCATCCGGACGCTTTGCCGACAACCGGCTCGACTTCGATGCCAATCTCGCCGGCCAGGGCGGCCTTTCGCTGAAGGCCGCCGGCAACGTCGCGATTTCAGGCACGTCGGTTCGCAACCTTGACGTCAAGGCCGATCTTGCCAACCTGCCTGCAGGCCTCGCCAACAGCTTCGTCCCGGGTCTTGCCGCCGAAGGCACCGTCTCGGGGACGGCATCCGCTTCTGGCGCGCTTCCGAAGCCGGCGGTCGACTTCAAGCTCGACTGGAAGAACGCCGCGACCGCCCAGACCAAGAGCAGCGGCCTTTCTGGCCTGAGTGCTGCGGCTTCCGGCAAGTTCGTCAATGACAGGGTCGATTTCGACGCCAATCTCGCCGGCAAGGACGGCGTGCTGGCCAAGGCGACGGGCGGCGTGACGATCGCCGGAACGGCCATCCGGGACCTTTCGATCAATGCCGATATTGCGGCGCTGCCGGCAAATATCGCAAATGCCTTCGTTCCTGGTCTCGGCGCCGAAGGCACGCTTTCGGCAAACGCCGTGACGTCGGGAACCCCGGCAGATCCGATCGTCGATTTCAAGCTGAACTGGAAGGATGCCGCGACCAGCCACACCAAGGCTGCCGGCCTGGCCCGCCTCACGCTGGCGGCGACCGGGAAATACGCCGGTGACAGGCTGGATTTCGATGCCGACCTCAGCGGCAGCGGCGGCATTTCGCTGAAAGCCGCCGGTAATCTTTCCATCGCAGGCACAACGATCCGATCGATCGACGTCACGGCGAACGCCGCCAATGTTCCGGCTGCCATCGCCAACGGCTTTGTTCCGGGTATCGGAGCCGACGGCACGATCTCCGCGACGGCCAAAGCGACTGGCGCGCTGTCCTCACCCGTCGTCGACTTCAAGGTCGACTGGAGGAACGCCGCGACGAGCCAGACGAAAGGCGCCGGTCTTTCGCCACTCAGCATCGGAGCATCGGGCAAGCTTGCCGGCAACAGGCTGACGGTCGACACCAGCCTTGCCGGTGACGCCGGCATGTCGCTGAAGGGCGGCGGTAGCGTGGTGATATCAGGCAACCGCGCCATCGACATGCGCTTCAATGGCAATGTTCCCTTCGCCGTGCTTGGCGCCCCGCTCGCACAGCAAGGCTTCGTCGCCGATGGCGTCGCCAACGTCAATCTTGAGATTGGCGGAACGGCCGCGGCACCCGTCATCAATGGCACTGTCTCGACCAATGGCGCAAAGCTGGTCGATGTCCGGCGCAATCTGGCCGTCAATAATCTGACGGCGACCGTGACCTTCAATGGCAACCAGGCCGTGATATCGCGCCTCAGCGGCAGCCTTGGCGGCGGCGGTACGATTTCCGTGAGCGGCACCATCGGCATTCAGCCGGCCGGAGGCTTTCCCGCCGACATTTCGATCAAACTCGACAAGGCGGTCTATGTCGATGGAACCCTTGTCGTCTCCACCGTCAACGGCACACTCGGCCTGCGCGGTCCGATCACCAATGCAACGCTGAGCGGCAAGCTGCGGCTGGACAAGACCTCGATCACAGTCCCGGAAAAACTGCCGACCTCGCTGAGAGAAATCGACATCCGCCATAAGAATGCGCCGCGCGCTGTGCTTGCGCAGTTGCGCGATGACGGCGAGCGTAAACCCGGCGAGAAATCCTCGGTGATCACGCTGGATCTCGAAATCGACGCGCCCTCGCATATCTTCGTGCGCGGCCGTGGCATCGATGCCGAGCTTGGCGGCCTTGTAACGATCCGCGGTACGGCGGCAGCGCCCATCGTCACCGGCGGGTTCACCATGCGCCGCGGCCGCCTGACCATTCTGAACCGCCGCCTCGATTTCTCCGACAAGAGCAGGATAACCTTTGTCGGCGATTTGACGCCGGCGCTTGATATGGAAGCGACCTCGTCCTCCGGCACGACGACGCTGACCGTCGACGTCGCGGGCCTCGCCACCGATCCCGCGATTACTTTCTCTTCCTCGCCCGAACTGCCTCAAGACGAGGTGCTGGCGCAGCTGATCTTCGGCCAGTCGATGTCGAAGCTCTCGCCGGTGCAGATCGCCCAGCTCGCCGACGCCGTCAGTCAGCTGGCCGGCAACCGCTCGACATCGCTTTTCGAAGGCCTGCGCAACCAGCTTGGCGTCGACGATTTCGACGTCAGCACCGATTCCAAGGGCCAGACGAGCGTCAGCGTCGGCCGCTATCTCAACGACCGCACCTATTTCGAATTGCAGCAGGGTGGTTCGGCCGGCGCCAAGGCGGTGATCAACCTCGATGTCGGCCGCGGCGTCAAGCTGCGCGGAGGGGCCGGTGGCAACGGTGAGGGCGAAGCCGGCATTGTCTACGAACGGGAATACTGACGCATTTCGCCCGAAGCTGTGCAGCAGTTTGCGGACAACATGCACATGCTTTAAGCCGGTTTAGAAACCGGTTTTGCTGGTCTTGAGAAGGATGTTGGTCTCGGTCGAATTGATGCCGTTGATCAGCCGGATGCGGCGCAGCGTCTCATCGAAGGCGGCAAGGTCGCGGTCCTCGAGTTCGGCGACGAAATCCCATTTGCCGTTGGTGCTGTGAAGCGCGCGGACCTGCGGCAGGCCCCTCAACTGATCGGCCACCCTGTCTGCGAGCTTGCCGAGCACCTCGATCATCACGATGGCGCGCACGCCGGCGGAGCGCGTCTCATGGCCGGTGCGGATAGTGAAGCCGACGATGGTGCCGCTGGCCACCAGCCGGTCGATACGGGTGGCAACCGTTGCCCGCGATGCGCCGGTCATCGCTGCAAGCGAGGAGACGGAAATCCGGGCATTATGGCGAAGTGCACTCAAAAGTTCGGTGTCGAGATCGTCCACGCTGATCACTTTGTCAAAAGTGGTTTATCAATCTGCGCAATCATAGTCCATTTCTAACACTTTTCCATCTTTTTGCCGCCAGCCCTTTATCCCACTATCGGCCGAAACAGGCCTCAACACGGAGCCCTCCAAAATGAATGCGCAATCGCGATCTGTCACCCTCATCGGCACGCCGCTGGAAGAAGGCTCCGGCCGCAGAGGGGCTGCCATGGGCCCTGCGGCCCTACGCATTGCCGGCGTCGACCAGACGCTGATCGAGCTTGGCCATGACGTCGCCGATATCGGCGATCTCAGGATCGTGCCGGCGATGGATCTGCCGAACCACCCGAAGGCCCATAATCTGAGGATCGTCGGCGCCTTCACGCGCGCCCTCGAAAGCAGCGTCCACGACGTGGCCGCCTCCGGGCGTTTCCCGCTGATTCTCGGCGGCGACCACAGCCTTTCCATGGGCAGCGTTTCCGGCATGGCGCGGTATGCCGCCAGCAAAGGCCGCCCGCTCTTCGTGCTCTGGCTCGATGCCCATGCCGATTTCAATTCTCCGGCGACGTCGCCCTCCGGCAACATTCACGGCATGCCCGTCGCCTTCTTTTGCGGCGAGGCGGAGTTCGCCGACATCCTGCCGAAGGACCGTCCGTTCGTCGATCCGAAGAATGTCTTCCAGGTCGGCATCCGTTCGGTCGATGCGCGCGAGCGCGAGGAAATCCACGAACACGGCGTCAATGTCTTCGACATGCGCGCGATCGATGAGCAGGGCATCGGCGCCATCATGCGTGAGATCCTCGATGTCGTCACCAAGGCGAACGGCCTGCTGCATGTCAGCCTCGATCTCGATTTCCTCGATCCCGAGATTGCCCCCGGCGTCGGCACGACGGTGCCTGGCGGTGCGACCTTTCGCGAAGCGCATCTGGTCATGGAAATGCTTTCGGACAGCGGCCTCGTCTCGTCGCTCGATCTCGTCGAGCTCAATCCGTTTCTAGACGATCGCGGCAAGAGCGCCCGCATCCTGGTGGAGCTGACGGCAAGCCTGTTCGGTCGCCGCATCTTCGATCGTCCAACACGCGCCGCATAGAGGGCACGCGCCGCATAAAACGCACAGAGGGAGAACGGCCATGAACACATCGGAAAAACTGATCGCCACGGAACAACGGCTCGGCGCCCATAACTACAAGCCGCTCGACGTGGTGCTGACGCGTGGCCAAGGCGTTTATGTCTGGGATACCGACGGCAACCGATATCTCGATTGCCTCTCGGCCTATTCCGCCGTCAACCAGGGCCACTGCCATCCGAAAATCCTCGCCGCCCTGGTCGAACAGGCAGGCAGGCTGACGCTCACCTCCCGCGCCTTCCGCAACGATCAGCTCGCCTATCTCTACGAAGAGCTCGCGGCTCTCACCGGATCGCACAAGATCCTGCCGATGAATTCCGGCGCCGAAGCGGTGGAGACCGCCATCAAGGCGGTGCGCAAATGGGGCTACGAGGTCAAGGGCGTACCGGAGGGCAAGGCGGAGATCATCGTCTGCGCCGATAATTTCCATGGCCGGACGCTGAGCATCATCAGCTTCTCCACAGATCCCGATGCCCGCAGCGGCTTCGGCCCCTATACGCCAGGTTTCCGCATCATTCCCTTCGGCGATGCCGAGGCTTTCGCCGCCGCAATCAATGCCAATACCGTGGCCGCCCTGATCGAGCCGATCCAGGGGGAAGCCGGCGTCATCATCCCGCCGGCGGGTTATTTCACCCGCATCCGCGAGCTTTGCACGGCAAACAACGTCACCCTCATCCTCGACGAAATCCAGACCGGCCTCGGCCGTACCGGCAAGCTGCTGGCCGAGGAGCACGAAGGCATCGAGGCCGACGTGACGCTGATCGGCAAGGCGCTGTCCGGCGGCTTCTATCCGGTGTCGGCCGTGCTTTCGAATTCCGAAGTTCTGGGCGTGCTGCAGCCCGGCCAGCACGGCTCGACCTTCGGCGGCAACCCACTCGCCTGCGCAGTGGCGCGCGCAGCACTCAAGGTGCTGACGGAAGAGGGCATGATCGAGAACGCCGCTGTCATGGGCGACTACTTCCTCGAAGGCTTGAGATCAATCCGCTCGAACATCGTCAGGGACGTGCGCGGCCGCGGCCTGATGATGGCCATCGAGCTGGAACCCGAAGCCGGCGGCGCACGGCAATATTGCCATGCGCTGAAGGAGCGCGGCCTTCTCGCCAAGGACACCCATGACCACACAATTCGTCTCGCTCCGCCACTGGTCATATCAAAAGAGCAGGTCGATTGGGCGGTCTCGCAGATCGAAAAGACGATAGGCTGAGTAAATCGGCGAAACTCTTCTTTAGGACCCCGAATAAGCCTGAAATATCCTGACTGCGAAAATATCGGCTGGAGGAGATTGGCAGCAAAACCGCCTCGCCTTCATCCGAGCTTAAAAACCTCCTCAATCTCGTCTTTCAATTTAGATTTGGGCAACACTCTTTCGCTAAAGTCATCGATAACCGTAACGATGCTTCGCCGCGCGCAAAGCCATCGCGTGGTATGAAGGCAAAGCTTGTCCGCGCCAATGGTGGCGCATCCGCTTCTGCCCTGGCTTACGATAGTTGGGAAGAATTCTAATGGCCACGATCAATTCGACTAATTTCAGCGGCGATACGCTCGAAATTATTGCCTTCCGCCTGCATGATCAGGAATTCTGCGTCAAGACCACGACCATCCGCGAAATCCGCGGCTGGGCGCCGTCGACGCCGATCCCGCATGCACCGGCCGATGTCATCGGTGTCATGAACCTGCGCGGCTCGGTGATCCCGATCATCGATCTTGCTTTCAAGCTCGGCATGAAGAGCACGGTCGCCAACGAGCGCAGCGCCATCGTCGTTGCCGAAGTCCACAGCATGGTCATCGGCATGCTCGTCGACCGGGTCTCGGATATTCTCACCATCTCCTCCAGCCAGGTCCAGCCGGTGCCCGAGGTGACCGCCTCCTTCGACCGCGCCTATTGCGAAGGCATCATTGCTTCGGAAAACGGCATGATCTGCTTCCTGAACCTTGCCAAGATGTTCAAGGAAAACGAAACGGATGAACTGGCCGCCTGATCCGGCCAATATAATCTGGACATTTGCACAATTCGGATATTCGAAAACCGCCCGGCAACGGGCGGTTTTTTTGCGGAACAAGCAGCAGGCTGCAGGAAAACGGCAACCTCACTGGATTGGTTGTGCCGCCGCAAGGCGGCACTTTTGCTTATCCGAACAGCGCGAAGGTCGCCCTCAGCGTCACCCAGACACCCCACAGCAGCGGAATGCCGACGACGGCCCAGGCAAGCATCGCCTTGGCGTCCAGCCCGCCTGTACCGATGCCGAAGGAACCGGTCGGCCCGGCATTGACAGCGGCCGACTTCGCCTGCAGCGCAGCGACCTCGTCATCCGACATGAACCATTTGTCCGAAAGCGGCCTGATCAGCGCATTGGCGATGAGCCCCAGCGCCAGCATGCCGGCGAGGATATACATGGTGCCGGTATAGAGGGTTGGCCCGGGCGCAACGCCGGCGGCGATCTGCGCTTCGCGGATATAGTTGACGACGACGGGACCGACGATGCCCGCCGTTGCCCAGGCCGTCAGCAGCCGGCCGTGGATGGCGCCGACGAACTGCGTACCGAAAATATCGGCAAGATAGGCCGGGATCGTCGCGAAGCCGCCGCCGTACATCGACAGGATGATGCCGAAGGAGAGAACGAACAGCGCCTTGTTGCCCATGCCTGCGAAAGTGGGCGCCAGCGCATAGAGCACGATGCCGAGGACGAAGAAGCAATAATAGGTATTCTTGCGGCCGATCTTGTCGGACAGCGACGCCCAGAAGAACCGTCCACCGATGTTGAAGAGCGACAGCAAGCCGGCGAAACCGGCGGCGATCGTGGCGATCGATGCCTTCTGCCCGGCGTCGAGCTGGGCGAAGCCGACATCCGGCAGGCCGATCAGCGAACCGGCGAAGATTTCCTGCAGCATCGGCGAGGCCATGCCGATAACGCCGATACCGGCCGAAACGTTGAGGCATAGCACCGCCCAGATCAGCCAGAACTGTTTTGTCCTGTGGGCATCGCTGAGGTGCACATGTTTGGTGGTGATCATCGTGCTCTTGGCCGCAGGCGGTGTCCAACCCTCGGGGCGCCAGCCGGCCGGCGGAATGCGATAGCCAAAGGCGCCGCCCATCATGAAGACGAAATAGATCACCGCCATGACGATGAAGGTCTGCCAGACGCCGACCGAACTGTCGGTCTTGAAGGCATTCATCAGAAGATTGGCCAATGGGGCGCCGATCATCGCACCGCCGCCGAAGCCCATGATCGCCATACCGGTCGCCATGCCGCGCCGGTCGGGAAACCACTTGATCAGCGTCGAGACCGGCGAGATGTAACCGAGGCCAAGCCCAATGCCGCCGATGACGCCGGCGCCCAGCCACATCATCCAGAGCTGATGCGTGATGACGCCGATCGCGGCAAGAATGATGCCGCCGCACCAGCAGCAGGCGGAAACGACGCCCGCCTTGCGCGGACCGGCCCGCTCGAGCCAACCGCCCCAGATGGCGGCCGATGAGCCAAGCAGAACGAAGAACAGCGTATAGATCCAGCCGAGGTCGGCAACACGCCAGTCGCAGGTCGTGGTGAACAGCGCCGAGGCGAGTGTCAGATCGGGGCAGGCCGTCGAGGCGGTGATCCCGAGCGACTTGGAAAGCGGCAGCCAGAACACGCTGAAACCATAGGCCATGCCAATGCAGAGATGGATGGCGAGGGCTGCCGGCGGCACCAGCCACCGATTGAACCCGGGCCTTGCGACGATCCTTTCGCGATCGAGCAGGCCTGAGCCCGCCAGCACTCCATCAGTCCGTGTTTCCGCTGCCGTCATGAAAAATCCTCCTTAAATCAGACCTGGTTTAAATTCAAATATGGCTTGATTCAGCTTGCCATTGCCGACGCATGCGCAGGCAGGTCGCTCCTGCCCCTCCTCGCGCATGAGCCGGTCTACCGGACCGTGGGTGTCACCGGCTCCGGTTTTCTGATCATTGGAACGGCCTGAAGCACGAGCGCATCCAGGCCATTCTCCTCATTCTCCAGAATTTCGAACAATTGCCGCCGCATGCGCGGGTCCCAGAATTTATTGATATGGGTGGCGACGCCCTGCGCGGCCTCGCTTTCCGGCTGGCTCTTGAAAAAGGTGGCGATCTGGTTTGCCATATAGACGAGCTTGGTCTTCGTATCATGCGACATCGGCAATGCTTCCGGGCGAGATGCGGTGCGGGTGGGTGAAAATCTCGAAATCCTCGCCACGCACCAGCGCGACGAGCGTCATGCCGGCTTCTTCGGCCGTGCGGATGGCGAGAGCCGTCGGCGCCGAAATGGCGATGAGCACCGGGCTGCCGAGGATCGCCGCCTTCTGCACCATCTCGACGGAGAGCCTACTGGTGACGACGACGGCGCCGTCCCCGCCTCTTTCGCTGGCGCCGATGACGGCGCCGCAGAGCTTGTCCAGCGCGTTGTGCCGGCCGACATCTTCACGCACGGCAATCAGCCCCCTGCCAGGAAGATAGAACCCGGCGCCGTGTACCGCCCGTGTCTCGCGATGCAGCGGCTGTGCCTCGTTTAGAAGCGAAACGGCGCGGACGATATCCGCATGCGACAGCGCCAACGGCGATGCCGAGACATCGGGCACCGGCCGTACCGCCTGTTCGATCGATTCGATGCCGCAGAGCCCGCAGCCGACCGGCCCTGCCATGCTGCGGCGCCGTGCCCACAGCCGATCGGCGACGTCGTCGACCAGGCTCACCTGCACATCGATGCCCTGCTCGCCCTTGACGATCTCGATACCTGATATCTCCGTCGGCCCGCTGATGACCCCCTCGGTCAGGCTGAAGCCGATAGCGAAATCCTCAAGATCCGCGGGCGTCGCCATCATCACGGCATGCGAACTGCCGCCATAGGAAAAGGCGATCGGCACTTCTTCCGGCACGATGCGCGAACCGGTCTGGAGGATGCCGTTGCGGCGGGTGGTCTCTGGAGCGTGCGCGGTGATCGTGAATTTTACCATGCGGCAATAGGATGAGAGGCATCCTCCTCCGCAGCTCGGCCTATCGGGAAGAGAACGTCAGCCGCTTGCGCCCTCTTCTCCCCAGCGGGGAGAAGTGCCGAGCAAAGCGAGGCGATGAGGGGGGCGAGCGACGGCAGGAGCGAGCGCACCGAGCGCAAGCGAGGGGCAGCACCATACGCCGAACCGCCCCCCTCATCCGCCCTACGGGCACCTTCTCCCCGCTGGGAAGAAGAGGGAGCCTCGCCGACAATGCCAGACTGCCTCTCCACCATCACTCCGCCGCCTCCAGCTTGCCGGCGATGCGGCGCGATTGCCGCGCCTGGTCGTCATATTCGAGTTGCCATTCGCTCGGCCCGTTGGAGGGCGAGACCTGCACCGCCGTCACCTTGTATTCCGGGCAGTTCGTCGCCCAGTCGGAGAAATCGGTGGTGATGACGTTCGCCTGCGTCGTGGGATGATGGAAGGTCGTATAGACGACACCCGGCGCGACGCGATCGGTAATCAGCGCCCTGAGCGTCGTGTCGCCGGAGCGGCTGCCGAGCTTCACCCAGTCGCCGTCGCGAACGCCGCGCTGCTCGGCATCATGCGGATGGATTTCCAGCCGGTCTTCCGCATGCCAGACGACATTCTCGGTACGCCGTGTCTGCGCCCCGACATTGTACTGGCTGAGGATGCGGCCGGTTGTCAGCAGCAGTGGGAAGCGTGGACCGGTGCGCTCGTCGGTCGCCACATATTCGGTGCGGATGAACTTGCCCTTGCCGCGCACGAAGCCGCTGACATGCATGATCGGCGAGCCGAGCGGGTTCTTCTCGTTGCAGGGCCACTGCACCGAGCCCATTTTATCGAGATAGTCGTAGGAGACCATCGCGAAACTCGGCGTCGTCGCGGCGATCTCATCCATGATCTCCGACGGATGGGTGTAATTCCAGTCGAGCCCCATCGCCTGGGCAAGCTTCTGCGTCACTTCCCAGTCGCCATAACCGTTGCGCGGCGACATCACCTTGCGCACGCGGTTGATGCGGCGCTCGGCATTGGTGAAGGTGCCGTCCTTCTCGAGGAAGGTCGAGCCCGGCAGGAAGACATGGGCGTAATTGGCGGTCTCGTTGAGGAACAGATCGTGCACGACGACACATTCCATCGCCGCAAGCCCGGCCGCGACATGTTTGGTATCGGGATCGGACTGCAGGATGTCTTCACCCTGGATGTAAATGCCTTTGAAGGAGCCGTCGACTGCTGCATCCAGCATGTTCGGAATACGCAGGCCCGGCTCGTTGTTGAGCTTCACGCCCCAGAGCTTTTCGAAGATATCACGCGTCGCATCGTCGGAAATGTGCCGGTAGCCCGGCAGTTCGTGCGGGAAGGAACCCATGTCGCAGGAGCCCTGCACATTGTTCTGGCCGCGCAGCGGGTTCACGCCGACGCCGGGACGGCCGATATTGCCGGTCGCCATCGCCAGGTTGGCGATCGCGATGACCGTGGTCGAGCCCTGGCTGTGTTCGGTGACGCCGAGGCCATAATAGATCGCGCCATTGCCGCCCTTGGCATAGAGCCTTGCCGCGCCGCGCAGATCCGCCGCCGGCACGCCGGTGAAGATCTCGGTCTCTTCGGGACTGTGCTGCGGTTCGGCGACGAAGGCGGCCCAGTCCTCGAACTCCGACCAGTCGCAGCGCTCGCGGATGAAGGCCTCGTCAAAGAGGCCTTCGGTGACGATCACATGCGCCAGCGCCGTCATGACCGCGACATTGGTGCCGGGCTTCAGCGGCAGATGATACGAGGCCTCGATATGCGGCGAGCGGACGATATCGGTGCGGCGCGGATCGATGACGATGAGCTTGGCGCCCTGGCGCAGCCGCTTCTTCAGCCGCGAGCCGAACACCGGATGCCCGTCGGTCGGATTGGCGCCGATGACGATGACGACGTCGGAATGCTCGACGCTGTCGAAATCCTGCGTGCCCGCCGACGTGCCGAACGTCTGGCCGAGGCCATAACCGGTCGGCGAATGGCAGACGCGGGCGCAGGTATCGACATTGTTGTTGCCGAAGCCGGCCCGGATCAGCTTCTGCACCAGATACGTTTCCTCATTGGTGCAGCGCGACGAGGTGATGCCGCCAATTGCCTCGCGGCCGTATTGATACTGGATGCGGCGGAACTCCAGCGCCACATGCGCGAAGGCCTCGTCCCAGCTCACTTCCCGCCAGGGATCGCTGACCTTTTCCCGGATCATCGGATTGAGGATGCGGTCCTTGTGGGTGGAATAGCCATAGGCGAAGCGGCCCTTGACGCAGGAATGGCCGCGATTGGCCTGACCGTCTTTCCACGGCACCATGCGCACCAGTTCCTCGCCGCGCATTTCCGCCTTGAAAGAACAGCCGACGCCGCAATAGGCGCAGGTCGTCACAGCCGAATGCTCCGGCTGGCCGATCTGGATCACCGACTTCTCCGTCAGCGTCGCCGTCGGGCAGGCCTGGACACAGGCGCCGCAGGAGACGCATTCGGAATCGATGAAATGCTCGTGCATGCCGGGCGAAACGCGTGAGCCGAAGCCGCGGCCCTCGATCGTCAGCGCGAAGGTGCCCTGTACTTCCTCGCAGGCGCGCACGCAGCGCGAACAGACGATGCATTTCGAGGGATCATAGGTGAAATAGGGATTGGACTCGTCCTTCGGCATCCATTTCAGATTGATGTCGCCATTGCTGCGCGCCTTGACGTGGTTGTCGCCCTCATAGCCGTAACGTACATCGCGCAGGCCGACGGCGCCCGCCATGTCCTGCAATTCGCAATCGCCGTTGGCCGCGCAGGTGAGACAGTCGAGCGGATGGTCGGAGATATAGAGTTCCATCACGCCGCGGCGGATATCCTTCAATCGCCCCGTCTGCGTGTGCACCACCATGTTTGCCGCCACCGGCGTCGTGCAGGAGGAGGGCGTGCCGTTGCGGCCTTCGATCTCGACGAGACAAAGCCGGCAGGAGCCGAAAGCGTCGACCATATCAGTGGCGCAGAGCTTCGGCACCTTGATGCCGGCTTCCATGGAGGCGCGCATGATCGATGTGCCCTCCGGCACGCTGATCTGCTGACCGTCGATGGTGAGCCTCACCATGGCCTCGGATTTCGAAGCGGGGGTGCCGTAGTCGATTTCATGGATGAGAGACATGATTGGCCTCCTTGCTTGAGATGGTGAGGTCAGCGCAGGCGTTCCATGAAAAACGCGTCATTCCGCCGCCTCCACCAGAGGTGCCGGCGAAAAATCCTCCGGGAAATGCGTCATGGCGCTCATCACAGGATAGGGCGTGAAACCACCCAGCGCACAGAGCGAGCCGAACTTCATCGTGTTGCAGAGATCGGCAAGCAGCGCCCGGTTCTTCTCCGGCTCGATGCCCTGAGCGATCTTGTCGGCCGTCTCCACGCCGCGCGTCGAGCCGATGCGGCAGGGCGTGCACTTGCCGCAGCTTTCGACGGCGCAGAATTCCATGGCGAAACGCGCCTGCTTCAGCATATCGGCCGTGTCGTCGAAGACAACGATGCCGGCATGACCGATCAGCCCGTCCCTGGCGGCGAAGGATTCGTAATCGAACGGCGTGTCGAACAGCGCCCGCGGGAAATAGGCGCCGAGCGGTCCGCCGACCTGCACGGCCTTGACCGGCCGTCCCGTCGCCGTCCCCCCACCGATCCTGTCGACGATATCTCCGAGCGAAAGACCGAAGGCCGTCTCAAAGAGGCCGCCATATCTGACATTGCCGGCAATCTGCAGCGGGATGGTGCCGCGTGAGCGGCCCATGCCGAAATCGCGATAGAAGGCCGCGCCCTTTTCCATGATGACGGGTACCGACGCCAGCGAGATCACATTGTTGATGACGGTCGGACAGTTAAACAGCCCCTTATGCGCCGGCAGCGGCGGCTTGGCACGCACGATGCCGCGCTTGCCTTCGAGGCTGTTGAGCAGCGCCGTCTCCTCGCCGCAGACATAGGCGCCAGCGCCGGTGCGCACTTCGATATCGAAGGCGCGGCCAGAGCCGAGCACCGATGGTCCGAGAATGCCGGCCTGGCGCGCGATGCCGACGGCCTCGGTCATGACAGAGATCGCATGCGGATATTCCGAACGCGTATAGACGAAACCCTTGGTCGCGCCGGTCGCGAGCCCTGATATCGCCATGCCCTCGATCAACACGAAGGGATCGCCCTCCATGATCATCCGGTCGGCAAAGGTGCCGCTGTCGCCCTCATCGGCATTGCAGACGATATATTTACGTTCACCAGCGGCATCGAGAACGGTCTTCCACTTGATGCCGGTGGGAAAGCCGGCGCCGCCGCGTCCGCGCAAGCCGGAATCGGTGATTTCCTTGACGATATCGACTGGTGTCATCAAGATGGCGCGGCGAAGGCCGGCAAGACCGCCATGCGCCTCGTAATCGCCAAGCGAAAGCGGATCGATGACGCCGCAGCGGGCGAAGCTCAGGCGGGTCTGTTCCTTGAGGAACGGGAGGTCTTCAACCTCCCCGAGACAGAGCCGATGCTCGCCTCCATCAATCATCCCGGCATCGAACAGACCAGGCACATCCTTCGCCTTCACCGACCCGTAGCCGATGCGTTTGCCGGCAACCTCGACCTCGACCAACGGCTCCAGCCAGAACATTCCGCGCGAGCCGTTGCGCACGATCTCGGCATCGAAGCCGCGGGCGGCGATCTCCTGGGCAATCGCCTTTGCCACCTTTTCGGCCCCGAGCGCCAGCGCTGCGGCATCGCGCGGAACATATACCCTGACCGTCATCGGCGTGCCTCCGCGACGAGTTCCGCCGCCGTCTGATCGTCGACCCGGCCATAGACCTCGCCGTCGAGCATCGCCGCCGGCGCACAGGCGCAGAGCCCGAGACAGTAGACCGGCTCCAGCGTCACGCCGCCATCGAGCGTCGTCTGATGAAAATCGATGCCGAGCAGCGCCTTGACGCGTTCGGCCAGCGCATCGCCGCCCATCGACTGACAGGCTTCGGCGCGACAGAGCTTCAGCACATGCCGGCCGGCGGGATGGTCGCGATAATCATGATAGAAGGTCACCACGCCATGCACCTCGGCACGGGAGAGGTTCAATTCCTCCGCGATAACAGGCATGGCTTCCTGCGGCACATAGCCGAATTCCTGCTGAACCTCGTGCAGAATTGGAAGCAGCGGCCCTTCGAGAAAGCGAAGATCGGCGACGATGGCTCGGGTGCGCTCTGCAATATCGCCTTCGGCGATATGAATGGTCATAAGGCAGCCCTCCCAGCGGCTTGCTCGTTGCGAAATAGCGGGCCTCCCCCAGCCGAGTGCTATCCCGTAACCACCATCTCAGGGAAGCAGCCAGCGATCAATAAAGCTATCTCGTTGCTTGATAGGTTTTTTCTATCAAAGTTCTTCATCTTGCACGAGCACTCTCGCTTCATGCAGCAGAGCCGAGACAAGCGGCGTGAAGGGCTCGCGATAAGGCGCAACAAGGCCGACCAGATGATGCGCCTCCGGCTCAACGATCGGGATCATGCGGATTTCCACTGGAAATCCGAAAGATTTGGCGACGTTGCGCGGCATGATGCTCGCCCAGCGTCCGGTTCTGACATGCGAGAACAGCACGATCATCGAGTTGGATTCGAGCGTCGGATGCGCTGTGGCGCCTGCTTCCGTCAAGTGCCGATTGATGATGCGGCGGTTCTGCATGTCGGCAGTCAATAGACAAAGCCGAAGGTCGCCGATCTCCCGCCAAGTCACGTTGTCGCGATCAGATAGCGGGCTGCCGGCAGCAGTGATCAGATTATAGCGCTCGGCATAGAGGGGAACGGTCGTAACGCGGCCGAGCGGCTCGTTTTCGAGGTAGGTGATACCGGCATCGATTTCGAGGTTTTCGAGCATGCTCAGCACCTGCAGCGAATTCCGCGAGACGATCGAAAAGGTCACGCCGGGATGGCGCTCCTGAAATGGCGTGGTGATGCGCGACAGCATGGCAAGCGCGGTCGGAATGGCGGCGAGGCGGATGTGGCCGGAAAGACCGCGGCGCGCGGCGCGCATCTCCTCGCGCATCGTGCGGGCATCGCCGACGATGCGCCTGGCCCATTCGAGCACGCGCTGCCCCTCCGGCGTCAGCCCCTGGAACCGCGAACCGCGCTGCACCAGCATGACGCCGAGTTGATCCTCGAGCTGCCGGATGGCGGCCGAAAGCGTCGGCTGCGAGATCCCGCACTCCTCCGCGGCACGGCCAAAATGCTTTTCATTGGCAAGGGCGATGAAGAATTCCAGCTTGTCGATCATCCGGTCTCCCGATCCGGCGTGACATCATCCGGGTCAGTTCATCTTTGACGCAGCAGCCGCGCGCCGCAAGGGCGATCTCTAGATCAGGATGATTTTAGGCCCGATCGGCCTAAAATCTGAATTCTGATCTAAATCAAAGAAATAGAGCATGATGTCGTCCGAAAACCGCGCACACTTTTCGGCATCATGCTCTAACTGTTTTCTGCAGCCGGAAAAAGATCGAACAGCGATTCGAGAAAGGCAAGCACGCTGACATTGCCGATGCTGTAATAGACCAGCCTGCCCTGGCGGCGCGTATGGACCAAGCTTTCGAGCCTTAACCGCGCCAGTTGCTGCGAGACCATTGCCTGCTGGATGAAATATCAAAAAACGTCCAAACAAATCAGCAGATAAGCTGACCTCCATTAATCTCGACCACCTGTCCGGTGATGTAGCCCGAGAGCGAGGGAGCCGCCAAGAACAGATAGGCGGGAGCACAGTCCTCCGCCGTGCCGAGCCGCTGCAGGGGGATGGATTTTCTCGTCTGCTCCAGCTTTTCGCGAGAGGAATAGCGCTCATGGAAATCCGTCTCGATCGTTCCCGGCGACACGCAATTGACGCGGACGCCGTCCGGTGCAAGCTCACGGGCAAGCGCCTTGGAATAGGTCGCAACGAAGGCTTTCGAGGCCGAATAGATCGAGGAACCGGGGCTGCCGCCGGTCAGCGCCGAAATCGAAACGGTGTTGACGATGGCAGCACCACCAGCCGCCTTCAATGCCGGCAGCAGCGCCCGCGTCAGCGCCACCACCGATGTCTGGTTGAGCCGCACGACCGCCTCATATTCTGCATCGGTGAGTGTGGCAGCGGGAAAACGACCAAGCATGGTGCCGGCGTTGTTGACCAGCACATCGACCTTATCGAAAAAGGCGAGAACATCCTCGGCAAATTGCGCTGCCCCACCGACTGCAGAGAAATCGGCATTAAGCAGCAGCGCCCGTCTTTCGGATTCAGCCGTCAGCAGGAAATCCGGCAGGTCGCGTCCCGGCTTGCGCCCGGTATGGACGATCACCTTCGCGCCGCAGTCCAGGAACTGCCGGGCCACTTCAAGGCCGATGCCGCGGCCGGCGCCGGTCACCACGACATTGCGATTTTCGAACAGTCTGGGATGGAACACGAAGCCGTCCTCCTCGCGGACAGTGCCGCCGGTTGTGTCATTCGCCCTTAACATATGAGCGCGCCGACTGAAAGAAAGGCGCGCATCGATCTTTCCCGGCGAAAACAGGGGTTAGTTTTCGGTCTCCAGAAGCCGCGCGCCCGGCCCCTCCTTGCCGAGTCGGTCGCAGGGATTGCGCAACGGACAGCTTTCGATCGACAGGCAGCCGCAGCCGATGCAGCCGGTCAGACGGTCGCGCAGCAGGCTAAGCCGCCTGATTCGCGCGTCGAGATCATCCTTCCACAGCGCCGACAGCGTCTGCCAGTCGGCGACGGTCGGCGTGCGTCCTTGCGGCAGGGACTCGAACGCTGCCTGGATTTCCGAAAGCGGAATGCCGACACGCTGCGCCACCTTGATGATGCCGAGCCGGCGAAGCACATCGCGCCCATAGCGCCGCTGATTGCCGCGGGAGCGGATGCTCGAGATCAGCCCCTTGGTCTCGTAAAAATGCAGCGCCGAGACGGCGAGGCCGCTGCGCTCCGCCACTTCGCCGACCGTCAGGAGCTTGCCGAGCGGCACTGCCGGAATTGTATCCATGCCTCTTGACCTCAAGATTAGTTGAGGTTTTATAACCCTTGCTCCTGCAATCGTAAAGTCCAATCGCAATAAGGAGCGACGCATGCAAACACCCACCAGGCTGGCTGTCATCTACGGAAGCACGAGAGAGGGCCGCATCTGCGACCGGGTGGTCAAATGGCTGACGCAGGAGCTCATCCGCTTCCCACAATTTGATATCGACATCATCGACCCATTGGATTTCGCACTGCCGGCCAACCGTGACATGGCGCATCCCGAAGTCGACAGGCTCGCAGGACGGCTTGGCATGGCCGACGCCTTCATCATCGTCACGCCGGAATACAATCACAGCTTCACTGCCTCGTTGAAGTCGATCATCGATTTCTTCTTCGAGCCCTGGCAGGGCAAGCCGGTCGCCTTCGTTTCCTATGGCGGCATATCCGGCGGCCTGCGCGCCGTCGAACAGCTGCGGCTGGTCTTTGCCGAACTCCACGCCGTCACCATCCGCGATTCGGTGAGCTTTGCCGCACCTTGGAACCGCTTCGACCCAGACGGACAACTCGATAATCCCGCCGATACAATGCGTTTGCTCGATCGGATGATGGCGAGGCTGGAATGGTGGACGCAAGCGCTCGTCACCGCCCGCAGCGATCGTCCCTATGCCGACATGGAGCGCCGCGCGTCTTTTCAGACGTACGCATAAGCCAGAAAGCTCCGGTTCCGTTCCCGGCAGGTACGGAACCATTGGGAACACCCGGGCAGATCCTCCGCCCGGGTGTTTTCCCTCACATCCGGTTCATTCCGACCGCACGGACGGGTTCGCAATTTTGCTGTTGCGGGGAGAAAACCCCGGTGGTAGTTTCCGCGCAAATAACAGGGGAGCTCCGTATTGCCGGGGCTGAGATGTGAGGCGCAAGCCTCTGGACCCTTCAAAGCTGATCTGGGTAATGCCAGCGGAGCGAGGTTCAGATGTTCTCAGGCGCACAAGTGTCACTCTATCCGATGTCCGACAATTTCGTCGGCATCATTCTCGATGCCGTCACGGCGCTCGACCCCTATCGCGACCGGCTGCGCATCGAGACCGATGACATCTCCACTTTGCTGGTCGGCCCGCCTGACATTCTCTTCGCCGCCATGCACGATCTTTTCGTCGCCGCCACAAAGACCGGCGAGCATTGCGTGCTGTCCGCTGCCGTTTCACGCGGCTGCCCCGGCGAGCCCGACGACGCCATCTGCGGCGTCAACCCCTCCCTCGGCCAGGCGGAGCCGCTTGCCGAGCGTATAACAGCCGCACTTGCCGCCGTTGAAATCACCGCCGAAACTGGACAGCCGACCGCTGCGCAATTCTCGCTCTATGTCATGGGAACCGGTACCCATATGGACGAGATCTATGGCTGCATCGACTTTCTGAAGCGCTCCGGCACCTTCGACCGCGCCAAGAATTTCTGCACCAGGCTCTCTGGCGACGCTGGCGCCGTCTTCGCCACCATTCGTGAGGCCTTCTTTCGCTTCGGCGACCCCGCGGGGCATGTGACCCTCGACATCACGGTTTCCGCGAATAGCCCGACGAAAGCCTGAATCGAACGCTGATGACACCGCCATCACCATCGGGATCGCGCCTTGCCGCGCTCCGCACCGCTCTCTACCGGGGCATACCCGCCTTGCTCGCCGGCTGCGCCTTTTTGGCGGCATGGGAACTCTACGTCGATCTCTCCGGCATAAAAGCTTCCATCCTCCCGGCGCCGTCGCGCATCGTCCTCCAGGGTTGGCTGAACCGCGAGGCGCTGATATCAAACACCTGGCCGACGCTCGGCGCGACGCTCGGTGGTTTCGCCCTGTCGCTTGCCTTCGCCTTCGCCGCCTCGATCCTCATGGATTTCGTGCCCTTCATGCGCCGGGCATTGCTGCCGATCTTCATTGCTAGCCAGACCCTGCCGCTGGTGGCGATTGCCCCCCTCGTCGTCCTCTGGTTCGGCTTCGGCCTGTTGCCGAAGATCCTGCTGGTGGCGCTCGTCACCTTCTTCCCGCTGCTGGTCGCCTTGCTGCAGGGCTATGAATCGACCGACCGCGACATCGCCGAATTGCTGAATTCGATGAAGGCGAGCCGCTGGCGCATTTTCCGTCTGGCACGGCTTCCCTCCTCGCTGCCCTATTTCTTTGCCGGCCTGCGGATCTCGATCACCTATGCCGTTGTCGGCGCGATCTTTGCCGAATATGCCGGCGCCGCCCGCGGCCTCGGCATCTATATCCTCAACGCCAAGAACAACTTCCGCCCCGATCTCGTGCTCGCCGCCGTCGTCGTCAGCGCCGTGCTGACGCTCTGCCTCTTCGGGTTGACGCTGATGATCCAGCGCCTCGTCATGCCCTGGCAACCATCCGGGGAGCCGCGCCGATGAGCGATGCAATGGTTGACCTCACCAACATCTCGAAGTCCTTCGACGGCATGAAGGTGCTGGGCGATATTTCGCTCGCCGTCGCAGACGGCGAGTTCGTCTCGATCGTCGGCCCGTCCGGCTCCGGAAAATCGACGGTACTGAGATTGCTGACACAGGCGCTTCGGCCCGATTCCGGCACCATGCTCTTCAAGGGCGCGCCGCTGGAACAGGCGCCGCATTCCTTCGCCTTCATGCCGCAACGCGATGCGCTGATGCCCTGGCGCCGGATCATCGACAATGCCGCACTCGGCCTTGAGGTGCGCGGCATGAGCCGCCGCTCGGCCCGTGCCGCCGTCGCGCCTCTGTTCGAGCGCTTCGGCCTCGCAGGCTTCGAGCATCACTATCCCTCCGAACTGTCAGGCGGCATGCGCCAGCGCGCCGCGCTGCTGCGCACCGTCGTTCAGACCCAGGACATGCTGCTGCTCGACGAGCCTTTCGGCGCGCTGGACGCGCTCACGCGCACGCAGATCCAGGAATGGCTGCAGGGCATGTGGACCGAACACCGCTGGACGGCGCTGTTGATTACCCATGATGTTCGCGAGGCCGTGTTTCTCTCCGACCGTATCTACGTGCTCTCGGCTCGTCCGGCGCGTATCATCCGCGAATTCCGCGTTCCTCTGCCCCGTCCGAGAAGCATTGCCGATCTCGGCTCGCCGGCGGCCCAGGCGATCGAAACCGAAATCCTGCAAACCCTGCTTCATCCGCTAGAACAGGATGATTTTAGGCCGGTCGGCCTAAAATCTGAATCCTGTTCAATTTAAAGAGTTAGAGCATGATGTCGTCCGAAAACAGCTCACACTTTTCGGCATCATGCCCTAGAGACCTGAGGAGGTCACCATGCTGCTTCTCACCCGTCGCCAGACGATCTTCGCCGCCATCGCGGCAAGCCTCGCCGGCCGCACCGCCTTCGCCCAATCGGCGCCCGCAAAGGTCCGCATCGCGCTCGACTGGACGCCCAACACCAACCATATCGGCATCTATGTCGCTAAGGAGAAAGGCTTCTATGCCGATGCCGGCCTCGATGTCGAAATTCTTCCCTTTGCCGATACCAGCGCCGGAACGCTGGTGTCCAACGGCGTTGCCGATTTCGGCATCAGCAGCGAGATCGAGACCCTCACGCAGCGCGCTGGCGGCGGTGACGTGAAGATGGTCTACGGCGTCGTCCAGACGGAAACCGCACGCCTGATCTTCAAGGGCGGACGTGACGACATCAAGAGCCCGAAAGACCTCGACGGCAAGACCTATGGCGGCTTTGGCGGCACCTGGGAGAGCGCGCTGATCTCCGCGATGATCCGCAATGATGGCGGCAAAGGCGACGTCAAGACCGTCACCCTCGGCACCTCCGCTTACGAGGCGCTGGACAATGGCTCGATCGACTTCACGCTGGAGATCTACACCTGGGAAGGCATCGCCGCCGAACTGGAAAACCGGAAAATCGGCCGCTTCCACTATTCCGATTATGGCATTCCCGACGAGCAGACTACGGTCATCGTCTCCAGCGACGCCTATCTCTCCGCAAGTCGGGAACACGCCCGCGCCTTCATCCAGGCGACACGAAAGGGTTATGCCTACTCCGTCGACCATCCCGACGAAGCCTGCGACCTGCTGATCTCCGGAAGCAACGGCGCACTGATGAATACGGAACTGGTGAAGGCCTCCCAGAAGGCATTGATCGAGGGGCACTTTCTGAAATCCGAGGCCGGCGTGATCGGTAGGCTCGACCCGGCAAAGGCCGAGGCCCTTGGTGGCTTCCTGATGGAGAATGGCATTCTGGTCGATGCCAATGGCGCCGCACTCAAGGAGAAGCCGGATTTTTCCACCTATTATACCAACGAACTTCTCGACTGAGCCCAACGCCTGCCTTGCCCGTCGCGGCTTTCCGTTGCAAAATCCGAGACCGGAGCATGATGTCGTCCGAAAACCGCTCACACTTTTCGGCATCATGCTCTGGGCAAGGTGGGGAGGCAGGATGCGACAACAGGAGAGACTGGCCGGAGCGGACTTTCTGCGCGCGACGGCCTGTCTGCTGGTGCTCGCCCACCACTTTGCACTGCGGCTGGACATGCGTCGAATCCCCGACGAACTCGGACCGACCGCAAACATCCTCCGCTTCGGCAATTTCGGCGTCGCCATCTTCTTCGTCCTCAGCGGCTTTCTTCTTGCCCATCCCTTCTGGCGCGCGCTCGACATGGGCAGCGACATGCCCAGCCTGCGGCATTACGCGATCCGCAGGATGGCGCGCATCGCTCCGGGCTTCTGGTTCGCCGCCACCGTCGGCTTCGCGCTCAGCCTGGCGCTGCTTGCCTTGCCGCTAACGCCTGAGCTTGTGCTCCGCTACGTCTCCGGGCTGCTGTTCATGAGCCAGTGGCATTGGCGCACCTTTTTTCCTGTCGAAGCCGACGGGCCGCTCTGGTCCATTCCCTTCGAGGTCACCAGCTATGTGCTCCTGCCGGTCTGCTTTCTCCTGCTGTTTCGTATGCCATTCCTGAGGCAGCGCCCGTTGCTTGCCCGTTTCGCCTGGCTTTGCGTCATCACGAGCGTACTCCTCGCCCATGTGCTGATCCTGACCGTCTTTCCGCTCGACGACATCGAACGCGGCTGGCAGTACGGCCTGCAGGGCGGGGCGAAGGAGTGGATGCCGAGATATAATCCGATCGGCTTCTTCGCCGTCTTCGCGCTCGGCGCGCTTGCCGCCGGCGTCGAGGTCATGCTACCAAGAAGGCGCTCCTCCTGGTTCGATGCCGCAGCGCTCCTCGGCCTCGCCATTGCCGCCTACCGCCTCGTCATATCACTTGGCGGCTCCGCGGAAGCTTACGGCTGGCTCGAAATCCCCTACGGCTTTCCAATCTTTCCGCTGGCAGTCGCAACGGCACTCGTTTCGCTCAGCCATTCGCAACACCTGGGCAGGCTGCTCGACAATGCTCCGGTACGCTATATCGCGAAGATCTCCTTTGGCATCTACATCTGGCAGGAGATCATCCTGTTATTGATCCAGAGGCTCGATCGGGGCTCGTTCGGCTTTTCCTCTGAAAATGTCGTCACCGGCTGGCTGCAATCTTGCGGACTGGCGGCAGCGCTCATCCTACTCATCGCAAGCCTCAGCTACCACCTCTTGGAAAGACCGGCGATCCTTTTCGGAAACCGGCTGACATCTCGTCAACCCAATCGGGCTACTCCTTTCAAAGTATAAATTTCCGGTAATCGCAACTACAGGCATTAAGGTTAACGCCGAATACTCCCATTTTTGGCGTCTTTAGGGTTATCAAATTCTTATTTATACCGATGACAAACGATACGTGACCATGTATTTGTCTCCATGTTGTTCAGTATCGCATATAAACTTGTGGACCTTGCGTAATGAATGCTTTTACTTCGAAGACGAATCCACGCTTCGATCCGTCTCAGCGTCACGACAAAATCAAGACCCTGGTTATAGCGAACTCCAACATTCGCCAGCCGGATAGCCTTTCCATTATCGAAAGAAAGATGGCTGTGCGGCTGGGCGTGAAGCGGTTGATCGACATCGTCGCCTCAGTCAGCGCTCTCATCGTTCTGGCGCCGCTTTTTCTGGCAATCGCTCTTTTCATCAAACTCGACGATGGTGGTCCGGTGTTTTTCCGCCAGATCCGCTGGGGGCTGAACGGCCGGAAGATCACGGTCTTCAAGTTCCGGTCGATGCGCGCGGAAGCTTGCGACCCGAGCGGCATTCAACAGACCGTCAAGGGCGACAGCCGGGTGACGGGCATCGGCGCGCTGCTCCGCAAGACCAATATCGACGAACTGCCGCAGCTTTTCAACGTTCTCAGGGGTGAGATGTCGTTGGTCGGGCCGCGCTGCCACGCCATCAATATGCGGGCAGCCGGTCGGCTCTACGAGGAACTGGTGCCGGACTACCACTACCGCCACATCATGCGCCCCGGCATCACCGGCCTTGCGCAGACGCGCGGCTGGCGCGGACCGACGGCGCGGCCGCTGGCAGCCCGCGCTCGCATCGCCTGCGATATCTATTATGTCAGGAATTTCAGCCTGCTGCTCGACCTGAAGATATTGTTCAAGACGGTCGTCATCGAGCTGCGCGGCGGCACCGGCTTCTGAGACGATCCCGGCAAAGCGGCCTATCGGCCGCTTCTTCATTTCAAGCTACCCGCTTCTCTTCGCTCGCTATGACCAGCTTACGATGGGACTTCCACCCACCATGAAAAAAGGCGGCTGTCGCAGCCGCCTTTCATCTCGTCGCAACCGGTTGCGATCAATCCTGTTGAACGACGCCGCGCAGATGCGTCATTTCCATGATGAAGTGCTCAAGCTTCGACTTGTGCTCATGCAATTCGGCATGTTCGAGTTCCTGGCGGGCAGCATCGATGCGGCGTGTCAGCTCGTCCTTCTGGAGTTCCTCGACCGGAACCGCGGATTCGGCAAGCAATGTGCAGCCGGTCGGCAGGATATCGGCAAAACCGCCGAACACGACGTAGTCTTGCTTCTTGCCGGAGGCCGAACGCACGCTCACGACGCCCGGCTTGATCGTCGTCATCGTCGGTGCATGGTTTGCCATGACCGTCATCTCGCCTTCAGTCGCAGGGATGACGACCTCGGTCACCATCTCCGACAGCAGCAGACGCTCCGGCGAAACGAGCTCAAAGTTGAAATTGTCAGCCATCAGTGACTTACCTTCTCGGCTATGGCTTTCGCATCTTGCAATTTAGTCCCGCAAAACGGGCAGTGCATTATCGCTTGGTCGAGATAACCGAGGCCTTCCTCGCTCTGGACCAGACCCACCACCATCATCAGCACGCCATTATCGGCGCGATAGACGGTCGGCGCTGCTGGTTCCGGAAGATCCGCCACGACCCCTTTCAAGGAGTCGCAGCAGAATATCTCGTCTAGCGCATCGCTCATTAAGCAGCTGCGAGCTTCTTGGCCTTTTCGACCGCTTCTTCCATCGAGCCGACCATGTAGAAGGCAGCTTCCGGCAGGTGATCGTATTCGCCGTTGACGAGGCCCTTGAAGCCCTTGATCGTGTCTTCCAGAGCAACCAGTTTGCCCGGCGAACCTGTGAAGACTTCGGCGACGAAGAACGGCTGCGACAGGAAACGCTCGATCTTGCGGGCGCGGGCGACAGCAATCTTGTCGTCTTCGGACAGTTCGTCCATGCCAAGGATGGCGATGATGTCCTGCAGTGCCTTGTAGCGCTGCAGCGTCGACTGCACCTTACGGGCGACGTCGTAATGTTCTTCGCCGACGACCATCGGGTCGAGCATGCGCGACGTGGAGTCGAGCGGATCGACCGCCGGGTAGATGCCCTTTTCAGCGATGGAGCGCGACAGAACCGTCGTTGCGTCAAGGTGAGCAAACGAGGTCGCCGGCGCCGGGTCGGTCAAGTCGTCGGCCGGAACGTAGATGGCCTGGACCGAGGTGATCGAGCCGGTCGTCGTCGTCGTGATGCGCTCCTGCATCTGGCCCATGTCGGTTGCGAGCGTCGGCTGATAACCGACGGCCGACGGGATGCGGCCGAGCAGAGCCGACACTTCGGAACCTGCCTGCGTGAAGCGGAAGATGTTATCGACGAAGAACAGAACGTCCTGGCCCTGGTCGCGGAAGTGCTCGGCGACCGTCAGGCCGGTCAGGGCGACGCGGGCGCGGGCGCCCGGCGGTTCGTTCATCTGACCGTAAACAAGTGCCGCCTTCGAGCCTTCGCCGCCGCCATGCTTGTTGACGTTCGATTCAATCATTTCGTGGTAGAGGTCGTTGCCTTCGCGGGTGCGTTCACCGACGCCTGCGAAAACCGAGTAACCACCATGCGCCTTGGCGACGTTGTTGATCAGCTCCATGATCAGAACGGTCTTGCCGACGCCGGCGCCGCCGAAGAGGCCGATCTTGCCGCCGCGTGCATAGGGAGCCAGAAGATCGACGACCTTGATGCCGGTGACGAGGATCTGCGATTCCGTCGACTGCTCGACATAGGACGGTGCATCCTGGTGGATGGCGCGCTTGTGAGCGGTGACCAGCGGACCGGCTTCGTCAACCGGCTCACCGATGACGTTCATGATGCGGCCGAGCGTCTCGTTACCGACCGGAACCATGATCGGAGCGCCGGTATCGGCGACTTCCTGGCCGCGGACGAGACCTTCGCTCGAATCCATCGCGATCGTACGGACGACATTTTCGCCAAGGTGCTGCGCAACTTCGAGAACCAGGCGGTTGCCGTTGTTACTGGTTTCCAGCGCGTTCAGGATCTTCGGCAGTTCGCCTTCGAACGCAACGTCGACGACGGCGCCGATAACCTGGGTGACTCTGCCGACAGAGCCGATCTTGGGGGTAGCTGCCTCAGCCATTTTCTGACCCTCTTTTCCTAGCCTCAGAGCGCTTCCGCGCCCGAAATGATTTCAATGAGTTCCTTGGTGATCTGCGCCTGACGCTGGCGGTTATAGCTCAGCGTCAGCTTGTTGATCATCTCACCGGCATTACGCGTCGCATTGTCCATAGCGCTCATCTTGGCGCCCATCTCGCCTGCGACGTTCTCAAGGAGCGCGCGGAAGATCTGGACGGAGATGTTGCGCGGGATCAGATCTTCGAGGATCGATGCCGGATCCGGCTCGTATTCGTAGACGGCGCCTGCATGTGCGGCATCTTCGGTCTGCACAGCTCCCGTTGAAGCCGGGATGAGCTGCTGCGCCGTCGGAATCTGACTGATCACCGACTTGAACTCGGAATAGAACAGCGTGCAGACGTCGAACTCGCCAGCAGCATACATCTCGATGATGCGCTTGCCGATCTGGTCCGCATTCTCGAAGCCGACGCGCTTGACGTCGCGCAATTCCTTGCGCTCGATGATGAGCGAGGCGAATTCGCGGCGAAGGATGTCGTGACCCTTCTTGCCGACGGTGAAGATCTTCACCGTCTTGCCTTCGGCAAGCAGCTTGCGGACATGTTCGCGTGCAAAGCGTGCGATCTGCGAGTTGAAACCGCCGCAAAGACCACGCTCGGCCGTGCAGACCACCAGCAGATGGACCTTGTCCTGGCCGGTGCCGGTCATCAGCGTCGGTGCGCCGTCGGCATCGGTGACGGCCTTGGCGATGTTCGCCAGAACCACACCCATGCGCTGCGAATAAGGCCGGGCGGCCTCGGCCGCCTCCTGCGCACGCCGAAGCTTCGCCGCGGCGACCATTTTCATCGCCTTGGTGATCTTCTGCGTCGCCTTGACGGAGGCGATCCGGTTTTTCAGATCCTTAAGTGAAGGCATCCGTGATCCGTCCTAACTTAGGGCCTGATTACGAGAAAGACTTTGCGAAGCTATCGAGAGCAGCGGTGAGCTTGCCCCTGGTATCGTCGCTGATTGCCTTTTCCGTGCGGATCGCGTCGAGGATGGCAGAGCCTTCCGAACGCAGATATGAGAGGAAGCCCTGCTCGAACTTGCCGACCGAAGCGACCGGCAGCTTGTCGAGATAGCCGTTGACGCCAGCAAAGATCACGGCGACCTGCTCTTCCGTCTTCAGCGGCGAAAACTGCGGCTGCTTCAGGAGTTCGGTCAGGCGTGCACCACGGTTCAGCAGGCGCTGTGTCGCAGCGTCAAGGTCCGAACCGAACTGGGCGAAGGCGGCCATTTCGCGATACTGGGCGAGTTCGCCCTTGATCGAGCCGGCAACCTGCTTCATCGCCTTGATCTGTGCCGACGAACCGACGCGGGAAACCGACAGACCGACGTTCACGGCCGGGCGGATACCCTGATAGAACAGGTCGGTTTCAAGGAAGATCTGGCCGTCGGTGATCGAGATCACGTTGGTCGGAATGAAGGCCGAAACGTCATTGCCCTGCGTTTCGATGACCGGCAGAGCCGTCAGCGAACCGGCGCCCATGTCATCGTTCATCTTCGCAGCGCGCTCAAGCAGGCGCGAGTGCAGGTAGAAAACGTCACCCGGATAAGCTTCGCGACCCGGCGGGCGGCGCAGCAGCAGCGACATCTGGCGGTAGGAAACGGCCTGCTTGGACAGGTCGTCGTAACCGATCAGCGCATGCATGCCATTGTCACGGAAGTATTCGCCCATGGCGCAGCCGGCAAACGGGGCCAGGTACTGCATCGGCGCCGGATCGGAAGCAGTGGCGGCGACGATGATCGAATATTTCAGCGCGCCGCGCTCTTCGAGCACCTTGACGAACTGTGCGACGGTCGAACGCTTCTGGCCGATGGCGACGTAGACGCAGTAAAGCTTTTCGCCTTCCGGACCGTTGTCGTGAATAGCCTTCTGGTTGAGGAAGGCATCGAGAAGGATCGCAGTCTTACCGGTCTGGCGGTCGCCGATGACCAGCTCGCGCTGGCCGCGGCCGACCGGGATCAGCGCGTCAATGGCCTTGAGGCCGGTCGACATCGGCTCATGAACCGATTTGCGCGGAATGATGCCGGGAGCCTTGATGTCGACGCGCGAACGGCGCGTCGCATTGATCGGGCCCTTGCCGTCGATCGGATTGCCGAGCGCGTCGACGACGCGGCCGAGCAGTTCCGGACCAACCGGAACGTCAACGATGGCGCCGGTCCGCTTAACGGTGTCGCCTTCCTTGATGTCGCGGTCGGAGCCGAAGATGACGACGCCGACATTGTCGGATTCGAGGTTCAGCGCCATGCCGCGGATGCCGCCCGGGAACTCGACCATTTCGCCGGCCTGGACATTGTCCAGACCATAGACACGAGCGATACCGTCACCGACGGAGAGAACCTGGCCGACTTCCGAGACTTCTGCCTCTTTGCCGAAATTTTTAATCTGGTCTTTGAGAATTGCGGAAATTTCCGCGGCGCGGATATCCATCAGCCAACCTCTTTCAATGCGAGCTTAAGGGTAGAGAGTTTGGTACGAAGAGACGTATCAATCTGACGGGACCCGACCTTCACGATCAGACCACCAAGAATTGACGGATCAACCGTGACGGCAATCGTCACGTCTTTGCCGGTAACGCTCTTGAGTGCCACCTTCAATTCGGTTTCCTGCGCTTGCGAAAGCGCATGCGCCGAGGTGACCTCGGCGGAGATTTCACCGCGATGGTTCGCGGCGATGATGCGGAAGGCCTTGATCATGCCCGGCAGGGCGAACAGGCGGCGGTTACGCGCCACGACCTTCAGGAAATTGGCGAAGAAACCGCTGATGCCGGCATTCTCGCTGATGGCGACGATCGCCTTCAGCTGGTCTTCAGCGGAAAAAACCGGGCTTGCGACGAAGCGCTTCAGATCGGCGCTCTCATCCAGCATCGCCTGGAAACGGTCAAGATCGGCGGTGACGCTATCGACGGCGCCCTGCTCGAGCGCCAATTCGAAAAGCGACGAGGCATAGCGCTCTGCAACACCAGAAGTAAGCTGGGACGTGTCTGCCACTGGCACAAATTTCCCTGATTTCAACCCAAAATCCGGCTCTCGGCGGGCGCCGAACCTATGATCTTGAATTCGTTTTGATTTCCCCCAGAAATCACAAGAGAAGCCTCTTGCTTCTTCCGAAATTCGGGGTCCGTCTAACATAGGATGTTCGGACTCGCAACACGCGTAATGCCCGAATACGCCTTTCACATGAATTTCTGTCTGCAAAATCGCGCAATGGCCTGAAAGCAGGCCGAAGACGCCGTCTGCCGGCAGCGAGAGTCACGTCTGGATGAAGCCGAAAACGTAGAGCAGCGGTAGCGCCGCCAAAGCGATCTGCACAACCAGGAGTAAATAGTTGACGAGATTACTCCCCTTATCGGACAGGATCGAGATGACGCGGGCAAAGGCAGCCATCGCGAAGGAGGCGCCGAGCGCCATATAGATCCAGTCCTGGGCGAGCATGATCGCCGACAGCCCGAAGCCGAGATAGAAACCGCCCATCGAGCGCCCCTCGCCGAAGCCTTCCGGCCGCCCCTCCTGCGCCTGCAGACCGAGAAGACGGAAAGTTTGGCCCGGCGCGAACATCATGATGAAGCCGGCGAGCGCCGTGAAAGCGGCGGAGCAAAAGGCAAGCTGCTCGCCAAACTCGGTCGGAAAGTAAAACTCCATGCGTCAGCCCCAAATCACCCGGATGAATCAGTGTTTTATGGCATGCGCCGAAAAAGGAGGGAATGGCGGCCTTATTTGATTTAGAGAAAACTCTGCGGATCGATATCCAGCTGCACCTGCACCGATCCGCGCTCTTTGGGCGATTGCGACAGCATCGCCCGCAGGAACCCTTGCATGTCAGAGTTCCGCCGGCCGTGCACCAATAGACGGAAGCGGTGGCGGCCGCGCACCAGCGCGAGCGGCGCTTCGGCCGGGCCGAGCACCGAGATGCCCGACACCTGCGGCGCGGCGTTGCGCATGCCGCGCGCGTGGTTTTCGGCGTCGTGGCGGGTTTCGGCCGAAACGATGATCGAGGCGAGCCTGCCGAAGGGCGGCAACAGGGCGCGTTCGCGTTCGGTGATCTCGCGCTCGTAGAAAGCGTCGGAATCGCCGGAAACGATCGCCTGCATGACAGGATGCTGCGGCTGGTAGGTCTGCAGCAACCCATGACTCTTGAGGCCGGTGCGCCCGGCCCGGCCCGTCACCTGCGACAAAAGTTGGAAGGTGCGCTCGGCGGCGCGCGGGTCGCCATTGGCGAGGCCGAGATCGGCATCGACGATGCCGACCAGCGTCATCAGCGGAAAGTTGTGGCCCTTGGCCACAAGCTGGGTGCCGATGACGATATCGGCCTCGCCCTTGGCGATCGCTTCCAGCTCCAGCCGCAGCCGCTTCACCCCGCCCATGATATCGGACGAGAGAACGATCGTTCGCGCCTCCGGGAAATGCCGTTCCACCTCCTCGGCGATGCGCTCGACGCCTGGCCCGCAGGCGACGAGATGGTCGAGCGTGCCGCATTCCGGGCACGCCTCCGGCGTGCGCTCGGCATGGCCGCATTGATGGCATTGCAGCTGCTTGCGGAAGCGATGCTCCACCAGCCAGCTCGAACATTGCGGGCATTGGAACCGATGGCCGCAGACCCGGCAGAGCGTCAGCGGCGCATAACCGCGCCGATTGAGAAACAGCAGCGCCTGTTCGCGCTTTTCCACCGTCTTGCCGATCGCCCGGATCAGCACCGGCGACAGGAAGCCGCCCCGCTCCGGCGCGTGCCTGCGCATATCGACCAGATGCAGGTCCGGCATCGCCGCATCGCCGAAACGCGTCGGCAGGTGGACGGTGCTGTAGCGTCCGCTCTGGCCGTTGACCTGGCTTTCGACCGACGGCGTCGCCGACACCAGAATGACGGGAAAATCACCGATGCGGCCGCGCACGACGGCCATGTCGCGAGCATTGTAGAAGACGCGATCCTCCTGCTTGTAGGCGGGATCGTGTTCCTCGTCGACGATGATCAGGCCGAGATCCTCGAAGGGCAGGAAGAGCGCCGAGCGGGCGCCCGCCACGACGCGCACTTCGCCGGTCACCGCCTGGCGCCAGACCTTTTCGCGCATGCGCGGCGCAAGATCGGAATGCCATTCGGCCGGCTTTGCCCCGAAGCGGTCCTGGAAGCGTTCCATGAAACTGGCCGTCAGCGCGATCTCCGGCAGCAGGATCAGCACCTGCTTGCCGCGTTTCAGCGTCTCGGCAATCGCCTCGAAATAGACTTCTGTCTTGCCGGAACCGGTCACCCCGTCGATCAGCGACACCGAAAATTCGCATCTGCGGACATCGGAAACGATCTCTTCGGCCGCCTGGTTCTGCGGCCCTTCGAGACGTGCTGCGGCAAAATCCGGATCCGGCATCGCTACGACCGGCGGCGGCGGCAGGAATACAGTCTCGAAGATGCCCAGCGTGATCAGCCCGTCGACGACACTCGTCGAGACACCTGCCGCATGGGCAAGACCGCTGCGTGTCCAGGAAAAACCGTCGGAGGCGGTAGCGAGGACCCGGGCGCGCGCCGGCGTCATCCGCTCCGGTTCGCCGCCAACCAGCTTCAACCCTTCCACCATCGGTTCCGGCTCGAAGGCGTTCGGCGCCCGCAGCGCCATGCGGGCGACTAGGCCGGGCGGCGAGAGCGTATAGGTCGCCACCCAATCGATGAAATCCCGCATCTCCCTGGCAAGCGGCGGGCAGTCGAAGACATGGCTGATCGGCCGAAGCTTCTTCGGATCGACGCCGTCCTCGCCGCCGTCCCAGACGACGCCGATCACCTGCCGCGGGCCGAGCGGCACCTGCACGACCGAGCCGGGCTCGACCGCCATGCCATCCGGCACCGAATAGGAATAGGGTTTCGGCGCCGGCATCGGCACCAGCACCGGAACCGTTCGGTTCGCGGGCGGTGCCTCGAAAAGCGCGCCAAAGAGATCGGACGAATCTGTGCTCATTGCGCGAGACCATGCCCGCAAATCGATGGAATTGGAACCGCAAAGACGGAGCGACGCGTTCCAGGTCGCCGCGACGATTTAAACAGTGAAGCTCAAAAATTGCGCTTCACCTGGCAAGGCGGTCGCCACTGCCGGAAGTGGCTTCACTTGTCTCGGCATTGCGTTGCCGCAGGCGCAGGATCGCCGATGCCTCGCGCGGGTTGGGCGGCAGAACGGCGTTCTTCAACGCGATCGAATAGGCATGTTTCGGATGTTCCAGCACGTCCCTGGCATCGCCGCTCTCCACCACCACGCCCTTGCGCATGATCACCACGCGGTCGGAAATGTAATAGGCGGTCGCAAGGTCATGGGTGATGTAGACGATCGAGACGTTGAGTGCATCGCGCAGATCGCGGAAGAGATTGACGATCGACATGCGCAGCGATGCGTCGACCATCGAGACCGGCTCGTCCGCCACGATCAGCTTCGGCTCGGGTATCAGCGCACGGGCGACGGCGATGCGCTGCAATTGGCCGCCTGAAAGCTCGTGTGAGAAGCGACCCTTTATCTCCGCCATCGACAGGCCGACGCGTTGGAGGGCAACGTCGGCAAGCGCCTCTTTCTCGGCGCGGCTCTTTGCTCCCTTGAAGCGATGGGCGGTGGCCAGCAGATACTCGTCGATCCGCGTCAGCGGATTGAAAGCTTCGAACGGATTTTGAAAGACCGGCTGGACCTTGGCCATGAAGGCTTCGCGATCCCTGCGGGACCGTACCGCCTTCACATCCGTACCGTCGAAATGAATGCTGCCCCGATCGGCCTTTTCGCTGCCGAGGATCATCTTCGCCAGCGTCGATTTTCCGGAGCCGGATTCGCCGACGATCGTGAATATCTCGGGCTTGTCGGCGGCAAGGGCAAAGCTGACATCATCGACCGCCTTCATCTTTTCGCGCGAGAAGAAACCGCCGATCGGAAAGAGCTTGGTGACATGGTCGAGTTCGAGAAGGAAATTACTGCTCATTGGATCTGATACTCCCCGGCACGGAAGCATGCGACCCTTCCTCCCGTGGCGCTCGGCAGCATGGCCGGCACTTCACGTGCGCATTTGTCGATCGCGATCGGACAGCGTGGATGGAAGCGGCATCCCGAAGGCGGATCCGAAAGTGCCGGCGGCTTGCCCCTGAGGCTCTTCCGCGTCGAGACGTCGCCAATGCGCGGCAAGCTGCCGATCAGATGGACGGTGTAGGGATGCTGGGGATTGTCGAAGATCGCCTGCGTCGGCCCCTCCTCCGCCAGCCGTCCTGCATACATGATGGCCAGCCGATCGGTGATGGCGGCATGCACCGACATGTCGTGGGTCACGAAAATGACCGAGGATTGCATGCGGGCCTGCACTTCCTTGATCAGCGCCAGAACGTCTTGCTGCACGAGCACGTCGAGCGCCGTCGTCGGCTCGTCGGCGATGATGAATTCCGGCTCGCAGACGGTGGCGAGAGCAATCGTCAGACGCTGGCGCATGCCGCCGGAAAGCTGGTGCGGAAAAGCCTCGAGCACATGCGGATCGAGATGCAGCCTGGCAAGGTGCGCCTCGACGCGCGCCCGGAAGCCGGCGGGATCGAGGTTGATATGGCGGGAGGCGAAATCGGTGAAGGCGTGTTTGACCCTTCTGACCGGGTTCAGCACGTTCATCGAACCCTGCATGATGTAGGAAAGGTGACGCCAGCGTGCCGCCTTCATCTTATTCGGTTCGCCATAGACATCGATCGGCCCGTCGGCAAAATTGAATTTCACCGTTCCGCCGACGACGCGCATCGGCGGACGGATGGCGCCGGCAAGCGTCTTGATCAGCGATGTCTTGCCGCTCGAGGATTCGCCGGCAATGCCGTAGATCTCGTTCCTGCGGATGGTCAGGCTGATATCGTCGACTGCACGGATCTCCCGCCGCACGCCGAAATAGTCGTTGACGTAATAGCATTTCAGCCTGTCGATCGTCAGCGCGTCCGTGGCGTTTTCGGCAAGGGTCAAAGGCTGCGTCCTCATCAGGTTCTGCATCTCCTCAAGCTCCCATGCGGGCGAGCCGCGAGCGCGGGTCGATATATTCGTTCACCGACATGGCGAGCATGAATAGGCCGAGGAACAGGATGACGACGAAGAGCATCGGAAAAGCGACCCACCACCATATGCCCGATACCATCGCGGAATGCGCATTGGCCCAGTAGATCATGCCGCCGATCGTCGGCCGGTTGATGTCGGAAAATCCGAGCACCGAGAGCGTTACCTCGAGACCGATCGCCCAGATCATGTTGTTCATCGTCGTGAAGAAGACGATCGGCATGACATAGGGCAGGTGTTCGCGGATGAGGATCTGCCGTGTGCGCATGCCCGAGAAGACCGCGTGCCGCGTGAATTCCCGCTGACGGAGAGACAGGGCGACGGACCGGATCAGGCGGCTGTCGTGCGTCCATCCGAGCAGCGCTGCGGTGATCGCCAGCATGAACCACGTCATCTGGTCGCGGAGCACGAAGACCAGAAGCAGCAGGATCGGAATGTTCGGCAGTGCGCCGAGCGTATCGTTGACCGCCATGATGATCTGGTCGGTCCGGCCGCCGATATAGCCGGAGATCAGCCCGACGGCGATGGCGATGATGCGGCTGACGAAGGCGACGATGATACCGAAGAACAGCGTATTGCGCATCGAGGCGGCGATCTGCCAGAAAACCTCCTGGCCGCGCGAGGTGGTGCCGAGCCAGAATTCGGCCGAAGGCGGCATGTCGGGCGCGACGACATAGATAGCATTCTCGTCATAGGGCGAGAAGAACGACGCCACGATCAGCGCCAGGATGATAGAGATCAGGATGGTTCCGAGCAGGAACTCCTTGTTGTAGCGCAGCAGGTCTCTGAGGACTTTGAACATCACGGATTACCCCAGTTTCACGCGTGGATCGATCAGCGGATAGATGATGTCGATCACGAAGACCGCGGCGGCAACCGCGATGATGGCGATTGTGGTGACACCGAGCACGAGGCTGTAATCGCCGGAATAGATGCCGGAGATCAGAAGCTTGCCGATCCCTGGATAATTGAAGACGAACTCGACGATGACGGCGCCGCCGAAGACGTTGCCGAGACTGAGTGCCAGGCCGGTGACCTGCGGCAGCATGGCGTTGCGCGCCACATATTGCGAAAAGATGCTGCGCGAGCGCACGCCGCCAAGCTCGGCATAGACGACGTGATCGTCGGTGACGATGTTGGAAACCAGCGAGCGCATCGAGATGAACCAGCCGCCGATGCCGACGAGCACGAGGGTCAGGGCCGGCAGGATGCCGTGTTCGATCACCGAGCTGATGAAGGCCCAGTTGAAGGCCGGCGCGAGATTGACCTGCGCGCCGTCGCTGATCGGCAGGATCGGCCAGATGAAACCGAAGAGGATCACCAGGCTGAGACCGATGATGTAGGTCGGGATCGGCTGCAGCGCCATGATGACGATGCCGGCGACCTTCAGCAGCTTGCTGCTGCGGAAATAGCCGGCAAGCGCACCGAGAAAATTACCGATGATCCAGGAAATGATCGTTGCGAGCGTCAGAAGCCCGACCGTCCAGGGCAGCGCCCGGCCGATCACGGTCATGACGGGGGTCGGAAAAGAGGAAAGCGACGGGCCGAAATCGCCGGTCAGCACACGGCCCCAGAAGGTGAAATACTGCTCCAGCAGCGGGCCGCCGGTGCCGTAGAGCTCGCGCAGCGATTCGCGGAGGATTTCGACGGCCTGCGGATCGGTGGAGCCGAAGCTCGTCAACAGCGATACGGTCTGCTCGATCGGATCGACCGGCGAAAAATGCGCGATCAGGAAGGCCAGCGTGATGCCGGTGAAGACCACAAAGAGAAATTGCAGAAAGCGTTTTGCCGCATAGATCAGAAAGCCGTTCATGACATCGACCTTTCAATAGCAGAACCGAAACAGCCGGCGGCCGGCTGTTTCCTTTGTTGTGCCTCGATCAAGGCTTCGGCGCATCCGGATTGGCCTTCAGCCCGACCACCATGTAGCGAATGTTCGACCAGTTCGGACCCGAGGCCGAATAGGGATTGTCGGCGCTCGGATAGTTGGTCCAGTAGGTCGTATCGAGGGGTGCGAACTTGTTGTAGGCCATCAGCGGGATCATCGGCATTTCCTCGACGGCAAGCTTCAGGAAGTCCTGGCCGAGCTTGGCGACATCGGGCGAATCGAAGGCGATCGACCGATTGCGCTCGATGATCTGGTCGAGACGCGGATCCTGCCAGCGCTGCAGATTGCGCGGCGGCTGGATCTGCCCGACCGGCTTGATGAACTCCGAATGATAGCTGTCGAGGAAGAAGGAGAGGTCGGGATGACCGCCCCAGGTCTCGATGCTCCAGTAGATCGCCGCCTCGAAATCGCCGGTGCTGAGACGCTGGCCATTGGTCGGGCCGGCGACATCGACCTTGGTGGCGATGCCGGCTTGCGACCATTGCTGGGCAATCACCGTGCCGGCGCGGGCAAGCGTCGGGATGGCATCGCCTTCCACCTGCAGGCGGATCGTAAAGGGCGTGCCGTCTGGCTTCACCCACTGGCGGCCGCTTTTCTTGAAGCCTGCCTTCTGCAGCAGCTCGGTTGCAGCCTCAGCGTCCTTCTTCCACCAGCCGAAGCCGAATGTGCGCTGCAGCTTGGCCGGATCGGTCGGGATCTGATCGGCCCATTGGCCGCGCACCATATTGGCGATCTGCGCCGAGATGTTCGGATCGTAAGGCTTGATCTTCCGGGATCCGGTGTCGAGCTCGAAATTCGTCAGCCAGTCCTGCATCGGTGCATAATAATCGTCCGGGGCAGAACCCGTCGGCGGCGTGGCAAGGGCGGCGATATTGGCCGCGCCGCGGTAGGAGCCGAGGGCCACTTCGCGGATATCGATCAGCAGAGCGAGAGCCCAGCGCACGTCCTTGCTGTCGAAGGGCGCCTTCTTCGTATTGAAGAGAACGGAAGGCAGCGTCGGGTCCGGATGCGCGAAAGGAAAGCCCTTTAGCCAGGAGGCCGTGCTCTTGCTGTCGCGCATGATCGAGAACATGCCCTCGGGCGCCATGTCGTTGATGACGTCGAGATTGTGGTTGCGCTGTTCGATGACGCGAGCTTCCGGATTGCCGGCCGCACGATAGACGACGTATTTGACCTCAGGCGGTTGTGCCGCAGCCAGGCCGATCGACGTGCGCTGCCAGTCGTCGCGCAGCTTCCAGATCGTCCAGTTGCCGCCCTTGTCATAGCTCTGCAGCTGGTAGGGCCCGAGCGAAACCGGCGGATTGTTGTTGAAGGACAGCGGATCTGCGGCCTTCTCGAAGACGTGCTTCGGCATGATCCAGGCAGCATTCCAGCGCACGGTGAACAGCGTGTGGAAGCGCGAGTTCGGCTTTTTCAGATGGAAGACGACCGTCTGCGGATCCGGATTTTCGATGCTCTCGACATTGACGGTGAAGGGCGCGCTCCAGGCCATGCCGGGATGATCGATCTGCGTCTGCACCGTATAGACCACGTCGTCGCTGGTGAATTCGACACCGTCGCTCCAGAAGATGCCTTTGCGCAATTTCACCGTCATCTCGGTGAAATCGGCATTGTAGCTCGGCGGTTCGCTGGCCAGCGCATTCTGCCAGGCATCCTTGCCGCCCTCTGGATTGATGAACCACAGCGTATCGGTGGTCAGCTGCTGCAGGCCGTTGATGTTTGCCGCCGCCCCGCCGCCCGGAGCCCAGACGTTGAACCAGTCGGCGTTCTGCTGCGGCGTGCCCTGGATGATCAGCGTTTCGTTGCGCGGTATGCCGGCAATGAAATCCTGAGCAAATGCCGGAAGGGCCACGAGCGACAATAAGGCAATGGCTGCATATTTACGGAACTTCATCGGATGTTCCTCCTCCTCAACTCGCCACGGCGAGCGCTTCCCGTAATCAATTGACGATAGCGTCCAGCGAACCCCACCTGCACGTGCCCGGGGCACATGCACTCCTCGGCGGCGAGCGAACTCACGCCGCAGTTATCGACAATTTTTTGAGAAACGGCAACTGATAATTTTGCCAGCCATAAATAATTGCGCATTTTCAGGCGTTTTTGACGCATAGCGATGTTCTGCTTTTTTATATTATTGACAAAGAGAGCATTTCGCTTAGCTTTTGCGGCGAGCGCGGCGCCCCTCCCAAGAGGCCGCACTTCATCATCAGACAGGTCAGCTGCTTTCGGGAGGAGGCTTTGGTATGACCGTTCAAGAGGACACTAGGATGAGCAGCCCCTATGACGTGACAATCTTCGTTCACGCCAACCGGCCGACCGGCAAATACGAACCCTTGTGGAACTGGTTCGGTTACGACGAGCCGAACTACACTTACTCCCCGCATGGCAGGAAATTGCTCAAGGAACTCACCGAGCTCAGCCCCGAGCCGCCGCGCATCCGCGCGCACAATCTTCTGACCACCGGCGATGGCCTGCCTGCCCTCAAATGGGGTTCGACCAATGCCTATACCGAGGATGCGAACGGCAATCCGGTCTACGACTGGACAATCATCGACAAGATCTTCGACACCTATGTCGAGGCCGGCAATATTCCGCTGATTCAGATCGGCTTCACGCCAGAAGCGCTCTCCGACTTCGACGGCCCTTATCGCCACCAATGGGAGCCGGCCGACAAATACGCAACGATCACCACCGGCTGGACGGCCCCGCCGACGGACCTGAAGAAATGGGGCGACCTGATCGAAGCATGGGCGCGCCATCTGGCCGAAAGATATGGTGAGGACGTCGTTTCAAGCTGGCCATGGGAAGTGTGGAACGAGCCGGACGGCCACTACTGGACCGGCACCATCCCGCAATTTTGCGAAATGTATGACGTCAGCGCCAAGGCCTTGAAGCGCGCGCTTCCGAAGGCCCGCGTCGGCGGGCCGCATACCTGCGGCGCCTTTGCCAATGAAAAGGCCCAGACCTTCCTGCGCGCCTTCCTCAAGCATGTGGTCGACAACAAGTCGCCGATCGATTTCCTCGCCTTCCACGCCAAGGGCAATCCCGTGATCTACGAGGGTCACGTGCGGATGGGCCTGCACAAGCAGCTCCGCGACATCGAGACGAACCTTGCCATCATCAATGAGTTTCCGGAACTCCGCCACCTGCCCGTGGTGATCGGCGAATCCGACCCGGAAGGCTGTGCTGCCTGCTCTGCACGCGTCCATCCCCAGAACGGTTATCGCAACGGCCCGCTCTACGGCGTCTATGTCGTCGAAAGCATGATCCGCACCTATGAGCTCGCAAGACGCGCCAACATCCACATCGAAGGCGCGGTCACCTGGGCCTTCCTCTTCGACGACCAGCCCTATTTCGACGGCTTCCGCGATCTTGCCACCAACGGCGTCGACAAGGCTGTTCTCAACGGCTTCCGCATGCTCGGCAAACTCGGCGGCGAATGGCTGGAATCGGAAAGCGATTATCGCCGTGATATCGAAGATATCATGAGCCATGGCGTTCGCGGCAAGCCCGATGTCAATGTCGTGGCGACCCGCGACGACAAGGGTGTTTCCATTCTGCTCTGGCACTACCACGACGATGATGAAGCCGGGCCGTCCGCAGACATCACGGTCAATCTCGACGGCTGGGGCGACATGTCCGCCTCGCTCAAGCATTTCAGGATGGACGAGGAGCATTCCAACGCCTTCGGCGTCTGGAAGACAATGGGCAAGCCGCAGAATCCGACCGGCGAAGACTATGCCAGACTGGAAGCCTCGGGAAAGCTCGCCAAGATCGACGGTCAGGCGTCGGTCAAGGTTGATGACGGCAAGATCGCCCTCAAGGTCTCCCTACCGCGTCAGGGCGTGTCTCTCCTGCGCCTCGATTGGTGAGCCGGTAGGCGAAGGGAGCGCAATCGAAAGTTTGCGCTCCCTTTCAAACGACCCGGTTAACTCTCGCTGACATAGGCGAGATAACGTTTCTTGCTCGGCTGCAGATGGTCGACGCAGAGCTGGGCGAGAACCCAGTTATCCTCACCGCGCAGCATCTCAATCATCAGCCGGTGGTGCTCGTGCGAAATGCGCAACGAGCCCTTGCTCGACATCGAATTGGCGCGCACCGGCAGGCTGAGCCGCATATAGAGCTCGATCGATTGCACCAGATGCGCATTGCCGCAGGCGCCGAAGAGCGTCAGGTGAAATTTGTCGTTGGCCTCGTGCACACCCCTGAGATAGCCGGATTCGACGTGGCGACCATGCTCATCGTGCAGCGCCAGCAGTTCCTCGATCAATGCCTCGGGCGCCGGCAGCTTTATCCACAGCGCTGCCTGTCGTTGCAGCAATTCACGCACATCGTAGATTTCCTGGACCTGGCGGGCCGTCAGCGAACGCACGGTCGCCCCCTTGTTGCGCTCCCGAACGACGATGCCCATTGTCTCGAGCTGCACGATCGCCTGCCGGGCGAAATGGCGCGTGACGTGAAAGCGGGCAAGAAGCGCGTCTTCAGTCAGGCGGGTTCCGGGCGCTAGCCGCCCGAAAATGATGTCCTCCTCCAGCGCGCGGGCAATGCTTAGATCATCATGCTCGATGCCGTCTTCGCGGCTTTCGTTGAGCGTCTGCAAATGTCATCTCCTCTGAAGCATAACCCCGAAAATCGAAGTCGATTTTCGGAAAAGGATTATGCGCCAATTTAATGTGGTAGAGCGTCCTTAGCGCGTCCTGTCGGACGCGCGGCGCTCTAACGGCAGGCCATGTTACAGTGGATTGCGTTCCGGGTCGAACCGGCTCAGGCGATAGATATCCTCGACAAGAGCAAGCGTCTTGATGTTATCGCCCGGCGATGTCTCCATCGCCACCTTTCCATCGAGGCTGTCGAGGAAATGCGCGATGGTCGCGTCATAGGCGCCCTGGTAGGTCTCGTCAGGATCGAAGCTTTCCCGGCGCTGCTGCGCACCCTCAGCCGAGAGCAGATTGCCATCAAGTTCGAGCGTGCCGCGCGCCCCGAAGATGCGTAAGTGATCGCGCGGCGACGGCGGCGCGCCATGCACCGCGAGATTGGCATTGATGGTGACGAGAATGCCATCGCTCGTCCGGCGCAGGACGACGCTTGCGACATCCTCCGCGACGATATCGCGATTGCTCCTCTCAAGCCGCGCAGTGACCACCTCCAACTCGCCCAGAAGATATCTCAGCGTATCGAGATGATGGATCATGACTTCCATGACCAGCAATCGCTGCTGCATCCGGAAAAACGGCTGGCGTATCAGCGCCGGCCTCTTTCCCTCCGCATCCGCGATCATGCCGCTGGACAGGAATTCGAACTGCACCTGGCGGATCTCGCCGGCAAGCCCCTCGTCGAGCCATGCCTTCATCCGCCGATAATAGGCGCGGAACCGCCAGTTCTCGTGGATCATCAACCTGCCCATGTTGGGAAGGCTTGCCAGCAGATCGATCGCCTCGCCATAGGAGGGTGCCAGCGGCTTCTGGCAGATGATGTCGAGGCCCTTTGCCGCCGCCAGCCGGACCAACTCGACATGGAATTCCCGCGGCGCGCAGATATCAACGGCATCGAGCTGCTCGGCATCCAGCATCGCCTGCGCACTTGTATAGTGGTGCGCGATATCGAAGGCGGCAAGCCGAGCTTCGATGGCGCTCGGCGACGGATCGGCAATCGCCACGACCTCGGCTCGTTCCGATTGCCGCATCCATGCAGGCAGATGGTAGGCACTGACCCAGCCGGCGCCGATAATGCCGATACGCCGTCGCTCCATTCCCATCACGGCGCTTCCTCTATGTTCAATTCAATTTATCAATAATCTACCCTGTTTCACCGCAAAAGCCAATCACCTGACTGCCGAGCGAAAGCACGAATTTCGGAGATTTTCATTATATTCTATGGCGATCACGGAAGAAATCCAAAAATACGATACAATGGCGCCATCTTATTTATTGACAATCATCGGTATCCCTCTACCCTGACGCCACGGCCATGGATCAATTTGGCGAGGGAGGAACAGCTTTGTCGAACGGTCTTCGCCGCAAGCTGACGAGTTATGGCGATCAGGGATTCTCCCTTTTCCTGCGCAAAGCATTCATCAAGGCCATGGGTTATTCGGACGATGCGCTCGACCGTCCGATCGTCGGCATCGCCAATACCTACAGTGATTTCAATCCCTGTCACGGCAATGTGCCGCAACTCATCGAGGCAACCAAACGCGGCGTGATGCTGGCGGGTGCGATGCCCATGGTGTTTCCGACGATCTCGATCCACGAGAGCTTTGCCTCGCCGACCTCGATGTATCTGCGCAATCTGATGGCGATGGAAACGGAAGAGATGATCCGCGCCCAGCCGATGGATGCCGTCGTCCTGATCGGCGGCTGCGACAAGACCCTGCCGGCCCAGATCATGGCGGCCGCCAGCAGCGAGATACCGGCGATCTTCCTGCCGACCGGCCCGATGGCCGTCGGCCACCACAAGGGTGAACGGCTTGGCGCCTGTACGGATTGTCGCCGTTTCTGGGGGCGCTTCCGCGCCGGAGAGATCGACGAGGCCGAGATCGCCGAGGTCAACAACAAGCTGGCCAGCTCGATCGGCACCTGCACGGTGATGGGCACGGCGAGCACCATGGCGAACCTGACCGAGGTCATGGGGCTCTGCCTTCCCCGCGCCGGTTCGGCACCCGCCGTCGAATCCGAACGGGTCCGCCTTGCCGAGGAGACGGGCCGTGTCGCTGCACGTCTCGCCATGGATGAGGCTTCCCCAACCGTGCGCGATATCCTGACGCCGCAGGCAATCCGCAACGGTCTCGTCGCGCTGCAGGCGATGGGCGGCTCGACCAATGCCGTCGTCCATCTTGCCGCAATCACCGGCCGCCTCGGCCTGCGCCTCGACATGGCCGAACTCGACCGCCTGGGCCGAAGCATTCCCCTGCTCGTCGACCTGCAGCCCTCCGGCCAGCATTATATGGAGCAGTTCCACGAGGCGGGCGGCGTCCCGGCTCTGTTGAAGGCGGTGCGCCATGAAATCGACGGCAGCGCCCCGACGGTCTACGGCAGGACGATCGGCGAGATCATCGACGATGTCATCGACGAACCGGGCCAGACCATCATCCGCACCGTCGAGAAACCGTTGAAGCCGATCGGAACGATCGCCGTCCTGTACGGCAATCTCGCGCCGCGCGGCGCCGTCATCAAACAGTCGGCTGCCTCCAAGGAGCTGCTCCAGCATATCGGACGCGCCGTGGTCTTCGATTCCGTCGAGGATATGACGCTGCGCATCGACAGCGACGATCTCGACGTCCATGCCGATGACATCCTGGTCCTGCGCAATGCCGGACCAAAGGGTGCGCCCGGCATGCCGGAAGCCGGCTATCTACCCATCCCCCGCAAGCTCGCGCGGCAGGGTGTGAAGGACATGGTGCGGATTTCCGATGCCCGCATGAGCGGCACGGCCTTCGGCACGATCATCCTCCATATCGCGCCTGAGGCTGCCGATGGCGGTCCTCTGGCGATCATCCGCACCGGCGATCGTATTCGCCTCGACGTCGAGGGCCGGCGCATCGACCTCGATATCGACCAGGCGGAATTCGATCGCCGCATGCTTGATGTCGTCGATCGGCCTTCCCCTGCGCCGTCGCGCGGCTATGCGAAGCTCTATCAGGAACGCGTGCTCCAGGCCGACGAAGGCGCCGACTTCGACTTCCTGCAAAGCGAGGAGCTCGACGCGCGATGAGCGCCGCTGATATGGACGCACCGCTTTGCCTGCCCCGCCGGCCGCTGACGCGGCTGCCGCGGGCGGCACTGCCGCAAGGCACGGTCGATACGCATTTCCACGTCTTTCGCGTCGGCGCTCCGCTCAACACGCCACGCAGCTACACGCCTGACATCGCGACGATTGCCGACTGGATCGAATTCTCCGGCAGCCTCGGCATCGACAGGGGCGTATTGGTGCAGCCAAGCGTCTATGGCCTCGACAACAGGGTGCTGCTCGAGGCGCTGGCCGCCTATCCAGATCGTCTGCGCGGCATCGTCGTCATCGATCCCGAAACCGCAGAAACCGAGATAGAGCGGCTCGACCGGCTCGGCGTGCGCGGCGTGCGGATCAATACGCGCAACAAGGGCGGCCTCCCACTCGCCGCCGCCAGAACACTGGCGGAAAGCATTGCCCCTCTCGGCTGGTCGCTGCAGTTGCAGATCAATCCCGAACAACTTCCCGATATTGCGGCAACGCTGTCCGGCATCCGCCTGCCCATCGTCATCGACCATCTCGGCTTCATTCCGCTTGCCAGAGAGACGAGATCATTGCATGTCGATGCCCTGAAAAGACTGACGGACAGAGCCGAGGCCTACGTCAAAGTCACCGCGCCCTATCGTCTGACGAAGGACGTGAATTACGACGGTTTTGCCGAGGTCACCTGCGCTCTTGCCGCCAGCCATGCGGAGAGGCTGCTCTGGGGCAGCGATTGGCCGCACACCGAATTGTGGGACGGCATGCCCGATGACGCCGAGCTGGTAGAGACCATGCATGCCGCCATCGACAACCCCGCGATTGCTGAGAAGATTTTTGTTCGAAATGCCGAAGCGCTGTTCTTCGGCCGCTGAATTGGAGAGCACCAATGGCCAGACTGACTGAAGATGCCAAGGGCGTCTATGTGATCGCCGTAACCCCCTTCACCGATGACGGCGCGCTCGATCTCGCCAGCATCGACAGCATGGTCGATTTCTACGAGGGCGCCGGCGTCACCGGCCTGACGGTGCTTGGTCAGCTCGGCGAGGCTCCGAAGCTGACCGCCGAGGAATCGCGGACAGTCGTCGAACGGGTGTTGAAGCGCCTCGACGGGCGCCTTCCCGTCGTCGTCGGCGTTTCGGCGCCAGGGCTTGCGCCGATGAGCGAACTCGCCGAAGCCGTCATGGGTGAGGGTGCCGCCGGCGTCATGGTCGCGCCACCCTGGACCGTCAAGACCGACGATCAGGCTTTCGCCTTCTACCAGTCGGTCGGCGAGGCCCTGGGCAATACGCCCTTCGTGCTGCAGGATTACCCGCTCACCACCAATGTGACGATCGCGCCCAAGGTCATCGAGCGCATCGTCAACGAGGTGCGCAATTGCGTCATGCTCAAGCACGAGGATTGGCCGGGTCTTTCGAAAATCTCGGCACTTCGCGCCGCCAGCGACAAGGGCGCCATGCGGCGCATCTCCATCCTCTGCGGCAACGGCGGGCTTTTCCTGCCCGAAGAGATGGGCCGCGGCGCCGATGGCGCCATGACCGGCTTTTGCTATCCCGAGATGATGGTTGGCGTCGTCGAGGCCTATGCAGCCGGAAATCCGGATCGCGCCCATGCGATCTTCGATGCCTATCTGCCGCTCGCCCGCTATGAACAGCAGCAGGGCATCGGTCTTGTCTCGCGCAAATATGTGCTTGCCAAGCGCGGTGTGATCAAGTCCGCCACCCTGCGCAAGCCGGGCGCCAAGCTCTCGGCGCTTGATATTGCCGATGTCGAACGGCTGCTGGCACGCCAGACCATCCGCCTCAAGGAGATCGGGGCGTAACACACTGGCGCAAATTCGAAGCCGCTGGATCATCGCTATGGTGCTGCAGCGCGAGCTGATGCGTATGTCCATCTCGTCCGTAAGGCTGAAACCCGAGCGACTCCCAGAACTTCGCAGCAGCATCGTTTCCCGCATGAACGGTGACGACGGTGCAGAAGGAACGCGCATGGTCGAGCAGAGCTAGGGCAAGCATCCGGCCGATGCCGCGCCCGCGCATTGCGGGACGAATGTAGAAACGCCGCATCCGCAGCGCCCCTGACATGGCGGGGTCGACGGTGATGCCGCCGATGCCGACGAGCGCGTCATCTGCATAGGCGCCAAGCAGCCTTTCGCCGTCACGATCGAACCTGACGGCGCCGGTCGACCATTCGTCGATAAGGCGGGCGACATGGCGATAGCCCTCCCGCCGGGCCTCGCTTTCAAGATCTGCGATCTCCTGCGGCAACCGATCACGGATCCGGCGGATATCGATCGTCATGGCAATGCCGGTATTAGATTGCAGGAACCGGAATCTCGCGGCACGTCGCCGCAACCGGCAGGCCGACCGGCACGAAACTCGCGTCACCATCGACTGCCATGTCGTGCACCGTATGTTTCTCCAGCGCCTTCGTCACCTCGTTGAGGTCGCCGTCCAGCTGTTCGGCCGGAATGAGGTTGCCGATGACGAAATCGAAGCGGTCGCCACGTTTGTTCAGCAGTTCGTGGAACACGGTCATGTCGCGAAGCTCCGTCGACCATTTCGCCAGCCAGTAGAACAGGCCGGAATTGCGTGCGGTCATATGGACGGGAAGGATCGGCAGATTGTATTTGCGCGCCAGCCCGACGGCCGAGGTCTTCCACGGACGCTCATTCAGCCGGCCGTTCGCCCAATAGGCGATGCGGCCTGAGGGAAAGAGCACTGTCGCCTTGCCTTCCTTCACCGCATGGTTGGTCAGCTGCAGCGTTTCGCGCGCTTTCAGCTTGCTCTTATGCTCCTCCCGCCATTCGACGGGAATGATCATCTCGGCAAAGCGCGGATTGACGCGGATGGCATCGCGATTGGCAAAGAACATCATGTCCGGCCGTCGCGCCTTCAAAAGATCGAACACGGCAACGCCGTCGGCGATGCCGGTCGGATGGTTGCTGACGAGGATGAAGCCGCCGGTATCGGGAATGCGTTCGCCATTGATGAGGCCGATGTCGAGTTTCAGCACGTCGCTCAGATATTCGAACGACTGGAAGCCCGGCATTTTGGCGACCGCATTGGCGAACTCGAGAGCCTTGTTGTAGCGCAGCAGCGTATAGAGGAATGGCCGCATGACCGGCCAGAGCGGATTTTTCACGATCCTCTGGCCGCGTTCGGCAATCAGCGTATCGACGATATGACCGGGCTTTCCCTGTGAAATGAGAGCGATCGCTTCCGCGAGCTGTCCGAAAGCCGTCATGGAATCGCGCCGTGCCATGAAAGATCCTGTCTATGGGGTATAAGCTATCGCAGTAGAATATGATCGAAGGATGACAATGGCTTGGCCGGCATTAGCAATTCCATAACTGTTCCTGCTCCAAATTGGCGGACTTGAAGGCAAAATCAAGGCCCGCAACGTGAACGAACTGCTTGTTATCGCCGATCAGCGCCTGATGGCGGAACGGGCCGCGTGGCTCGAAAACCTCGCCCGTGAGCGCCGTCTTTCCGAGCACACGCTCGACGCCTATGAGCGCGATACCCGCCAGTTTCTCACCTTTCTGACCGGCCATCTCGCTGGCCCGGCGACGCTCCGCGATATCAGGGAATTGCGCCCCGCCGATTTCCGCGCCTTCCTGGCGGCCCGGCGCAAGCAGGGCTCCGGCGCCCGCTCGCTCGGCCGCAATCTCGCCGGTCTTCGCTCGCTGCTGCGCCATCTCGAAAAGAAGGGCCTGGTCAATGCCGCCGGTGCTGCCGCGGTGCGCTCGCCGAAACAGCCAAAATCGCTACCCAAGCCGCTGTCGGACACCCAGGCGATCACCGTCGTCAGCGATGAAGCCCAGCTCCATGACGAGCCCTGGATTGCGGCGCGCGACGCGTCGGTCATGACGCTGCTCTACGGCTGCGGCCTGCGCATCTCCGAAGCGCTGGACCTTACTCCCGCCGACCTACAGAAGGGCGCAACGACGCTGCGCATCACCGGCAAGGGCAACAAGACGCGGCTGGTGCCGCTGCTGTCTGTGGTTTTCGACGCCGTCGAGAAATACCGAGCGCTCTGCCCATACCATCTGGAAAGCGCAGAACCGCTGTTTCGCGGCGCCCGCGGCGGCAAGCTGCAGGCAGCGATCATCCAGCGCACCATGCAGAAGATGCGTAGCGCTTTCGGTCTGCCGGAGACGGCGACACCCCATGCACTGCGCCACTCCTTCGCCACCCATCTGCTTGCCGGCGGCGGTGATCTGCGCACCATCCAGGAATTGCTCGGCCATGCCAGCCTTTCCACAACGCAGGTCTATACCGGCGTCGATGCATCGCGGCTGCTCGAGGTGTATGATCGCGCGCATCCGCGAGCGTAATGGATGTCGCCCAAAAGTGCGCAGCGGTTTTGGGGCAACGACATGCATAGGCTTACAGCGCATCGCATGGATGCGATTGAATGTGAGGCGCTTTAAGCTCTCGTTAAGGCATTCTCTTAAAGGAATATGCGCAAGCCGGGCGTAGAGCATGAAGCCTATAGAGCATGTGATCGGAACATCCATCATGACGACATCAATCGGCCGCCGGACGTCTTACCTCGCAGTGCCGGCCAATCTGTTGCTCTGGCTGATCGCGGCCTTTCACATGCTGCTTCTTGCCGCCCTGTTTGCCGCCTTCCTGACGGCAAGGCCGGCGGCGGCCGAAGATGTCGCCTGCACCGGCCGCAACCTGATGGTCGAACTGCAGCAGAACGACCCTGCCCGCTACGCAGAGGCGCTGAAGGAAGCCGACGCCACGCCGAACGGCAAGGGCATCTTCTGGAAGATCGAGAAGCCGGGCCTTGCACCCTCGTGGCTGCTCGGCAGCATGCATGTCACCGATCCGCGCGTGCTGGCCCTGCCGCCACGCGCCCAGGCAGCCCACGACGCCGCCGACACGATCATCATCGAATCCGACGAGATCCTCGATGAGCGGAAGGCGACCGCCGCCCTGCTCGCAAAGCCGGAACTGACGATGTTCACCGACGGCACGACGATCGACAAGCTGCTTTCTCCCGAGGACTACAAGCGTCTCGAAACCGGCCTCAAGCAACGCGGCATCCCGATCAGCGCCGTTTCCCGGATGCGGCCCTGGATGATTTCGAGCGCCGTCGCCCTGCCGGCCTGCGAAATCGCCCGCAAGGCAAAAGGCGCGAAGTTCCTCGACCAGAAGATCGCCACCGATGCCATTGCTCAGGGCAAACAGGTCAAAGGGCTTGAAACCCTTGCCGAGCAGATCCAGGCCATGGCCGATCTGCCGGTCGAGTTCCATCTGAAATCGCTGATCCAGACGCTGGAACTCGGCGACAAGATGAGCGATGTCGTCGAGACGATGACCGACCTCTACCTCTCCGGCGACATCGGCATGACCATGCCGATGCTGAAAACCGTGACACCGGAGGAAGAAGGCGAAAACAGCGATTATGCCGCTTTCGAGCAGCGCGTGATCCTTGACCGCAACAAGGTGATGGCCGAGCGCGCAGCGCCCATCCTCGACAGCGGCAACGTCTTCATGGCCGTCGGCGCCCTGCATCTGCCCGGCAAGAACGGCGTCATCGAACTGCTGCGCCAGCAGGGCTTCACCGTGACTGCGGTGAACTGAGGCCGCCGGCGGCCAGCTGGTCGTCGTTCGACCGGGCACGCTGCTTTCCAAAAGCGCCGATACGCACCCAATAAAACAGCCGCCTGCCTCACGGCAAGCGGCTGCATGCGTTGTTGCGAATATGTAAGATCACATATGGATCGGCTTGAAGAAGGTTGCGAGCGCAGCCTCTTTCACCGCTTCCGACATGGTCGGATGCGCGTGGCAGGTACGGCCGAGATCTTCCGACGAACCGCCGAATTCCATCAGCACTGCGATCTCGTGGATCATCTCGCCGGCGCCGAAGCCGACGATATGGCCGCCGAGCACCCGGTCGGTTTCCTTGTCGGCAAGGATTTTGACGAAGCCGTCGGTCGCCAGCATCGCACGCGCCCGGCCGTTCGCCGTGAAGGGGAACTTGCCGACCTTGTAGGTGACGCCTGCCGCTTTCAGCTCTTCCTCGGTCTTGCCGACGGAAGCGATTTCCGGCTGGGTGTAGACGACGCTCGGAATGACCTCGTAATTCACATGGCCATGCTGTCCGGCGAGGATTTCGGCAAGCGCCACGCCCTCGTCTTCCGCCTTGTGCGCCAGCATCGGCCCCTTGACCACATCGCCGATCGCGTAGATGCCGTCGACATTGGTCTTGTAGTGGCCGTCGATCTCGACACGGCCGCGATTGTCGAGCGTAACACCGGCCTCTTCGAGGCCAAGCCCCGCCGTATAGGGCTTGCGTCCGGTGGCAATCAGCACGACCTCGGCATCGAGTGTCACCTTGTCGCCGCCCTTGACCGGCTCGAAGGTGACCTTGGCGCCCGTGTCCCCCTTCTCGACGCCTGTGACCTTGGCGCTGAGATTGAAATCGATGCCCTGCTTGGCGAGCATGCGCTGGAATTGCTTGGAGACTTCGCCGTCCATGCCGCCAAGGATGGTGTCGAGATATTCGACGACGGTGACTTTGGCGCCGAGGCGCGACCAGACGGAACCGAGTTCGAGCCCGATGACGCCGCCGCCGACGACGATCAGCGTTTCCGGCACTTTTTCCAGCGCGATGCCGCCGGTGGACGAGATGATGGTCTTTTCGTCGATTTCGACCTGCACGCCGGGAATGCCGGCGACGTCGGAGCCGGTGGCGATGACGATGTTTTTGCCTTCGATTTCCTGCACCTTGCCGTCATCGGCGGTGACGGAGACCTTGCCGGCCGAGACGATCTTGCCGGTACCCTGGAAGGCATCGATCTTATTCTTCTTGAAGAGGAAGGCGACGCCGTCGACATTCGACTTCACCGTCGCATCCTTGTGGGCCATCATATTGCCGAGATTGAGCGTCGGCGCCGGGACGTCGATACCGAGGGCGCTCATCCCGTGGCCGGCCTGATGGAACATTTCGGAGGCATGCAGCAGCGCCTTCGACGGAATGCAGCCGACGTTCAGGCAGGTGCCGCCATAGGTCGCCCGCCTTTCGACGACGGCGACCTTAAGGCCAAGCTGGGCCGCCTTGACGGCGCAGACATAGCCGCCCGGACCGGTTCCGATAATGATCACATCGTAGGACATTGCTTCTTTCCCTTTGGATTTTTGTTTAATCGGCCGCGCGCGATATCAGGCCGAGGAATTCGATAATATACTGCATGCTGTTTTTCGCCCGTTGCTCTAGCGGCCGCCGCTCACATTGAGGATCGCGCCGGTGATATAGGAGGCCGAAGGTGACAGAAGATAGAGGACCGCATCGGCCACCTCCTCGGGCGTGCCCGCGCGCTGCATCGGGATCGAGGGCGCCAGTTCGCGCGGCCGATCCGGCAGGCCGCCGGAGGCATGAAGGTCGGTTTCGATGACGCCGGGCCTTATCGCATTCACGCGGATACCCTCGGCTGCGACCTCACGCGCCAGCCCGACGGTGAACGTGTCGATCGCCGCCTTCGAGGCGGCATAGTCGACATACTGCGTCGCCGAACCGAGGATCGCCGCCATCGACGAGATGTTGACGATCGCCCCGCCCTTGCCGCCATGCCGGCTCGACATGCGGCGTATGGCCTCTGCCGCGCAGAGTATCGACCCGGTCACATTGACGCGCAGCATGCGCTCGATCCGCTCTACCGACATCTCGTCGACGCGCTGGGGATAATCGACGATGCCGGCATTGTTGACGAGCCCGTCGAGCCGGCCGAATTGCCGATCGACTGCCGTGAACATCGAGACGATATCCGCAGCCTTACCGACATCGCCCTGGATCGCCACGGCCTCGCCGCCATCCGCGACAATCGCAGCCACGACGGCATCCGCAGCTTGACGGTTGGCGGCGTAGTTCACCGCGACACGCCAGCCCTGGCGCGCGGCGAGCCGTGAAGCCGCGGCGCCGATACCCCGGCTTCCGCCGGTAATGAGAACAACAGGTGCATCGCTCATGTCGCACACTCCTTAAATGTCAGCACGTCCCAGGGTGCCACCACGGCCTTGCCCTCGCCCCAGGCGCTGGATTCGCGGATGGCAGGACCAAGGCCGGGAAGCACGAGTTTTTCAGCCGCCGCCGCACCTTCGGGCTGCAGATTGTCCATCTCGCCCTCGGCATCCATGCCATAGACGGCGCCCTGCCAGACCGTGCAGGCATTGAGATCGGCGCCGGTCGCATCACCCTCGGGGCAGTTGAACATCAAGATGCCGATGGCGCGCACCGGATCTTCCGATGGCATGACATAACCTTCCATCACGACAGGTGTCTTCAGCGCGCTGAACTTGAACTGGTTGCTGGCGGCGGCCGATGGAGAATTCAGCGGTGCAAAGCGCAATTCATAGGCACCGTCGCGATCGACGTAAACGGCCTGCTCCTGCTTGCATGCGGCAGCGAAGGTGGATGCCGGAACGACGAAAAACGCGGCGGCTGCGATTGCAGCCACGCCTGTCCGTCTCGTCATGATCCCGGTCCTTCCCCTCATTGCAGCTTCGGCTCCTTGCGCCCGTCCGCATTCTCGACAACGCTGAAATCCGTCAGCAGCACCAGCGCGCGGCCATGCCTGTCGAGCCCCCAGAAGACAGGATAGAAACCGTCACCCCAGCCGCTCCAGAACACCGCGACATTGCCTCGTCTGCCGGCGACCGGCCGGTGCAGCGCATAGATGCCCTTGCTGGCGTCGAGGTCCGACGCCAGCACGTCGTCGTAATAGTTGACGTCGGAATCCGCTTTCTGCGCCTGCACCTGGGCCTCGCGCTCTTCGATCAAATCAAGCGTATCGGCATCCATGTAGCAGCCGAGACCGGCATCGACGGGATAGCCGAAAATCTCGCCGTCCTTCAGCGTCGCCGGCTCCTGCCCTGGCAGGACCGCAAGCTCCCAACGATCCGGCTTGCCCTCGGCAAACCGCATGCTGGCAGCGGCGATGCGCCCGAAGGCCTGGTAGAGCGTCACCGGATATTCGCCCGGCGCGACCGTTCTTGCGAGTGCCGGACGGTCGGGCTGGGCCAGCGGATCGGCGGCAACGATGCGCCCCGAGGTCAGTTCGACATTGCCCATATGGATGACGCCGATCGACCGCCCGGAAAGCTCGGCATCGCCAAGCGCCACCAGCTCGAAATTGCTGCTTGCCTTGCCGATATCCCAGCCGGCAGCCGATGCGGAGACCGGGACATGCGCGGCGGCAGCGCAAAAAAGAAGGCGCGCCGCCCGCATGATCCGGTTCCGCATCGAAAACGCTCCCTTAGAGATCGAGAACCAGACGTTCCGGATCTTCCAGGCTTTCCTTGACGCGCACGAGGAAGGTGACCGCTTCCTTGCCGTCGACCATGCGGTGATCGTAGGACAGCGCCAGATACATCATCGGACGGATGACCACCTGGCCGCCGATCGCAACCGGCCGCTCCTGGATTTTGTGCATGCCGAGAATGCCGGACTGCGGTGCGTTGAGGATCGGCGAAGACATCAGCGAACCGTAGACGCCGCCATTGGTGATGGTGAAGGTGCCGCCCTGCATGTCGGCCATGGAGAGCGAGCCATCACGGGCTGCCTTGGCAAGACGGCCGAGCTCCTTCTCGATTTCGGCGATCGACATCTGGTCGGCGTCGCGGATGACGGGAACGACGAGACCTTTGTCCGTGCCGACGGCCATGCCGACATGGCAGTAGTTCTTGTAGATGACGTCGGTGCCGTCGATTTCGGCGTTGACGGCCGGCAGTTCCTTCAGCGCATGCGTCACCGCCTTGGTGAAGAAGCCCATGAAGCCAAGCTTGACGCCGTGCTTCTTCTCGAAAATGTCCTTGTACTTGTTGCGCAGATCCATGACCGCCTTCATGTCCACCTCGTTATAGGTGGTCAGCATGGCGGCAGTATTCTGCGCATCCTTGAGGCGCTTGGCGATCGTCTGGCGCAGGCGCGTCATCTTCACGCGCTCTTCGCGCGAGGCATCCTCGACCGTCGACGGGCCACGCGCGGCGGCAGGCGTCGCCGCCGGTGCGGCCGCCGGAGCGGAAATGCCCTTGGCAACGGCGGCGATGACGTCGCCCTTCAGCACCTGGCCGCGCTTGCCGCTACCGTCGACCTGATCGGCGGAAAGGTTGTTTTCAGCAAGCATCTTCGAAGCTGCCGGTGCCGGCGGCATGGTGGAGACGGAGGCGCTCGACGACGACGCAGCAGCGGCGGCAACCGCCGGCTGGGCCGGAGCAGCAGCGGCCGGTTGGGCGGGAGCCGGAGCAGCAGGCGCGGCGGCCGGTGCAGCGGCAGCAGGCGCGGCGGCAGCGGCTGCACCTTCGGCGATCTGGCCGAGCAATGCGCCAAGGCCGACAGTCTCGCCGGCAGCGACAACGATTTCCGAAAGCGTGCCGGAGGCGGGTGCTGGAACTTCGATGGTCACCTTGTCGGTTTCAAGCTCGAGAATCGGCTCGTCGGCCTTGATGGCGTCGCCGACCTTCTTGAACCAGGTGCCGACGGTTGCCTCGCTGACGGATTCACCGAGAGTTGGAACGCGGATTTCTGTGGCCATTGTTCAGATCCTGATTTCGTGTGTTTTCGTTTATGCGTTTCAGACGGCGGGCGGCCGCGAGATGATCGAGGGCATCGGCAGGATATCGAAACGGAAACCGAAGCCGGAAGCGATGATCGGATCGCCGTCGGCAAGAACCTGCGCCGCCGCCTGATCCTCGACCTCGACGATCGCCATGCCCCAGGCGCCTTCACCCTCGAAGACGGGGCCGACGATAATCGCCGATCCCGCAAGAGCGTTCCGATGCCAGTATTCGGCATGGCGTTTCATCGCCGCCATTTCCTCCCCGGTCCCGTCATGCGGGAAAGTGGGGCGCGGCGGCTGCAGTCTCAGAAAGAAATAAGCCATTGCGCCCCCCTTGTTTTAACCGCCCAATGCATCCTCGAGGAATGCGGCGAGCTGCGACAGATGCTTGGACATCAGGCCCGTCGCCGGCGAGGCGGCGGCCGGACGGCCGGTATAGCGGACACGCTGGTATTTCGCGTCGATATGGGCGAGCACCCATTCGAGGAAGGGGTCGATGAACGACCATGCGCCCATGTTCTTCGGCTCTTCCTGGCACCAGACCATCTCGGCATTGCGGAAGCGCGACAGCTCGTTGATCAGCGCCTTAGCCGGGAACGGATAGAGCTGTTCGACACGTAAGAGATAGACGTCGTCGATACCGCGCTTTTCACGCTCTTCGAGAAGATCGTAATAGACCTTGCCGGAGCACATGACGACGCGGCGGATCTTGTTGTCCTTCTGCAGCTTGATCGGACCATCCTTGATCACCTCGGCATCGTCCCAGAGCAGGCGATGGAAGGCGGATTCGCCGGCCATTTCGGCAAGCGTCGAAACCGCCCGCTTGTGGCGCAGCAGCGACTTCGGCGTCATCAGGATCAGCGGCTTGCGGAAATCGCGCTTCAGCTGCCGGCGCAGGATGTGGAAGTAGTTCGCCGGCGTCGTGACATTGGCGACCTGCATGTTGTCTTCCGCGCAAAGCTGCAGGAAACGCTCGAGGCGGGCCGAGGAGTGTTCGGGACCCTGACCTTCATAGCCGTGCGGCAGCAGGCAGACGAGGCCCGACATACGCAGCCACTTGCGTTCGCCCGACGAGATGAACTGGTCGAAGACAACCTGCGCACCGTTGGCGAAATCGCCGAACTGTGCTTCCCAGAGCGTCAGCGCATTCGGGCGGGCGAGCGAATAGCCATATTCGAAACCGAGCACGGCCTCTTCCGAAAGCATCGAATTGATGACTTCGTAGCGCCCCTGCGTCGGCGAAAGATTGGCGAGCGGGATATAACGCTCTTCGGTTTCCTGATCGTAGAGAACCGAGTGACGCTGCGAGAAGGTGCCGCGTTCACAATCCTGGCCGGACAGGCGGATCTTGCTGCCTTCGACGCAGAGCGCGCCGAAGGAGAGCGCTTCGGCCATCGCCCAGTCGATACCCTCGCCGGTGGCGATCATGTTGGCGCGGTTTTCCATGAAGCGCTGGATCGTGCGGTGCGCGTTGAAGCCAGCCGGGATCTCAGAGAGCTTGCGGCCGATCTCCTTCAGCGTCTTCATCGGCACGGCGGTCTTGCCGCGGCGTTGCTCGTCGGCATTGTCGGCCGTGCGCAGGCCTGACCACTCGCCGTCTAGCCAGTCGGCCTTGTTCGGCTTGTACTGCTGGCCGGCCTCGAATTCCTGTTCGAGATGGAGGCGCCAATCGGCCTTCATCTTCTCGACTTCACCGTCGGTCAGCAGGCCCTCGGCGACGAGACGGGCCGCATAGAGCTGCAGCACGGTCTTGTGGGCGCGGATCACCTTGTACATCTTCGGCTGCGTGAAGGACGGTTCGTCGCCTTCATTGTGGCCGTAGCGGCGGTAGCAGAACAGGTCGAGCACAACAGGCTTGTGGAACTTCATGCGGAATTCGGTGGCGATCTTCGCCCCATAGACCACCGCTTCCGGATCGTCGCCGTTGACGTGCAGGATCGGCGCCTCGATCATCTTGGCGACGTCGGACGGATAAGGCGACGAGCGCGAAAAGGCCGGGTTGGTCGTGAAGCCGATCTGGTTGTTGATGATCACATGCATGGTGCCGGCGACGCGGTGGCCGCGCAGACCGGAAAGGCCGAGGATTTCGGCAATGACACCCTGGCCGGCAAAGGCCGCGTCGCCATGGATCAGCAGTGGCAGAACCTTGGCGCGTTCGGAAAGCGGGATGATGTCGCCGTCCCAGACGGTGGCGTTCATATCCTGCTTGGCGCGGGCCTTGCCCATGACGACGGGATCGACGATTTCGAGATGCGACGGGTTCGCCGTCAGCGAAACGTGGATCTTGTTGCCGTCGAATTCGCGGTCGGAGGAGGCGCCGAGATGGTACTTGACGTCACCCGAGCCCTCGACCTCGTCAGGAGCGGCCGAGCCGCCCTTGAACTCGTGGAAGATCGCCCGGTGCGGCTTGCCCATGACCTGGGAGAGCACGTTCAGGCGGCCGCGATGGGCCATGCCGAACACGGCTTCCTTGAGGCCAAGATGGCCGCCGCGCTTGAGGATCTGCTCCAGCGCCGGGATCAGCGATTCGCCGCCGTCGAGACCGAAACGCTTCGTGCCCTTGAACTTGACGTCGAGGAACTGTTCGTAGCCTTCGGCTTCGACGAGCTTGGCAAGGATCGCCTTCTTGCCTTCCGGCGTAAAGGCCACACCCTTGTCCGGTCCTTCGATGCGCTCCTGGATCCAGGCCTTTTCTTCCGGATTGGAGATATGCATGAATTCGACGCCGAGCGTCGAGCAATAGGTGCGCTCAAGGATCCCGATCATCTCGCGGATGGTCGCGTATTCCAAGCCGAGCACGTTGTCGATGAAGATCTTGCGATCGTAATCGGCGGCCGTGAAGCCGTAATTCTCCGCCGAGAGTTCGTGATAGTCGTCAACGGGAGCGGCGATGCCGAGCGGGTCGAGCTTGGCATGCAAGTGGCCGCGCATGCGGTAGGCGCGGATCATCATGATGGCGCGCACGGAATCGCGCGTCGCCTGCAGCACCTCGGTGCTGTCGGCAGGCTTGCCCTGAGCTTCGGCCTTGGCCTTGACCTTGGTTTCGATCACCTTCTCGACGATGCCCCAGTCGCCATCGAGAGCCGATACCAGATCGCCGCTTGCCTGAAGCGGCCAGTTCTTCTTGCGCCAGGAAGCGCCCTTGGCCGCCCTTTTCACATCGCTGGGATCCTCCTCCAGCGCCTTGAAGAAGGACCGCCACTGATCGTCGACCGATGCCGGATCTTCTTCGTACCGCGCGTAGAGCTGCTCGATATAGGCAGCGTTGGCGCCATCCAGAAACGAGGTGATCTGAAACTGCTCGTTGGCTTCTTGCCGTGCCATGGTGATATGCGGACGCTTCCGTCCGCCTCCTGACTTTGATGAATTTGCCGGCTTGATGGCCGGCTGCCGCATTCCGATTGCCGCCTGTCCGCGGCGCATCTGCTGGTCTCGTGTCGAGGCCGGGCGGGAGCACAGATGCCGTTCCTCCGCCCGGTCTATATAGGTGGCTTAGCCCTTGAGGACTTCAACCAGCGTCTTGCCGAGGCGGGCCGGAGAGGGCGATACCTTGATGCCTGCCGATTCCATCGCCGCGATCTTCGATTCCGCATCGCCCTTGCCGCCGGAAACCACAGCGCCGGCATGGCCCATGGTGCGGCCCTTCGGCGCCGTACGGCCGGCAATGAAGCCAGCCATCGGTTTCTTGCGGCCCTTCTTGGCTTCGTCCTTGAGGAACTGGGCTGCGTCTTCTTCAGCCGCACCACCGATTTCACCGATCATGATGATCGACTGGGTCGCTTCATCGGCCAGGAACATTTCCAGGACGTCGATGAACTCGGTGCCCTTGACCGGGTCGCCGCCGATACCGACGGCCGTCGTCTGGCCGAGACCTTCATTGGAGGTCTGGAACACGGCTTCATAGGTCAGCGTGCCCGAGCGGGAAACGATACCGACCGAACCCTTGCGGAAGATCGAGCCCGGCATGATGCCGATCTTGCATTCTTCCGGCGTCATGATACCCGGGCAGTTTGGACCGAGCAGCCGCGACTTGGAGCGGTCGAGGCGAGCCTTGACCCGCACCATGTCCATGACCGGGATGCCTTCGGTGATGCAGGTGATGAACGGGATCTCGGCGTCGATCGCCTCGATGATCGCGTCTGCGGCTCCCGCCGGCGGGACATAGATGACGGTCGCGTTGGCGCCGGTCTTTTCCTTGCCCTCGGCAACGGTTGCGAAGATCGGCAGGCTTTCGCCCTTTGCGCCGGTCCAGGTTTCGCCACCCTTCTTCGGATGGATACCGCCGACCATCTGCGTGCCGTAGTAAGCAAGCGCCTGTTCGGTGTGGAACGTGCCGGTCTTGCCGGTCAGACCCTGAACGAGGACCTTGGTGTCTTTATTGACGAGAATAGACATTCTTTCAGATCCTTCAAAATTAGCCGTTGATCGCCGCGACGATCTTCTTGGCCGCATCGTCCAAGTCGTCAGCCGCCGTGATCGCCAGACCCGACTCGTTCAGGATCTTCTTGCCGAGCTCGACATTGGTGCCTTCAAGGCGCACGACGAGCGGAACCTTGAGGCCGACTTCCTTGACCGCGGCAATCACGCCCTCGGCAATGACGTCGCACTTCATGATGCCGCCGAAGATGTTGACGAGAATGCCTTCGACCTTGGGGTCTGCGGTGATGATCTTGAAAGCCGCAGCAACCTTCTCCTTGCCGGCGCCGCCGCCGACGTCGCAGAAGTTAGCCGGCTCCTTGCCGTAGAGCTTGATGATGTCCATCGTTGCCATGGCAAGGCCCGCACCATTGACCATGCAGCCGATGTTGCCGTCGAGCGCGACATAGGCGAGGTCCCACTTCGAGGCCTCGATTTCCTTGGCGTCTTCTTCGGTCTCGTCGCGCAGCGCCTTGACGTCGTCGTGACGGAAGAGCGCATTGCCATCGAAAGACATCTTGGCATCGAGGACGCGCAGGTGGCCGTCCTTCATGACGATCAGCGGATTGATCTCCAGCAGAGCCATGTCCTTCTCGCCGAAGGCCTTGTAGAGCATCGGGAAAAGCGTCTTGGCATCTTCGGCGGCAGCACTCTCGAGCTCAAAAGCCTTGGAGATCGCAGCAACGTCGGCAGCCGTCACGCCGGCTTGCGGATCGATGGCGATCGTCTGGATCTTCTCAGGCGTGTCGTGGGCGACAGCTTCGATGTCCATGCCGCCTTCGGTGGAGACCACGAAAGCCACGCGACCGACCGAGCGGTCGACCAGCAGCGAGCAATAGAGCTCGCGAGCGATGTCCGCGCCGTCTTCGATGTAAAGCCGGTTGACCTGCTTGCCGGCTTCGCCCGTCTGCGCCGTCACCAGCGTGTTGCCCAGCATTTCCTTGGCATGGGCGACGACTTCGTCGATCGACTTGGCGAGACGCACGCCGCCCTTGGCTTCCGGCGACAGTTCCTTGAACTTGCCCTTGCCGCGGCCGCCGGCATGGATCTGGCTCTTGACCACGTAAAGCGGACCGGGAAGCGACTTGGCGGCGGCCTCGGCTTCTTCAACTTTGAGAATAGCCACACCTTCGGCAACCGGCGCGCCATAACCCTTCAGCAGAGCCTTGGCCTGATATTCATGAATGTTCATGGGTGTATCCCTGTTTCGATTACTTCAGCCCATCGACTACTTGAGGGCAGGCGCGATATTGATGCAGGCTTCGCAGAGACCGGCGACGGCGCCGACGGACTTGTCGAAGGCTTCCTTCTCGGCCTTGTTGAGGTCGATCTCGATGATGCGCTCGACGCCGCCGGCGCCGATGACGGTGGGAACGCCGACATACATGTCCTTGACGCCGTACTGACCGGAGAGGTGGGCTGCGCAGGGCAGGACCCGCTTCTTGTCCTTTAGGTAGGATTCGGCCATCTCGATCGCCGAGGCGGCCGGGGCGTAATAGGCCGAGCCGGTCTTCAGCAGGCCGACGATTTCCGCGCCGCCATCACGGGTGCGCTGGATGATCTCTTCGAGGCGCTCCTTGGTGACCCAGCCCATGGTGACGAGATCGGTGAGTGGAATGCCGCCAACCGTCGAATAACGGGCGAGCGGTACCATCGTGTCGCCGTGGCCACCGAGAACGAAGGCCGTGACGTCCTGGACGGACACGTTGAATTCCTTGGCGAGGAAGAGACGGAAGCGCGAGGAGTCGAGAACGCCGGCCATGCCGACGACCTTGTTGGCCGGAAGGCCGGAAAACTTCTGCAGCGCCCAGACCATGGCGTCGAGCGGGTTGGTGATGCAGATCACGAAGGCGTTCGGGGCATATTTCTTGATGCCGGCGCCGACCTGCTCCATGACCTTGAGGTTGATGCCGAGAAGGTCGTCGCGGCTCATGCCGGGCTTGCGGGCGACGCCCGCCGTGACGATGCAGACGTCAGCGCCTTCGATCGCGGAATAGTCGCTGGCGCCCGTCAGATTGACGTCGAAGCCTTCGACCGGCGACGACTGCGAAATATCGAGACCCTTGCCCTGGGGAATACCGTCGGCGATGTCGAAGAGAACGATGTCGCCCAGTTCCTTCAGGCCGGCGAGGTGCGCCAGCGTGCCACCAATCATGCCAGAACCAATGAGTGCGATCTTGTTACGCGCCATTTTCGCTGTTTCCTTTGCGATCAAATTCGTCGAACGGACGCGCAAGGCACCGCCCAATGACGCAATCGCATAGACCCAAAGCCAAAAAATGGCAATCCATTATTTTTGATGCAGCGTTTTCAATCGTTTAGATACAAAAATTCTTACGTAAACGTAAGGTATTCTGTCACCAAATTGTTACTCTGCGGCGCGTTTTTCATGGTGCAGCGCAAGATATTCCGCACTGCGCATCTCGAACAGGCGCGATGCCGTGCGGTCGAATTCGAAGCCCTCGGTGCCCCGGCGGTGCAGCAGCAGTTCCTCCGGCATGGCCGCCGCAGAAATGTAAAGCCGCACGGCATGATCGTAGAACGTATCGACCAGAATGATGAAACGTTTGATCTGGTTCCGCTTTTCCGGCCCGAGCAAGGGAATGTGATCGACGAAGACCGTATCGAAACGCTCGGCGATGGCCAGGAAGTCGACCGCCCCGAGCGGCTTTTCGCAAAGATCGGCGAAAGAGAACCGCGCCATGCGGTCGACGGCGAGCGGCACATGGATGTGGCGCCCCTTCATCGGAATATCCAACGGCTGCGCCTTGCGCCCATGCAGCGCCTGCGTCCAGGACGCATCCATCGCCATGTCGTTATGGTCGTTGATCGGCACCAGATAGACCGGCTGGCTGCTCAGCTTCTCCATCCTGTAGTCGGTCAACGAATCCAGGGTGACGATATCGACATGCTGCTTGAGCAAGGCGACGAAGGGCAGGAAGAGGCCGCGATTGAGACCATCCCGGTAGAGATTGTCGGGCTCGACGTTCGAGGTCGCGACCAGCACGCATCCGCGCGCGAAAAGCTCGGAGAATAGCCGCGACAGGATCATCGCATCGGCGATGTCGGTGACCGTGAACTCGTCGAAGCAGAGCAGTTCTGCCTCGTCGTAGAGTGCTGCGGCGACTGGCGGCATCGGATCGGCCTGCTTCGTCTCGCCGTTCTTGAGCTTCAGCCGGTGCGCCGCGATACGGTTATGCACATCTGCCATGAATTCGTGGAAATGCGCCCGGCGCTTCTTCCGGCACGGCGCCATCGCGAAAAACATGTCCATCAGCATGGTCTTGCCGCGCCCGACGCTGCCGTGGATGTAAAGCCCCTTGATGCCGTCGGCGGATTTCTTCTTGGCGGCAAACAGCCAGCCGAGAGCGCTCGATTTTGCCGCCGGCCGCCGCTGCTTCAGCCCGGCGAGCACCCGGTCGAGGCTCTTTGCCACATCCATCTGAGCGGAATCGACCTGGAGGGCGCCCGATGCGGTCAGCGCTTTAAGCTGTTCGCAGACGCTGAGCGCATAATCCGGCATTGGTTGCATGAGGGCATATCCGCCTGTCAGTCAACGGCGGAGATCCGCCGGAACATTTACCGGCTGAGACTGATCGACTGGCCTGTGCTCGTCTGCCCCTCGAAGCGGTTGTCGGCCGTCTTGTAGACGCTACCGAGCTGGTTGCCCGAGCGGTCCTTGAGCAGCACCTGTTTGCCGGCGACCTCCCAGGAGCCCATCGCCGTCAGCTCGCCGACGCAGCCACGCGTTCCGCCGCGCGAACCGCTGCCGAGATTGGTGAGCGTCAGGAACATGTCGCAGCTGCCGTTGACACGCCAGCTTCCGACCATCGATTCCTTGGTGATATCGAGCGCATTGGCGGCCATTGCGCCAGGCTGGGCGCCCGGCATCGGCGACGCTGACGCCGGCGCGGCCGGAAACTGCGAGCTGCCGGTCGGCGGCGGAAGCTGCCCGCCCTGCACCGAGGGAACCGGCTGCGCCGTCAACGGCGCCGGGCCGGCACTGGCGTTGGAGCTGTAATCATATGCCGTACGCTGACAACCGGCTAGCGCGAGAGCCACCACCAGACCTGTCATCGCATATCGCAACTGCATCATCATACTCCTGAATTCGGCCATCGCCGTAGAGAAACGGGCGTGAGACAAGTCCGATTATCGTAATTCGCTTTGGTTAATCAAGTCGGGCAGCATAAATTGCCCGTGACAACAACTAACCGAAAAACGATACAGTTCAACTGTCCCGCTGCAAACTTCCTGCACATAGAATTTGTCAGCAAGGTGTTGCCCGCGTTCATCTCTGTCAGGATCCCTGTCGAACGCGCGCAATGTCTCGGAATAGTGCCTCACCGCATCTTGCAGAAGGATTGCACCGGGACCGGTGCGCACGCCCTGTTCGCGTACCGCGACCTGATCTCGGTGACGGCTTCTGGATCGAAGCCGTCTCTTCCGCCATCGGTACCGAGGCTGATCAAACCCGGCGCTCGACCATCATCTTCTTGATTTCGGCGATCGCCTTGGCCGGGTTGAGGCCCTTCGGGCAGGTCTGCGCGCAGTTCATGATCGTGTGGCAGCGATAGAGACGGAACGGATCCTCGAGATTGTCGAGGCGCTCGCCGGTCGCCTCGTCTCTGGAATCGATCAGCCAGCGATAGGCCTGCAGCAGAACGGCCGGACCGAGATAGCGGTCGCCGTTCCACCAGTAGCTCGGACAGGAGGTCGAGCAGCAGGCGCAAAGGATGCATTCATAGAGGCCGTCGAGCTTCTGCCGGTCCTCGTGGCTCTGCTTCCATTCCTTGGCCGGCGCCGGCGACACCGTCTTCAGCCATGGCTCGATCGAACGGTGCTGGGCATAGAAGTTGGTGAGGTCGGGCACCAGATCCTTGACGACGGGCAGATGCGGCAGCGGATAGATCTTCACCGCGCCCTTGATATCGTCGAGGCCCTTGGTGCAGGCGAGCGTGTTCGTGCCGTCGATATTCATCGCGCAGGAGCCGCAGATGCCCTCGCGACAGGAGCGGCGCAGCGTCAGCGTCGGGTCGATCTTGTTCTTGATATAGAGAAGACCGTCGAGCACCATCGGCCCGCAATCGTCGACATCGATGTGGAAGGTGTCGATCGACGGGTTCTGACCGTCGTCCGGGCTCCAGCGGTAGACGCGGAACTCGCGGGTGTTCTTGGCATCCGCCGGCTTCGGCCAGACCTTGCCTTCGCGCATCTGAGAATTCTTGGGGAGAGCGAGTTCAACCATGTCCGGTTCCTCTTGAGATCAGTACACGCGAGCCTTCGGCTCGATCTTATGCGGATCGATGCCTTCGGCAATGAGCTCGGTGTGAACCGGCCGGTAGTCGAGCTTGACGTTGCCGGCCTCGTTGACCCAGGCGAGCGTGTGTTTGCGCCAGTTGACGTCGTCGCGACCGGCGAAAGCACCCTCGGTATAATCCTCGCGTGCATGCGAACCGCGGCTCTCCTTGCGGGCTTCGGCGCCGTAGATCGTCGTGATGGCGTTGGCCATCAGGTTCTGCAGCTCCAGCGTCTCGACCAGATCCGAGTTCCAGATCATCGAGCGGTCGGTGACCTTGATGTCCTTCATCTCGCCCCAGATTGCCGAGATGCGCCGGCAACCGGATTCCAGCGATTCCTGCGTCCGGAACACCGCGGCGTCTTCCTGCATGGCGCGCTGCATCTTCTCGCGCAGTTCCGCCGTCGGCGTGCCGCCGCTGGCATGACGCAGACCGTCGAAACGGTCCATGATCTTGTCGCAGGCTCCGACGTTGAGATGCGGGATCGGCGCTGCGCGGTCGATGACCTCGCCGGCGCGGATCGCAGCGGCCCGGCCGAAGACCACGAGGTCGATCAGCGAGTTGGAGCCGAGGCGGTTCGCGCCGTGCACCGAGGCACAGCCGGCTTCACCCACCGCCATCAGGCCGGGAATGATCCGTTCCGGATTGGCACCGTCGGCATTCAGCACTTCGCCCCAATAATTCGTGGGAATGCCGCCCATATTGTAGTGAACGGTCGGCAGAACCGGGATCGGTTCGCGCGTGACGTCGACGCCGGCGAAGATCTTGGCGCTCTCGGAAATCCCCGGCAGGCGCTCATGAAGAACGGCCGGATCGAGATGATCGAGATGCAGGAAGATGTGGTCCTTCGCCTTGCCGACACCGCGGCCCTCGCGGATTTCCAGAGTCATGCAGCGCGAAACGACGTCGCGCGAGGCAAGGTCCTTGGCCGAAGGGGCATAACGCTCCATGAAGCGCTCGCCCTCGGAATTGACGAGGTAACCGCCTTCGCCGCGCGCGCCTTCGGTGATCAGACAGCCCGAACCGTAGATGCCGGTCGGATGGAACTGGACGAATTCCATGTCCTGCAGCGGCAGGCCGGCACGCGCCACCATGCCGCCGCCGTCGCCGGTGCAGGTGTGGGCGGATGTGGCCGAGAAATAGGCGCGGCCGTAGCCGCCGGTCGCCAGCACCACCATCTTGGCGGCGAAGCGATGGATCGTCCCGTCATCGAGGCACCAGGCAACGACGCCGACGCAGCGGCTGCCGTCTTCCGACATGATCAGGTCGAGTGCGAAGTACTCGATGAAGAATTCGGCATTGTTGCGCAGCGACTGGCCGTAGAGCGTATGCAGGATGGCGTGGCCGGTACGGTCGGCAACGGCGCAAGTGCGCTGTACCGGCGGGCCTTCGCCGTAATTCTGCATGTGGCCGCCGAACGGGCGCTGATAGATCTTGCCTTCCTCGTTGCGCGAGAACGGCACGCCGTAATGTTCGAGCTCATAGACCGCCTTCGGCGCTTCCATGGTGAGATACTGCATGGCGTCGACGTCGCCGAGCCAGTCGGAACCCTTGACGGTGTCGTAGAGATGCCACTGCCAGCTGTCCGGCGTCATGTTGCGCAGCGAGGCGGCGATGCCGCCCTGGGCAGCGACCGTATGCGAACGGGTCGGGAATACCTTGGTGATGCAGGCCGTGCGGAAACCCTGCTCGGCCATGCCGAGCGTCGCGCGCAGCCCGGCGCCGCCGGCGCCGACGACGATCACGTCGTAGGAATGATCGACATACTTGTAGGCTTTGCCATTCTGGGCGGGTGAAGTCGGTGCCATATCAGCTTATCCTACGAATGCGATTTTCAGAATGGCGAAGAGACAGAGGCCGGCGATCAGGATCGCAAAGAACGTGTTCAGCATCAGGAGAGCGACCTTGCCGAATTCGCCATGCACATAATCCTCGATGATGGCCTGCATGCCGAGCCTCATGTGAATGACGCCGGAGATCACCATCAGCCCCATGACGACCGCGACGAAGGGGTTCGACAGCGCGCGAACCACATCCGCATAAGGCGCGCCGGCATAGGCGAGCATGAAGATGACGAAGAAGAGGATGAGCGGAACATTGGCGACGGCCGTCAGTCGCTGACGCCAGAAATGATCCGTGCCGTCCTTGGCGGAGCCGAGCCCGCGAACCTTGCCGAGGGGGGTGCGCATATCCATGAGAGGACCTTCAGAAGCGAATGAGGAAGCCGATCACCCAGACCAGCACGGTCAGACAGAGCGACCCGATGATGTTGGCGATGGCGAGCTTGGTCGAGAATTCTTTCCCGAAGCCATAGCCGAGGTCCCACATGAGATGGCGGAAGCCGCCGAGCATGTGGTGCAGCAGCGCCCAAGTGTAGCCGAGAAGCACGAGCTTGCCGAGAAGGCTGCCGAGCACCCAGTTGGCCCAGTCATAGGAGCCCTGGCCGCTTGCCGCCGCGATCAGCCACCAGGCGACGAGCAGCGTGCCGACGTAGAGCGCGCTACCGGTAATGCGGTGAACGATGGACATGACCATGGTGGGAATAGGTTTGTAGATCTGCAGATGCGGCGATAGGGGCCGGTTATTTGTCACGTTCGCCATCAGAACCTCGCGGCGGCTTCTCTGCGCTCCCGGATTTCGGAGCATGCTCAGTCAACCACACGAATGACAAAATTCTCTGTGTGCGTTGCATCAATTGCGACGTTTAATCACCGGGAACGCCGACGACAAGCACAATCGCTGTCTGCTTTTAATTTAATCGATTCGCGTTACCGGGAAGTTTGCAGGCTAAAGAAACTGGTTTTTTCCGCTCAAATTTTGTGCCGGTTGTCCGAGCTGAATGGACAAGCTCCGGCTTTTGGCGCAATCTGGCGTTAACGATTTGTTAGGGATCGGAATTCCGGAGGCCGGCCACCCATGTTTCGCAGTCTGTCCGCAGTCGCCCTGCTTGCCCTGTCCGCGCTTGCTGCACTTCCCGCCGAAGCCGGCGACCGCCGTCATGATCGCCGCTTTTCCGACCACCGCCACGCTTTTCATGGCGGACTGCTTCTCGGCGAACGTGTGAACTGGCGCAATCGCAGCATCCGTTTCGACAATGCCTATCGATCTCGGAACCGCAAAGAACGGATGCCGTTCCTGAAACATTTTTCCTCGCCGGCGACCAACCGCGTCACCCGCAACAATATCGTTGTCGTCGTACCCCAGGCGCAGCGCGACGTCGGCGACACCTATGCCGGCACGTCTTACGTCTATCAGGCCGATGGCGGAACCTATGTCGGCGGCGAGGGCTATGGCTTCTATCCCCCCGCACGGCGTGAGCCGCTAGCCCCAAAGGCGAAAGTCATCGATATTGCAGTGCAGGACGATCCCTGCACCTATGAGGCCAATGTCTGCGTCATCCGGCCTTAGCGCATGATGCCGAAGGGCGCAATTCCGGTCCGGCTTCGCTGACAAGGGTAGGAAGATGACGAACGCAGGCGGCTCAAATTTGCCCGGCCCCACTCTTTCGCGACGCGGCTACGTCAATACGGATGGCGCACATCGGCGGGAGATTCTTGTCCTCAAACGTCGCCCGCCGTGGCGTTCCGCTATTCGGCATCCAAGCATCCCAGGCTCCGTTCATTTCTTCGAATGAGGCAAGGTCCCTGAGCCAGATGTTGGCGAGAATGATCTCTGACTTGTCGGTACCTTCGCGCAGCAGCATGTCATCGATGCGCTCCAGTATTTCGTTGGTTTGCGCCGTCACGCTCGCTCCCCTCGTGAGGTTTGCGACCTGGCCGGGCAGATAGGCGGCAGCCGCGAGGAGAGTTTCGTCAACTTTGGCTTGCCCCATCATCGTATTCGCAGACTTCCATGAATGCTTGAGATTGGGTCGTCGACCCTTCATGGATCACTGTGGGGCTTCGCTCGCCAGTCCGGTAGAGCGAATTAAATTGACCCGATATAATGGAAGCTGAACGCTCCTCGAGCAGAATGTTGTCCGAAAACCGATCACACTTTTCGGCATCATGCTCTAGCTGGACAATATGGCCGTATGCCGCGAAATGAAGTCCACAAGGTAGCGCGCGCCTTCGGCCGTCTCGGGTTGAGCATAGAGACCGATCTCGATGCGCACCGGACCGGGCAGGTCCGCCGATCTGTCAAGCGTCCGGCAGCCCTCCGGTTTCGTGTTGAGCATCATTGGCGCGATACCGATACCGACGCGAACCGCGGTCGCCATAGCGACCAGCGTCGATGCGACGCACGTCGTCTTCCACTTGACGTTCCGCTGGGACAGCGCCGCAATCGTCGGGAGCGTCCAGGGGCACTCCTCCTCGAACATAATGATGGGAAGCGGCTTTTCCGCATCCGCCACGAAGTCGGATCTGACCGTCCACATCAAATATTCGGTCCAGATCAGCGTCGGTTTTCGCGAGAGGCAGGTGATGTCGCAAACCACGAGATCCAGCTTCCTGTCTTCAAACAGTTTGGCGAGGCGGCGATTCGGCTCGACAATGATGTCGATCTCGACCTTCGGGTTCTGGGCTCTGAAGGCACTAAGAATGTCGATCAGGTGGCCGGCTGCGAAGTCCTCAACGACGCCGAGGCGAATGCGGTCCTCGATCATCTTGCCTGTCAGCCTTTTCCCGACCTCGTCGCTGAGGGCGACCATTTCGCGGGCATAAGCCAGCATGATCTGCCCATGGCTCGTCAGCTCGAGGCCCTTTGATGAACGCGAAAACAGCGTAACGCCGACAAGCTCCTCCAGCTTGCGGATCTGCATGCTCACGGCCGCCTGCGTTCTGTTCAGCTTGACGGCTGCTCCATTGACGGTGCCGATCTCCGCGACCGTCAGAAATGCACGAAGCAGATAGGAATCAAGATCAAGCATCAGAAGCCGCATTCCATACTTTGTGGCGATCGAGAGCCGAGGGCCTCTCTGCCTACGAGTGGATATTGGACGAACCATGTCCTTCCGGCAACTGGTGACCCTTAGCCCCGGGCGAGCGCAAGCTGCGCCCGGTCAATGCCAGCTTATCGCGCGAACAGAACGCATGCCTCGGGCGGAATCGAAACGCTGATCTCCTGCCCGCGCGCGAAGGCTATGTCTGGACGGTTCGGAGCAAGCCGAGATTATCCGGTCGCCACTGACGAGGTCCAGAACAACATGCCTGAAGGCACCGAGTGTCACGACGTCGGCAACGCGTCCGGTCATGGCTCCGGCACCCGGAGCGCCGGACGATATCTCGACGCTTTCCGGCCTCACGCAAATCTCGGCGGCGCCTGAGGTTTCCAACCGCGGTAGTGGGAAAATTCTCGCCGGCTTATAAAGTTTTCTGAACATACTGATGAACGCATTGCCCGCCTCGCGGAGCCTCGGCAGGCCTGGTCTATCAAGAATCGTTATATCCCCTCTTGAATTTTCGCGGTTCCAAGAGAAGCGTGCGGCCCCGATGATGATGGCAGCATCAGACCGTGGGAGCCTGCCTTGACCATTGACCGGGATTTTCTGGAGGACTTGAGAAAGCGCTTCGGCAGCGCTGCAGGCGGGGAGATGGAAGATCCGCACTTCCGCGCCGTGGCGGCGAGCGTATTCAAGGACGGCGACAGCCGCAAATGGCCCTTCGCCGATCCTGCGACCTTTCTGGATGCCAGTTTCATCGAGAACGGCTTGCGGCCCGAGGTGCTTGAGGCGCTTGACGTGGCTCTGATCGGCGTGCCGATGGACCTCGGCGTCACCAATCGCGCCGGCGCGCGGCTGGGGCCGCGGGCCGTCCGGGCGATCGAGCGTATAGGCCCCTACGAACATGTTCTGCGTGTCGCGCCGATGGGAGGGCTAAAGGTCGCCGATGTCGGCGACGCGCCGATGCGCAGCCGGTTCGGCCTGGCCGAATGCCATGCCGACATCGAGGCCTGCTACCGGATGATCGCGGCGACCGGAGTTATCCCGCTGTCGGTCGGCGGCGACCATTCGATCTCCGGCGCCATTCTCAAGGGCCTGGCGGCTAGCCAGCCGGTCGGCATGATCCACATCGATGCTCATTGCGACACCGCCGGTCCCTATGAGGGCTCGAAGTTCCATCACGGTGCGCCCTTCCGCGAGGCGGTTCTGGCAGGCGTGCTCGATCCGAAGCGTACGATACAGATCGGCATCCGCGGCGGCGGCGAATATCTCTGGGAGTTCTCCTTTGCCTCCGGCATGACCGTCATTCACGCCGAAGAGGTGGCGGAGATGGGGCTCAAGGCGGTGATCGCAAAGGCTCTGGAGGTTGTCGGTGCCGGTCCGACCTATCTCAGTTTCGACGTGGATAGCCTCGATCCGGCCTTCGCCCCGGGAACCGGCACGCCAGAAGTCGGCGGGCTTCAGCCGAGGGAAGCCCTGACCCTGCTGCGCGGCTTCAAGGGCATCAACCTCGTCGGCGGCGACGTCGTGGAAATCGCGCCGCAATACGACAACACCACCAACACCGCGCAGATCGCGGCGCAGGTGCTTTTCGAACTCCTGTGCCTCGCGATGTTCAGTCCCGCGGTCAGGACAAAGCTGACCTGAGAACCAGCTCCACAACGGCAGCGTGCCTCGTGCCCGCTGCCATCCATCACCTGTCGCACAACACGTCTCAAAAAGGGGAACGACATGACTGCTCTTATGAAATTGCGCTACACCGCCACCGCGGCAATTGCCGTGTTCGGCATTCTGGCAGGGGCCGCACAGGCCGACGAACTTGCCGATATCAAGGCCGCAGGCGAGATCAACATCGGCATCTTCTCCGATTTCCCGCCCTTCTCTTCGGCAAGCGCCGATATGAGCATCAAGGGCTATGACGTCGATGTCGCTCAGAAGATCGCCGACGGGCTCGGCGTGAAACTCAATCTGGTTAGCGTTACTGGCCAGAACAGGATCGCCTACCTGAACGACGACCGCGTCGACCTGCTGATGAGCGTCGGCTATTCGAAGGAGCGCGCCGAGGTTATCGATTTTGCGGCCCCGTACGCACCCTATTATATCGCCGTCATTGGTCCGGCTGCGCTGAAGGTCAGCGGCAAGGAAGACCTCGCCGACAAGACCGTTGCCGTCAATCGTGGGACGCTCGAAGACACGTCGCTGACGGCCGTCGCCCCCGGCTCGGCTGCGATCCAGCGTTTCGAGAACTATAATTCGGTCATCCAGGCCTTCATATCCGGCCAGACCCAGTTGATGGTCGTCGGCAACGATGTCGGTGCGCAGGTTCTCGCACGACAGGAGGAGCTGAAGCCGGAGCAGAAGTTCCAGCTCCTCAGCTCCCCCTCGCACATCGCGCTCCGCAAGGGCGAGGAAGGCCTGAAGAAGGCTGTCAACGACAGCGTCGCCGCAATGATCGCCGATGGTTCGCTCGACGCGAGCTCGAAGAACTGGCTGAAAGCGCCGCTCAATCCTGAAAACCTGAAGGACTGACGAGGGCGGCCTCCCACTCACCAGAGCATGATGCCGAAAACTGCAAGCGATTGCGGTGGCATCATGCTTCAATTCTTTGCTTGAGAGGCGGATCGGGATTTCGGGCCGACCCGGCCCGGATCATCCGGCTCCAAAGGACAAGCGATGAAATACAGCCTCGATTTCAATTGGCTTTGGGACGGAATGGGAGCTCTGGCTTATGGCGCAGGCACGACGCTTGCACTGACGGTCTCCACATCGGTCCTCGGGATCGTTCTCAGCATTCTCGGCGCGGCCGTGCGCCGGGGACCTTATCCATGGTTGCGCAAGGTCGTCGGCCTGTATGTGGAAATCATGCGCAACACGCCATTCCTGGTGCAGCTGTTCTTCATCTTCTTTGGCTTGCCTAGCCTCGGCATTCGCCTCGATCCGATCACTGCCGCCGTGCTTGCCATGACCCTCAACATGGCGGCCTACACGATCGAGGTGGTCGGGGCCGGGCTCGATGCCATACCGAGAGGCCAGAAAGAGGCGGCGCAGGCACTCGGCCTCAGGCCTCGGCTGGTGTTCTTCAAGATCATCCTGCCGCAGGCGATCGCCATCATTTTTCCGGCGCTAACGAGCCAGATCATCATCATGATGCTGGAATCGGCGGTGGTTTCGCAAATATCCATCCGCGAGTTGGCGCAGGAGGCCGATCTGCTTCAATCACGCACCTTTCGCTCCTTCGAGACCTATCTGGTGGCGACGTTGATCTACCTTTCGATGTCCGCCGCACTTCGCCGGCTCCTTTTCGCCGGGAAACGCCGTTTTCTGGGAGCCGGTCTGACATGATTGAGTTCACCTTTTGGGACATTCTGCGCAATCTTGTCTTCGCGACACGCTGGACCCTGCTGCTTTCGCTCGCAGCCTTTGCCGGCGGCGCCATCGTTGGCCTGGCGATTCTATCTGCACGGATATCGAAAACACGCTGGCCGCGCAGCTTCGCATCCGGCTACATTGCCCTGTTTCAGGGAACGCCGCTCCTGATGCAGCTGTTTTTGATGTTCTTCGGCCTGCCGATGCTCGGCTTCCGGATCGAGTCATGGACCGCCGCCGTCTGCGGTCTAACGTTCTACGCCAGCGCTTATCTTGCCGAAATCTGGCGGAGCGGTGTCGAGGCAGTGCCGCGCGGGCAATGGGACGCCGCAGCCAGCCTGGGCTTGCATCGTCTCCTCGAACTTCGCCTTATCATCCTGCCGCAGGCTTTCCGGATCACCCGCGCGCCGACCGTCGGGTTCTTGGTCCAGTTGATCAAGAGCACCGCACTGGCCTCGATCCTCGGCTTCGACGAACTGCTGAAAACCGCAAACGCCATCAACAACGCGACCTTCGAACCTTTCAAGGTCTACGGTCTCGTCGCGGTGATCTTCTTCGCCCTGTGCTATCCGCTGACGCAATACGCCAGAATGCTGGAGAAGAAAGCGGCGTTTGCCTGAGCGGTGCTCAAGGCTCCGTATTCCGATCGCAACGAAGTTTTTTCCAAAGGGCGATGCCGGTTGAAGCTGATACGCCGCGCAGAGGCGACGCGGCTCTCGTTCAATCACACAGAACTCGCTTTATCCAGCAGTCAGAACTTACTGGGAGATCGCTTCAATGACCGACACACAAATTCGTATTCTCGATGCCCGGACAACGGGCGAGCTCCTCCCTTTCGGCCCGCTGGTCGCGACCCTGCGGCAAGCATTTGCCGAAGGCTGTGTCGTGCCGGTGCGGCATCACCACACGATAGCCAATAGCGGCGAGCCGGATGCGACGCTGCTTTTGATGCCGGCCTGGCATGAAACGCACCGGTCGGAGCGCTACCTTGGCATCAAGATCGTCACCGTCTTTCCCGGCAACACGCTGAGCGGCATTCCCGGTTTGACCTCGACCTACATGCTCTATGATGGCCGGACCGGGATGCAGCTTGCGCTCCTTGACGGAAACACGATCACCGCGCGCCGCACGGTAGCGGCATCGGCCCTTGCCGCGGATTATCTTGCCCGAAAGGACGCCCACCGTCTGCTGGTGATCGGCGCAGGCCGCGTCGCGAGCCTCATACCCGATGCCTACCGCGCCGTCCGGCCGATCGCGCATGTCGATATCTGGGATATCGATCCCGCCAGCGCCGAACGACTGGCGCAGAGCCTCCGGCAACGTGGGCTCCAGGCCACTGCCGTCACGGATCTGGAAGCAGCAGTGCGGCAGGCCGATATCGTCAGTGCGGCGACGCTGGCGACAGCACCGCTTATCCGCGGCGCATGGCTGCGGCCGGGCACCCACGTCGATCTGATCGGCGGCTTCACCCCGGCGATGCGCGAGGCCGATGACGAGGCGCTTCGACGCTCGTCTGTCTATATCGACACCCACGAAGCCCTTCACGAAGCGGGCGATCTGGTTCAGCCGATCAGCGCTGGCGTCATTTCTGCAGATGCGGTGCGTGCGACACTTGACGAGCTGAGCCGCCGGGATGTTCCAGCGCGGACGTCCAACGATGAGATCACCCTCTACAAGGCAGTCGGAACGGCGTTGGCCGATCTTGCCGCCGCGACGATGGTGTATGAAGCCGCCTCGGTCGCCGGCTGACGTCTTCTGGTCCGGGCGATCGCGAACGATCGGAACGCGCCTGTTGCTCGTCTCCGGTAGTCCAGGACCTGCGCCAGAGGCAAGAACTATTGGTGCTTCCTTCCGCCGACGGCGTTCCCTACAATCTCGCCTGCCCTCCCCGAGCCCTGGAAATGAGGTTTACATGAGCACGCTTACCCGCTTCTCCGTTCAGCCGCTCTCGACCATGACCCGCCGTCTTGCGGATGTCGCCTCCGCTCGTCGCGAACCCGACCTGGTTATCCAGGGCGCACGCGTCTTGTCCACCTATTCGGAGCGCCTTCTCGACGGACGCGAAGTCTGGATTTCGGGGGGCCGCATTGCAGCCGTGAAGCCGGCCGGCAGCTACAGAGGCGGGAGTGCCAAGCTCTACGACGCAAAGGGCGGCATCATCGCCCCGGGCTTGGTCGATCCGCATATCCATATCGAATCCTCGATGGTGACGGCCTGCGCCTATGCGGAAGCGGCGCTCCTCAACGGCACGACGACGATCTTCTGCGACAGCCACGAGATCGGCAATGTCATGGACGTCGCCGGCGTCGAGGCCATGCTCGAGGATGCACGGCAGGCGCCGCTGTCGATCTTCCTAACCGTGCCGAGCACCGTGCCGGCGACGACGCCGGATCTGGAAACAGCCGGCGGCGACCTGACGCCGGACAAGATCGCCGCCCTGTTCGACAAATGGCCGGAAGCCGTGGCTCTCGGTGAGAAAATGGATTTTGTCCCCGTTGCGATGGGCGACGAGCGCAGCCATGCGATCCTGGCTGCAGCACTCGGGCGTGGCAGGCCGGTGTCGGGCCATGTCTACGGACGAGAGTTCGTTGCCGCCTATGCCGCATCCGGCGTTACCGACACGCATGAAGCCATCGACCGCGACATTGCCGACGACCTGCTGGAAGCCGGCGTGTGGATCTTCCTGCGCGGCGGCCCGCCGACGACTCCCTGGCATTCGCTGCCGCAGGCGATCAAGACGATCACCGAGCTCGGCGCTTCCCACAAGCGCGTCGCCGTCTGCACCGACGACCGTGATGCGGAAGATCTGCTCGCCTTCGGCCTGGACTGGGTAACGCGCGAAGCCGTGAAATACGGCATGAGGCCGGAAGAGGCCTGGGCGATGGGTTCGCTGCACGGCGCGACGCGGTTCGGCATGGAGGGCGAAATCGGCGGTCTGGGCGGCGGGCGCCGCGCCGACCTGGTGCTTCTCAGCGACGACCTTACGCCGATCAGCACCTGGTATGGCGGCGAACTCGTCGTCGACGGCAAGAAGATCACGCCGATCCTCGACGAAGCCCTATCGAAACCGTACCGCTATCCGGATGCCGCCTACCACACGGTCAAGCTGCCGAAAAATCTCAAGCTGACACCGGACCTACCGACGGAGACGGTCGTCGCTCATACGATCAGGACGGAGCTGCCTGGCATTACCCTTGGCCATGTCATCGTCACGCTGGAACCGGCCAATGACTGGCAAGCCCATTTCGACAAGCACGACCTCTGCTTCGTGACGGTGGTGGAACGTCACGGCAAGTCTGCCGGCAATGTCGCCCACGGACTGCTCAACGGCTTCGGGCTCAGACAAGGGGCTGTCGCATCCTCGGTCGGCCACGACAGCCACAACATCATCGTCGCCGGCACCAATGCCGCGGACATGCAGGTGGCGCTCGACGCGATCGAGGAAAAGCAGGGTGGCGTCTGTGTCGTCATGGACGGCAAGGTGACGGCCATGGTGCCACTGCCGATCGCCGGGCTTTTGTCCGACAAGCGCGTGCACCAGGTCGCGGACGAGGTAAAGGCCTTGAAGCTCGAATGGGAAAGGGCAGGCTGCACCATCGCCTATATGGGCTTCAACCTTATCCCGCTATCGGTCATCCCGGAAATCCGGATAACCGACAAGGGCCTGGTGCTGGTGCCGGAAATGGTGATCTCGCCGCTCTTCGAAAAGGCCTGAAAGCTGGCAATCCGATGGTGAAAGAGGTGCCGATCCTTCGCCGTGACGGGGCAAGAAAACCGAATTTGTCGCTAGAGCAATTCCAGGAAAAGTGCGAAGCGGTTTTCCGTCCGGAATGCGTAAAAACAAAAGGATAGAGCGGTTCTGCGCTTCCGTTAAAAGCTGAACCGCTCTAACAAACCACGATCAATAACGTTAGGCATCGAGCGCACGTTGTTTGGCAGTCGAGATCAGATCCTTGAAGTGCGCAGCAATTCTATCTTCGCGGCTAGCGTCCTCTGCTTCCCATCCGAACTTCCACGCGTCGTGACGCGCAAGCCAATCGCCGAGGGCGCTGGTATCACCAGTCGGCATCCTATGGGCGGCGAGGTATGGGTTTTCGTGAGCCTTCAGGCCGAGCACCCGCGCCCTTGAGCCCGCTTCCTGCAGATCGATCAGCTCTTCAATCGTCATACGCGATCCCCCACGATGCCGGCGACGGTAGCATCGTAGTCCGCGCATGCAAGTGAATGCTAATTAATGGGTTAATTTGGGACAGTTGCGGTGACAAGCGTCCAATGACCACACCCCAGAATAACCTCCTGCCACCACGGGCCGGTGTCGCCCGCCGCCTCCACCCGCATCCAACTCTTGCCGTGACACACAAAAATGCAACTGCAATA
>NZ_JAWDIW010000021.1:0-85386 GCF_032464805.1 Rhizobium sp. 10PS4 | reverse complement strand
GCTGCACGGCAGGATCTATATGTTGCCCTTCGCTTGCGCTCAGTGCACTCGCGGCCTTGCCGCTCACCCCCTCATCTGTCCTTCGGACATCTTCTCCCCGCTGGGGAGAAGGGGGAATGGCATCGTTTGCTATTTGCTCGGCAGCGATTCCACATAGGCGAGCGCCGCATCGAGCAGACGCCGTCTCAGAGCATCGTCGCCGTAAACCTCGGCACCGCCTCGCACCCAGCCATGCATGACACGTTCGCCAGACAGCATCTGGATCACGCCCGGCAGCGCCAGGGCCCAGCCATCATTGCCCTTGCCGAGACGGATCAGCATGCCGTCATGGCGCGCGCAGCAGAGAAGATTGCCGTTCAGCATGAAGGCCCAGCCGCCGAACATGGATTTTTCGGCAAGGCCCGGCCGATCGCCGAGTTCCTCACGCATCAGTTCTTCGAGACCGGGATCGCGCGCCATGGCTCAGGCCTTCGTCGCCAGTGCATAACGTGCGATCTCGATCCCCATCGCCTTTTCGACGACGGGATAGACAGTCGGATCGAGCACGCTAGCCGAAAGCGGAATGATCTCCATCGGCACATGCAGGATGAAAACATGCATGCCCTCCTGAAGCTGGCCGACGCTGAGCGGCTCGCCCTCCGGTGAAAGCGTGGTGATGACGGCGGGGAAGGTGGCAAGCCTTTTGCCATCGGCATTGTCCACCGCCATGTATTCGTTCATCACATGCAGCGTCACCGACTTTTCGCCCGTGCCGACGGTGACCGTGCCGATGTCGAAGGCTTCCTTGGTGTAGACGACGTCCTTGCGAGTGATGACGCCTCCGGCAAGGATATGCCCACCCGTCGTCTTGCAGATCGCATCGATGACGGCAGATCCGCCGCGCTTCTCCACCGCGATGATCGCCTCGCCGAGCGCAAGCGCCATCGAGATGCCGCCGAGCGCCGCATGGCTGCGGACATAGGAGGCTCGGAGAGGATTGCGGCAGCTGGCGATGAAGCCGCCGGATTGATCGGCGGCGGCGCGCAGCACCGGCGAGATCTTCGCCGTCGCCCCCTTCACCACCAGTTCGATGTAACGGTTCTCGGCGCGATTGCCGCCGACGGCGGTCTGGATCATCGGCTCGGGCGAGCCGGCCATGCCGATCGAGCCCATGTCGCCCGTCGGATGCGCGCGGATATCGCCGACCGCGTCGACCACCTTGGTGCCGAGGATTGCCGACGGCAGCCAGCCGTTCAGCGTCGAGGATTTGCCGTTCTGGCCGATGATCAGCCCGGAAAGCTTTTCGCCGAGCGCCTCCTGCAGCAGTTGCACCGCCTTCACATAATCGATGCCCTGCATTTCCCAGGGGGTGGTGGAGGCCGGCGCGCCGATCGCGGCTGCGGTGGCAATCCAGTCCTCGTCCTTCAGTTCGTCGATCGAGACCAGCTCGGGCTTGCCGACATTGACGGCGGCATAACCGAGCATCCGTCCGTGATCGGCCCAGCCGCCGCCGCCGGCGGCATAGACGGAGCCGCCCTTGACGGCAGCTTCCACGTCCTTCTCAACGAGTATGCGTCCCATTCGCCTTCTCCTGATTCAAGCTTTTGTCCATCTCGCGCACTGCCTCAAAAAGCACGGCGGCGCCGAGTGCGATATCGTCATTGTCAGCCCATTCGTCGGCCGAATGGCTGCGGCCTTCCCGGCAGGGCACGAAGATCATCGCCGCCGGCGCTACCTTGGCGATCCAGGCCGTATCGTGTCCCGCACCGGAGGCCATGCGCCGATGTTTTGCGCCGACACGTTCGCAGGCAGCCTCCAAGGTCGACAGCAGCCCGGCATCGCCAGGTGTTGGCTGATTGTCGGAAACCCGGTTCGGCGTCTTGATCGTCACGCCATAGGCGCCTGCCAGCTTTTCGACGTGGCCGTCGAGCCAGCGGCAGAATGCCTCCATGTCGGCGCGGATTTCGGCCCGGCCATCGATCAGCAGAACCACCTTCGACGGCACGACATTGGCGGCATTCGGCTCGATCCTGAATTCGCCGACCGTTGCCGCGAAATGCCTTGGCGATTTGGCAAGTTCGGCGGCGGCATTGCGGATGTCGAGCACCAGCTGTGACGCCGCCACCAGCGCATCCGCCCGCCGGTCCATCGGCGTCGTGCCGGCATGATCGGCCCGCCCTTCGACGGTGATCTCGATACGGGTGATGCCCGATATCGCGGTGACGATGCCGATATCCTCCTTTTCGGCTTCGAGCACCGGGCCTTGTTCGATATGGAGTTCGAGAAAGCCCGCTATATCGGGCCTGTTCTGCTGCATCAGCACATCGGGTCTGCCACCGACCTGGGCGATGCCTTCGGCCAGATCGCGCCCGTCGCTGACGCGCGAAAGCCAGGCCTCCGGCAACTGGCCGGTCATGCCGCGGCTGCCGATGCAGGAGACGCCGAAGATGCTCACCTCCTCGGCAAGGAAATCGACGATTTCGAGATCGTGATCGAGCTCGATATTCTGGTCAACAAGAGCCCGCGCTACCTCCAGCGCCGCAATCACGCCGGCGATACCGTCGAAGCGGCCGCCGTCGGGCACCGTGTCGGAATGCGAGCCGACCATGATCGTGCCGAGCCATGGTTTCCGGCCTGTCCGGCGGCCGATCAGATTGCCGGCGGCATCGATCCGCGTTTCCAGCCCCGCCGCCTTCATCCGCGCTTCGATATAGGCTCGGCCGTCGAGAAAGAGCGGCGAGAAGGCCCGTCGCGTCCAGGGATGCCCCGGCTCGGTGATCCCGGCCAACGTATCGATATCGTCAGCGATCCGGCTGGCATTGACGGGTAGATTGCGGCTCATGTTTCAATTCCCGCAATGGCCTGGCGCGGCAGCGGCCGTACGAAGCGGCCGGTGCCGGGTTTGGCCAGCACCTTGGCACCCTCGGCGATCTTTTCGCCCCTGAGGTAGGTGGCGGAAACGGTCCAGGGCAGGCGGATACCGTTATAGGGGCTCCAGCCGACGACATTGTTGCCGCTCACGGCGGCATCATAGACGCTGTCGCGCGGTTCAAGCACGACGATATCGGCGTCCTTGCCCGGGGTCAGCGCGCCCTTGATATGGTCGAGCCGGAAATGCTTCGCCGGGTTCTCCGCCATCAGCCTGGCTGCCCATGTCAGCGGAATGCCGCGTTCGACGGCGCCTTTGACGAAAAGCGGCACCATCACCTCGAGACCGGGAACGCCGGAGGCGTTGGCGAGCATGTCGGGATTGGTCTTGCGGTTTTCCGACCAGCTGACGTGATCGGTCGAGACCAGCCAGACATCGCCCTCGGCCACCTTCCGCCAGAGCGTCTCCACCTCGGCGCGCGACCGCACGGGCGGATTGATCTTCGCCTTGCCGCCAAGGCGCTTCACGTCGTTTTCCTCGTCGAGCGTCAGATAGTGGATGCAGCATTCCACAGTCGCCGCAAAGCCGTCGCGGCGATAGGCGCGCGCGATATCGTAGCCGCGCCCGAGCGAGCAGTGCACCACATGCGCCGGGCAGCCGGTATTGGCGCCGGTCTCGAAGATCGTATGCATCGCCAGCAGCTCGGTGATCGGCGGCCGCGACAGGCCGTGCGCCCGCCAATCGGTGATGCCGCTCGCCTTCACCTGTTCCATGTAACTGCGCACCGCCTCGTCGTCTTCATTGTGCACGCCCGCCGTCAGTCCCGTCGGCGCGATGGCCGCAAAGCAGGCGTCGAGCAGGGCCGGCGGAATGCGCGGAAAGCGCTTGGGATCGGTACCGAATGTCGAGAATTTGAAGGCCGCAACGCCTGCCTCCACCATCTCACGGATCCGCGCCGGGCCTTCTTCCGGATCGACGGTGCCGTAAAGCGCGAAATCGATGCGCGCCTGCGGGCCGGCATGATCAATCTTCCGCTTCACTGCCGCTGCCGAGCAGACGAGATTGCCTTCGTCATAGGGCATGTCGACGATTGATGTCACGCCGCCGGCTGCCGCCGAGCGCGTCGACCAGAGGAAATCCTCCTGGTCCTTCTGGGAAAGCGAATGCACCTGCGCGTCGATCGCACCGGGCAGGATCAGCGCTTTTCCGAGCAGGTGCCGTTCGCGGCCCGCAGGCGGCACGCCGAGGCCGACTTCGGCGATTTTGCCGTCGCGAACGGCGACATAACCCTCGTCGAGAATGCGGTCCGGCAGCACCACCGTGCCCTGCAAAACGAGATCGAAGTCCATGCTGCTTCCTCCGTAACTGGAAATCAGACTGCTGCCGGCTCGTGACGGGTTAGCCGTTCCTCGATGCGCTCCAGCGAGCCGAGCGCGAAGAAATCGTCGAAGGAGGCGATCGGAACCTGCTCGGTCAGCTTGGTAACAAAGTCGTCCGAACCAAGTTCCTCCTCGATCGCCTCCACCTCGGCCGAAAGCGGCCTGTCGACGATATAGAAATCCGCATGTTTGCGCACGACCTCGTAGAGCATGCCCGCGACGCCCTTCGGTTCGTCGCCGAGAATGTCGATCGCCTGGGCAGACAGCAGCGCCTCGAGCGCCGCAAGGCGCTTCAGTGCTTGCATCTGCCGTTCGAAGCGCTCGATGACGAGCGGCAGGAAGGCTGCCTCGTCCTCCAGCCCGGCTGCGACGACCAGCGACTGGGCCGACACGGGATTGGACATCGACAGCACGCGCGAGAAAATCTCGCCGGCAAGCTTGATGATCGGCCCGAAACCGGTGGCGATCCGCCCCGGCGGCACGAGGTTGACCGGCAGGTCGCGCCGTTGGCCGTTGCCGAGAATGACGCAGCGGTTGAAGGCGTTGCGCGCCGCATGTGCCATGCAGAGTGCTGCCGATTCGAGCAGGATCGTCACATCGAGCGGAAGCGAACCCCCGGACGTCATCACCCGGCCTTCGACGACGACGGGATTGTCGTCCGAGCGGCCGGTGGCGGCAAGGATCTTATGGCCGGTCGATAAGAGGTTCTCGATCACCGCGCCGAACACCTGCGCGATCATGCGCAGGCTGAGCGGATCCTGCACATGTGTTGCGACGGGCCAGTTCCATTCGTCGGAGGCATTGCAGAGCCAGGCGCCGATCAGCGCCTCGCGCGCCGTTCCGACATGCCTGACCGCCTTCCACGGGTCGCGGGAAGCGCCGAGCGCGCCAGCGGCCATCATCGCCGTCGCCAGCAGGATGCGGATTGAGGCCGCAGCATTGCGTGTCGTTTCCGCCGCCGAGGCAAAACTCACCGCATTGATGCTGAGCGAGGCGAGGCTGTCACGCGGCGCCATCCGCACCGGTTCCAGCCCGGCCGCCCGGAAAGCCTCTGCCGCCTGCATCCGGTTGCCGCGATAGATCGCTTCGCCGACCCCCGTCAGCACCGCGCCGATCTGTCCCATCAACCCGATATCGGCACAGCCGATCGAGCCGGTGCGGCGCACGACCGGGATCAGATCGGCCTCGAGCATCGTCATATAGGCCTGGATCAGTTCCGGCGTGCAGCCGACCTGGCCGGTCAGCGCCGTGTTGACGCGGATCGCCATGGCATTGCGCACGACATTGCAGGAAAAGGGGGTGCCGGTGCCGAAATGGTGGGCACGCACCAGACCGAGATTGAAGGTGTCGAGTTCGTCGGCCGACCACTCCACATCCTTCATGGCGCCGACGCCTGTCGTTGAGCCGTAGACGGGCATGCCGGAGGCGATCGCATCCTCGACGACCTCGCGGGCGATCGCGATGCGGGCCATGCCCGTCGCCGAAGCCGAAATCGCAGCCTTGCCCGCCCCGATCGTCACCATCTCGGCAAAACCGAGCGGCCGTCCGGAAAGTTCGATGCCAGGGCGTTCGTGCTTCATGTGCCTATCTCCCTAAAACAGGATTCAGAGCATGATGTCGCCCGAAAACCGCTCACACTTTTCGGCATCATGCTCGGAACGAGAGACTAAGCGAGCCATCCGTCACATGGGATATCCCAAATGCCGAACACAGCATGTGTTTGGCAGGCGATCAGCTCAGCATCCAGGCAATATAGACAAGCGTCAAGGCGATGACCCACAAGGCGATTTTGGCCGAGCGGTTGTGCCGCGCTTCGGCCTTGCCGATCGCCTCCGCCGTCTCAGCGTCGAAACGTAAGCCGTGCTCGCTCATATGCAGCAGCTGATGGTGGAATTTTTCGGTCTTTGCCGCGATTTCGGGCACGGCTTCGGCGAGCTTTACCGCCGCCTTCAGCCCGTCCTTGAGATCGGTGGCGATCCGTTTCGGACCGAGATTGGTGCGGATCCAGTCACCGACGACAGGCTCGGAGGCCTTCCACATGTTGAATCGCGGATTGAGCATGCGCGACACGCCTTCGACCACGACCATGGTTTTCTGCAGCATCACCAGTTCCGGCCGCGTCGCCATGTCGAAGAGTTCGGTCACTTCGAACAGTAGCGTCAGCAGCTTGCCCATCGAGATCGTCTCGGCGGGCTGTCCGTGGATCGGCTCGCCGATCGCCCGGATCGCCTGGGCGAAGCTCTCGACATTGTGGTGACCGGGCACATAGCCGGCTTCGAAATGTACCTCGGCAACCCGGATATAGTCGCGGGTGATGAAGCCATAAAGGATTTCGGCGAGGAACCGCCGCTCCTTCTTGCCCAGCCGCCCGACGATGCCCATGTCGACGGCGACGATCATGCCGCCCGCATCGACGAAGAGATTGCCCGGATGCATGTCGGCATGGAAGAAGCCGTCGCGCAGCGTGTGGCGCAGGAACGACTGGATCAGCGTATCGGCAAGCAGGTTGAGGTCGTGGCCCGCCGCGCGCAGGCCCTCGACATCGGACATCCGCGTGCCGTCGATCCACTCCATGGTGATGACGTCGCGCCCGGTGCGCTCCCAGTCGACCTTCGGCACGCGGAAGCCGGGATCCCGTTCGGTATTCTCGGCGATCTCGGAAAGAGCCGCCGCCTCCAGGCGAAGATCCATCTCCACCTTCGTCGTCTGCTCCAGCGTCTTCGTCACCTCGACCGGCCGCAGCCGCCGGCTGGACGGCAGGAAACGCTCCTGCATATGGGCAACGAGATACATCGCCTCGATGTCATGGGCAAAGCGCTGGCGCACGCCGGGCCGCACGATCTTGACGGCGACCTTCTTCCGGCCCTCGGCACTCTCGACCTCGGCCGGATGCACCTGCGCGATCGAGGCGGCGGCGATCGGATCGCCGAAGCTCGCATAAAGTTCGGCGATCGGCCGCCCCAGCGAGCCTTCGATATTGGCCTTGGCCGCCGCCGAGGGAAAGAAGGCCATCCGGTCCTGAAGCTGCGACAGGTCGTTGGCGAATTCGACGCCGACGACATCCGGCCGCGTTGCCAGGAACTGCCCGATCTTCACATAGGAGGGACCGAGCCGCTCGACAGCCTGGGCCAACCGGTCGCTGCGCTTCTGATGCCGCGCCTTGCTTCGCTCGAAAATCGTGACGAAGGATTTGGCGAGCGCCACCGGCGGTGGCAGCCCCTCGGAAGGAAGGGCTGACACGACACCCTCACGCACGAGCACCCAACCGACGCGCCAAAGGCGGAAATATGCGCCGAAAGTACTCATGCTGCAGTGCCCCGCTGACGGAGATTCGTGTTCTCTCCCCTCATTCCTGTGCTTGTCACAGGAATCCAGCCACCGCGCGTCGGCGCGGTGAATGAAGCAGGAGACATAACGGAGTATTCCGCGCCCAAGGACTTGGGCGCGCTGGATTCCTGTGACAAGCACAGGAATGAGGGAGGAAAGGCCTTACTTCCCATATTCCCTCAGAGCTTCCAGCCGGAATGGAGTGCGGCAATGCCGCCGGTATAATTGGTAAAGGTGACGCGCGAAAAGCCGGCTTGGCGGATCATTGCCGCGAAATTCTCCTGGTTCGGGAACTTGCGGATCGATTCCACCAGATATTGGTAGGGTTCGGCATCGCCGGTGATCGCCTTGCCGAACTGCGGAATGGCATTGAACGACCAGGCATCGTAGATCTTGTCGAGAAGCGGCATATCGACTTCGGAAAATTCCAGCACCAGCAGCCGCCCGCCGCGCTTCAAGACGCGATAGGCCTCAGACAGCGCCGCATCGATCCTCGGCACGTTGCGAATGCCGAAGGCGATCGTATAGGCGTCGAAGCTGCCTGCCTCGAAAGGCAGTTCCTCGGCATTCGCCTCGACAAAGGTGAGATTGCCGGAAAGCTTCTTCTTTTCGGCCCGCTCGGCGCCGACGCCGAGCATCGAACCGTTGATGTCGAGCACAGTGGCATGCGCCTGCCTGCCCGACGCCTCGACGATGCGGAAGGCGATGTCGCCGGTGCCACCGGCCACGTCGAGCACCTTGTAGCCCGGCTCCTTGCGCGGGTTCAGCGCCGAGATCATCGCATCCTTCCAGGCGCGGTGCATGCCCATCGACATGACGTCGTTCATGATGTCGTAGCGCTTGGCGACCTTGTGGAACACCTGGTTGACCAGGCTCTGCTTCTCGCCGTCAGCCACTTGGCGGAAGCCATAGGAGGTCTCCATGCCGCCATCGGCGGAAGTGCGGCTTTCTGACATCAGACTGCTCCGTTCCTGACGATTCGGGCGCGGCGGCCATAGCGAAAGACCGCGCGCGACGTTATCTATGGGCCGCGTTTTCCGCGGCACACTGGCGCTATAGCGCACATCGTCGTCGGTTGAAACACGTTAGAGATAGATGGGTTAAGATGCCGGAATTGCCAGAAGTCGAAACGGTGAAACGCGGCCTGACGCCGGCGATGGAGGGCACGCGCGTCACCAGGCTGGAGCTGCGCCGCGGCGATCTGCGCTTCCCCTTTCCCGACGCTTTCGCAGACAGGGTTTCCGGCCGCACCATCGTCAGCCTTGGCCGCCGCGCCAAATATCTGCTGGTCGATCTCGACGACGGCAACACGCTGATTTCGCATCTCGGCATGTCCGGTTCTTTCCGCATTGAAGAAGGCCGCATTGAGGAAGACCGCATTGAGGAGGGTGCCGCCTCCGGCGTGCCGGGCGAATTCCACCATGCCCGCTCGAAGGACGAGAAGCACGATCACGTCGTCTTCCATCTGCAAGCGGCCAGCGGCCCACGCCGCGTCGTCTACAACGATCCGCGCCGTTTCGGCTTCATGGATATGGTGGGACGTGCCGATCTCGCCGCCCATCCCTTCTTTCGCGATCTCGGCCCGGAGCCGACAGGAAACGAGCTCAGCGCCGCCTATCTCGCCGAACGCTTTCGGGACAAGGCGCAGCCGCTGAAGAGTGCGCTGCTTGACCAGAAGAACATTGCCGGTCTCGGCAATATATATGTGTGCGAGGCGCTGTGGCGCTCGCATCTTTCGCCGATCCGCGCCGCCGGTACGCTGGTAACGGCGACTGGCCGGCCGAAGGCGCAGCTCGATCTGCTCGTCGCCTCGATCCGCGACGTCATCGCCGATGCGATCGCCGCCGGCGGATCATCGCTGCGCGACCACATCCAGACCGACGGATCGCTCGGTTATTTCCAGCATTTCTTCTCCGTCTATGATCGCGAAAGTCAGGCTTGCCGCACGCCCGGCTGCGGCGGTACGGTCGCCCGCATCGTCCAGGCGGGTCGCTCCACTTTCTATTGCGCCACCTGCCAGAAATAAGCCTGCCAGAAGCAAGAGTGAGAAACCGGGAGAACAGCATGGCCTATGAGACCCTGATCGTCGAAACCCGAGGCAATGTCGGCCTCGTCACGCTGAACCGCCCGCAGGCGCTGAATGCGCTGAATTCCACCGTCCTGAAGGAACTGAAGGAGGCCTATGCCGCCTTCCACGCCGACGAGACGGTCGGGGCGATCGTGCTGACCGGTTCCGAGCGCGCCTTTGCCGCCGGCGCCGATATCAAGGAGATGCAGCCGCTTGAGTTCGCCGATATCTATAAGAGTGATTTCATCAGCGGCTGGGATGAGGTCGCCAAGGCGCGCAAGCCGGTGATCGCTGCCGTCAGCGGTTTTGCGCTCGGCGGCGGCTGCGAGCTCGCGATGATGTGCGATTTCATCATCGCCTCGGAGACGGCGAAGTTCGGGCAGCCGGAAATCACCCTGGGCGTCATTCCCGGCATGGGCGGCTCGCAGCGGCTGACGCGCGCCGTCGGCAAGGCGAAGGCGATGGATCTCATCCTGACCGGCCGCATGATGGATGCTGCCGAGGCAGAACGATCGGGACTCGTTTCGCGTGTGGTCGCGCCCGAGCGTCTCATCGACGAGGCGCTGGCGGCCGCCGAAAGGATCGCTTCACTGTCGCTCCCCTCGGTGATGATGGCCAAGGAGGCGGTCAACCGCGCATTCGAGACCACGCTGGAGGAGGGCTTACGTTTCGAGCGCCGCCTGTTTCACAGCCTCTTTGCCACGGAAGACCAGAAAGAAGGCATGGCGGCCTTCGTCGAGAAGCGCAAACCTGCTTTTACGCACCGTTGAATGCTTTTAGGCGCTTGCCGGTGGTAAAGCTTGAAAATCCGCGTTGACGTGGGCCGGCTTTAGAGTTATATGCCCGCCCACGGTTCGGAAAGCCGGTTTGGTTTTCCGCGATTGCTCCCGCATTGCTGGATTTTGTGGCCGCAGGGCCCGCGGTAATGGCGGAGTTTGTTCGAATTCTTGAGAGAGGCATCCATGGCCAATACAACTTCGGCGAAAAAAGCGACCCGCAAGATCGCCCGCCGTACCGACGTCAATAAGGCTCGTCGCTCGCGCGTTCGTACTTTCGTTCGCCAGGTCGAAGAGGCCATCGCATCCGGTGACGCCGCCAAGGCGAAGGAAGCTTTCCTGGCTGCTCAGCCCGAGCTTGCCCGCGCCGCCAGCAAGGGTGTGCTGCATTCCAACACGGCATCACGCAAGGTCTCGCGTCTGGCCGCTCGTGTGAAGGCTCTTTCGGTCACCACGACCGCGTAATCTTCCGTTAAGGACTTCTTCTTTATGATTAGCCCGGTAATTTTACCGGGCTTTTTCGATTCAACCGATCAGCCCCTGCATGGTTAATCTCGCGACTGTTTCGTGTCAGCGCCATGACAGGAAAAAGTGTTAAAAAACAATGGCTTGCGCAAGGATGCTTTTGCGCCGCGCGACTCTGCCCCAAGCTTCCCGAACTACAGGGGAGTCAAGAGGATTTTATTTTTTTTCTTTCAATGCGTGTCAAAATAGCCCGAACGGGGGAATCTCTTTGATTCAACTGCGATTCTTTTTTGACGCTAGTGTGACGCCCGAAAAGGGCAGGCGGAGTCAATGGCCGCTTGTTAATTTTGCCTAAAATTCATCGTTGATATTGCCGTTTGATCCTGCCTAAATGGCTTCCAACAGAGGGCGCGGACATCACCTGCAGAGGCTCGGTTTTAACTGCCACGTCGGCAGGGCGATGAGTTTGTGCCTTTTGTTACGGAGCCCTGCGCTTCCGTATTTTCAAGCACTCGACGGATTTGAGCCGTAACGTGGCTGTTACGGAGCGGGGATGTTTTGTGCCTTCAGTGGCCACACGTTTAAGGCGAGGCCGCCGGAGAAGGTTAAAGTAATATTGCGTTCGGGTTGGTCGGCCGAAAACGAGGTTCGATCGCCAGCCTGACACGGAAAGCCGATGAAGGTTGCCGCATGAATGCGGCCCCTGCAACGGAGTTCTGCGTCGGTCCCGTTGAGGGGCCAGTGTTTTTGAGTGAACCGGCAGGCGAGCGGCTCATGAGGATCCGTCAGCCCGCCAAAGCGGGGATTGATCGGGCGGCTGTTTTAGCGGATGCCGCCCGGTGGAATTGAAAGGCGGCATTATGCAAATGAATACGATGACGACGGGCGGGCTCGACAATGGGGATGCGGCACCGCAGACGTTCGGATCCATTCGCCTCGAAGTGGGCGAAGCAAAGGCGGAAATGAAGCAGAGCATTTTATTTGAGCGCGTCAGCGCGCGCTTGAAGGCCCAGGTCGGTCCTGACGTCTATGCCAGCTGGTTTGCCAGGCTGAAGCTGCATTCGGTATCGAAGAGCGTGGTTCGCCTTTCGGTCCCCACGACCTTCCTGAAGTCGTGGATCAACAATCGTTATCTCGATCTCATCACCGGTCTGTTCCAGGCCGAAGATCCGGAGATCCTGAAAATTGAAGTCCTGGTGCGCACGGCAACGCGCCACGGCACCAAAGCACTCGATGAGGCGGTCGCGCCGGAACCAGCCGCCCCCGCGCAGATGCGCCGCCCGACAAGCGCGCAGCCGGCCGGTCAGGCCGTCCAGCAGGCGGTTTCGGCTGTTGCCGCCGCAAGGCCCGCAAGCTTTGGCTCGCCGCTCTTCGGTTCGCCACTTGACTCCCGCTTTACCTTCGACACCTTCGTCGAGGGCAGCTCCAACCGGGTAGCACTTGCGGCTGCAAAGACGATCGCGGAAGCCGGTCAGGGCGCCGTGCGCTTCAACCCGCTCTTCATCCATTCGACCGTCGGCCTCGGCAAGACCCACCTGCTGCAGGCGGTCGCCAATGCGGCGGTGCAGAACCCGCGGGCTCTGCGCGTCGTCTATCTGACGGCCGAATATTTCATGTGGCGCTTCGCCACCGCGATCCGCGACAATGATGCGCTGACGCTGAAGGATTCGCTGCGCAACATCGATCTCCTGATTATCGACGACATGCAGTTCCTGCAGGGCAAGATGATCCAGCATGAATTCTGCCATCTCCTGAACATGCTGCTCGACAGCGCCAAGCAGGTCGTTGTTGCTGCCGACCGTGCGCCCTGGGAACTGGAGTCGCTCGATCCCCGCGTTCGCTCGCGCCTGCAGGGCGGTGTGGCGATCGAATTCGACGCGCCGGATTACGAGATGCGTCTCGAAATCCTCAAGCGTCGCCTTGCTGTCGCCCGGCTCGAAGATCCATCGCTCGAAATTCCGGCCGAACTGCTCCAGCACGTCGCCCGAAACGTCACGGCCAGCGGCCGCGAACTCGAAGGCGCCTTCAACCAGCTGGTCTTCCGCCGCTCCTTCGAGCCGAACCTGTCGATTGAACGCGTCGACGAGCTGCTCGCCCATCTGGTCGGCTCCGGCGAGCCCCGTCGTGTGCGCATCGAGGATATCCAGCGCATCGTCGCAAGGCACTACAACGTCTCGCGCCAGGAACTGGTGTCGAACCGCCGCACCCGCGTCATCGTCAAGCCGCGCCAGATCGCCATGTATCTGTCGAAGACGTTGACGCCGCGCTCCTTCCCGGAGATCGGCCGCCGGTTCGGCGGGCGCGATCACACGACCGTTTTGCATGCCGTGCGCAAGATCGAGGAGCTGATTTCGGGAGACACCAAGCTTTCGCATGAAGTCGAGCTTCTGAAGCGCCTGATCAACGAATAATCGACTAGTTTTTCCGAAAAATCCACGGCCGGAAGTGATTCCGGCCGTTTTCCTTTATAAGTTTTTTATTCTATACCTCCCGCGCATGACGTGCATGTCAAAGACTGAAGCGCCAAAACGGCGCGTGGGAGGAATGAATGAGTTTCGAAAAGATCGCCGTTCTCGGCCTGGGCAAGGTCGGACGGCTGGCGGCGACGCTGTTGCATGAAGGCGGCTTCGAGGTCATCGGCGTCGACGCGCAGTTGCCGCTGAGCGACGTCCCCTTCAAGTGCCGCACCGGCGATATCTCCGATCCGCAAGTGATCGGCGAACTGCTCTCGAATGTCGAGGCGGTGCTCTCCTGCCTGCCCTATCATTTGAACATTGAGCTGGCGCGCGCCGCCCATCTTGCCGGTATCCATTATTTCGATCTGACCGAAGACGTTCCCACAACCAATTTCATCATCGAGCTGTCGAAGACATCACGCGGCCTGATGGCGCCGCAATGCGGCCTGGCGCCCGGTTTCGTCGGCATCGTCGGCGCAAGCCTGGCCGATGGCTTCGATCGCTGCCGGTCGATCCGCATGCGCGTCGGCGCCCTGCCGCAGCATCCGACCGGGCTGCTCGGCTACGCCTTCAACTGGTCGCCTGAGGGCGTCGTCAACGAATATCTGAACGACTGCGAGGTCATCGAGGGCGGTGTGCGCAAGCTCGTCTCGCCGATGGAATGGCACGAGACCGTCTATGTCGGCGGCGTCAAGCTCGAAGCCTTCACGACGTCGGGCGGCCTTGGCACCATGTGCGACACCATGCTCGGCAAGATCGACAATCTCGATTACAAGACCATGCGGTATCCCGGCCATATGGAGCTGATGAACTTCTTCTTCCATGAGCTGTTGATGCGCGATAAGCGCAAGCTCGCCGGCGAGATCCTGACCAATGCCAAGCCGCCTGTTGAGGACGATGTCGTCTATGTCCATGTCGCCGCCGAGGGCACCGAGAATGGCGGCCTGCGCCGCAAGGAATTCGTACGCGCTTATTACCCGATCGAGATTGCCGGGGCGCGCCGCACGGCGATCGCCTGGACGACGTCAGCCTCCGTCGTCGCTGTCATCGAGATGGTCCGCGACGGCCTGTTGCCGGCGACCGGCTTCCTGCACCAGGAGCATATTCCGCTGGAGATGTTTTTGAAGACACCGACCGGCAGCCTCTTCAAGGCCGGTGCCACCAGCCACGGCTGAGACTGCCTTCCGGCACGGCGGCAACATCGATGCCGTCGCGCTGCAAATCCATTCGTCTTATGATATCAGCAGGCGAGATCGGCGACGACGGAATCGAGAATCAGCATGCCTGAGGGCGTGCAGCGCAGGCGTGAATTGCCGATCCGCTCGATGAATTTGTGTTCGAGCAGGAATTCCTCGCGTTTCGGGTCGAGGTCGCGGCCGGAAAGCTGCTGCCAGCGGGCCAGATCGACGCCTTCTCTCAGCCGCAGCCCCATCAGCAGCAGCTCGTCGGACTGTTCCTCGAAGCCGAGCCGCTCCTCGTCGAGAATGCCGTGCCCGTCGCGCTCGACCATGTCGAGCCAGGTTTCCGGCTTGCGCTCGGCCGCCGTTGCGAGCTTCTCGGTGCCACGCGTCAGCCGGCCGTGGGCGCCTGGGCCGATGCCGGCATAATCGCCGTAGCGCCAGTAGGTCAGGTTGTGCCGGCTTTCGGCCCCAGGCCGGGCATGATTGGAAACCTCATAGGCCGGCATGCCCTCGCGCGCGGTGATCTCCTGCGTCGCCTCGTAGAGCACTGCCGATTGCTCGCCGTCCGGTACGATCAGCTTGCCGGCCTTGTGCAGGCCGTAGAAGGGCGTGCCCTCCTCAATGGTCAGCTGATAGAGCGAAAGATGGTCGACCGCATAGGAGATCGCCTCCTTCAGCTCCTTTTCCCACTCCTCGACCGTCTGCTCCGGCCGGGCATAGATCAGATCGAAGGACATGCGCGGAAAGATGTCGCGCGCCAGCCTTATCGCCTTCAGCGCGTCGGCGACATCATGCAGCCGGCCGAGGAATTTCAGATCCCGGTCGTTCAGCGCCTGCACGCCGAGCGAGACGCGATTGACGCCGGCTGCCCGGTAGCCGCGGAAGCGTTCGGCCTCGACGCTCGAAGGGTTGGCTTCCATGGTGATCTCGATGCCATCAGGCACATGCCAGTGCCGCGCTATGCCGTCGAGAATGGCGGAGACCGTTTCCGGCTTCATCAGCGAGGGTGTGCCGCCCCCCAGGAAGATGCTCGTCACCGTCTTCGGGCCGCTGATCGCCCGGACTGCCGCCATCTCCTTCAGGAAGGCCGCTGTAAAGCGCTCCTGATCCACCGGCTGGTGGCGCACATGGCTGTTGAAGTCGCAATAGGGACACTTCGCCGCGCAGAAGGGCCAATGCACATAGACGCCGAAGCCCGGCTCGCCGGTATCGGGCAGCAGGGCCGCATCGCGCGAGGTGCTTGGCGTGTCGAAATTGTCCACGGACTGACCTTATGCCTCCAGGCAGGTTTCGACAAAGAGTTTGAAGGCGCGGGCCCGGTGCGACAGCGCTTGCGGCTTACCGATGTTCCAGCCGTGTTTTTCCTCGCCGCTCATTTCGCCGAAGGTGATGTCGTAGCCCTCGGGCTGGAAGACCGGATCGTAGCCGAAGCCCTGCGTGCCGCGCGGCGGCCAGACGACGCTGCCTTCCACCTCGCCGCGAAACAGCTCCGTATGCCCGTCCGGCCAGGCAAGGCAGAGCACGCTGATGAAACGCGCCCTGCGCAGTTCCGGCTTTGTCGCGCCGGCATCCTGCAGCGCCTTTTCCACCTTGGTCATCGCCATGTCGAAATCGCGCGTGCCGTCTGATGTCTCCGCCCAATTGGCGGTGTAGACACCGGGATCGCCGCCGAGTGCGTCGACCACCAGCCCGGAATCGTCCGACAGCGCCGGCATGCCGGCGGCATTGGCCGAGGCGATTGCCTTGATCGTCGCATTCTCCTCGAAGCTCGTGCCCGTCTCATCCGGTTCGACGAAATTCAGCTCGGCGGCCGATTTGGCGGTGAAGCCGAGCGGCCCGATCAATTCCTGGATCTCGCGAATCTTGCCCGCATTGTGGCTGGCGACGACGATGGTCTTCGTTTCAAGCTTGCGCATTCAGATGTCCTGTTCGATGCCCCAGATTTTAGCCTCCGCGCATTCCAGGCTGTTGCCGGCAGGATCGCGGAAATAGATCGAGCGGCCGCCGTTCGGCCAGCGCACTTCGGATTCGATCGCCACGCCCGCCGCCGTCAGCCGTTCGGCCATGGCATCGATATTGCGGCCGGACACCCGGAAACAGGCATGGCCCTGGCCGCTCGTGCCGTGCGGCGGTACCTGCAGTGCTTCAGGCGCCGGCGGCTTCACCGTTTCTTCGGGATTGAAGATCAACAGAACGCCAGGCCCGCAGCGGAAGAAGACGTGCCGGTTGGCGGCGCGGGCGATCTTTTCAAGCCCGAGAACGTCTTCGTAAAACGTCTCGGCCTTATCGAGATCCCGCGCATAGAGCGCCGTTTCCAACATGCCTTCCAGCATGGGGTTCATCCTTCGACGGCTTGCTTCTGCAGCGCCACGAGTTCGCCGATGCCGTTTCTGGCAAGCTGCATCAGCGAGGTGAATTCGCCTTCGCTGAACGGCGTGCCTTCGGCCGTGCCCTGGATCTCGACAATCCCGCCGGTGCCGGTCATGACGAAGTTCGCATCGGTCTCGGCCGAGGAATCCTCGATGTAGTCGAGATCGATCACCGGCTGGCTGGCGAAGATGCCGCAGGAGATGGCGGCGACATGATCCTTCAGGACCCGGTCGACCTTGATCATGTTGCGGCTTTCCATCCATTTCAGGCAGTCGTAAAGCGCGATCCAGCCGCCGGTGATCGACGCTGTCCGCGTGCCGCCATCGGCCTGGATGACATCGCAATCGAGCGTGATCTGCCGTTCGCCGAGCGCCTGCAGGTCGACGACGGCGCGCAGCGACCGGCCGATCAGCCGCTGGATTTCCTGGGTGCGGCCGCCCTGCTTGCCGGCGGCGGCCTCGCGCTTCATGCGTTCGCCGGTCGCCCGCGGCAGCATGCCGTATTCGGCCGTGACCCAGCCCTTGCCGGTATTGCGCAGCCATGGCGGCGTCTTTTCTTCGAGGCTCGCCGTGCAGAGCACATGCGTATCGCCGAACTTCACCAGGCAGGAGCCTTCCGCATGCTTGGAAAAATTGCGCTCGAACGAGACCTTGCGCATCTGGTCGATCTTTCTGCCTGAAGGCCGCATTCTTATCTCCTGGGGTTTATTTGACCGCTTCTACGATTGGCGGCGCTCATTTGCAAATTCCCTTTTGCCACGGGTGTTAGTTTGACTATATTTTCGGGAAGTATCATCAGCACGGGTTCGAAAGCTTCATGGGCATCAGGTCGACGTCGGTTTCGGATGCCGTAGCTGCGCTGGACGAGCGCTCCAGGGAAATTTTTCGTCGCATCGTCGAAGGTTATCTGGAAAGCGGCGAGCCGCTCGGTTCGCGCAACCTGTCCCGTATCCTGCCGATGTCGCTGTCCCCGGCCTCGGTGCGCAACGTGATGAGCGATCTCGAAGAGCTCGGCCTGATCTATTCGCCGCATGTCAGCGCCGGCCGGCTGCCGACCCAGATCGGCCTGCGCTTCTTCGTCGATGCCTTCATGCAGGTCGGCGACCTCTCCGCCGAGGAGCGCGCCAGCATCGACCGCCAGGTGCGTGCCGAAAGCGGCGGCAATCCCGTCGAATCGATGATGAACGAGGCAAGCCGCATGTTATCCGGAATTTCGCGCGGCGCCGGCCTCGTCATCACCTCGAAAAGCGATCCGGTGCTGAAACATGTCGAGTTCATCCGGCTCGAACCGACAAAGGCGCTGGCCGTGCTCGTCGGCGATCACGATCAGGTGGAAAACCGCATCATCGAACTGCCGGCGGGCGTCACCTCCTCGCAGCTGACGGAAGCGGCGAATTTTCTCAATGCCCATATGTCCGGCCAGACCCTACCGGAGCTCCGCAAACAATTAAGCCGGCTGAAAGACGACGTCCGTCACGAACTCGATGCCCTGTCGCGCGATCTGGTCGAGCGCGGCATCGCTGTCTGGGCCGGCAGCCCGGACGAGGGGAAGCCGACGCAGCTGATCATCCGCGGCCGCGCCAACCTGCTCGAAGGCCTTGCCGGCGCCGAGGATCTCGACCGGCTGCGCCTGCTGTTCGACGATCTCGAGAAGAAGGACAGCCTGATCGAGATCCTCAATCTCGCCGAAAGCGGTTCGGGCGTGCGCATCTTCATCGGTTCGGAAAACAAGCTCTTCTCGCTGTCCGGCTCGTCGCTCATCGTCGCGCCGTATCGTGACGACGACGATCGTATCGTCGGTGCCGTCGGCGTTATCGGCCCGACGCGGCTCAATTATTCCCGCATCGTGCCGATGGTGGACTACACAGCCCAGCTCGTCTCCCGCCTTTCGCGCAATCAGCTTTGACGCGCAGCAATCAGTCACGCGGAATTTTCGCTTCTTTGTCACGCAGACTTGATTTTTTTCGGTCAAACCTCGATATCGGGCGCATCTGAAGACACCAACCGGAGACCGTCATGACCGATGACACGACGAAAAACGGACCTGACGCAACTGCGGCCGATGCCGCAGCCGACGCTGCCGCCTACGTCGAGAACGAAACTGCGCAGCAAGAGCCCGCCCAGCCGGACCCGATCGAGCTTCTGAAAGCCGAAAACGGCGAGCTGCGCGACCGCTATCTGCGCCTTGCTGCCGAGATGGACAATCTGCGCCGCCGCACCGAGCGCGAGGTGAAGGATGCCAAGTCCTATTCCGTCGCGGGTTTCGCGCGCGACATGCTCGCCGTCTCGGACAATCTACGCCGCGCGCTTGACGCCATCTCTCCGGAAACCAAGGCTACTGCCGATGCCGGCCTGAGCACGCTGATCGAGGGTGTCGAGATGACCGAGCGTGCCATGCTGTCGGCTCTGGAACGCCACGGCGTTCGCAAGCTGGAGCCGGTTGGCCAGAAGTTCGATCCGAATTTCCATCAGGCGATGTTCGAGGTGCCGAACCCGGACGTGCCGAACAACACCGTCGTCCAGGTCGTGCAGGCAGGCTTCACCATCGGCGAGCGCGTGCTGCGCCCGGCCATGGTCGGTGTCGCCAAGGGCGGCCCGAAGCCGGCCGAAACCGAAACCAACTCTGTCTTCGACGAAAAAGACGCCTGAGATCGTTTCCTTCCTCCTCGCGAGGAAGGGAAACCGAAGCTTTAGATGCGGGCGAAGCGTTCGATCAGCAGATCGAAGAAGCCGTCCGCATCGACATGGCGCATGACCCTGGCGTTGCGCTTGCGCTCGGTCACATGCCACCAGTCGACGACGGTCATGCCGACCGTGAGTTCGGATTGGACCTCGATCTCGACATTGCAGTCCCGGCCCTTGAAAAGCTCCGGCTTCAGCAGGTAGGCGACGACGGTCGGGTCGTGCAGCGGCCCGCCGTCGGAACCGTATTTCTCGATGTCGAAGCGTTCGAAGAATTCCAGCATCTCGACCATGGCCTTTGCCGGCGCCGTGCCGATCTCGGCCATGCGCTTCACCCGGTCCTTGCGGGTCAGCAATTGATGCGTCACGTCAAGCGGCATCATCACGATCGGAACGCCTGAGCGGAAGACGATATCGGCCGCCTCTGGGTCGACATAGATGTTGAATTCGGCCGCCGGCGTGATGTTGCCGCCCTCGAAGAAGCCGCCGCCCATCATCACCAGTTCGCGGATGCGGGGGGCGATATCAGGCGCTTTCTGGAAGGCCATGCCGATATTGGTGAGCGGCCCGAGCGTGCACAGCGTCACCGTACCTTCCGGCTCGCGGCGCAGCGTCTCGATGATGAAGTCGACGGCATGGCCAGGCTGCAGCGCCATCGTTGGTTCGTTCAGTTCCGGACCGTCAAGGCCGGTCTTGCCATGCACATGTTCGGCGGTCACCAGCTTGCGGGCGATCGGCGCGTCGGCGCCGGCGAAAACCTCGGTCTCCGTCCGGCCGCAGAGTTCGCAGACGATGCGCGCATTGCGGCTGGTGAACGAAAGCGGCACGTTGCCGGCGACCGTCGTGATCCCCAGCACCTCCAGCTCGTCGGGGCTGCCGAAGGCCAGCATGATGGCGGCCGCGTCGTCCTGGCCTGGATCCGTGTCGATGATGATCTTTCTTGCGCTTGCCATTCCGATCGTTCCATCCTCGCACTGCGTGTTATCGGAGTATGCACCGATTTCTTCACGTCCCGTCACAAATCAGTACAATCCGCGCGGCATGTTTTGATGCGAGGCAGCAGGCGCTTTGTCAAGGAAGGAGCCTGACGCCATCACTTTAAAATCGAGAGGTGACGCCGGCACGTCGCGGCCCATGCCTTGCGGCGCCGGTATTCTGTCCCCATATTAGCGGCATCCGGATGCTGCACTTGAGGTCCGGGATGGTCGCTTGCATCAAGGACTTGAAAAGAGATGAGCCGCATTACTCCTTTCGCCAGCCCGCTGCTTCTGGGCTTCGATGCCATGGAAAAGACGCTGGAGCGCATTTCCAAGGCGAGTGACGGATATCCGCCTTATAATATCGAACGCATCGGCGCCGACAGCGGCGCGCCGGAACGTCTGCGCATCACCCTTGCCGTGGCCGGCTTCAGCGAGGAGGAACTCGACGTCTCCATTGAGGAGAACCAGCTTCTGATCCGCGGCCGCCAGGTCGAACAGGGTGAGCGGGACTATCTCTATCGCGGTATCGCCGCCCGGCAGTTCCAGCGTACTTTCGTTCTTGCCGACGGCATGCAGGTGCTGGGTGCGGCCCTGAAGAACGGTCTGCTCTCCGTCGATCTAATTCGTCCGGAACCCGCGCGCATGGTCAAGAAAATTAACATTTCGGTCTCAGAGTAGCACAACGGTTGTTGAACCGTTGGTCCCTTCTCCCGGAGGAACAGGAATGTTGATGAAAGAAGCCACGTCTCACTTGACCAAATCCGAGCTTGCCCACATCGGCAACGGCGAGGTCGCCTATATCAGAAAAATGCGGACCGATGAGGTCGCCAAGTGCTTTCCCGAGGCGCCGGATATCGATCCGAACGTCGATCTCTGGGCACTCTTCGGCGCCGACGGCACGCCGATCCTTTTGACGGACAACCGCTCCAGCACCTTTTTCAAGGCTGCCGAGGACGAATTGAAGACGGTCAGCCTGCACTGACCGTCAAGGCCATTTGAGCCTTGATTGAGATCTCCTGTGCGTGACAGGGTTTCCTTAAGCGAACCGGACCGCCGTTCTCGCGCGCGCCTTTGCCGCTACCTCTTCGCGATCACGAGGAGGTTGAGACGTTTCCAGCGAATCGAGCAGCTCGCGGGCACATGCCGCGATGGAATTGACCGCGTGCTCGAATGCGACCTCATTGCGCTTCGACGGTTTGGTCGTACCGCTCACCTTGCGCACGAACTGGAGCGCGGCATCATGGATCTCGTCGTCCGTCGCCGGCGGATCGAAATTGAACAGGGGTTTTATATTTCGGCACATGACTTGCTCCCGGTCATTAGCTCTCTTCCATTGAGAGGAGGGTGGCCGGCACAGAAAATAGTCGCGTGAGCGCTAATGGCAACCGGTCCAACGGCGGAACTCTACGCGTCGCAAGGCAGGGCGCAACTCCTTCAGTTCGGTTTTTTGTCGCTGTCGGGAACCATCAGATCAGTGTCCTACGCGATTGCTCTCGCGAAGAACATCAAAGGCGCGTTCGCCGACTTGCCGGCTGCCTCAGATTTTCCTGAACGTCAGATAGGCCGAAGACCGGCCCTCGCGGCGCGCCTTGGCCTCGTAACGTGTGCTCGGCCAGCCCTCATAGGGCGTCAGCCAATCGGCTGCATTGTCGGCTATCCAGTCGAAACCGCCATGGTTGCGGCACTTGATCAGCGTCCAGTTTACATAGGTATCGATGTCGGAGGCGAAGCAGAACAGGCCGCCGGGTTTCAGCACGCGATGAAAACGGTCGAGATTGGTTTTCGAGACGAAACGCCGCTTCCAGTGCTTCCGCTTCGGCCAGGGATCGGGATAGAGCAGGTCGATCTGATCGAGTGCGCCGTCCGGCAGCCAGTCGAGCAGTTGCGTCGCGTCGTCATTATAGACGCGGATATTGAAGGCACCCGTCTCACCGATGCGCGACAGCAGCTTCTGCATGGAATTGACGAAGGGTTCGACGCCGATGAATCCGGTCGAAGGCGTCTCCAGCGCGCGGTGGATCAGGTGCTCGCCGCCGCCGAAACCGATTTCCAGCCGTAATTTTTCGACCGGAACCGGGAAGAGGGAAGTCAGCGGCTCCGGCGGAGCCGCTGTTAGATTGATCAGGAATGCCGGCAGGAGACTGTTCAGCGTCTCGGCCTGCTGTTCGCGCAGGGCCTTACCCTTGCGGCGACCGAAGAAGGCTTCGGTCGCCCGCCCCCGGCGTTCCATATCCGTCATGCAGCGGCTTTGGTCTTAACGGATTCCTTGAGCGCCTTCACGAGGTCGGTGCGCTCCCAGGAGAACGAGCCGTCGCGGCCGGCCTTGCGGCCGAAATGGCCATAAGCCGAGGTCTTGGCGTAGATCGGTTTGTTGAGGTCGAGATGACGGCGGATGCCCGACGGCGACAGGTCCATGTTCTGGCGGATCGCAGCTTCGACCTGATCCTCGAAAACACCCTTGCCGGTGCCGTGCAGGTCGACATAGATCGACAGCGGCTGAGCAACACCGATGGCGTAAGAGAGCTGGATTGTGCAACGGTCGGCAAGGCCAGCGGCGACGACGTTCTTGGCAAGATAGCGAGCGGCATAGGCGGCCGAACGGTCGACCTTGGTCGTGTCCTTGCCGGAGAATGCGCCGCCGCCATGCGGAGCGGCGCCGCCGTAGGTGTCGACGATGATCTTGCGGCCGGTGAGGCCCGCATCGCCGTCCGGTCCGCCGATGACGAACTTGCCGGTCGGGTTGATGTACCACTTGCAATCGTCGGCGATCTTCAGCTCGCCGAGCGCTTCGCGGATATAGGGCTCGACGACAGCGCGGACCTTCTTCGAATCCCAGCTCTCGTCGAGATGCTGGGTCGAAAGCACGATCGAGGTTGCTTCCGACGGCTTGCCGTCGACGTAGCGCACGGTCACCTGGCTCTTGGCGTCGGGGCCGAGCTTGGCGACTTCGCCGTCGCCCTTCTTGCGGGCAACTGCGAGCAGCTGCAGGATCTTGTGGGAATAATAGATCGGCGCCGGCATCAGGTCCGGCGTTTCGCGGCAGGCATAACCGAACATGATGCCCTGGTCGCCGGCGCCCTCGTCGCCCTGCTGGTCGGCGGCGCTGTCGACGCCCTGCGCGATATCCGCCGACTGCGAGTGCAGGAGCACGTCGATCTTTGCCGTCTTCCAGTGGAAGCCGTCCTGCTCGTAGCCGATATCCTTGATGGCGCGGCGGGCGGCAGCCTTGAACTTCGAAGGATTGATGACGTCCTTGCCATCCTTGTCCTTCTTCATCAGGCTCGGCGGCAGGCGGACCTCGCCGGCGATGACAACACGGTTGGTCGTCGCCAGCGTCTCGCAGGCAATGCGCACGCCCCACGGATTGACGCCGGTCTTGGCCGCTTCGCGGTAGACCAGATCGACGATCTCGTCGGAGATGCGGTCACAGACCTTGTCCGGATGACCTTCGGCAACAGATTCGCTGGTAAAGAGATAATTTGCGCGCATTTCGGGATTCCCCTCAAAGAATAAAGCCAGCTAGTAGGTACTCAGTTCGAGGCCTGATGACAAGCGCAGAAGGACATAAATATATCTTTATATCTGCGGCAAAGTGACAAATTTTGCCCTAAAAACGCAAAAAAGGCGGCCTTTCGACCGCCTTTCGAATTCTGCGATGGTGGGTGGTCAGTCGGCGTCGGCTTCAGCGGCCAGGGCTTTCACCAACTCCACGACCTTGCGGCGAACCTTGGGATCGGAAATCTTGACGAAGGCGCGATTGAGCTGCAGTCCTTCCGAGGAGGAGAGGAAATCGACGACGTAGTTCGAGCTGGAGGCTTCCATGCCGCCGCCGCCACTGGAATGTTCGCCGGGCGCGTCCTCGAAGAAAAACGACACCGGAACATTGAGGATGTTCGAGATGTTCTGCAGGCGGCTTGCGCCGACGCGGTTGGTGCCCTTTTCGTATTTCTGGATCTGCTGGAAGGTAATGCCAAGGCTTTCGCCAAGCTTTTCCTGGCTCATGCCCAGCATCGTACGGCGGAGGCGAATACGGCTGCCAACATGGATGTCGATCGGGTTAGGCTTCTTCTTGTTTTCAATCATGGTCGTGCCCTAGCTAAGAATTTCAACCTGTTTCTAACCGGCATGCCCCTGATCCATCCCAAAACGCCACGTTGCAAGCGGTGAGGAACCCACCTTCAAACATACGTTAAGAACGCCGATTGACATCACTATGCAATTTTAGGGGTTTTTGGTCAATTCAACCCGGAAATAAAACCTCTGCGAGAAATTAGCGCAATCAAAATCAGCAGCGCCTCGGTCAACCAGAAGTAAGTTTGCCGGGGGAATGTCGTTCCGACTCCATCGCCGATGCTATCGAGCGTTGCATCGACGAAGCCGGTTTCTCCGAGATCGAGGCCCGCAATAATTTCCCCATGTGCATTCACCAGCGCTGAAATGCCGCTATTGGCGTCGCGAATCAGCGGCAGGCCGGTTTCAACAGCCCGTACCCGCGCCTGCTGGAAATGCTGGTGGGGGCCGGGCGTTACGCCGAACCAGGCATCATTGGTGATATTGAGGATCGCGTTGGCGTCTTTTATGTCACCGGTCATTTCGCCGGGAAAAATGATCTCGTAGCAGATCAGCGGATAGAGATTGAGCCCGCCGGGCAGCGCCAGCAGGTGCCGGCTTGCGGCGGCCGAAAAGCCGCCCGGTATCTCGACGACGTTCTGGATGCCGAATTCGGTGAGCACGTCCTCGAAGGGCAGATATTCGCCGAAGGGCACCAGATGCACCTTGTCGGAGGCGGCGATGATCTGGCCGCGGCCGTCGATCACGTAGATGGAATTATAGTAGCGCGGCGGCGTGCCTGGTCCCATCTCCTCGGCGCGAACGGCGCCGGCGATGAGGATCTGACTGTCGTCGAGCGTGTCGGCAATCCGCGTCAGCGCATCCTGGTTGTCGGTCAGGATGAAGGGGATCGACGTTTCCGGCCAGACGATGATATCGGGCTTGCGCCCGCCATTCTCCGGCGCTTCGGCCGACAGCTTCAGATGCGTCTCGAAGATCGCGGCGCGGTCGACGTCGTTATCCATTTTCGCTGTCTGATCGATCGCCGGCTGCACCAGCCGTACCACCGGCCGCTTGTCCTCAGGCAATGTGTCCGGCCGCGACGCGAGATGGAGAGCATAGGCGCCATAACCGAGATGGGCGGCAAAGAAGAGGACGGCGAGCGCGATACCCGGTCGCGCGCCCTGTCGCGTCCCGGCAAGGGCAGGCGCAGAAAAGACGAAGACGGCAAGGGCCGTTACGCCCATCGCCCCGATCACATGCGCCGACTGCATCATCAGCGGAACCGGCATGATGCCGTAGCCGATGGCGTTCCAGGGAAAGCCGGTGAGGACGAAGCTTCGAAGCCATTCCATCAGCCCGAAGCCAGCCGCAAGCGCGGCGATCCGCCCCATGCCATCAGACCAGACGATGCGGGCAAGGGCGGCCGCCAGGCCGTAGAAGATCGCAAGACAGGCAGGCAGCCCGAGGATTGCCAGCGGCAGCGCCCAGGCGAATTCTTCCTGATCGATCAGCAGCGCATGGCCGAGCCACCAGAGGCCGGCGACGAAATAGCCGAAGCCGAACAGCCAGCCGGTGGCAAACGCCGGCCACAGTCTGCCGATCAGACCGCTTTCAGGCGAAGCCGCCGCCCCGTCGATCAGCCAGACGAGCAGCGTGAAGGAAACGAACATCGCCGCGAAAAAGCCGATGGGCGGCAGCGCCAGAACCGCGAATGCCCCGGCGGCGATAGCCAGCAGCGACCGTTTGAAACCCCAGACGAGGATAACCCTGTCCGCAAGCCGCTCCATGCGCACTCCCATCAAACCGCGAATCAACCCGTTCGCAGTCTTTCAAAAAAGCGGCTCTTTGTCCCGTCAGTTGGGTCCTGTCAGTTGGCGGTCGATTTCGCCGGCCGGTCGTCGCCGGCCTCGGCGCCGGGAGGGATGTCGCCGTCCGTCTTGGCGCGGCGGCGAACCGCGTGGCGCTTGCGGGTGATGCGCAGTCGCTTGATGCGGCGCGGATCGGCGTCGAGGATGTGGAATTCGAAGCCTGGCAGCGCCTGGACGACCTCGCCGCGCACCGGGATGCGGCCGAGTGCGGAGAAGATCAGGCCGCCCAGCGTATCGACCTCGTCGACCTGCTCGCTGATGTCGAAATCCGGCCCGATCGCTTGGGCGATCTCTTCCAGCTCGACGCGAGCGTCGGCGATGAACATGTCCTCGGCGACGCGCTTGAACATCACTTCTTCGTCGTCATGTTCGTCGTCGATGTCGCCGACCACCATTTCGACGATGTCTTCATGCGAGGCAAGCCCGTCGGTGCCGCCATATTCATCGATGACGAGCGCCATCTGCGTGCGGTTCACCTGCATCCGGCGCAACAGGTCTGACGCCAGCATTGACGGCGGCACGAACAGGATCTTGCGGATGATACCGGCCTCGGCCAGCGTCTTTTGCAGGTCGACGCGGGCGAGATCGAAATTCTGCTTGGCCGAACGCGTGGTCTTCTGGATGTTTTCGGGCGCAACCTCGATCGCCGGCACGACAGCGGCCGGTTTCGTCGGGCCTCGGCGCTTGTTGCGCGCCTGCTTGGCGACATAGGAGAGCAGGTCGCGGATATGCACCATGCCGCGCGGATCGTCGAGCGTATCGGCATAGACAGGCATGCGCGAGCGGCCGGATTCCTCGAAGAGGATCATCAGTTCGCCGATGGTGATGTTCTGGTCGACCGCCTCGATATCGGCGCGCGGCACCATCACGTCGGCGACGCGCACCTCGCGAAAACGCAGGATGTTGTTGAGCATCGCCCGTTCGTCGGGCGAAAAGGCGTCGTCGCCGGCCGCATCGGTCATCAGCGCGTCGGCGAGATCCTCGCGCAGTCGCGAGCCCTGTTGCGGGCGAAGGATGCGCGCGGCGCGCGACCAGAAGGATTGGGATCGGCCGGATGGCCGACTACTACTGCCTGCCTCGTCCGAAGAGGAGGATGACTCGGAGTCTTTGGCGTCTGCCGCCGGCTTCGTCGTAAAGTCGCTCATGGTTCCATTTTAAGGTCTTGACCCTCGTAGGGATCAGATAGGCCGAGCTGCGCCAAAATGCGAGTCTCCAGCCCCTCCATAATTTCGGCTTCGGCACTATTCATATGGTCGTAGCCGAGAAGATGCAAGAAACCGTGCACCAGAAGGTGGGTCAGGTGGTCGTCGAAACTCTTTTCGAGCTCGGCCGCTTCCCGCTCCAGCGTCTCCCGGGCGATGATGATGTCGCCGAGCATCGGACCGGGCATCTTGCCGGGCTGAACCGGAAAGGCCGGAAAGGAGAGCACGTTGGTCGCCTTGTCCTTGCCGCGCCATTCGGCGTTGATGTCCTGGATCGAGGCATCGTCGGTGAAAACAAGCGAAACCTCGGGCGGCATCGTCGGGAATGGCTGCTTCTCGCTGTCGCGTAAATAGACCGCGGTGGCACCGAGCACGCGTTCGCAAAACGACAGCAGCGTCTCCTCGCCGGGCCAGCCGATGTCCTCGACGCTGATCTGGATGTCGAGTTCGGCCATTAGTCCTGCCGGCTGACGTCTTCGGCGACGGCATAGGTGGAATCATAGGCCCTGACGATGCGCCCGACCAGCGGGTGGCGGACAACGTCGGTATCCGTGAAGCGCACGATCGAGATGCCCTCGACGCCGTTCAGAAGCTGCAGGGCCTCGACGAGGCCGGATTTGACGCCGCGCGGCAGATCGATCTGGCTCGGGTCGCCGGTGACGATCATGCGCGCATTTTCGCCGAGACGCGTCAGGAACATCTTCATCTGCATCGACGTGGTGTTCTGCGCTTCGTCGAGGATGATGGCGGCGTTGGCGAGCGTGCGGCCGCGCATGAAGGCGAGCGGCGCGATTTCGATAACGCCGGCGGTGATCGCCCGGTCGACCTTGTCGGCAGGGATCATGTCGTAGAGCGCATCATAGAGCGGGCGAAGATAGGGATCGACCTTTTCCTTCATATCCCCGGGCAGGAAGCCGAGGCGCTCGCCGGCCTCGACGGCCGGGCGCGACAGGATGATCTTTTCGACAGCGCCGCGCTCCAGCAGCTGGGCGGCATGGGCGACGGCGAGATAGGTCTTGCCGGTGCCCGCCGGGCCGACGCCGAAGACAAGCTCGGCGCGTTCCAGGGCCCTGATATAGGCGTCCTGCATCGGCGTGCGGGCGATGATCGTCTTCTTGCGGGTGGAAACCTGCGCCATCGTCAGCTTGGCCTTGCGCTCCATCGTCGGCAGGCTGAGCTGATCGTCGGCGGCGACCGCCATGCGGATTGCACCCTCGACGTCGGATCGTTCCACGCTGCCGCCTTTCTGAAGCTTTTCATAGAGATAGTCGAGTGTGCGCCGCGCCTGATTGGTGGTCACGACATCGCCGGTGATGACGACCGAATTGCCGCGTGCCCGCGCATCGATGTTCAGCCGTTGCTCGAGCAGCTTGAGGTTCTGGTCGAATTGACCAAAGAGCTCGCTGGCGAACCGGTTGTTCTCGAACGTCAGGACGAAGTGATTGGTATCGCTCGGCGTGCGGGGGTGGCGCGGTGAAGAAGAAACCAATTCTTGTCCGTTCAAGCGGTCAGGCTCCTTGGGTTAGACCGCAGCCTCTGCGCGTTCGGCAAACAGGCTGTTTGTTCCGGTCCCTGTGATTCGCACTTTAATAATGTCACCGATTTGCGATGCTTTTGCATCAACATTCACGGATTGAAGCCAGGGAGAACGTCCGATTAGTTGTTCCGGCATGCGACCGGGCTTTTCGAGCAACAGGTCGATCTCTTTGCCGATGCAAGATTCGGCAAATTCCTGCTGCTGCTTCAGGAGAAGCATTTGCAGGCGTTCCAGCCGTTCTGCCTTGATCTCTTCCGGCACCTGATCCTTCAGCTCCGCGCCGGGCGTGCCCGGTCGTGTCGAGTATTTGAACGAGAAGGCCTGTGCATAACGGACCTCCTCCACAAGTCTCAATGTATCCTCAAAATCCTCATCTGTCTCCCCCGGAAAGCCGGTGATGAAATCGCCCGACAGCGCAATATCGGGCCGCACCGTGCGGATGCGCTCGATCAGCGCCAGATATTCGGCCGCCGTGTGGCGCCGGTTCATCGCTTTCAGGATGCGGTCGGAGCCCGATTGCACCGGCAGGTGCAGATAGGGCATCAGTGCGCTGAGGTCGCGATGGGCATTGATCAGCCGGTCGTCCATGTCGCGCGGATGGCTTGTGGTATAGCGCAGCCGCGCAAGGCCGGGGATCTCGGCCAGCCGGTAGAGCAGGTCGCCGAGGCTCCATGCCTCGTCCCGCGGTCCGGCGCCGTGCCAGGCGTTGACGTTCTGCCCGAGCAGGGTGATCTCGCGCACCCCGCTGTCGGCGAGCTTTTCGGCTTCCTCGACGATCTGGGAAACCGGCCGCGACACTTCCGAGCCGCGTGTATAGGGCACGACGCAGAAGGTGCAGAATTTGTCGCAGCCTTCCTGCACCGTCAGGAAGGCGGTGACGCCGCGGGCGCGGATCCTTCGGCTCTCGGCGATCGGCAGATGCTCGAACTTGTCCTCGATCGCATATTCCGTATCGACGACGCGCTGGCCTTGTTTGGCCAGGCGTAACGCTTCCGGCAGGCGATGATAGGTCTGCGGGCCGATGACGACGTCGACGGCGGGTGCGCGGCGCAGGATCTCCTCGCCTTCGGCCTGGGCGACGCAGCCGGCAACGCCGATCATCATCTCCCGTCCGTCCGCCGCCTTCTTCTTTTTCATCTCGCGCAGCCGCCCGAGCGCCGAATAGACCTTCTCGGCCGCCTTCTCGCGGATGTGGCAGGTGTTGAGGAGAACGAGGTCCGCCTCTTCCATATCCTCAGTCGGCTCATAGCCATCGCGGGCGAGCGCATCGCTCATGCGCATGGAATCGTAGACGTTCATCTGACAGCCATAGGTCTTGATGAAGACCTTGCGGCTGTTGCTGCCGTCGCGGAGGCTCTCGCTGGGAATTGCCTCGGGGGCATGGAGAAGGGCGCTGTCCTGTGTCATGGCGCGCTATTTAGTGGTTTTTGCCGCCGGAGAAAATCGAAATCTTCTTCTAGAGTCTTTCCTGGTCAGATTGCAGCATTCTGTTGGCTCAAACGGAGTCGAATGCTCGACCGGCCGGCGCGCGTCGTAGCCAAGCTCTACGGCCAAGCCGGCCGATCGAGCAGGCGGCCCGTTTCAGCCAACCCGAAGGGCCGGGCATCTTTCCGCCAGGATCAGAGGCGATCGGCTCGGACGTACCTTGGGGTATGCCCTTCGCCAATCGCCTCTGCCCTGACGAAAACCTGCTCCGGCAGAATGCTGCAATCTGACCAGGAAAGGCTCTAAGAGATTTCCCGCCCGCGCAGGCGGCTGTTCAGGAGGTTGCGGATGCGCAGGGCGATCGTCGCGCTCACCTCCTTGCGGCTGGTCTCGGCGCGGTAATCCACCGCCTCGCCGAAGGAAACTTCGGCGTCGATGGCGCCGCAGCGGACGATATCGATGAGATGCGGCAGCAGCTCGATATCACCCGGCCAGGCGGCGAGCGGCCGATGATAGCGCCCCATGGCGATGCCGTGCACCCGGGTATAGGCAACCGCCACCGGCTGCACCACGACCGTTCCCGTCGGCGAATAAGGCACGGCCATCGCGGCAGCGCCGAACAGCGAGGACTTGACCTCCAGCAGCCGGTTGCCGTCCGAGGTCGTGCCTTCGGGGAAGAGCACGACGATCTCGCCGTCGGCCATGCGCCCGGCGATCTCGTTTGCCTGATGGCCGGTCTTGCGCCGCTCCTCGCGCACCACGAAGACGCTCTTCTGCAGCTTGGCGAGCGTGCCGAAGATCGGCCAGTCGCGCACCTCGATCTTGGCGATGAAGACGACGTCGGCAACGGCCGACAGCACCATGATATCCAGCCAGGAGGAATGGTTGGAACAGAGCATCAGCGGCCGGCGATCTTCCAGCTTGCCCATGACGCGGACGCGGATGCCGAGGCAATAGCAGACGAGCCGGTGCCAGGCGCGCGGAAGCCGGCGGCGCAGCCGCCAGTCGAACCGCAGCGCCAGGACCTGCAGCGGCATGAGCACGATGCTGACGGCAAGGATGACGACCGCGGCGAAGGCGATGCGCAGCCAGGCGATCAAATGCTGGTCTCCCGGGCTGCCATTGCTTCAGAGATCTTCTTTCTTCAGCGGAACGCCGTAGAGCTCCAGCCGGTGGTCGACCAGCCGGAAGCCGTGCTCGCGGGCGATGCGCTCCTGCAGCGCCTCGATCTCCGGCGAGCGGAATTCGATGACCGTGCCGGTCTTCAGGTCGATGAGATGGTCGTGATGTTCTTCCGGCACCGTTTCGTAGCGCGAGCGCCCGTCGCGGAAGTCGTGGCGGGCGATAATGCCGGCATCCTCGAACAGTTTCACGGTGCGATAGACGGTCGAGATCGAGATCTTCGCATCAACTTTCACCGAGCGGCGGTAGAGTTCTTCGACGTCGGGATGGTCTTCCGAATCTTCCAGGATGCGCGCGATCACGCGGCGCTGCTCGGTCATGCGCATGCCGCGTTCGGTGCAAAGCTCCTCAAGGGTCTTGGCTACATCAGTCATCGCCGGCCTATAGAGATATTCGTGTTTCGACAACGCCGCTGGGGCATTTGCGCCGGCCTGCATGTTATCTCGCTGCCAGGGAACTACCGAAGAACGCGCTTCATGACAAGCGCCGTGGAGAGGGCGCCGTTTTCTTGTCTGTAGTAACCCTGACGTTCGCCGACCTTTTCGAAGCCGAGCTTGCGGTAGAGGCCAAGCGCTGCCGTATTGCCGTTGTCGACCTCGAGAAACATGCTCTCGCCGCCGCGCGACCGCGCTTCCCGCATCGCCGCCTGCATCAGTCGCCAGCCAAGTCCGGCACGGGAGACCTTCGCCTGCACGGCAATCGTCAGGATCTCCGCCTCGCCGGCGACATGGCGGGCGAGAATGAACCCCGGAAGCGGCTTTTTCAGGATGGCATTGGTCTGGCGCGCGACGAAGCCGAAGACGGTATCCTGCATCAGCAGCCCGTGAAATTCACCGTCGCCCCAGGGCCGGGCGAACCGCTCGCCGTGCAGGGCGGCAACATCGCGGCAATCCTCGCGCTCCATGGCGATGATCTCGAATTCCGGTTTCAGCGTCAGATAGCTTTCCAGCATCGTCATACTCGTCGCGCAATCGCGTACCCGGCCTGCGGCTTGGCATCGGGTCCGCGCAGATAAAGGGGCTTCGGCTTTCCGGCATCGGGGGAGGCGGCAGCGCCCAGGCGCGCCACGACGGAGATCGGGAACCTGTTGGTGTGATCGCCGAAGGCGTCGGCCTTGAGGAGCGGCGTCGCCGAACCGGTAATCTCGCCGTCAAAACCGGCGGCAAAAACCTGCGCTTCCGCAACGCTGACTGCCCGTGGCGCGTCGAGGGGCGAACCGTCGGCGGCGAAGGACTGGAGATAGATTTCGTCCCGCTTGGCATCCATCGCCGCCAGCACGGCGCGATGAGGCGTCTTGTCGCGCTGGGCTGATGCCATGACTTCGAGCGTGGTGACGCCGACGGCCGGCACATTGAGGGAAAGCGCAAAACCGCGGGCTGCGGCAACGCCGACGCGGATACCGGTAAAGGAGCCGGGACCGATGGTGACGGCAAGGCGGTCGACATCCGAAAGGGCCAGTCCCGCCTGATCGAGTGCGCGATCGACGATACCAATCAGATGTTCAGCATGCCCCTTGCCGATCATGTCCGATGCCTCCCCCAGCACCGTATCCCTGCCGCTGTCATAGACGGCGGCAGCGCAGTCCACACCTGCCGTGTCGAGCGCCAGAATGATCATGCCATCAATTTCCGAATAAACCAGTGTCGCCTATCGATAAACCCGTTCGGCCGAACCTGAGATGAACGGCTGGACGAATTCAAGATTTTTAAGCGGCAATCACTTCCTGCACTTCCGGAACGAAATGGCGCAGCAGGTTCTGGACGCCGTGCTTCAGCGTTGCCGTCGAAGACGGGCAGCCGGCGCAGGAACCCTTCATGTTCAGATAGACCTTGCCATCCTTGAAGCCGCGGAAGGTGATGTCGCCGCCATCCTGGGCAACGGCCGGGCGTACGCGGGTCTCCAGAAGCTCCTTGATGGTCAGCACGATCGATTCATCGCCTTCGTCGAAGAATTCGTCGCCGGCATCGGCGTCTTCGGAAAGGATGGAGGCATCGCCCATGACCGGCTTGCCGGACATGAAGTGCTCCATGATCGAGCCTAATATAGCCGGCTTAAGATGCTGCCAGTCGGCATTATCCTTGGAGACGGAAATGAAATCATAGCCGAAATAGACGCCGGTGACGCCGGATATTTCGAACAGGCGGGCAGCGAGCGGCGAAGCTTGAGCCTCCTCAGTGCTGCGGAACTCTGCCGTGCCGTTTTCCATCACCACCTTGCCCGGCAGGAACTTCTGCGTGGCGGGGTTCGGCGTGGCTTCGGTCTGAATGAACATCTGGTTCTCCATGCGGTCGGCCAGGGCCTCGGCCGTCTTTAGAATTCTTCAAAAGAAGATAAGCCGATTGACGGCTCTAATCAAGAGACTTGTACTCAAGAAATGCCAGAACAGGATGATTTTAGGCCCGTTGGCCTAAAATCTGAATCCTGTTCTACATTATATAGTTAGAGCATGGTGTCGTCCGAAAACCGCTCATACTTTTCGGCATCATGCTCTAGCAAAGGGCGTCGATTTCCTCGTTGGTCAGCGTATCCGGCAGCACGGTGACCGGGATCGGAAACGCCGCCGCGCGACCGGCAACCGAGGAAACCAGCGGCCCTGGACCTTCCTTTGCCGAACCGGCGGCCAGAACCAGGATCGCCACATCGCGGTCTTCCTCGATCACGGCGTTGATCTGTTCGGCAGCGCCGCCCTCGCGAATGACGACCTCGGGCTCGATGCCGATGGTCTCGCGCACGATCTGGGCGATCTTGGCAACCACCGCCTCGGCCTCCTCGCGCGCTTCGGCCCGCATGATCTCTTCGACGCCGAGCCATTGCTGGAAATCCCCGTCGGGGATTACGTAGAGCAGCACCAGCCCGCCATTGGAATTCTTCGCGCGCCGGCCGGCATAATGAACGGCGCGTTGGCATTCGGGTGTACCGTCGATCACCGCCATGAATTTGCGGCGATGACCTTCGAGCCGTGAGAGTCGCTTCGATACCATGGCGCGGACTCTGACACCCGAAGCGGAAAATTTGCAAGCCCAGTTTTTGCCCCTTCTCCCCAGGGGAAGGTCCCCTTCTCCCCTGGCGGTAAAAAGGGGAGATCTATCTCAATAGAGGAAGCCGATGACGTCGCGCACCTGGCGCATGGTCACTTCGGCGCGTGCCCTTGCGCGTTCGCCGCCCTTGCGCAGGATCGCGTCGATATGGCTGGTATCGTCCATCAGCCGGCGCATTTCGCCGGTGATCGGCGCGAGCACGTTGATTGCCAGGTCGACCAGCGCCGGCTTGAAGACGGAGAATTGCTGGCCGCCGAATTCGGCAAGCACGTCCGCCTTCGGCTTGTCGGCGAGTGCGGCATAGATCGCCACCAGATTGTCGGCTTCCGGACGGCCCTGCAGCCCGTCGATCTCGCTCGGCAAACCGTCCGGATCGGTCTTGGCCTTGCGGATCTTCTTCGAGATCGCGTCCTCGTCGTCCATCAGGTTGATGCGTGAGAGATCGGAGGGGTCCGACTTCGACATTTTCTTGGTGCCGTCGCGCAGCGACATGACACGCGGCGCCGGCCCGCCGATCAACGGCTCGACCATCGGGAAATAGGCATGCACCGGCTCGTTGCCGACGGTGATGTCGACGCCGTAGCCGGTCCTGCTGATATGCTCGGCATAGTCGAGGTTGAACTTCATCGCGATGTCGCGGGCAAGCTCCAGATGCTGCTTCTGGTCCTCACCAACAGGCACATGGGTGGCGCGATAGATGAGAATGTCGGCGGCCATCAGGCTCGGATAGGCGTAGAGCCCGAGCGAGGCCTGTTCGCGGTCCTTGCCGGCCTTGTCCTTGAACTGCGTCATCCGGTTCATCCAGCCGATGCGGGCGACGCAGTTGAAGATCCAGGCGAGTTCGGCATGCTGCGGCACGGCCGACTGATTGAAGACGATATGTTTTTCCGGATCGATGCCGGCGGCGATGAAGGCGGCGGCGATCGAGCGCGTCTGGCTCGGCATGTCCTCATGCACGAGCTGGGCGGTGAGCGCATGCATGTCGACGACGCAGTAGATGCAGTCATTGCCTTCCTGCAGCGCCACGAACCGGCGGATCGCGCCGAGATAATTGCCGAGATGCAGATTGCCGGTCGGCTGCACGCCGGAGAATACGAGTTTCTTGAATTCGCTCATGTCGTCCTCAATAGGCTGGTGGAGGGCCCACGCTGTCACAGTTTAATTGCTGCAGAATGCAGCAGGGCTTTTCGCCCATGTTGTTAACGCCGCGGCTTATGCACGGGCAACCGGTCGCAATCAAGGGGTTCAGGCGGCAGTGTGCTGGATCAGATCGAAAGTGTTGCCGTAGGGATCCGCAAACACCGCCACCGTGCCGTAAACCTCGTGACGCGGCTCTTCCAGAAAGCGCACGCCGGCCGCCAGCATCGCGGCATGGTCGCGGGCGAAATCGTCGGTCTTCAGAAAGAAGCCGACACGCCCGCCGGTCTGATTGCCGATGGCCGCGCGTTGCGTCTCGTCTGCCGCCTGCGCCAGCAGAAAGGCGGCTCCATCCCCACCCCTCGGCTTCACCACCACCCAGCGCTTGCCCTCCGGCTGCAGCTCGTCCTGAAGGCAATCGAAACCGAGACCATCGCAGTAAAAAGCCTTGGCGCGGTCGTAATCGTCGACCACGAGGGTGACGAGAAAAAGAGACTGGATCGTCATGTACTGCCTCGCGTTTGAGATGTTTATTCCAGTTGTGAGCGCAATTCCCTGGACTTTAAGCCGAATTGATCAGCCGCCTTACTCATAATTGAGTATAAAATTTCACAAAAAAGCTTTTTTTGAACCGAAAATCCTGCGCCTGGTGCCGGCGCCGTTGGGGTCGCTGGGTAGCTGATCGGAGCGACCATGCAGAACGCAATTTTGCTCGCCATGGCAGGCCTTTTCGCCTTTCAATCAGCAACGGGTGCCGTCGGTCAAGACATGAAAAGGCACGCCGCTCATCTTCCAAAACCTCAGGCACGTCTCGCCTACACGGTCCAGACCGTCAGCGTTCGTGCCAGCTGCTTTCCCGGGCGCCTGCGAGCGGTACTGTCGCATATTGCTGCGAAGACCGGCCGACGCCCGGTGATAACTTCGGGCCACAGGCCGCATCCCCGCCGCCATGGGTCCCTGCACGGGAAGTGTCTGGCGGCCGATATCAGGATACCCGGCCTGTCGGAGCGCACGATCATTGCTGCCGCAAGAAGCGCGCCGGGCATCGGCGGCATCGGCAGCTATTGCAACGGCATCATTCATGTCGACGTCGGACCGCAGCGACGATGGGTGGATTGCTGAGGAACCATGCGGTCCACCTTTTCCCATTCCGGTTTAAGGATCGCGATTCAGTGACGGCGAAAAGACCTGCCGCGACCAACTCTATTGGCCGCTTCGCGGCGTCACCGCCACTCGCAAGAGGCGCATGAATAGTTTTGTATCGTCATCGAGGCTGGAACCATTCCATTGCGCGTGTTTGATCCCATCCATTGCAGCCATCATGATATTGGCCAGTTGATGAGGCGAGGCCTGCAGTGGTTCGAGATCGATTTCCTTGGCTTCCGCAGCGGCATTCAGCGTCTGTGTCAGCATAGTCAATAGCCGTGTCCGCGCGTCGAGCGTGATATCCGCAGCCAAGGCCATATTGGCGGCAAACAGTTCTTCTGCATCGGAACTGCCGCCAAAAGGGGCGATTAACTCCCGCTGAAACACTGCTATGGCCCTTTCCATGCGGTCAAACGCGTTCCACTGTCCCGCGAGGGCCGCTCCTACCTCATCCAATGCGCGAGTATGCGCTCGCATGGAGCCGGCTCGGAAAAGCTCTTCCTTGCTGTTGAAGCTCAGATAGAGCGATGCTCGCGAAATTCCTGCGGCACGCGCAATGTCGGCCATGGAAGTCTTGCGAAAGCCGAAACGCACGAACACCGGCAGGGCAGCATCGAGAATTTGGGCGATTTTTCGATCATTCTGCGTCATTTGGACAGACTGCCATTTTGTGACCATTCTGTCAAAACACGAGTAGACAGATAATGTATTTCTGTCTAAGTCGATGAAGGCGCATCGGTGCGCAGTCAGGAGATGCCATGAGTATCACGTCAGATAATTCTAATGGCGCCATCGTATTGGTGACCGGCATTGGCGGATTTCTCGCAGGCCACATTGCCTTGCAGTTGCTCAAGCAGGGGTATCGGGTCAGAGGAAGCCTGCGCAGCATCGGTACAAGCGCTGCGACGGTCGGTCAGCTTGGAGCGCACACAGACGGGCAACTGCAAAACCTCAGTCTGGTGCAGGCCGATCTTGATAGCGATGGCGGTTGGGCAGCGGCAGTCGAAGGATGTGACTATGTCATTCACACCGCATCGCCTTTCCCTCCGGGATATCCCGAAAATGAGAAAGCACTGATCCAGACAGCTCGCGATGGTGCGTTGCGCGTGCTTCGCGAGGCGCATCGGGCACGGGTCAAACGTGTGGTTCTGACATCCTCCATAGCTGCCACCAACCATGGCGACGGGCAGGCGCCTTTTACCGAAGAGAATTGGACCGACCCGGAAAGCCCGCGGGCGACGCCCTATTATAAATCCAAGACGCTGACCGAACGGGCTGCCTGGAGCTTTGCTCATGACGTCGGGCTCGATCTGGCAGTGATCAATCCGAGTATGATCCTCGGGCCGTTGCTCGGGCCGAATTTCGGGACGTCTGTTGGATTGATCCACCATTTGATGACGGGACGATTCAACGGTATCCCGCGCTTTGGCTTCTCCGTCGTGGATGTGCGCGATACCGCCGATGCCCACATTCGAGCGATGACCACTCCTGCTGCCGGCGGCCAGCGGTTCATCATCGGTGGACGGTTTTTCTGGCTCAAGGACCTTGTGGCCATTCTTGCCCATTCCTTTCCCGACCATGCCTCCCGCCTGCCGTCAGGCGTAGTCTCTGACGAGATCGTCAGGGTCATGGCGCAATCCGACCCCGATGCACGAACCATTGTTCATGAGCTCAATCGCGATCTTAGTGTCAGTGCAGCAAAAGCCCACCGCGTCCTCGGGTGGCGCTCACGTCCCGAAGAGCAATGCATCCGCGCCAGCGCCCAAAGCCTCATCGACTTGGGATTGGTGCCGGCGTCCAGTGGAGAATCGGCAACGCGACGGCCAGTGACTGCATCATGATCGCCGCCACAGAGAAATTGAACGATCCTGGACCAGGATGATTTTGGGCGGTCGGCCTAAGATGAGAATTTTATTTCAATTACATAGTTAGACACGATGCTCCGAAAACCGCTCACACTTTTCGGCATCGGGCTTAGCTCAATCGGAGAACGGACATGACAATCCCGACCGTCAACGCATCCCAATCGGCCAGTGAGGCCAACCTTCTTCGCGAAACGGAGCGCGCGAGGCTGCGTGCCCTGGTCAGCGCCGATATGGTTCGGGCACGACAGCTTCACGCTCCGGACTTCCAGCTGATAACGCCAATCGGTGCCGCCCTTTCAAAGGAAGAATATCTGGGTGCGATCGCCTCCGGGCAGATCAAATACCTGACCTGGCAGCCTGCTGACATTGCCGTGCGGCTTTATGACGGTGTCGCCGTTCTTCGGTATCGCGCTCAGCTGGAGGTCGTCTTCGGCGGCCACAAAGTCGCCCTCAACGACTACTGGCACACCGACACGTATGAGCGGCATGACGAACGATGGATGGTTGTCTGGTCGCAAGCCACAGCCATCAAGTAGCCAGAGACACGGTGGTGCGACTGGCCTCACCCGTCCTTTGCCGGCGCCGCCTTGCGGTTCAGATTGCGTCGGATCATGCCGAGATTTGCCCCGCCGACCAGGAAGGCGGCGGCGAAATAGATCAGCATGGCGATCGCAATCAGCAGCCCGAGGGTGCCGATCTTGGTGAGAAGCGGCGCGCCGGAAGCAAGCCATGGCGCCCAATATTGCTTGAGGAAGACGATGGCCGCACCCATGACGGCCGCAGCGACGATCAGCAGGGCGGTGCGCTTTGCCAGCGCCCATTCCCATGTCAGGTGGCCACGGCGCAAAAGCGTGGCAAACAGCAGCACGGTGCTGATCCAGCCGGCCGTGGCTTCGGCAACGGCGATGCCGGGCGCGCCCATATAGGGAAAGAGGGTCAGCGCCGTGGCGCAGTTGGTCGCCACCGCGATGGCCGAAAAGCGCATCGGCGTCTTTGTGTCTTCGCGGGCATAGAAGCCGGGCTGCAGCGCCTTGATCAGTACGAAGGCCGGCAGGCCGATGCCGTAAATCGCCAGGATCGAGCCGACGACGGCGGTGTTTTCCTGATGAAAGGCGCCGCGCTCATAGAGCACGCGGATGATCTCGTCGGAGAGGATCCAGAGCGCGAAAGCGGCGGGGATCGTCAGGAACAGCACGAATTCGATCGAGCGGTTCTGCAGGTTTCCGGCCTCGCGCAGGTTGCCGCCCTTCAGCGCCCGGGCAAGCTCCGGCAGCAGCACGACGCCGACGGCGACGCCGACGACGCCGAGCGGCAGCTGATAGATGCGATCGGCATATTGCAGTGCTGCGATCGCGCCGTCGCGGGACGACGCAATCGCCTGGCCGATCAGCTGGTTGATCTGGGTGATGCCGCCCGTCACCGCCGCCGGCACCGCCAGGATCAGCAGCCGCTTGACATTCGCAGTCATCTTCGGGAAGCGGAAGCCGATGCTCATGCCGGCCGCAAGCACGCCGACATAGACGACGGCAAGCTGCAGGACGCCGGCGGCAAGCACGCCCCAGGAGAGATACCAGGCCGTCGCCAGCGGATCGGCGCCGGTATAGAGCGCATAAAGCAGCGCCCCGATCATCACCACGTTGAGGAAGACGGGAGCGATGGCGGCGGCGAAGAAATGATGCAACGAATTCAGCATGCCGCTCATCATCGCCGTCAGCGACATGCACATCAGATAGGGAAACATCACGGACGCCATGCGGATCGTGATCGAGAACTTTTCGGGATCGTCGGCAAAGCCCGGCGCGATGACGAAGCGCACCAAGAGCGGCATGGCAAGCTCCATCACGATGGTGATGAGAAGCAGCACCGAAAACAAGACGCCGAACACTTCTTCCGAAAAGCGCTTGGCGCCATCCGTGCCGTTCGCCTCGATCTCCTTGGCAAAGAGCGGCACGAAGGCGGCGTTGAAGGCGCCCTCGGCAAACAGCCGTCGGAAGAGATTCGGAAAGCGGAAGGCGGCGTAGAAGACGTCGGCCATTGGTCCGGTTCCGAGCGCCGCAGCCATCAGCGTTTCACGGGCGAAGCCGAAGATGCGGCTGCCGAGGGTGGCGCCGCCGACGGTCGCGAATTTCTTGACGAGGCTCATGCGTGGGGACTCATGCGTTCAAGCTCATATGGGGGAACCGGCCTTTTTTTCGCTGGCAGGCGGGGTCCGGGCGGTGGCGGCGGGTGCGATGATGCCGGAGGGCATGCGCTCGCGCAGCTCGTCTTCTTCCTCGGCCATGACGGCCTTCATCCGGGCGGTGATGTTGGCGCGCTTGCTGTCGCCTGATATTTTCTGGCCGACCAGATCGGTGACGTAGAAGGTGTCGATCACCTTCTCGCCGAAGGTGGTGATGCGGGCCGACTGGATGTCGAGCGACAGATCGGAAAGGACGGCGGTGATCTCCGACAGCAGCCCCGGCCGGTCGAGGCATTCGACTTCGATGACGGTGAACTTGTTCGACAGGCTGTTGGTGATGTTGACAGACGGCGGAATGACGAAGGCCTTGCTCTTCTTGCGGTTGCGCGCGCGCGTGGCGATTACCTCGGGCAGGCGCTTGCGGCCGGACAGCACGTCCTCGATCATCCGTCCGATCGTCGCCGCCCGCCGCAGCTCGTCGGCATCGTCGGTGAATTCACGGCTGACATGGATCGTGTCGAGCGCCCGCCCGTCCGATGTGGTGAAGATCTGGGCGTCGACGATGTTGGCGCCGGCCGCAGCACAGGCGCCGGCAATGACGGCGAGCAGCCGCGGATGGTCGGGCGACAGCACGGTGATCTCGGTGATCGCGTGGAAACTGTCGGTGCGCACCGTGGTGGCGAGCGCCTGGCCCGCTCTATCCGTCTGGCGGATGAAATGGGCGTGGCGGATCTGGTCTTCCAGCGGCACGGAGAGCAGATAGGGCTGGTAGTGCAGCTTGGTATAGGTATTGCGGTTCTTCTGGCTCCAGTCGGCGAGCGCCGAATGCAGCGCCTCGGCAGCGGCATTGGCCCGCTCCTTGCGGGAGACCTCCGAAAAGCCGCCGGCGAGCAGCAGCTCGGTTTCATAATAGAGCGTGCGCAGCAGCTGTCCCTTCCAGCCGTTCCACACACCCGGACCGACGGCGCGGATATCGCAGATCGTCAGGATCAACAGCATCTTCAGCCGGTCGAGCGACTGCACGCGGTCGGCGAAATCGGTGATCGTTTTGCGGTCGGTGAGGTCGCGGGTCTGCGCCACCATCGACATGGTCAGATGTTCCTCGATCAGCCAGACGACGATTTCCGTCTGCTTCTGCGACAGGCCGAAGCGCGTGCAGAGCTTGCGGGCGACGCGGGCGCCGGCGATCGAATGATCCTCCTGGCGGCCCTTGGCGATGTCGTGGAGGAGCACGGCGACATAAAGCGCCTCGCGATCCTCTATGCCGGGCATCAGCTTGTTGGCGAGCGGATGCAGATCCTCGGCGCGCCCCTTGTCGATCTCGGAGAGAATGTCGACCGTGCGGATCAGATGTTCGTCGACCGTATAGTGGTGATACATGTTGAACTGCATCATCGCGACGATCTTGCCGAATTCGGGGATGAAGCGGCCGAGCACGCCGGCCTCGTTCATCCGGCGCAGGATGAGCGCCGGATCCCGCTTCGACGTCAGGATCGACATGAATAGCCGGTTGGCCTCGTCGTTTTCCCGCAAGGCATTGTCGATCAAAGCGAGGGAACGGGTAACGCGTTTCAGCGCGTCCGGATGGAATTCCAGCCCGTTGATGTCGGCGACGTGGAAGAGCCGGATGATGTTGATCGGATCGCGCTTGAAGACTTCGGGGTCGGCCAGCGCAATGCGGCCGCGGTCTTCGACGAATTCGACGCTGCCGGCGATCTTGCGGTTACGATGGGTGAAGCGGCTGATGACGCCGGTGAGGCCCGGGATCGACTTCGCCTGCTGGTCTTCGAGCGCGGCGCAGAGGATGCGCGTGAGATCGCCGACATCCTTGGCGACGAGGAAATAGTGTTTCATGAATCGCTCGACGGCCGAAAGGCCCGGGCGGGTGTGATAGCCGAAGGCTTCGGCGATCTCGCGCTGGATATCGAAGGACAGGCGCTCCTCCGCCTTGCCGGTCAGGAAGTGCATATGGCAGCGCACCGCCCAGAGGAAATCGTCGGCTTTTTCAAGCAGGCGGTATTCGTGCTTGGAGAGCACCCCGAGCTTGACCAGCTCCGCCTGGTCGCGCACGTGATAATAATATTTCGAGATCCAGAATAGCGTGTGCAGGTCGCGAAGCCCGCCCTTGCCTTCCTTGACGTTCGGTTCGACGAGATAACGCGTGTCGCCCGCCTTGCGGTGGCGCTCGTCGCGCTCGGCAAGCTTGGCGGCGATGAATTCGGGACCGGTTCCGGTGACGATTTCCTTATCGAAGCGGGTCTCGAGCTCGGTTTCCAGCCGCTGCAGGCCGCAGATATAGCGCATCTCCAGGATGGCGGTGCGGATCGTCATGTCGGACTTGGAAAGCGCGATGCATTCCTCCACCGTGCGGGTGGCGTGACCGACCTTGAAGCCCATGTCCCAGAGCACGTAGAGCATGAATTCGACCGCCTTGTGCGTCTCTTCCGCCGGTCTCGGCAGGAAGAGGAACAGCAGGTCGATATCGGAGCCGGGCGCCAGCGTGTCGCGGCCGTAGCCGCCGACGGCGGTGACCGCGAACTTGTCCTTCTGCTGCGGAAAGATATGGGCGGTGGCGAAATTGTAGAGGACGGTGGTGATCTGGTCCTGCAGCCAGGAAATCCGGTAGGCGCAATTGAGCCCGCCGCCGTCGGCCATCAGTGCCTCGCGCGCCTTCTGCCGGCCCTCGGTGCTCGCCTTCTTCAGCACCGCCAAAAGATCGGCGCGCAGCACGTCGGGCCGGTTGCGGTTGGCCTCGGCAACGGCGTCACACTGCTTCTGCAAGAGCTCGACGTCGAGGATATTGGAGAAATCGAGGTCGCGCATCGCTGTCGCCGGGGTGGTTTCCTGTTCATGCCGGACTGCCGGTTCACGGCCTGCCGCTTGTTTCGTCTGCATGCGCTATAGCCCCTTTGCCCGGCGATTGACACGGGCCTTCATACTGCAAGAACCTTTAAATTTGGCGAAATGGTGTTGGTTCGCCGCAAGAGGCGACGGCGCTTTGACGCAAGGCGCCGGCTTTCCCGGAATCCTCAGCCGGCGGCCCGCGCATTCAGCAAATGCAGCACCTGCCGTGTCTCGCGCATGATCTCCTCGAGCGCCTGCCTGTCGCATTCGCGATAACCCGCCTTGGCAATCGAGGTTCCGAGCTCTGAGATCACAGCGCAGCAGCGGGTGATTTTCAGCATGCCGATCGGCGACGTCCAGCCGCGGGCATTGCGGTCCCTATCGGCGCGCCGCATCGTATCGAGCATGGAGCAGATGAGCTGGAGGCGCTCGGTTTCGCGAACCAGTTTTTCCATGAACATGGCGCGCCGCTCCTATTTCAGCTTCTTCTTGAGGTCGTAAAGCGCATCCATTGCCTCGCGCGGCGTCATGTCGTCAAGGCTCATCGCCTTCAGCGCCTCCTCGACCTTGGAGGAGCCGCGGGCCGTTTCCTCGCGGCGCACCGCCACCTGGAAAAGCGGCAGGTCGTCGATCAACTGGCTCGCCGGGTTCTTGCGGTCGGCATCTTCCAGACGGGTAAGCACGTCGCGGGCCCGCGCCACGACCGAGGCCGGAAGTCCGGCAAGGCGCGCGACCTGGATGCCGTAGGAGCGGTCCGCCGCACCCGGCCCGACCTCGTGCAGGAAAATGACGTCGCCGTCCCATTCCTTGACGCGCATCGTAGCGTTCGATAGCCGGCCAAGCTTTTCCGAAAGCACGGTCAACTCATGGAAATGCGTGGCGAACAGCCCGCGGCAGCGATTGGCCTCATGCAGGTGCTCGACGGCGGCCCAGGCGATCGACAGACCGTCGAACGTAGCGGTGCCGCGGCCGATCTCATCGAGGATGACGAGGGAACGGTCGCTTGCCTGGTTGAGGATCGCCGCCGTTTCCACCATCTCGACCATGAAGGTCGAGCGCCCGCGCGCCAGATCGTCGGAGGCGCCGACGCGCGAAAAAAGCCGGTCGACGATGCCGATATGGGCCGATGTCGCCGGCACGAAGGAGCCCATCTGCGCCAGGATCGATATCAGCGCGTTCTGGCGCAGGAAGGTCGACTTACCGCCCATGTTGGGGCCGGTCAGCAGCCAGATCGCCCCGTCCCGGTCGCCGGTCTTGGGCGAGAGATCGCAATGGTTGGCGACGAAGGGGCCGCCGGCCTGCCGCCGCAGCGCCTGCTCGACGACCGGATGGCGCCCGCCTTCGATGGCAAACATCTTCGAGCCGTCGACCTGCGGGCGGCAATAGGCCTGCTCCTCGGCGAGAAGCGCCAGGCCTGCGGCGACGTCGATGACGGCAAGCGCCCGGGCACCCGATTTGATCGCCTCGGCTTCCGCAACGACGGCCGCCGTCATCCTGTCGAAGGCGTCGAGTTCGATCGTCAGCGCCTGGTCGGCGGCATTGGCGATGCGGCTTTCGAGGTCGGCAAGTTCGGTCGTGGTGAAGCGCATTGCGTTCGCCATCGTCTGGCGGTGGATGAAGCGGGCCTTCGCATCCGCCGTCTCCGTCATCGGCGAGGCATTGCCGGCGGTCACTTCGATAAAATAGCCGAGGACGTTGTTGTGCTTGATCTTCAGCGACCGGATGCCGGTCTCCTCGGCATATTGCAATTGCAGGCCGGCGATGACGCGACGCGACTGGTCGCGCAGTGCCCGGACCTCGTCGAGCTCGGCGCTGGCGCCGTCGCGCAGGAAGCCGCCATCGCGTTTCAGCAGCGGCAATTCGTCGGCGAGCATCTCGGCAAGCAGCTTCTCCAGGGCCGCGGGAAGCGCCTGCAGCCCGGATAGCGCTTGGCCGAGCTCTTCGGGCAGCATCGCCTCGCCGAGCATCGCCGCAACTCCGCTCGCCGCGTCAAGACCCTGGCGTATCGCTGAGAGATCGCGCGGGCCGCCGCGGTCGAGCGCCAGGCGCGACAGGGCGCGCGGCATGTCGGGCACATGTTTCAGCGTGTCGCGCAGATTGCCGCAGAGCAGGGGTTCGTCGATCAGGAAACCGATCGAATCGAGCCGCGCATTGATGCGGGCGGGGTCGGTCAGCGGCGACATCAGCCGCTCGGCAAGAAGCCTGGCGCCGCCGCCGGTGACGGTGCGGTCGATCGCCTTCAAAAGCGAACCGTTGCGATCGCCGGAAAGCGTGCGGGCAAGTTCGAGATTGGCGCGGGTGGCGGGATCTATGAACAGCGTCGAGGCCGCACTTTCCCGTTCCGGCTTTCCAAGCGGCGGACGCTCGGCAATCTGCGTCTTCTCGACATAGGCGACGGCTGCTGCTGCTGCCGCCAGCTCGGCGCGTGAGAAGGCGCCGAAGCCGTCGAGCGTCGCGACGCCGAAATACCGCGCGATCCGGCCTTCGGCGCTGGCGCTGTCAAAGAGCACGGAAGGCTGCGGCACGGCTGTCCGGCCGAGCAGGTCGAAGACCGGCTTGAGTTCGGGATCGTGGAAGATCGTGTCGGGCAGGATGAGTTCGCGTGGATCGATGCGCAGGATATCGGCAAGGAGGCGCGAGGCTTCGGTCTCGGCAAGCCGGAAGACGCCTGTGGAAATATCGATCCAGGCAAGCGCCAGCAAGGCCTCGCCGCTGGCGCGAATGCGGGTCAGCGCCATCAGATAGTTGGATTCCGAGGGCGAAAGCAGCTTTTCTTCGGTGATCGTGCCTGGAGTGACGAGGCGCACGACGTCACGCTTGACGACGGATTTCGCGCCGCGTTTCTTCGCTTCGGCCGGATCTTCGATCTGCTCGCAGACGGCGACGCGGAATCCGAGCGAAATCAGCTTCTGCAGATAATCGTCGGCCGCATGCACCGGAACGCCGCACATCGGGATATCCTGGCCCATGTGCTGGCCGCGTTTCGTCAGCGTGATGCCGAGCGCGCGTGAGGCTTCCAGCGCATCCTCGAAGAACAGCTCGTAGAAATCGCCCATGCGATAGAACAGAAGCGAATCCGGATTGTTCGCCTTGATCTCGATATATTGCTCCATCATCGGCGTCGCCGAGGCACGGCTTTCCGCCGTGGCGAGCTCGGCCGCCGAAAAGGCTTCATTCCCTGTGTCTATTCGTGCGTTCACGGAGGTGCAGTTTTTCCCAAAAAAAACAGGTGCCAACCCTATCCGCGCGCCGCTATAGATGACAACAGCATTTGAGGAAGAGCAAAGCGTCGCCCACAGGACGTTGGAGGATTTATGCCCGATATCGATAAGAAGGACCGGCCGGTGACCTCAGTTACCGACCAGGAGGCGCTCGATTTTCACGCAATGGGCCGGCCCGGCAAGCTGGAGATCAACCCGACCAAGCCGATGGCGACGCAGCGTGACCTCTCGCTTGCCTATTCGCCGGGTGTTGCCGTGCCCGTCAAGGCGATCGCCGCCGATCCGCAGACAGCCTACGACTATACGGCGCGCGGCAACATGGTCGCTGTCATTTCCAACGGCACGGCGATCCTCGGCCTCGGCAATCTCGGCGCGCTGGCATCCAAGCCCGTCATGGAAGGCAAGGCGGTGCTGTTCAAGCGCTTTGCCGATGTCGATTCCATCGACCTCGAGATCGATACCGAAAATGTCGACGAGTTCATCAACTGCGTGCGCTTCCTCGGCCCTTCCTTCGGTGGCATCAACCTCGAGGATATCAAGGCGCCGGATTGTTTCGTGATCGAAAGCCGGCTGCGCGAGCTGATGGACATTCCGGTGTTCCATGACGACCAGCATGGAACCGCGATCATCGCCGCCGCCGGCCTGATCAATGCGCTGGAACTGACCGGCCGCGACCTGAAGACGACGAAGCTCGTCTGCAACGGTGCGGGTGCTGCGGCGATCGCCTGCGTCGAACTCATCAAGGCGATGGGTTTTGCGCCTGAGAACGTCATCCTCTGCGATACCAAGGGCGTCATCTACCAGGGCCGCACCGAGGGCATGAACCAGTGGAAGTCGGCGCACGCGGCAAAGACCGACACGCGCACGCTGGAAGAGGCGATGAAAGGCGCGGACGTCGTTCTCGGCCTGTCGCAGAAGGGCGCGTTTTCGGCCAAGATGATCCGCTCGATGGCGGAGCGGCCGATCATCTTCGCCATGGCCAATCCCGATCCCGAGATCACCCCGGAAGAGGTGGCCCGCATCCGCGACGACGCCATCATGGCGACCGGCCGTTCGGACTATCCGAACCAGGTCAACAATGTCCTCGGCTTTCCCTATATCTTCCGCGGCGCTCTCGATGTCCGGGCCTCGACCATCAACGACGCGATGAAGATTGCCGCCGTCAACGCGCTGGCAAACCTTGCCCGCGAGGACGTGCCCGATGACGTCGTTGCCGCCTATCAGGGCAATCGGCCGCGTTTCGGGTCGCAATACATTATCCCCGTTCCCTTCGATCCCAGGCTGATCTCGGCGATCCCTGTGGCGGTCGCGCAGGCCGCGATCGAAAGCGGCGTCGCCCGCAAGGTCATCACCGACATGGCCGGTTATGCCCGCGAGCTTTCGGCGCGCCGCGATCCGATCGCTTCGACCCTCGCCAGCCTTTACGAGCGCGTCCGCCGCCGTCCGAAGCGCATCGTCTTTGCCGAGGCCGAGGAAGAACAGGTCCTGCGTGCGGCGATGTCCTACGCCAACCAGCAGCTCGGCACTGCCATCCTGCTCGGCCGCGAGGACCTGATCCGGGCGACGGCGGAACGTGCCGGCATCGATCTCAACCGGCCGGGCCTCGAAATCGTCAATGCCCGGCTTTCGACCCGGGTCGAGGCCTATATCGACTATCTCTATGCCCGGCTGCAGCGGCACGGTTATCTCCACCGCGACGCCCAGCGGCTGATCCATAACGACCGCAACCACTTCGCCGCCACCATGGTGGCGCTCGGCGATGCCGACGGCATGGTGACGGGCATCACCCGTAACTATTCGACGGCCCTCGAAGATGTGCGCCGCTGCATCGACGAGAAACCGGGCCACCGCGTCATCGGCGTGTCGCTGGCGCTCTGCCGCGGTCGCACGGTCTTCGTTGCCGATACGGCGGTGCACGACATGCCGACGGCCGAAGAGCTTGCCGATATCGCCGAAGAGGCCGCAGGTCTCGCGCGGCGCATGGGTTATCCGCCGCGTGTCGCCATGCTCGCCTATTCCACCTTCGGCCATCCCTCGGGCGAGCGCTCCGAGCGGGTGCGCGAGGCGGTGAAGATCCTCGACAAGCGCCGCGTCGATTTCGAATATGACGGCGAGATGGCGGCCGACGTCGCTCTGAACCGCAAGGTGATGGAGCAATATCCCTTCTGCCGCCTCTCCGGTCCGGCCAACGTGCTTGTCATGCCGGCGTTCCACTCGGCCTCGATCTCCACCAAGATGCTGCAGGAGCTCGGCGGCTCCACGGTGATCGGCCCGATCCTCGTCGGTCTCGACAAGCCGGTGCAGATCACCTCGATGGGCGCCAAGGACAGCGACATCGTCAATATGGCGGCGATCGCCGCCTACGGGGGGTCGTAAACGCGCCCGCGCATGTGAGGCGCCTATTGGTGCCTGGCCGACAGCGCGTCGGCTGGGCACTTATCCGGCTTTAGACTGGCGCAGAGGGGTGAAGGCATCATGATTACCCGGCCGGTAGATCAGGATGTCGCCCGAAACGCGCGCACACTTTTCGGCATCATGTTCTGGCCGTTGCCGGCCGATCGTGCATAGCCTCGAGCGCAGCTCCTGAAGATGAGATCATGTTGAGAAACAAGCTTGTTGTTCTAGCCATCGTGGTCGCCAGCTGTTTGGCTTATACGAAATTGATGGCGAGGGTCGGCTCAGGCTCGCCGCCTCCAGATGCGCCATCGGAACAACGGGCTGACCTCATCCGCGTCTATAAATCCGAACGCCGCATGGTCCTTCTCAGAGGCGACGCTCCCATCTCTACATACCGGATTTCTCTCGGCACGGCTGCCGATGCCGGGCCCAAGCAACGAGAAGGTGACGAGAAAACACCTGAAGGGCGTTATGAAATAGACTGGCGAAATCCAAAGTCTATGGCCTATCTGAGCCTGCACATTTCCTATCCAAGCCCGGATGATCGGCGCAACGCTGAAGCCGGAGGCTTTCCAGTCGGGGGCGATATCATGATCCACGGGCTTCCCAATGGCTGGGGCCTGTTCGGAAACGTCCACCACCTTTGGGATTGGACCGATGGGTGTGTTGCAGTAACCAACTCGGAGATGCGCGAAATCTGGGCCCGCGTCCCCACTCATACCCCGATAGAGATCATGCCCTGAAGCATTGCCGGCGCCCGGAAAGGCTCTAGGAAAGGTTCTAGCTCGCGAAGCGGCCGGCGTCGGCGCCGTAATAATTCAGATAACGGTCCGAAATGCTGGAGATTGGCAGCACTATCAGCACGTCGGTCGTGTTGAAGGCATGATCGACGACCGCGTGGGAGCCGACCATCGCACCGAGGCGCAGATAGCCCTTGATCAGCGGCGGCAGGGCCATCAGTGCCCTCTTCGGGTTGATGGCCTCGACCGGCATCAGGTCCATGTTGCGGGCCAGATGCGGCAGGGCGCCGACGGCCCATTCGTTCTTCGCCAGCACATTGTGGTAGAGGAAGGACAGCGCCAGCGCGTGGCTTTCGAGATAGACGCCGGGGAAAGAGGCGCAGCCGAACATGGCGCTGACGCCGTGCTTCAGCGCGTAGGCCCAGTTGCCCTGCCACAGGAGCTCGACGGTGCGCTTGGTACGGTATTCCGGCAGCACGCAGGAGCGGCCGAGTTCCATGAAGCGCTTGTCCGGATGTTTGGCGACAAGGCCCTCGATTTCGAATTCGGAAGCCGAGTAAAAACCGCCATTGGCGATAGCGACATCCTGACGCAGCAGCCGGTAGGTGCCCACGATCTGGTCTTCCGGGTCGCCCTCGATCGAGCGGTCGAGCACGAGAAGATGATCGCAGACAGCGTCATAGGCATCAACATCGCGCTGGCGGCGCATGGCGTCCACCGGCAGCTGCGCCTTCATTTCGTCGACGAAGACGCGGTAGCGCACGGCCTGGGCGGCATCGATCTCGCGTGCTGTGCGGGCAAGGCGGGTCTCCAGATTGCCGATGCGGCCGAGGATATCACCGTCCTTCTGCACGGCAGCCGTCGAGGGCCGTGCAGCCTCCGCCGTGGTGTCACGATTCAGGATGTCGATGGCGGACATGACGATTCTCCCGTTACCGGCTTATCGACGCCATAAAACACTTCTCTACGACAGGAAAGTGACATTTTGAATTTCCAAGCGCAAGAAGCGTGCCGGTTTCTGAGGCGCTCACCGCGCCTCTGCTCGGCGGGCGGAAAGGGCGGCAACCGCCTGAACTTCGGTCAGCAGCCGCACCGGATCGACCGGCTTTATCATGACGCGATTGGCGCCGTTGAGCAAGACTTGGCGGCGTGATTCGTCGCTCTTGTCGGCAGTCAGTACGATCACCGGCACCGGCGCGAGATCGAGCCGCCGCTCGTGGCCACGCAGGCGTCCCAGCATGTCGATACCGTTGCCGCCAGGCATCGAGAGATCGCTGATGATGATATCGGGCCGGGCATTGGCCTCGCAGAGCGCACAGTCGAGCAGTGTCTCGAAATCCTCGACATGGCGCACCTTGTGCCCGCCCTTTTCCAGAACGACACGCACCAGCATGGCATTGATCGGATCGTCTTCGCCGAGCAGGATGCTGAGCCCGCTGGCGGCAACCAGCGTCTCCGCCACCGAAAGCCCGAAACCCGGCTGGTTGTCGTTCAGCGCGTCGCGCTTCTCCATGCCGCGCATGCGCCCGCGCAGCACGTCGATCAGCGACTGTTCGCGCAGCGGCCGGATCAGCCAGGCATCGAAGAGGTCGAGCGGGTGGGCGCTGCGCTCTTCCGGATTGACGAGCAGGACCTTGCGCAGGCCAAGTGCGGCGATGTCGGCGCGATCGGCAAGATGAGCGGAAAATTCCGCCGACATGCGATGGTCGATGATGATGTCGGTCGGCCGCCGTCCGCCCTTCGCCAGTTCGAGCAGCGTTGCCCGCGCCGTCTCGCCGTCGCCGACGAGATGGCAGAGACCGCCGAGCGCAGTGATCGTTTCGGCGATGGCAGTGCGCGCCGCACCTGCCGGTGCCAGCAGCACGACACTGTTGCCGGCAAGCAGCGTGTTTCGCCGGTCGGGGCGCTCGCTGCCGATATCGACAGGGAAGCGGATGGTGAATTCGCTGCCTCTGCCCATTTCGCTGGCAACCGTCAGCGCGCCGTTGAATTCGCGCATGATGCGGGCGGAGATGGCAAGGCCGAGCCCGGTGCCGCTGCTCTTGTCGGCAACGCTCCCGCCCTGCTCGAACTCGCCGAAGACGCGCGCCTGCTCCTCCGCCGTCATGCCGGGACCGCTATCGGTGACGGTGATCAGCAAGTCGCCGGCGTCGAGCGACACGCGGATGAAGACGCCGCCGACCTGGGTGAACTTCACGGCATTGCCGATAACGTTGAACAGAACCTGGCGCAGCCGCGCCGGATCGAAGCTCATATTTTCGGGCACGTCGGATGACACGGTGGCGCCGATCTCGATGCCCTTTTCATGCGCCCGATGGGCGAGCATCTCGACGACGCTTTCCAGCAGTTTGCGCAGCGATTCCGAGCGCGGGTGCAGCGCGAAGCGGCCGACTTCGATGGTGGAGAAGTCGAGCAGATCCTCGACGAGCTGCGTCAAGGCGTGGCCGGACTGGCGGATGTTTGCGAGATAGTTCTGCTGCTCCTGCGTCAGCCGCGTCTCGGCGATCAGATGCGTCATGCCGAGGATGCCGGAAAGCGGCGTGCGCACCTCGTGGCTGACGGTGGCAAGCAGCCTCGATTTGGCGGCGCTGTTATACTCGGCCTTCTGGCGAGCCTCCTCGCGGCCCTGTGCGATCAGCCGCTCGTCGGTCACGTCGCGGGCAACGCTCTGCAGCAGCAGGCGGCCGTTTGCCGGGTCGCGGGTGACGACATCGCGCCAGAGGAAGATGCGCTGGCCCTCCGGCGTCGAAATCTCGACGTCGTAGCAATGCGGTACCGGCCCGGGGCGGAAGGCAAGCCCGATCTCCTCGCAGGTGCGTCCTTCCGGACGCAGCCGTCCAGTCAGGCGGCGAAAAGTATCGTTGGCGGCGATGATGCGCCGGTCCATGGTGCGGCTGACCGTGATGTCGCCGAGCACGTCGTGCACGTCGGCGAAAAGCTTTACGCCGGCGTCCCAATCCGGCATGGGTTGACCGGAGCGCTGCCCGGCCCTGCGCGAGCGAACCATCAACAGGGCATAACTGGCGATGACGGCAAGGCCAAGGATGACGAGACCACCCGAAAGCAGCAGCGGATCGCCGGCGTGGGCAAGCAGCATCAGGATCGTTGCGGCAAGAAGGCCGGCGCCGCCAAGCCAGTAGAACAGCAGGCGCCGTGTCGGTGCAGGCCCGCTCTGGCGGTCATCGGCGCCCCGGGGTGCCGCTACGTTCGGCCGCGGGGAAAGGACCTCCATCCGCTTCTCATGCGGCTTGGCGGCGGGTCCACCGAAGGCGGCGGACAATCTTTCCTGCAACTGTCCCAGGTTCTGCATGCTATCTGACTAACATGAGGCCCGTTCCGAATGCCTTCAGGATTTCGATAAGATTTTAGCGGCTGGCCTTTTTCGGCAGCAGCAACTCGTCGAGAATGACGCAGCCGGCCCCGATGGTGATGAAACTGTCGGCGAGATTGAAGACCGCGAAGGACCAGCTCTCGGTGTAGAAAAGAATGTAATCGATCACATGCCCATAGGCGAAGCGGTCGACGAGATTGCCGATTGCGCCGGCGATGATCAGCGCATAACCGAGATGAGCGATCCAGCGATCCTTCGCCGTGCGGTACCATAGCCAGATGACGAAGGCGACGATGACGAGCCGCATGCCGACGATGAACCAGCCGTCCATGCCTGATAGCATCGAAAAGGCGACGCCGAGATTATAGGTGCGGTAGAGCGCCAGCATCGGAACGACGGGCACCGCCTCCTGCAGCGGCAGGTAATGATCAACGGCGATCTTGACGGCCTGGTCGATCAGAACGGCGACGACGATGAAGAAGAGGATCGGTGCCGGGCGCGAAAACAGCGCCGGGCGTGCATGCGTCTGTTCGGTCATTTGCCCTCGGCAAGTGAGAGGAGATGGCGGCGTGCCTCGAAAAGCATGACGGCGGTGGCGACGGCGAGGTTCAAGGAATCGGCGCGGCCCTGCTGCGGAATGCGGGCAAGCGCGTCGGCCTCCCTGGCCAACTGCTCGGGCAGGCCGGATTGCTCGTTGCCCATCAACAGCACGACGGGCTTTTTCCGGTAGTCGATCGTCCGGTAATCGACCGCCCCGGCAAGATGCGTCGCGACGACGGAAACGCCGGCCGATTTCCGCCAGGCAATGAATTCCTCAGGCGTCGCCCGCGCGACCGGAACGGCAAAGACCGAGCCCATGGTGGCCCGCACCGTTTCAAGCGAGAAGGGATCGGTCGTTTCTCCGAGAAGTATGATGCCGGAAGCACCTGCCGCATCGGCCGTGCGGATGATGGTGCCGAGATTGCCGGGGTCGCGTACTCGGTCGAGCGCAACCCATGTCTCGCCCTCGCTCAGTCGGATACCCTTCAGCGGCGTCCAGCGCTGCTCGAAGATGCCGACGACCATCTGCGGATTGTCGCGGCGGGTGATCGAGGCGATCACCTTTTCGCTGACCTCGAGCACCAGCCCGCCCGAGGCGACGGTCTTTGCCGCCATCTGCTCGACCAGCGGCTTGCCCTTGGCGGCCTTGGCATAGACCAGCGTGCGGATCGCCCAGCCGAGTTCGATCGCATCGATGACGAGCTTCAGCCCTTCGGCGAGGAACGTGCCGCTTTCCTCGCGAGACTTCTTGTTCGTCAGCGCCTTGATATCCTTGATGATCGGATTGGCGAGCGAAGTGACTTCCTTCACCTGTCCGACCCTGCGCGGTCCCTGATCGTGGAAGTCCTTGCTCATTTCGGCACCCAGCGGGAAAAGAGGGAGGTGGAAAGCGCGCGGCCCTGCGTCTTGCCGTCGGTGCCGGCTTCGCGAATCACCAACTCGCCGGATTCGACCACACCGCCGGCGCCCCGCATCGTCTCGCGCATCAGCTCGTGGATCGAATAGAAGCTGGCGCGGATCGAATAGGCCGTCAGCACCAGGCCCACCGCCTTCGGCGACAGGATCTCGCGGCAGACATCGAGCATCAACGGCAGATGCTCGAAGAGATGCCAGACTTCGCCATTGGGGCCACGGCCGAATTTCGGCGGATCGGTGAGGATGATATCGTACTGGCTGCCGCGGCGTTCCTCGCGCAGGATGAATTTCATCGCATCCTCGCAGATCCAGCGGATCGGCAGCTTCTCCATGCGCCCGAGCGCTTGGTTTTCCCGCGCCCAGCCAATCGCCTTCTTCGAGGCGTCGACATGGGTGACCTCGGCGCCGGCTGCGGCGGCAACCAGCGAGGCGACGCCGGTATAACCGAAGAGGTTCAGCACTTTCAGCGGCCGGCCGGCCTTTTCGACCTGATCCTTCATCCAGCTCCAGTGGACGATCTGTTCGGGGAAGACGCCGACATGGCGGAAGGAGGTGAAGCGACCGAGGAAATCGACGCCGAGCAGGTTGAGCGGCCAGGTCTCGCCGAGTGCCTCCTTCGGGAAGCGCCAGCGGCCGGTGCCTTCCTCGTCGGTGTCGCCGGTGAAGGCGGCATCGACCTTTTCCCAGACTTGGGGCGCCAGAGAAGGCCGCCACAGCGCCTGGGCTTCCGGACGGATGATGCGATAGGGGCCGTATTGCTCGAGTTTTTCGCGGTTGCCGCTGTCGATCAGATGGAAGTCACCGGCCCCGAGCGATTCGAGGATGACCGGCACGCGCTCGGTCGGGCGCTCGCCGCTGCGTGTCATCAGGGGACGCACGACGGCGGCAGGCACAGCAGCCTCGCGCACCGCCTCACGGCTCGCCGCGGGCCGCGAGACCGGCTTCGGCGGCCGGCCTGCCCGATCGTCCCTGCGGTTTTCACCGGAAGGACCCGATGTTTTCTTCTGGCCCGGCCGGCCTTCTCTCTGTTTCAACGTGCTCTTCCGCGTCTCTGTCGGGGTGTCTTATCGGCTTTGTGTCGGCTGCAGGCCTGGGCGTCTTTTGAAACGCGCAAAGCGCGCTGCGGCACTTTGAATATGCAGTAGCCCAGAAAAGCGGGGCGGATCAACTGCGCTGCCGGCCGGCCCGGGCAAGCGGACAGGGTTTTCCCGGCGCGGCGCCTATTTCAAGCCCTCGGAGGCCTGTCTGCGAAGCCAGCTTTCCGCCGCATAAAGGGCCGCGACATGCATCGACTGCATGATGACCGCGCCGGACTGCAGCTCGCCGAGGATGGCAGCAAGATCCGCAAACAGCAGCTCAACCTTCTCTCCGGGGTCAAAAGACGGTTCGCCGACTCGGCTGAGGCCGAGCGCCAGCCAGCTCGTCACCACGTTGCTGTGGTTGGCGGCATTCGGATAGGAGGTGAGCAGCTTGACGAAGGTCGAGGCTTCATAGCCGGTCTCCTCCCGGAGTTCGCGCTCGGCCGCCGCCATCGCCGCATCGCCGATCTTGCTGTCGCCGGGTTCGAGGCTGCCGGCGACCAGACCGAGCACGATTTCGCCGCGGCCATGCCGATATTCCCGCGTCAGCAGCACGCGTCCGTCGGGCATCACAGGTATGACGTTGATCCAGTCGGGATAATCGAGCACATGGAAGGGCGCGACGACGATTCCATCGGCGGTGATGCAATCGTCGCTCCGGACACGGATCCAGCGATCCTCGTAGGTGATGCGGCTTGCCGTCACGCTCCAGGGCTTCAGTTCGTCGTTCATCGGCCCGTCCCTTGTGTGTCAGGTGCGTGTCAGATCGCAACCCGGCAGATAACATTCCGTGCCGCCCTGGCAAAGCGCTTTCCCGCTGGGATAAGATGAGCGAATCGAAGATGGGGCCATCGAATGGATTTCACCGGCGAAGAACGCATCGCCGCGCCGCGGGACATCGTCTGGGCAGCACTCAACGATCCCGAGATCATGCGCGGCTGCATTCCGGGCTGCCAGAGCATCGAGCGACTGTCGCCTGATGTCTTCGAGGCAACGATCAAGGTCAAGTTCAGCCTGCTGTCTGCCACCTTCCACGGGCTGCTGACGCTTTCCAATGTCGATGCGCCGAAGAGCTATACGCTGTCGGCCGAAGGCAAGGGCGGCCTTGCCGGCTTCGCCAGGGGCAGCGCCGATATCGTGCTTGAGGAAAGGGGCACCGAGACGATCCTGCACTACCGGTCGAAGGCCGAACTCGGCGGCAGGCTCGCCCAGCTCGGCGCCCGCCTGCTCGATTCGACCTCGCAGAAGCTCGCCGAAGGGTTCTTTTCGGATTTCAATGCCGCCGTCGTCGCGAAGATGGCAGCCAGTTAGGCTTGGCGCGGGCGGAGGGTTTGTTTAAATCGGCATGATGACGTGGACCATCAGGCCGCCGCGGGCGGAAGATCAGGACGTGCTTGCGGAGATCTATCTTTCCGTGCGCCGTGAAACATTCGTCTGGGTCGATCCGGGCAAATTCCATCGCGAGGATTTCGCCGCCCATACCAATGGCGAGACGGTCTTCGTCTGCGCGCATGAAAGCGGCAGCGTCGCCGGTTTCCTGTCGCTTTGGCCGGAGGACGATTTCATCCACATGCTCTACCTAAAACCGGAATTCCAGGGTCAGGGCGCAGGCACGGCGCTGCTGCACGCCCTGCCGGAATGGCCGCAGCACCGGTATCGGCTGAAGTGCCTGGTGAAGAACCGGCGGGCAAAGGCGTTCTACCTCGCCCACGGTTTCCGCGTGACCGGCAACGGTGCGTCGCCGGAGGGCGACTATGAGGAACTGAGCTTTTTTCCGGTTTGACGGCCGCCGAACCCGAGCCAATCGAATATTGACCAGTTTTACCGCGCCGGCAGCTGCCCGGCAATTTCTTCTGCGCGGTTCTTGTGGCGGTCGGCCTCGCTTTGCCAGCGGATGGCTTCCTTGGCCTCGGTGCGGGCGCGCTTGCGGTGTTTGCCCTGGCTGAACCAGGTGGCGGCCGCCCCGATCAGCATGCCCGTGATCAGCGCGACGACGAGGAAGACGAAGAAGGGCGCGGAAACTGCAAGCACCTGGTCTTCCGGCCGGAACGGATTGAAGGCGAGCGTGACGCTCTGCCGGTTGGCGACGCAGAAGACGATGAGAATGACGCCGAGCGGCAGCAAAATCAACAGGTTGACGATCTTCTTGGCCATTTGAGGTCTCCACGCGGCAGATTGCGCCGGTCTTTTTGAAGGGCGCGTTTCATGCTTGCAGCGCTATGTGTCCTTGTAGGACACGTAAAGCACGATGCGTTACCAGAATAGGAAAACGGCCCTCGAGTTCAAGTGCGGTTTCGCCGCAGGCAGCGACGGCTCAATCCTCTTCGTCGGCCTGGCCGGGATTAAGCCGCTCGCGCAGCTCCTTGCCGGTCTTGAAGAAGGGAACCCACTTCTCCTCGACGAAGACGGTATCGCCGGTCCGCGGGTTGCGGCCGGAGCGCGAAGGGCGGTTCTTGACCGAAAAGGCGCCAAAGCCGCGCAATTCGACTCGGTTACCCGCAGCCAGTGCATCCGTGATCTCGTCGAGAACCGCGTTGACGATATTCTCGACGTCGCGATGATAGAGATGCGGGTTGCGTGCCGCAACAATCTGCACCAATTCAGACTTGATCACTTTCGCCCCCTTAAATTATTGATTTCTTATCAATCGTGGCCAACCTGCCAAACTGAAAGCAGCCCGTCAAGAAGCAACTTTGGGGGCAGGATTCCATTGATATCCTGGGTTTTCATGAGATCACCATAACCGAAGATCGTAATCAACCGCGAAACAGCCCCAGCGAGCAGAAAGGGCGTATTGCTCTTCTTGTCCCAGTCTACCATCGGCAGATCGCTGTCGACGCCGCGTGACGTCAGATAGGCGCGGATCTCAGCCTCGCCGCCGATTGTATCGACGAGTTTCGCCTTCAGCGCCTGGCGCCCGGTATAGATCGTGCCGTCGGCCAGTTTCAGCACCTCGTCGCGCGGCAGTTTGCGCCGGTCGGCGACCAGGTCGACGAACCAGTTATAGCTGTCGACCACCATGTTGCGGATCATCGCCTTGGCTTCCTCGCTCGCCTCGTGGAAGGGCGAGGGCTCGGCCTTCAGCGGCGAGGACTTGATCTCCTGCAGCGAGACGCCGATTTTGTCGAGCAGCGGCTGGATCTGTGGATACTGGAAGATGACGCCGATCGAACCGGTGATCGAGCTATCACCGGCAATGATCGTATCGCCGGCGGTGGCGATCATGTAGCCGGCGGAGGCGGCGAGCGTGCGCACGTCGGAGACGACGGGCTTCTTGGCCGATATCGCACGGATCGCCTTGAAGACTTTTTCGCCGCCATAGGTCGTGCCGCCGGGCGAGGAGATCGAAATCACCGCTGCCTTCACCTGGTCGCTGGTCTCGACCTTCTTCAGCCGCTCGAGAAGCTCGTCGTCGTCGACGATCAGCCCGGATATCGTCACATGGGCGATGTGCGGGCGCTGCGTCCCGGCATCGCCGAGAGCAAAGCGGTAGAAGGCGAAACCAAGTGCCACGATGAGGGCCACTGCGACGAGGCGCCAGAAGCCGAGCTTGCGGCGCAGCCGCCGGCGATCGGCGATCATCGAACTGTCCATAGAAACCTCCAGCGCTGGCACCGGCTTCGGCTTGCCGCCGATCGATCCGGTGAAATAGGGTGGCAGCGGCCCGTACGAATGCCACTTTTCAATGTTTTTCCATTTTGTTGCTTGTTGCAGAAAAAATTCCATATTGGCAAGCCAATGTAATAATGCGAAACGAACTGTGATTGGCGGCCGGCTTTGTTATCGAAGCGCGGCGATCACCGCACATGGACGAGGCCTATGCTCGATACCCTGAAGAACAACGGACATGCCGCCTATTCAGGGTCCGGCAGGAGCGCCTATGGCGATGCGTTGTTCCATTCCGCCCGCGTGCGGCGGCTGAAGATCTTGCTGCCGGTGGCGGCCCTCATCGTCGCGGCGAGCCTTACCGCGGTGGCGTTGGTCAGCATCTATCTGCCCGAGAACATCACGATGGAAGGTGCCAAGATCGAGAACGGCAAGGTCGTGATGGAAAAGCCGGCGATATCGGGTCGCAATTCCGACGGCATCAATTATTCGATGCTGGCCGAAAGGGCGCTGCAGGATATCCGCAATCCCGATCTCATCACCCTCGAAACCATCAAGGCCGCCGTGCCGATGAATGACGGTCTGATCGCCCGCGTCGTCGCCTCGACCGCCGACTACAACCGCGCCACCGACAATCTGCATATGACGGCTCCCTTCACTCTGGTGCTGAGCAGCGGCCTCAATGCGAATTTCCAGTCCGCGCAGCTCGACATCAAGGGCGGAAACATGCGGAGCGACGACCCCGTCACCATCACCAAGGACAATGCCTCCATTGTTGCGAAGACGCTTCAGATAACAGATAAGGGGCGGGTGATCACATTCGAGGGGAATGTTCGCATGAATGTCGATCCATCCACCATCCATAAACAGGGCACTTAACCAGCCGGGTCATCCATGACAAAAGATTGTCGCATTTCCACTTGCAAGACAGGTATGGCATTCATTGCCGGCGCATTTGCCCTTATTCTGACGGCCACCGGCGCCGGCGCGCAGGCGACGGCGACGATGCCGGGCATGAAGCTGTCCAACGACCAGCCGATCCAGATCGAAAGCGACAAGCTGGAGATCCACGACCAGGAACACACCGCGCTCTTCACCGGCAACGTCAAGGTCGTCCAGGGGACGACGACGATGCAGTCCGGCAAGATGACCGTCTATTACAAGGACAAGGCGGCAAAGCCGGCTGCTGACGGCGCGCAGCCGGCAGCGCAGCCGGAGCAGTCGGCCTCGCTTGCATCGGGAAGTGCTGATATCGACAAGATCCTGGTGACGGACAAGGTCTTTTTGAGCTCGGGCACGCAGACGGCGACCGCCGATGACGGCAATTTCGACATGGCCTCGCAGACCTTCATCCTCACGGCGGATGAGGGGAATAAAGTTATTCTGTCGGACGGGCCGAACGTCTTTACCGGCTGCAAACTGACGGTTCACATGCAGACCGGTCAGGCGCAGCTTGAAAGCTGCGGCGGGCGTGTCCAGATTCAGCTCGATCCGAAATCGCAGCCGAATGCGCAGCAGCAGAAGCAGAACTGAGAAGCCGGCCTCCCACGTGAAATTATCATCGCTATCCACCATGTTCGGCAAGCCCGGGCCACAAGCTGCGGGTGCCGCCGACAAGAGCCGCTATCAGGGAACGCTGATCGCACGAGGTCTGACGAAGACCTATGCGACGCGGCGCGTCGTCAACGGCGTCTCGCTGGTGGTGCGCCGTGGCGAGGCCGTCGGCCTGCTCGGCCCGAACGGCGCCGGCAAGACCACCTGTTTTTACATGATCACCGGCCTCGTGCCGGTCGATGAAGGCACGATCGAGATCGACGGCAACGACGTCACGACCATGCCGATGTACCGCCGCTCGCGTCTCGGCGTCGGTTATCTGCCGCAGGAAGCCTCGATCTTCCGCGGATTGACGGTGGAAGAGAATATCCGCGCCGTCCTCGAAGTGCATGTGAAGGACAAGGCTGAGCGCGAGCAGAAGCTGAACGAGCTGCTGGAAGAATTCCATATCCAGAAGCTGCGCAAAAGTGCCGCCGTCGCCCTGTCCGGCGGTGAGCGCCGTCGCCTCGAAATCGCACGTGCGCTTGCGACCGACCCGACCTTCATGCTGCTCGACGAGCCCTTTGCCGGCGTCGACCCGATTTCGGTCGCCGACATTCAGAATCTCGTTCACCACCTGACGGCACGCGGCATCGGCGTCCTCATCACCGACCACAATGTGCGCGAGACGCTGGGCCTTATCGACCGCGCCTACATCATCCATGCCGGTGAGGTGCTGACCCATGGCCGGGCGAACGACATCGTCAACAATCCGGAAGTGCGCCGGCTCTACCTTGGCGACAATTTCAGCCTCTGACGCCGGATCCGGATGATTTTAGGCCGGATCGGCAGAAATTCACCGTGCCGTCATAGTTCCGCTTGACCAAATACAATAAAAAAGCAATTTTTGGGCCAACTTGGATTTCCGTGGCCTGAAGCCTTGATCGGACGCGGTTTCCCGGAGGAATCGAGGGGAGTTTCGCGTCCGTCATGGCACTGTCCGCCAATCTTTTCCTGCGCCAGACCCAGTCTTTGGTGATGACACCGCAACTGATGCAATCCATCCAGTTGCTGCAGATGACTCATTTCGAACTCAACCAGTTCATCGCCCTTGAAGTGGAGAAGAACCCGCTGCTCGAATTTCCGTCGAATGACGGCGAGGCGGGCGGCGAACGCGGCGATGCCGAAGATGGAGAGTATGCTCATCAGCCCGAGGATGCCGGCTCCGACGATGGCTACGACAACCGCGCCGAGGCGCTCTCCAGCGACTGGTATGACAATGGCGGCAGCGCCAGCACCAGCCGGCTGACCGACGAACTCGACGCCAATTACACCAATGTCTTTCCTGATGACGGTGCCCCGCAGCGCCTCGATGCGCCGGAGCTCGTCAGCCAGTGGAAGTCGATGCCGGGCAGTGGCGAGGGCGCCGACTACGATCTCGACGATTTCGTCGCCGGCCAGGTGTCGCTGCGCGATCATCTCGCCCAGCAGATCCCCTTCGTCCTGCCTGACATGGCCGACCGGCTGATCGCGCAGAATTTCGTCGACCAGCTCGACGACTGCGGTTATCTGCAGGCCGATATCGTCGAGGCGGGCGAGGGGCTGGGCACGAGTCTCGCACAGGCCGAGCGCGTGCTCGCCACCCTCCAGAGCCTTGATCCGCCGGGTGTTTTTGCCCGCAGCCTCGCCGAATGCCTGGCAATCCAGCTCAGGCAGATGGACCGATACGACCCGGCCATGCAGGCTCTGGTCGAAAACCTCGAACTGCTGGCCCGGCGCGATTTTGCCACGCTGAAGCGGCTCTGCGGCGTCGACGAGGAAGATCTTCTCGACATGCTCGGCGAGATCCGTCAGCTCAATCCGAAGCCCGGCAGCGGCTTCGAAGCGGGTGTTTCCGAAGCGATCACGCCGGATGTAGTCGTCAGGTCCGCCACGGACGGCAGCTGGCTGGTCGAGCTCAATCCGGATACGCTGCCGCGCGTGCTGGTCAACCAGTCCTATTTTTCCCGTGTGACGAAGAACGGCGAGGACCACGCCTTCCTCTCCGATTGTCTGCAGAGCGCCAACTGGCTGACGCGAAGCCTCGACCAGCGGGCAAAAACCATCATGAAGGTGGCAAGCGAAATCGTCCGCCAGCAGGACGCCTTCCTGCTGCACGGCGTCGATCACCTGCGCCCGCTGAACCTGAAAACGGTCGCCGAGGCGATCAAGATGCATGAATCCACCGTCAGCCGCGTCACGTCGAACAAATATATGCTGACGCCGCGCGGCCTCTTCGAACTCAAATATTTCTTCACCGTCTCGATCAGCGCCGTTGCCGGCGGCGACAGCCATTCGGCCGAGGCCGTGCGTCACAAGATCCGTGCGCTGATCCTGCAGGAGAGCCCGGAGGCGGTGCTTTCCGATGACGATATCGTCGACATGCTGAAGAAGGGCGGCGTCGATCTCGCCCGCCGCACCGTTGCGAAATACCGGGAGGCAATGAACATCGCCTCTTCGGTCCAGCGCCGCCGCGAGAAGCGGGCGCTCGCCAAGGTCGCAGGCTTCTGACGCAGCAATGCTTCGACCTGGATCGAAGCATCCGGCCCGCAAATCCCGTTATTCCTCTCCAGCGCCACGCGTCTTTTCAGACGCGCAACGGCTGCAACCCTTTGAATTGTCTTCAACGAACATCGAAATGCCGACCATGACGCCGCATAATTCCAACCTTGCCAGGGAGCTTTTCCTGCTGCTGGTGCTGGCGACCCTCTGGGGTTCCTCCTACAGCTTCATCAAGATCGGCGTGGAAACGATCCCGCCGATAACGTTGATCGCCGCCCGCACGCTGATTGCCGGTGGCATTCTGCTGGCCGTCCTGCGCCACCGGCGTGTCCGTCTGCCGCGCGATCGTACTATCTGGCGGCGGTTTTTCGTTCAGGCCTGCCTGAACAGTGTCGTCCCTTTCACGCTGATCGCCTGGGCGGAACAGTCCGTCGACGCCGGATTGGCAGTGATCCTGAATTCGGCAACGCCGATCTTCACCTTCCTCCTGGCCGTGCTGATCACCCGCCATGAGCAGGTGACGCTGCGAAGGCTTTTCGGCGTCATGGCCGGGCTTGCCGGTATCTGCCTCGTCATCGGCGTCGAAGCGCTCGGCGGTCTCGGTGAAAACCTGATGGCGCAGCTTGCCATCATCCTGGCGACCATTTGTTATGCAGGTGCCGCGATTTTCAGCAAGAACTTCAAGGGGCTCGATCCCGCAGTGCCGGCGGCCGGCTCGTTGATTTCAGGCGCGGTCATTCTCTTGCCGACGAGCCTCGTCGTCGATCGGCCGTGGGAACTCGATCCTTCGGCGGCATCGCTGCTGGCGCTGCTGGCCCTCTCCGCCTTTTCGACGGCGCTTGCCTTTGTGATCTATTTCCGCCTCGTCCAGACGCTGGGTTCGGTTGGAACCACCGCGCAAGCCTATCTCAGAGTGCCGATCGGTGTTGCGATCGGCATCGTCTTTCTCGGCGAAAGGCTGAGCCCGACGGCCTGGATCGGACTCGTCTGCGTCATATCGGGTGTCGCCGCCATGACGATCCCCGCAGGAAGGGGCGCAACGCAAGCGCGAAACGCGTAAAGTGGATGGGGTGACGATCGGCGGTATGCCCTGGCCGATAAGGTATCCGCCACACGTTTACCGAGCGCTACCGATGGTGATTCTGCGCCCTATTGACTTTTCGGCAAGCTCTGGCTAGAAGCCCGCCGCAATCGACGCCGTGAACGGCGTCTGGAGTTATCCCCAGCATCAGAAGGGCACCAAGGACCCGCAGGCCTAAGCCGATCTTGCTTGAGATTGTGCGAAGTGCTTGGATGAACCTGAGGCTTGGCGTAAACTGATACCCGCAAACGACCATAAGAAGGGAAACTCCATGAGTGTGCGTGTATCCGGGAAACATATGGAAATTGGTGAATCCTTCCGTCAAAAGATCGAGGACCAAATTGGTATGGCCATCACGAAATACTTCGACGGGGGATATTCCGGCCAGGTGACCGTGGAAAAGGCGAGTTCTCGTTACTCGGCGGATTGCAAGCTGCATCTCGACAGCGGGGTAGTGCTGCATGCAGCCGGCGAGGCGACCGACCCGCAATTGGCTTTCGACGCCGCCTCCCAGCGGATCGAAAAACGGCTGCGGCGATACAAACGCAAGCTGAAGGACCATCACGCCGGAAGCCATCTGAATGGTTTTGCAGAGGTCTCCTACACGGTCATGGATTCCGTTCCTGATCACGATGATGAAATCGCCGACGATTTCTCTCCGGCGATCGTCGCTGAAAGCACGAAGCAGCTGAAGACCATGTCGGTTGCGACCGCCGTGATGGCGCTCGATATGACCGACGAGCCGCTTCTCCTGTTCCGCAGCCCCGGCAAGGAACATCTGAACATCGTTTACCGTCGGCACGACGGAAATATTGGCTGGATCGATTCAGCCAGTATCAAAGGCTGAGATCAGGGTGGTGAGCGGCGGTATTGCCGCCGCTCCTTGGATTTGATCCCGGCGACAGAAGGAAAAAGAAATGGCATTGGCAGATTTGCTCCATCAGGATGCGATCATTCCCGCCCTCAGAGTAAATTCCAAGAAACAGTTGCTTCAGGAATTGGCTGCAAGAGCCTCCAGGATCACCGGGCTTTCCGAACGGGAGATTTTCGACGTCATCCTGCAGCGCGAACGCCTGGGCTCGACCGGAGTCGGCAACGGCATCGCCATTCCTCACGGCAAGCTGGGAAACATCCATTCGATCGTCGGCATCTTCGCCCGGCTGGAGCAGCCGGTCGATTTCGAGGCGCTGGACGACCAGCCTGTCGATCTCGTGTTCCTGCTGCTTGCGCCGGAGGGCGCGGGCGCTGATCATCTCAAGGCTCTGTCGCGTATCGCCCGCGTGCTGCGCGATCACGATCTGGTGGCCAAGCTGCGCGCCACCGATTCCGCCTCGGCGATCTATGCCTTCCTTAACGAACAGCAGACGTCGAACGCTGCCTGACGCGCGTCGCGCGATTACGCATTAATTCTCGAATGCAAAAGGCGCCGGGTCTCCCAGGCGCCTTTTGCATTGAAGAGACTGAGCGGAACTTGTCGAGCTAACCCGGTGCAGGCAGGCGGATGAGGGGCTGCCGGCACCGCGTTGACCCATCGGGCCACAGTCTCCGGGGTCCCATCACTATACGAAACAGCCCATCGGCGCCTGTCGCCGTCCATCCGTTCAAGATTTCATATCCTGTCTGCGACTTCTTCACACAAGGGGATCGAAGGTTGCGCTCCGGCCTTGAGGCAGGCGAGCGAACCGGCGACTGCCGCACGGCGCAGCGCCGAGACAAAATCGAGGCCGTCGTCGAGGCTGGCGGCGAAATAGCCGCAGAAGGTGTCTCCGGCGCCGACCGTATCGATAGGTTCGATCTTGAGACCCTGCGCCCTTGAAATCGCCCCGTCACGAATGGCGATGACCCCGTCGGCGCCGAGCGTCACGATCAGCGTCTGGCCCGTCTCCGCATGCAGATGCACAAGGGCTGCCTCCCGCGCTTGCGCGTCCATGCCCTCCTGCCCGGCGAGCCGCTCGAACTCGGTCTCGTTGGCAATGACGATATCGGCAAGCCGGCCGAGACGCGGCGCATCGGGGATCAGCGGCGCAAGGTTGAGGATGCTGGTGACGCCCTTGGCGCGGGCCGCCGACAGCGCGCCTTCGACGGCAGCAGCCGGCACTTCAAGCTGCAGCATCAGGATATCTCCTTCGTTCATGCGGCCGATCGCCGTCTCGGCATTGGCAGGCGTGACGAGGCCGTTGGCGCCGGGAACGACGGCAATCATGTTTTCGCCGTCGCCGCCGACAAGGATCAGCGCCGTGCCGGTGGGACCGTCGACATGGTTGACGAGAGAAAGATCGGTGCCTGCATCATCGAGCAGGGCCAGCGTATCCGCAGCAAAGGCATCCTTGCCGACGGCGCCGGCCATATGCACATAGCGGCCGGCGCGCCGCGCTGCCAGCGCCTGGTTGGCGCCCTTGCCGCCGGCGGCCGTGGCAAAGCCGTTGCCCGCTACCGTCTCGCCGGGCTTCGGCAGGCGCTCGGTCGTGGCGATAAGATCCATGTTGATGGACCCGAAAACTGTGATCATGAATGTGTCCCGTCTTCTGGAGCATGATGCCGAAAAGTGTGAGCGGTTTTCGGACGACATCATGCTCCTACTGTTTCATGCGGGCGAGACACTGCCCGAAGCGGTCACTCCTCGTCAACCACCCGCAGCTTCAGAAGACCGGTGCGGCTTTCCACCGTTTTGGCCGCGGCTTCGCCGTCGCGGGCGGGCTTAGCATCGCCGCCGCCGGCCTCGAATTCCAGCGCTTCGATCCTGGCGCCGCGTTTGGTGAGCTTGTCGGCTGACGTGACCACCATGTCGATATCCTTCTGCGCCATGGCGAAATGGCCTTGCAGTTTGCGCACCCGCTCATCGAGGCGGCTGAGGTCGTCCATCAGGATCGCCACCTCGCCCTGGATCAGATGCGCCTGCGCCCGCATGCGCTGGTCTTTGAGCACGGCCTGGATGACCTGAATCGACAGCATCAGCAGCGACGGTGAGACGATGACGATGCGTGCGCGGTGCGCCTTCTGCACCACCGGCTCGAAATGCTCGTGGATCTCGGCGAAGATCGATTCGGACGGCACGAAGAGAAAGGCCGTATCCTGGGTTTCCCCCTGGATCAGATATTTCTCGGAAATGTCCCTTATATGAACCTCCATGTCGCGGCGGAACTGCTGGCCGGCGATCTTGCCGGCCTCGGGGCTGCCGGCGTCGCGGATCGCATTCCAGGCTTCGAGCGGAAATTTCGCGTCGATCACCAGCGGCGGCGCGCCGTTCGGCATGCGGATCGTGCAGTCCGGCCGCGAACCGTTGGATAGCGTCTGCTGAAAGGCGTAGGCGCCCATCGGCAGGCCGTCGGCGACGATCGTTTCCATCCTGGACTGGCCGAAGGCGCCGCGCGTCTGCTTGTTGGACAGAATGGCCTGCAGCCCGACGACATCCTTGGCAAGCGTCTGGATATTGTTCTGCGCGGCATCGATGACCGCCAGCCGCTCCTGCAGCCGCTGGAGGTTCTCATGCGTCGATTTGGTCTGCTCCGTGATCGTCGAGCTGACGCGCTGCGACATGCCGTCGAGGCGTTGGCTGATCGTCTGGTTGAGTTCGCTCTGCCGCGCGCCGAAGACCTCGGTCATCGCCGCGATGCGGCCCTGCATCTCCGCCTGGATCTTCAAAAGCTCGGCCATGCGCGCTTCGTTTTCCTGAGCACGAAAGCTCGCTTCCTCCGCCTGCTCGCGGCGAAGGCTGGCGCCGCGCAGCAGAAGCACGATTACCAGCAGGGCGAGGGCGGCGAGAACGCCGCCGACAAGCGCCAGCATGGCCGGGTTGATCGAGGCAAGGGCAAGGGCGAGCGATTCGGAATGGACGGTCATGTCGCAAGCATAACAGAAGAAATGGCGATATATAGATCAAAACGTGAACGGAATGAGCCGCCCTCAATATCCTCGCAAGCGACCGCTCTTCCTCGCTCGGGGAGAAGAAATCGCCCTCCGATTTAACGATTGCTCAACCATATTGGCCAAAACCTGCGGCGCAGAAATTCCTTCCCGCGTGCGTCGCGCCAAGTACAGAGATCTCCATGACCGCCCAGCAGAACGACAGTGCCCTCAGGCAGCGCCTCGATTTCATCGAACTGGATGAGGCGGCGCGCAAGTCGATGCGGGATCTGCGCCCTGTCATATCAGAGCTGATCGGCGGCGCCCTCGATAAATTCTACGCCAAGATCGCCAAGACCCCGGCTGTCGCAGGCTTCTTCGCCGATAAGAACCATGTCGGCCATGCCAAGAAGCGCCAGCAGGATCATTGGGCCAATCTTGCCGGCGGCGCGTTCGACGAGAGCTATGTCGACGGCGTGACCGCGGTCGGCCGCACCCATGCCCGCATCGGGCTGGAGCCGCGCTGGTATATTGGCGGTTACGCCATCGTCATGTCCGAGCTCGTCAAGGGCATCATGGAGAAGCAGTGGCCGTCGATCTTCGCGCGCCGAGAGGGCAAGGCATTGGCCGAGAAACTGTCGGCCGTCATCAAGGCTGGCATGCTCGACATGGATTATTCCATCTCGGTCTATCTCGAGACGCTCGAAGCCAAGCGCCGTGCCTTGGAAGAGGAGCGTGCTCAGGCCGAATCCGATCAGGCGATCGCGCTGGAGCAGCTGCGCCGCGGTCTCGAAGCGCTGTCGAACGGCGATCTCGAAGCCACCCTGCCGTCCGACCTGCCTGGCAATTTCCGGCAGATGGCCGAGGACTACAACCGCGCCGTCAGCGCCCTTCGCCAGTCCTTTGCCTCCGTGCGCGAGACCTCCGGCCATATCATGAGCGGTGCCGACGTCATTTCCAATGCGACCAACGATCTGGCGCTGCGCACTGCCCAGCAGGCGGCAGGCGTCGAGGAGAGCTCGGCCGCTCTGCAGCAGCTGTCCGTCAGCGTCGGCCAGACGGCCGCCAATGCAGAAAAGGCGTCGGACGCCGTGCGCGAGACGCAGCAGAAGGCGAAGAACTCCGGCGAACTCGTCACCAGCGCCGTCTCGGCGATGGCCGGCATCGAGAAATCCTCGACCGGGATCTCCAAGATCATCGGCGTCATCGATGAGATCGCCTTCCAGACCAATCTGCTGGCGCTGAACGCCGGCGTCGAGGCGGCCCGTGCCGGCGATGCCGGCAAGGGTTTTGCCGTCGTCGCCCAGGAAGTCCGCCAGCTCGCCCAGCGCACCGCGGAAGCGGCCAAGGAGATCAAGAACCTGATCTCGCAGAGCTCGACCCAGGTCAATCAGGGCGTCGGCATCGTCTCCAGCACCGGCGAGGCGCTGAACGACATGATCAGCCGCATCGACATCATCAACCGGTTCGTCGCCGATATCGCCGCCGCTGCCCGCGATCAGGCGACAGGCGTCAACGAGGTCAGTATCGCCGTCCGCAACATGGGTGCGATCACCCAGCAGAATTCGGACATGGTCGAGCACTCCTCGGCGGAAACCCGCCGCCTGAAGGACGAGGTGGAGACCCTGATCGAGCTGCTGCGGCGTTTCCGCGCCCGGCCGGAGGGCCGCTCTGCCGGTGCCGCTCGACAGGCTGCCTGAGGCCAATATGGCGAAATTCCAGGCGGGGACGCAAAAAAGCGTATTCCCCGCCTACCGGATAATTCCATAGTCGGAAAAGATGGGTTATGGGAACGCCATGACCATCAAGCCACTCATCATTCTTCCCGATCCCGTTCTCCGCCAGCTGTCCAAGCCGGTCGAGCGGGTGGATTCCGACCTGCAGCGTCTTGCCGACGATATGCTGGAAACCATGTACGACGCGCCAGGCATCGGCCTTGCCGCCATCCAGGTCGGCGTGCCGCGCCGCATGCTCGTCATCGACATCTCGCGCGAAGGCGAGGAAAAGCAGCCGCAGGTCTTCATCAATCCTGAGATCCTCACATCCTCCGACGAGCGCTCCGTCTATGAGGAAGGCTGCCTTTCGATTCCGGATTATTATGCCGAGGTCGAGCGCCCGGCCACCGTCTCGGTCAAGTATCTCGACCGGAACGGCAAGGAACAGACCGTGGAAGCCGACGGCCTGCTCGCCACCTGCCTGCAGCACGAGATCGACCACCTGAACGGCGTGCTGTTCATCGATTACATCTCGCGGCTGAAGCGGGAGATGGTGATCAAGAAATTCACCAAGGCGGCGAAGTCCAAGGCGCTCTGACGCTGCGTTGAAAATTCACCGTCGAGGCACTATGATATCACTGATATCATAGTGGAGGTGCCGAAATGGGCGACCTGCTTATTCGAGACGTTCCGGATGCGATGAAGCGGCAACTTCAGGAAAGCGCGCAGCGCAATGGCCGCAGCCTTTCGGAAGAGGCGATCGAAATCATGCGCCGACAGATTGCGGCGCAGCGCTCAGGAGCTTCCGCCGGCCAGCGCCTGCGCTCGCTGATGGGTGACGAAAGATTGAGCGAAGATGAAGTGGAGGCCATAGCCGCATCTCGGCACGAACGCGACCGCGAACCGCCGCGCTTCGACCCATGATCGTTCTCGATACGAATGTGATTTCCGAAATGCAGGGGAGGACCCACAGCGATCGGATATTGAACTGGCTGGACGCCTACGACGTCGAGGCGCTTTTCCTGACGACGATTGCCGTCGCGGAAATGCGTTACGGTCTTGAACTCCTTGATGATGGCAGGCGAAAGACAGCGCTGGTGTCCGACTTCAATCGAATCGAGTCGGAATTTGCCGGCCGCACACTCGGTTTTTCCCTGAGTGCTGCACATCGCTACGGCCTGTTGGCCGCCGAACGCAGAAAGGCGGGGCGGCCGATGGAAACGAAGGATGCTATGATTGCCGCCATCTGCCTTGCAAACGGCGCGACGCTTGCGACCCGCAATAGCCGAGATTTCGAAGGGCTTGATCTCAAGCTCGCAAACCCGTTTGAAGACGGTTGATCCTCAGTTGGCGAGATAAAATGTCTCTTCGCATCATCTTCATGGGAACCCCGGAGTTCTCGGTTCCGACCCTGCGCCTGCTCGTCGATGCCGGCCACAGGATTGTTGCGGTTTATACGCAGCCGCCGCGGCCGGGTGGGCGGCGCGGCCTCGATCTGCAGAAATCGCCGGTGCATCAGGCGGCCGAACTGCTCGGCCTGCCGGTCTTCACCCCGGTCAATTTCAAGGACCCCGAAGAGCGCGAGAGGTTTCGTGGCTTCAATGCCGATGTCGGCGTCGTCGTTGCCTACGGGCTGTTGCTGCCGGAAGCGATTTTGAACGGCACCCGCGATGGCTGTTACAACGGCCATGCTTCGTTGCTGCCGCGTTGGCGGGGTGCGGCGCCGATCCAGCGGGCGATCATGGCCGGCGACGCAAAGACCGGCATGATGGTGATGAAGATGGACAAGGGTCTGGATACCGGCGCCGTCGCACTAACTCGCGAGGTCGAGATCGGCCCAAACATGACAGCTGGCGAGCTGCACGATCGGCTGATGCTCGTCGGCGCAAAGGCAATGGCGGAGGCCATGGTGAAACTCGAAATGAACGACCTGCCGCTGACGCCGCAGCCGGGAGAGGGCGTGCTTTACGCCGCCAAGATCGACAAGGCCGAGACCCGCATCGATTTCGCCCGCGATGCGCGGGAGGTGCACAATCACATCCGCGGCCTCGCGCCATTCCCGGGGGCCTGGTTCGAGCTTGAGATTGGTGGCAAGCCGGAGCGGGTAAAGGTGCTCGGGTCCGAACTGGCTGAAGGTCAGGGTGCAGCCGGGCAATTGCTGACGGATGATCTCGTGGTCGCTTGCGGCTCGGGCGCTGTGCGGCTCACCAGGCTGCAGAAGGCCGGCGGCAAGCCGCTGGCGGCGGCCGATTTCCTCAGGGGCACGCCGCTTGCGGCGGGCACGAGGCTTTCCTGATGCCGCGTTTCCGCATGACCGTCGAATATGACGGCGGCCCCTATGTCGGCTGGCAGCGGCAGGAGAACGGTCCCTCGGTGCAGGGAGCGATCGAGGCCGCGGTGCTGTCGCTGACCGGCGAGACGGTGTCGGTCCGCGGCGCCGGACGCACCGATTCCGGCGTCCACGCCATGGGGCAGGTGATCCATGCCGATCTTTCGAAGGACTGGTCGCCCTACCAGCTGCAGAATGCCTTGAACGCGCATCTGAGGCTTGCCGGCGAGCGCGTCTCCATTCTCGACGTCGAGGCGGCTGCCGAATTCTTCGATGCCCGCTTTTCGGCGCTGCGGCGCCATTACCTCTATCGCATCGTCAGCCGCCGGGCGCCGCTGGCGCTCGAAGCCGGCAAGGCCTGGTGGGTGCCGAAGGTGCTCGATCACGAGGTCATGCATACCGCTGCCCAGAGGCTGGTCGGCCGGCACGATTTTTCCACCTTCCGCGCCGCCCATTGCCAGGCAAACAGCCCGGTGCGCACGCTCGACCGGCTGGATGTGACGCGCAACGGCGAGCTGATCGAGATCCGCGCCACGGCGCAGAGTTTTCTTCACAACCAGATCCGTTCCTTCGCCGGCACGCTGAAGCTCGCCGGCGAAGGCAAATGGACGCCTGATGATGTTGAGGCCGCGCTTGAAGCGCGCGACCGCAAGGCCTGCGGCCCCGTGGCGCCGCCGGACGGGCTCTATTTCATGCAGGTGGATTATCCCGACGTCATCCCCGATCGCCGAAGACTGGTCGCCGATACCGATGCCAATGACGGGAATGCTGACGATCCCTCGTAAACCTGCTCAGACGGGATAGATGCCGAGGAAGTGCTGCAGATATTCCGAAAGGATCATCGATGGCACGAGCAGCACCAGTGTCAGCGCCCCGGTCATGAGCGCATGACCATGGCAGATCATCCGGAGAATGCGCGCCAGCACGAAGACCTGCGCCAGCATGAAGGCGAGCAGCAGCAGCGAGACGAGGCCGACGGATCCCGGCAGGAAGAACACCAGCGCCAGCAGCAGCCCGTTGATATAGGAAAGCGGCACGCCGAGCCAGTTGATGCTGACGACGACGGGCGCGAAACGCTCGCCCATGCGGAAGGCAAGCAGCAGCAGCCCGGCAAAGATCAGCGGCACGAACCAATTGGCGACCTCGACGAGGCCGAGCCTGAAATAGAAGGCAAAATCGACATCGGCTTTCGGCGGCATCGATCGCAGGAAGGCCTGTCGCCACCAGAGCCAGGAAATACCCATCGGCGGCAGGCACCAGAGCATCGCCCAGAACGAGCGGTTGACGCCGCGCTCCGACATGTCGAGGTAGCGGAAGCCGCGCGGATCCAGCCGGATCAGCAGCCAGAGGCCGGCCAGATAATATTGAACTTCCCTAAAGCCCGGCATTGGCGAACCAGCGGGCGATGAAGGTTTCGTAGATCGCCGTCAGCGTCTCCAGATCGGCGACAGCGACCCGCTCGTCGACCATGTGCATCGTCTGGCCGACGAGGCCGAACTCGACGACCGGGCAATAATCCTTGATGAAGCGCGCATCCGACGTGCCGCCGGTGGTCGACAATTTAGGCGACTGGCCGGCAACGCTTTCGACGGCCGATGACAGCGAGGCGATCAGCGCATTGTTGCGCGTCAGGAAGACATGGCTCGGCCGGTCGGCCCAGGTGATATCGTAGGCCACCGGTTCGCGGCCCGGCCGCAACGCGCCGTTGCCTGCGGCGGCTTCCAGACGGCGCAGGATTTCGGCACGCAGCGTTTCGACGGTCCAGCTGTCGTTGAAGCGGATGTTGAAGCTTGCCGATGCTTTGGCCGGAATGACGTTGGTCGCCGGATTGCCGACGTCAACCGTGGTCACTTCGAGGTTCGACGGCTGGAAATCGTCGGTGCCGCCGTCAAACGGCGGGTCCATCAGCGCCTGCGTCAGCTGCAGCATGCCGCGCACCGGATTGTCGGCAAGATGCGGATAGGCGGCATGGCCCTGCACGCCGCGAACGGTGATTTTACCCGACAGCGAGCCGCGCCGGCCGATCTTGATCATGTCGCCGAGCCTGTCCGGATTGGTCGGCTCGCCGACAAGGCAGGCATCCCAGCGCTCGCCGCGCTCGGCCGCCCATTGCAGCAACTTGATCGTGCCGTTGATCGCCGGGCCTTCTTCGTCGCCGGTGATAAGAAAGGAGATCGAGCCCTTGGGCGGCCCGTTTTTCTCGATATGGCGGGCGACGGCGGCGACGAAACAGGCGATGCCGCCCTTCATGTCGACGGCGCCGCGGCCGAAAAGCTCGCCCTTCGAAATCTGGGCCTCAAAGGGCGGATGCGTCCAAGCGGCTTCGTCGCCGACCGGCACGACATCGGTATGGCCGGCAAACATCAGATGCGGACCGTCCTTGCCGAGGCGGGCATAGAGGTTTTCGATGTCGGGTGTTCCCTCTTCGCTCGCCTTCACCCTGTCGACCGTAAAGCCGAGCGGCGCAAGCATCGCCTCCAGCGCCGTGAGCGCGCCGCCTTCGGCGGGCGTCACGGACGGGCAGCGAATCAGCGTCTGGAGATTGGCGACGGGGTCGGTAGCGGTCATGGCGGTCGAACTATCCGGCGGGAATGGCAAAGACATGGCAAGGCGGGGCCGCCTCGCGTAAAAGACGCCGTCTGTTTACCGGATCAACGTCCCGGTGTCATCAATCTCTGAGCAGCTCGTTGATGCCGGTCTTCGAGCGGGTCTTTTCATCGACGCGCTTGACGATGACGGCGCAGTAGAGATGCGGCGCCGGCTGGCCGTTGCCCATCGTCGCATTGCCCGACGGCATCGAGCCGGCGACGACGACGGAATAGGGCGGCACTTCGCCATAGGTCACCTCGCCGGTGGCGCGGTCGACGATCTTGGTCGACTTGCCGATAAAGACGCCCATGCCGAGCACCGAGCCTTCGCGGATGATGCAGCCTTCGACCACCTCGGAACGGGCGCCGATGAAGCAATTGTCCTCGATGATCGTCGGGCCCGCCTGCATCGGCTCCAACACGCCGCCAATGCCGACGCCGCCGGAGAGATGCACATGTTTGCCGATCTGCGCGCAGGAGCCGACCGTTGCCCAGGTATCGACCATCGTGCCTTCGCCGACATAGGCGCCGAGATTGACGAAGGAAGGCATCAGGATCGCGTTCGGGGCGATGTAAGCCGAGCGGCGCACGACGCAGTTCGGCACGGCGCGGAAGCCGGCGGCGCGGAAGTGGTTCTCGCCCCAGTTTTCGAACTTTGAAGGAACCTTGTCCCACCAGGTCGAGTTGCCCGAGCCGCCCTTCACCACGTCCATGTCGTTGAGCCGGAAGGACAGCAGCACGGCCTTCTTCAGCCACTGATTGACCGTCCAGGCACCGTCTGAGCTACGTTCGGCGACACGGGCCTTGCCGGCATCGAGCAGATCGAGCGCTGCTTCGACGGCATCGCGAATCTCGCCCTTCGTCGACGTGTTCACATTGTCGCGATTGTCGAAGGCGGCTTCGATGATCTTTTCGAGGGATGCGAGGTCGGTGGCGCTCATGAGAATTCCTTAAACTTCGATCTTTATCGTGGAGACGGCGGGGTCTCCGGAATGCGGTTGGCGGGGATGTATCCTGCTCTACAGCATGAACCCGTAGAACGGAATGATTTTTCCGACAAGATCATATCTGGATTCAAGGCGTTATAGCGACATATCCGGCTTCGTAGCCGGCAATACTGAAAGGCATTTCGACATGGCGAAGGGACGAAACGGCGGTTCGCGGCGCAAGGATGGCGTATGGGACCCGCTGAAGAGCAGCTCGACCGACAGGCAGCGCGCCGAAGCCGTGCCGAAGACGCCGCAGACGATGTCGCCTGCCTATCGCCTTGCCTATGTCGACGAGGATTTCCTCTGCCGCGAGGAATTGCGGCCGATCCGCCTGCAGCTGGAGCTGTTGAAGACGGAGATGATGCTGACCGAACGCGGCATCAAGTCGACCGTCGTCATGTTCGGCGGCGCCCGCATTCCCGCTCCCGGCCAGAGCGCCTGGGCAGCCCGCAACGATATCCAGCGCATCAACCTGGAGGCGGCGTCGGTCTATTATGACGAGGCGCGCAAATTCGCCCGGCTCTGCTCGAAATATTCGGCCACCTTGAATTTCCACGAATATGTCATCGTCACCGGCGGCGGCCCCGGTGTGATGGAGGCGGGCAATCGCGGCGCGGCCGACGAGGGTGCGCCGTCGATCGGCCTCAACATCGTGCTGCCGCACGAGCAGGCGCCGAACGCCTATGTGACGCCGGAGCTCAGCTTCAACTTCCACTATTTCGCCATCCGCAAGATGCATTTCATGGTGCGCGCCAAGGCGATCGCGGTCTTTCCGGGCGGCTTCGGCACGCTCGACGAATTCTTCGAATGCCTGACGCTGATCCAGACCGGCCGCATGGAGCGCCTGCCGCTGATCCTCTTCGGAGAGACGTTCTGGCGGAGGATCATCAATTTCGAGGCATTGGCCGAATTCGGCACGATCGCGCCCGACGATGTCAAGCTGATCAGCTTCGTCGATACGGCAGAAGCGGCATGGAAGATCGTGCAGGATTTCTACGAACACCGCGAGTAGGGGCTCAGGCGGGCCCTTCGGCCGAACGACACGCATTCACAATTCCTCCCGCTCCTTCCACCGGTGCGGGAAGGGAGCGGGAGGAACAGTTCGTGCGGCCTTACAGAAGCGGTCGGTCCGGCATGTCGTCGATCGAGATGACGCCGTCCTTGTTGCGGTCCATCCGCGCAAACAGCTTGTCGAAGGCGGCTGTGGCTTCCTGTTTGGAAATCTGGCCGTTCTGGTCGGTATCGATCCGTTGCATCATCAGCGAGGCGCGCATGAAGTTGCCGCCATGGCGCATCCAGCGATGTCCGTCACGACCGTCGTGGCCGTTGCGCGGCGGCCGTCCCTGGTCATTGTTGTCGGCGGTTTCAGGTGCCGTGGGTGCGGCGTTCGCATCCTTGTTTTCGCCGGCCTCCTGCTTGCGCTGATCTCTCATCGCCTGCATCTGCGTTTGCCGGTACGTACGGATTTCACCCGGTGTCAGCGAACCGTCCTTGTTGGTGTCGATCGCAGCGAACATCTTGTCGATGCCTGCGGTCGCCTCGTCCTTGGAGATCTGTCCGTCCTTGTTCGTGTCGGATTGCTTGAGCATGCGGACATAGGTGATTTCGCGGAAGGCAGCGGCGCCCGGACCGGGCCGGCCCATGCCGGCATGCTGGCGCGGTCCGTCGCCCGGCGCGGCAAAGCCTGCCCCGGCGGCTGCGCCGAAGATGAGGGTGGAGGAAAGCGCTGCCAGTATCAGCTTGTTGCGGTACATCGTGTTTGCCTTTCGTAAGGTGTCCCTTCACGAAAGAAGATATGACCGCAGGCTCGCAAGACCCAGTTAAACATCGGTAAGCTGAGTGAAAACTTGGTAATGCTTTAGCCGGTAATCTTGCCGAGAAAAGCGGCGAGGTCGTCGGTGACGAAATCGATGTGATCCTCATCGCCGCTGGTCTTTTCCCACCATTCGACGACCGTCTCTTCCAGATTGCGCGGCACCAGCAGTACGGTCTGCATGCCGAGCGCCTTCGGCACCGTCAGGTTGCGCGGCAGATCCTCGAACATAGCCGCCTTCGTGGTTTCGACCCGCTTCAGCGCCGTGAATTTGTCGTAGGTCGCCTGCGCCGGCTTCGGCACGTAGTCGGCAGCGACGATATCGAAAATGTCGTCGAAATGCTCGAGGATGCCGAGCGCCTCCGCCGTCATTTCGGCATGCTTGACGCTGCCATTGGTGAAGATGAACTTGCGCCCCGGCAGCGCCTTGATCGCCTCGCCGAGTTCCGGCTGCGGCGTCAGCGCCGTGTAATCGATCGCATGCGCCTTTTCGAGGAAATCGTTCGGGTCGATGCCGTGATGGATCATCAGGCCCTGCAGCGTCGTGCCATGCTCGAGGTAATATTGCTTCTGCAGCTTGCGCGCCTCTTCCCGTTCCATCTGCAGGAGTGCCGCGACATAGGCGGTCATGTTCTTGTCGATCTGTGCGAAGAGATTGACATGATGCGGATAGAGCGTGTTGTCGAGGTCGAAGACCCAGTCGGTGATGTGCTGGAAATCGGCTCTATCAGGCGTGCGATCGATCTTGTTCATGGCGGTCTTATGGCACGGCTGATCCGCCAAGGAAATCGGCAAGAAGGAATAGACGCCCGATTTTCGGCGGACGGCGCAGGCACGGAATGCTAGAAAGCGGTCATGCTTTTCGAACGCCCCGATGACGATACGCTCTATGACGCCCTGATCGCACGCAGTGCCGATTATGAGGGCCAGGCCTATGTTTGCGTCAAGACGACAGGCATCTTCTGCCGCCTGACCTGCCCGGCGCGCAAGCCGAAGCGGGAAAATACGCTCTTCTTCGACACGATCGCCGCCTGCATGCATTCGGGCTTCCGCCCGTGCCAGCGCTGCAGACCGCTGGAGCAGCCGGGCAGGGAGCCGATCGTCGACGAGCTGCTTGCTGCACTCGACCGCGAGCCGCAGCTGCGCTGGACCGAGGATGAGCTTGTGCGCCGCGGCCACGATCCTTCGACCGTGCGCCGCGCCTTCAAACGCGGGCTCGGCATGACCTTCCACGATATAGTGCGATATCGCCGGCTGGGAGAGGCGGCCCGGCAACTGGCCGACGGCGCGCGCGTCATCGATGCGCAGCTCGATGCGGGATATGACTCCCCAAGCGGTTTCCGGGCGGCTTTCCAGCGGCTGGTCGGCAAGGCGCCGGCGCTGTCGCAGAACCGCGAACTGCTCTTTGCCGACTGGTTCGACACCCCGCTCGGTCCGATGGTGGCCGTTGCCGACAAGACGCATCTGCATCTTCTCGAATTCCACGACCGTAAGGCGCTGCCGACCGAGCTCGAGGCGCTGCAGAAGCGCGTCCGCTCGTCGGTCGCGATCGGCCGCACCCCGGCGATCGACCAGATCGCGGCGGAGATCCGGGATTATTTCGAAGGGCGGCTCACCGTCTTCAAGACGCCGTTGGCGCTCGGCGGCACGCCCTTCGAAAAACATGTCTGGGCAAAGCTCATGGAGATTCCTGTCGGCCAGACGCGCGCCTATGGCGATCTTGCCAGGGAGATGGAAAGGCCGGAGGTCGTGCGTGCCGTCGGTCGCGCCAATGGCGCCAACCAGCTTGCCATCATCGTGCCCTGCCATCGGGTCCTCGGGGCGGATGGTTCGTTGACCGGCTATGGCGGCGGGCTCTTGCGCAAGCAATGGCTGCTGCGGCATGAAGAGAAGATCAGAGCACAAGCACCCAACATGGAGGAGACTGCATGAACCAGAACGAAAAGGCCCAGGCATTCGGCGCACTGCACCGCAAGGGCGACCCGGTTGTTCTCTACAATATCTGGGATGCCGGCACGGCCAAGGCTGTCGCCGACGCCGGCGCCAAGGCGCTTGCGACGGGAAGCTGGTCGGTCGCCGCTGCCCATGGTTATGCCGACGGCGAGAAGCTGCCGATGTCGGTACTGGTGGAGACGGCGAAATCCATCATCGCTGCCGTCGACCTGCCGCTTTCGGTCGATTTTGAAGGCGCCTATTCGGCCGAGGCTGAGGGTGCCGCCGCCAATGTCGCCAAGCTGGTGGAGGCCGGCGCCGTCGGCATCAATTTCGAGGATCAGGTGGTCGGCGGCGATGGCCTCTATCCCATCGAGAGGCAGGCGGCCCGCATCAGCGCCATTCGCGCCATGGCCGAAGGGAAGGGCGTCCCCTTCTTCATCAACGCCCGCACCGATCTCTTCCTGGCCGAGAGCGATCTTTCCAAACATGCCGGTCTGGTGGAAGAGGCGATCGAGCGCGGCAAGGCCTATGCGGCCGCCGGCGGCAGCGGCTTCTTCGTCCCTGGTTTGATCGATCCCGCCTTGATCGAAAAGATCTGCGCGACATCGCCGCTGCCGGTCAACATCATGATGCGGACAGGCGCCCCGGACGTGAAGACGCTGGCAAAACTCGGTGTCGGCCGCGTCAGTTATGGTCCGGGGCCTTACCGGTCAATGATGGAAAAGTTGAAGCAGGAGGCTGCGGCGATTTATAGCCCGCTCTGACGTCGAAAGCCCGAGGGCCGCAGATCTAAAGCATGTCGGGCAAAAGTGTGCAGCGGTTTGCGACAACGGCACGCGTAAAAACAAAGAGCTAAAGCGCGACGAGCGAACCCGAAAGATCGCGACGCGCTTTAGTACGAAAGGCTGCGGCCTGAAATGAAATCCCGTTCCGCTCAGGAACGGAAGCGCAGATTCCGCCGGCTGAGCTGGCTGACCGAGGTGCAGCCCATCAGCTTCATGCCGCGCTCGATCTCGGTGCGCATCGTCTCCAGCGCCCGTTCGACGCCGGGCTGTCCGGCAGCGGCAAGCGGGAAGAGATAGTAGCGCCCGAGCCCGACGGCCTTCGCCCCCAGCGACAGCGCTTTAAGAACATGCGTTCCCCGCTGCACGCCGCCATCCATCATCACGTCGATCCGATCGCCCACGGCGTCGACGATCTCGGCCAGCTGGTCGAACGCGCTGCGCGAGCCGTCGAGCTGGCGCCCGCCATGATTGGAAAGCACGATGCCGCTGCAGCCGATCTCGGCCGCGCGCTTGGCGTCTTCCACCGACATGATGCCCTTAAGGCAGAATGGACCGCCCCATTCGCGCACCATCTCCGCCACGTCGTCCCACGACATCGAGGGGTCCAGCATCTCGGTGAAGTATCGGCTGATCGACAGCGCGCCGCCATCCATCTTGACGTGGTTTTCGAGCTGCGGCAGCCGGAAGCGCTCATGCGTCAGCCAGTCGATTGCCCAGGAAGGCTTGATCGCAAACTGGGTCATGCCGGCAAGATTGAGCTTGAAGGGAATGGCAAAGCCCGTGCGCTTGTCGCGCTCGCGGTTGCCGCCGGTGATGCTGTCGACCGTCAGCATCATCGCCTGCACGCCGGCATTTTTCGCTCGCGCCATCATCTCGCGGTTGAGGCCGCGGTCCTTGTGAAAATAGAACTGATAAACCTGCGGCCCGTTGCTGATCTGTCTCGCTTCCTCCAGGCTGATCGTGCCGAGCGAAGAGACGCCGAACATCGTGCCGTGTTTTGCCGCCGCTGCCGCGACCGCCCGCTCTCCCTGGTGGTGGAAAAGGCGCTGCAACGCCGTTGGTGAGCAATAGATCGGCATTGCGAGCTTCTGCCCCATGACGGTCACCGACATGTCGACATCGGCCACACCGCGCAAGACGTCGGGCACCAGATCGCAGGCCTCGAAGGCCGCTGTATTGCGCCGGTACGTCACCTCGTCATCGGCGCCGCCGTCTATGTAGTCGAATATCGGCCCGGGAAGACGCCGTTTGGCCATGCGCCGGAAATCGTGAAAATTATAGCAGTCTGTCAGGCGCATTTCGTTCCTCGATACCCTGTTTCCGTGCCAGGAAGATCCGCCCTTCACAAGTGAAGGGCGCAGCCTCGTTCAGGGAACGATCAGCGTTCCGACGCCGTGCTCGGTGAAGATCTCCAGCAGGACGGAATGGGCGGTCTTGCCGTTCAGGATGACGACACCCTGCACGCCGGCCTTGATCGCATCGATGCAGGTCTCGACCTTCGGGATCATGCCGCCGGAAATCGTGCCATCGGCGATCAGCGCATGTGCTTCGGCGACGGAAAGCTCCTTGATGAGCTGGCCGTTCTTGTCAAGCACGCCGGGCACATCGGTCAGGAACAGCAGCCGGGTGGCGTTCAGCGCGCCGGCAATAGCGCCGGCGAACGTGTCGGCATTGATATTGTAGGTGGCGCCGTCGCGGCCAGGCGCCACGGGGGCGATGACCGGGATCATTTCGGAGCGGGCAAGCAGATCGAGCAGCGTCCGGTCGACCTCGACCACTTCGCCGACGAAGCCGAGATCGAGCACGCGCTCGATGTTCGAATCCGGATCCTTGATGGTCTTGCGCGCCTTTTCGGCGAAGACCATGTTGCCGTCCTTGCCGCAAAGGCCGATCGCCCATTCGCCGGTCTGGTTGATGAGCGCGACGATTTCCTTGTTGATCGAGCCGGCGAGCACCATCTCGACGATCTCGACCGTTTTCTGGTCGGTGACGCGAAGGCCGCCCTCGAATTTTGATTCGATGCCCATCTTGCTCAGCATGGCGCCGATCTGCGGGCCGCCGCCATGAACGACGATCGGATTGACGCCCGATTGCTTCAAGAGCGCGATGTCGCTGGCAAAGGCCTTGCCGAGCTCGGGATTGCCCATGGCGTGGCCGCCATATTTCACGACAATCGTCTTGTTCTCGTAACGCTGCATGAAGGGCAGTGCCTTGGCCAGAAGCCGTGCCTGCATTTCGCTTTCGGTTTCGTTCATGGGAACCCCGCAGAATTGTTCGCGGCCTTTTATCGCAAGTTTCTGACAGAGGGAATAATCCAGAGGTCAATAGTTTTTCGTATCTGTCGCGGAGCCGGACGTCGTTACCGTCTGGCGCAGGCAAGCTTGAGATGAGGAACGGCATGCAAGGCGATGAGATCGCAGACCTGATCGGCCGCGTCGCACTCGGCGATCGCAGGGCTTTCGTGGCTCTCTACAGTCAGACCGGACCGAAACTTTTCTCGATCTGCCTGCGTATCTTGAAGGATCGCACGGAAGCCGAAGAAGCCCTGCAGGAAGTCTATATCAGCATCTGGCAACGCGCGCGCAGCTTCTCCGTCGCCTCGGGTTCGTCCTCGGCATGGTTGGCCGCGATTGCCCGCAACCGGTCGATCGATGCGCTGCGGGCGCGCAGGCCCGTCGCCGACGAATTGGACACGGTCTACGATCTTGCCGATGCCGGACCCGACCCGGAAATGCAGACGGTGACCAAGGATGAAGGAAGGCGGATTGACACCTGCATGGAAGAGTTGGAAGCTGATCGTGCGGTCGCGGTGAAACGGGCTTATGTCGAAGGGCTGAGCTATCAGGAACTGGCCGATCAGTTTGGTGTTCCGCTGAATACGATGCGGACCTGGCTCAGGCGCAGCCTCTTGAAACTGAGAGAGTGCATGGAACGATGACATCGCCCGACAAAAGCAAGGGAGACCGCTCCCGCGACGAGGTTCTCGCCGGCGAATATGTGCTTGGCGTCCTGTCGCTGCAGGATCGCCGGGTGGTGGAGGAGCGCATACGCCACGACCGGCCCTTCGCTGCGATCGTCAGCCGCTGGGAAACCAACCTCTCCGCCTTCAACGACGAGTATGAAGGCGTTGCTCCGAACCGGGAAACCTTCAAGCAGATCGAGGCGCGGCTTTTCGGCGATGGTCAAAAGCCTCCATCCTTTTCTCAAGGGCTCTGGAATTCCGCGGTTTTCTGGCGCTCGCTGAGCTTCGCCTGCATCGTCGTCGCCGTCAGCGCCGTCATCTTTGCCTCCGGCGTGGTGCCCGAGCCACAGGGGCCGGCACCGCTGGTGGCCTCGCTTTCGGGCCAGAACAGCACCATCAATCTTCTCGCCTCCTACGAGCTTCAGAGCGGCCGGCTGAAAATCGTTCCGATCGCCGCCGGCAAGCCGGAGGAGAAGTCGCTGGAACTCTGGCTGGTGCCGGGCAGCGGCATGACGAGATCGCTCGGCGTCTTCCAGCCGGGCGAAAGCGGTGAACTCGTCATTCCCACCGAACTGCGCAGCATGATAGCCGATGGCGCAACGCTTGCCGTCAGTCTCGAACCCTTTGGCGGTTCGCCCACCGGCCAGGCGACTGGTCCGGTGATCGCAAGCGGTCCCTTGCGCCGGCCATAATCGCGCCGGCCGTAAATTATGTCTCCTCTCTGAAACTCTTGGCGCCGCCTTCCGTAGTTCAAAATGTCCGGACGACGCTGAGGCATAAAGCCGGCGGACGGTTTCCGGTGAGGAGAAAATCATGCTCAAGTCCGTATTGCGCGGCTTCGCGCTTGCCACCGCCATGTCAGCCGTCGCCTTCGCCGCCGCGAAAAACCCGACGGTCGGCGGTGCGGCGATGTTTGATAGCAAGAACATCATCGAGAACGCCGTGAACTCCAAGGATCACACGACGTTGGTCGCAGCCGTCAAGGCAGCCGGCCTGGTCGGCACCCTCGAGGGTAAAGGCCCCTTCACCGTCTTCGCGCCGACCAACGAAGCTTTCGCCGCGCTACCGAAGGGCACCGTCGATACGCTGCTGAAACCGGAAAACAAGGCAACGCTGACCAAGGTTCTGACCTGCCACGTCGTTGCCGCCGATGCGATGGCCAAGACCGTTGCCAAGATGATCAAGGATGATGGCGGCGAGCACGACATCAAGACCGTCGGCGGCTGCGTGCTGAAAGCCAAGGAAAACATGGGCAAGATCACCCTGACCGACGAAAACGGCGGCGTCTCCCATGTGACAATCGCTGACGTCAAGCAGTCGAACGGCGTCATCCACGTCGTCGACAAGGTGCTGCTGCCGAAGATGTAAGCCCGTTCGTATCGGTAGACGCATCGGGGCGCCTTCCGGGCGCCCCAAACACATAATGATGAGGTGGC
>NZ_JAWDIW010000020.1:0-104240 GCF_032464805.1 Rhizobium sp. 10PS4 | reverse complement strand
GCGCTTTTCGAAAAATTTGATTTTTCTTTCAAGATATTGTTTTTACGGGAAAAATTTCGGACGCCGCGTAAATGCGATCATTTCCCGGATTCCGACCGGCCATACACGGCCACGAAAGATGAACGTCTTTCGACTTTTCGTGGAAAGAACGCTCTTTTGTCCCCTGCGCCCCGACATCATCACAATCTGCTGGTCTTAAGAGACATATGATTCACACAGGCAAATGCAGGCAGACTGCCTTTTCCTGAGTGATTTGACTTCCATGCCCAAAATATGCACATCTTTCGCCCCAGCCAGGATGGCCGATACATGCTCCCACAGACGCCTGATGTAAGGACGCGGACCCGACTGCCATGATGACGGAGAAAATGATGATCCGCTCGTTGGGCAACGAGCCTCCGCTTCTGGCCGATGGAAGACGCGCCCCCGACCGCCGCGAGGTTTCCTTGCGCTGGCTTTCGGGCACGTTCCTCACCGGCATTACATCCTCCGTTCTGATGGGCGTCGCCCTTTTCGCCGCCCTTGACGGCCGCCAGCAGCTGGCGATCCCCGCCGAAGCCTATGCGAGCGTCGCGGCAGACGCGCATGAGGATACGACAGTGGTCCGCGGCGGCCGGTTGATCGCGCCTGCCATCGCCGCAAAACCGTCTGACCGTGCCATCATGGAAGTTTCAACCGTCGTTCACGACGGCGAAAAGGAAGTCGTTCGCCGCCAGCCTTTCGCGCATGTGAAGATGACGCTGGCCGCCAACCATGTGGCGACGGAGGACTATCCCGACTTCGATCCCCTGGCGATCTTTTCCGCCGACGAGCCGCAGCCGGCGCCGCAAAGCCGCACAGGCGCGCTTTACGGCTCCGACGTCGAATCCGAAGTCAGCCTGAAGACCATTCCCTTCCCGACCGGCAAGACCAGCATGCAGATGGCATCCGGCCTGTCGCTTGAGGAGGTCGAAGAGAACGTGCGCTCCAACGGCTCGGTGCTGACGGACGGCAACACGCAGCTCGCAGCCCTTTATTACGTCGACCCGCGTCGTTTCTCCAACGAGGACGCCGATGTCGATCTGACCGCCGGTCTGTCCGCCCGCGTGCTCGAACAGAACATGACCGTCTCCGCATCGGAATCGATCACGCCGCAGACCGAAGAATTCGCCGACGACATCCTGCCGGTGCGCATCGACACGCCGATCGCCAAGGCGCTGACGGAGTCAGGCTATCCGCAGCAATATGCCGACGGCATCGCCGGCTATATCGCGCAGCAACTGGGTTCTGGTGATCTCGACAAGGGCGATGTGCTGCGCATCGGCATCATTCAGAAGGGCGAACAGGCAAAGATCATCCGAGCCAGCGTCTACCGCGGCACGCGCCATCTCGTCACCGTGGCCGTCGACGACAAGGGCAGATACGTGCCCGGCAGTGAGCCGCCGATGCTGGATGCCATCGCCACCGCCTTCGATGACAATTCCTTCGCACCTCCCCCCGGCCAGAACCTGCCGCGCGTCTATGACGGCATCTATCGCGCCGCGCTTTCCTACGGCATGACTAAGGATATGACGGCGCTGATCATCAAGCTGCTCGCCAGCAATGTCGATTTCCAGGCGCAACTGAGGCCGACCGACAGTCTCGAAGCCTTCTTCTCCGTCGCCGACAGCGCCGGTCAGGCGACCGAGGATTCCGAACTGCTCTACGTCAACGCCCGTTTCGGCGATACGCAGACGCGCTTTTACCGCTTCCAGGACCCCGAAGACGGCACGGTCGATTATTTCGACGAGAACGGCAAGAGCATCCGCCAGTTCCTGCTGCGCAACCCGGTTCCGAACGGCATCTTCAAATCGGGCTTCGGCATGCGCCGCCACCCGATCCTCGGTTTCGCCCGCATGCACACCGGCGTCGATTGGGCAGCACCCCGCGGCACGGCAATCATCGCCGCCGGCAACGGCACGGTCGAAAAAGCCGGCTGGGATTCCGGCGGTTATGGCAATCAGACGATCGTGCGCCATGCCAACGGCTATGAATCCTCCTACAATCACCAGAGCGCCATCGCCAAGGGCGTCGTCCCCGGTGCCAAGATCCGCCAGGGCCAGGTGATCGGCTGGGTCGGCACCACAGGGGAATCCACCGGCCCGCACTTGCATTACGAGCTGATCGTCAACGGCACCAAGGTCGATCCGCTGCGCATCCGCCTGCCGGGCGGCAAATCGCTGCAGGGCGAGGCGCTGGCGAAATTCGAAGACGAGCGCAAGCGCATCGATACGCTGCTGAACAACCAGACGCCAGACCAGGTGGCGAGCAAGTAATTTCCATTAAACCGACAAGCTGATGACCCGCCGGTCGTTACTCCCGCCTAACGAAAAATGGCGGCCGAAGCCGCCATTCTCATTCATCCGGCAAACCGTATTTACGCCGCTTCGCTCACCGTCTGCCTTGTCCTGAACTGCAGCCGGTCCGAACCGCTCGTCACCGTCACCGTCGATCCATCCGGCACCTGGCCGGACAGGATCTGCTCGGCCAGCGGATCCTGCACGAACTTCTGGATCACCCGCTTCAGCGGCCTTGCGCCGTAGACCGGATCGTAACCCTTGTTCGCCAGCCAGTGGCGGGCTTCCTCGTCGAGATCGATGACGATCTTGCGCTCGGACAGCAGAGCCACCAGCCGCTTCAGCTGGATATCGACGATCGCGCCCATCTCCTCGCGCTTCAGGCGATGGAAGAGGATGATCTCGTCGATGCGGTTCAGGAATTCCGGCCGGAAATGCCCGCGCACTACCTCCATCACCTGCTCGCGAACCGTGTCGCTGTCGTCGCCGTCCCTCAGCTGCGTCAGATATTCGGCGCCGAGATTCGAGGTCATGATGATCATCGTGTTGCGGAAATCGACCGTCCGGCCCTGGCCGTCCGTCAGGCGTCCGTCGTCCAGCACCTGCAGCAGGATGTTGAAGACGTCGGGATGCGCCTTTTCGATCTCGTCGAACAGCACGACCTGATAGGGTCGGCGGCGCACCGCCTCCGTCAGCGCTCCGCCTTCGTCATAACCGACATAGCCGGGAGGCGCGCCGATCAGCCGGGCAACGGAGTGCTTCTCCATATATTCCGACATGTCCATGCGCACCATCGCCGTTTCGTCGTCGAAGAGGAAACGGGCGAGCGCCTTGGTGAGTTCCGTCTTGCCGACGCCGGTCGGGCCGAGGAAAATGAACGAGCCGATCGGCCGGTTCGGATCCTGCAGACCGGCACGCGCGCGGCGGACGGCGCGCGACACGGCCTGAACCGCATCGCCCTGGCCGATCACCGATTTTGCCAGTTCGTCTTCCATCCGGAGCAGCTTTTCGCGTTCGCCCTCCAGCATCCTGTCGACCGGAATGCCGGTCCAGCGGGACACGACATGGGCGATGTTGTCGGGGATGACCACCTCCTGCACCATCGCGCCGCGGTCGCCATCCTGCTTCTCGGCATCGATGAGCTGCTTTTCAAGGTCGGGAATGACACCGTAGGTCAGCTCGCCGGCACGCTGGAATTCACCCTTGCGCTGGGCGATCGCCAGTTCGTTGCGGGCATCGTCGAGCTGCTTCTTGAGATCGGCGGCAAGGCCGAGTTTCTGCTTTTCCGCCTGCCAGCGGGCAGTCAGCGCATCGGCCTGTTCCTCGAGATCGGTCACTTCGGTTTCAAGCCGCTTCAGACGGTCGGCGGACGCAACGTCCGTTTCCTTTTTCAGCGCTTCGCGCTCGATCTTCAGCTGCATGATGCGGCGGTCGAGTTCGTCGAGCTCTTCCGGCTTGGAATCCACCTGCATGCGCAACCGCGCCGCCGCCTCGTCCATCAGGTCGATGGCTTTGTCGGGCAGGAAACGGTCGGTGATATAGCGGTTGGAAAGCGTCGCAGCCGCCACCAGCGCCGCATCGGCGATGCGCACCTTGTGATGCTGCTCGTATTTTTCCTTCAGGCCGCGCAGGATAGAGATCGTGTCTTCGACCGTCGGTTCGTCGACGACAACGGGCTGGAAGCGACGGGCAAGGGCCGGGTCCTTCTCGACATGTTTGCGATATTCATCGAGCGTGGTCGCGCCGACGCAATGCAGCTCACCGCGGGCAAGGGCGGGCTTCAGCAGGTTGGAGGCATCCATCGCCCCATCCGCCTTGCCGGCACCGACCAGCGTATGCATCTCGTCGATGAACAGGATGATCTCGCCGTTTTCCGCCTGGACTTCATTGAGCACGGCCTTCAGCCGCTCCTCGAATTCGCCGCGGTATTTCGCACCGGCAATCAGCGCGCCCATGTCGAGCGCCATCAGTTTCTTGTCCTTGAGCGATTCCGGCACGTCACCATTGACGATGCGCAGCGCCAGGCCCTCGACGATCGCCGTTTTGCCGACGCCGGGTTCACCGATCAGCACTGGATTGTTCTTGGTGCGGCGCGAAAGCACCTGGATGGTGCGGCGGATTTCGTCGTCGCGGCCGATCACCGGGTCGAGCTTGCCGTCGCGGGCTTCGGCAGTGAGATCGCGTGCGAACTTTTTCAGCGAGTCGAAACCCTGCTCGGCATTGGAGGAATCCGCCGTCCGGCCCTTGCGGATGTCGTTGATGACCTGGTTGAGACTCTGGGCCGTCACGCCTGCGTTCTTCAGCGTCGAAAAGGTCGAGGCCGAGGATTCGATCGCCAGCGCCTGCAGCAGGCGTTCCACCGTGACGAAGCTGTCGCCGGCCTTCTTCGCCGCTTCTTCGGCGGTCGAAAGCACCTTGGCGAGCGGTTGTGCCAGATAGATATTGCCGTTGCCGCCGGAGATTTTTGGCAATTTGGCGAGAGCCGCGTCATTGGCCAGGCGGGCGGCCTTGGCATCGCCGCCGGCGCGCTCGATCAGCGACGCCGCCATGCCCTGATCATCGTCGAGCAGGACTTTCAGCACATGTTCCGGCGTGAATTGCTGGTGACCCTGCGCCAACGCATAGGTCTGGGCGGACTGGATGAAACCGCGCACCCGCTCCGAATATTTCTCGATATTCATATTCTACCTCCATGGATCGCCCTGCCCTGACGAGGCGCAGACCGATGATTGAGATCGACCCCCTGAAAAGGCAGGTCGCGCTTTGCCCGTAAGGGATTCGGGCGAAGCAGTTCGAAGAGAATATGGTAGCCTGTTCCGCGAGTTTAAAGAGCCCGTAAAATGAAAATCCCCGGCACAGGCCGGGGATTTTCAAGCTAATTCGAGTAGATGGCATAAACGTCACGCTCTCCCCTGAAGGCAAAGCGAAATCCTCATTCCGATGCGGCGTCAGCCAGCACTGGCGCCTCGGCAGAGGCACCCTCGCCTTCAGCGGCGGCTTCTTCGCCCTCAGTACCGCGACGCGGGCGACGGGGACGGCTGCCGGTGCTGCGGCGGCGGGGCTGGCGTTCGCGCGGCTGGCCGCCGGCACCTTCCTCGTCCATCGCGACTTCGGCCGGAATGCCTTCGATCTCCGGCTGCGGGCCGGTTCCATCGTTGACCTCGGACTGTGCCGGTGCAGGCGCCTGAGCGGCTACCGGCTTAGGCTGTGCCTGCGGCTGGTGCTGTCTGCTCTGCTGCGGCTGGTGCGACCTGCTCTGCGGTGGCTGGACGATAACGACATCGTCGCCGTCATTGTCATTCTCATTCTCATTGTTGTCCATGTCGTCGCCGTCGCGGTCCGCACCGTCGCGATCATTGTACTCGCCGCGGTCGTCGCGCTGGAAGCGTTCCTGCATCTGCGCTTGGGCGCTGGCGATGATACGATTGTAATGTTCGGCGTGCTGGAGATAGTTCTCGGCCATCACGCGGTCGCCGGAGCTTTGGGCGTCGCGGGCGAGCTGCGCGTATTTTTCGGCGATATGCTGCGCCGTACCGCGAATCTTCACATCGGGGCCGGAGCTGTCATAGGACCGGGTCAGCGGATTGCCGCCCTTGCGGTTGAAATTGTTGTTATTGTTATTTCCGCCGCCGCCGCCGCCGTTATTATTGTTACCACGCCCTCGACCGCGCTTGTTCTGCTGTCCTGGCCTCATAGATCGTTCACCTGAATTCTCTGTTTGTGATGGATACATGGCACCAACCGCCATGACCGGAAAACCGGATCAGGACCTTTGTGCCGCGAGCATACTGCGCCTTTGCGCCGACCTGCCGCTTGGTTCTCAAGTCAGTTTGACTGATTCACGCATTGGGTCGTGTTCAACCGTTGAAACTCTCGTTTAAAAGAGCGGACCCCCGAGGCAAACCAAGTACCGAACGAATCTCGTTCATTCCTCTCTGCCCAACACGTGACCGCAACCTATATTGCTTCACCGGGAAATCCAAGCCTTTTCTTCGCAATAACAATAATGTCTCGTCCAATGCCGCATTATCGTCTTTCACGCGAGCGCGAACACGAGCACCCTGTCGTTCTGACCATAATCTTTCACGGATTTGAGGCACCTGAAGCCTTTCGCTTCAAAGATCGCCGTCACGTCGTTTCGTTGATCGTAGCCGATCTCCAGTCCGACGACCCCATCGGGCCTGATGAACCTTGCCGCATCCTTGGCTATGGCTTTGTAGCCGTCAAGCCCATCCGGGCCGCCATCCAGAGCCGCAGCCGGATCAAATTTAGTCACTTCGGGAGCGAGATCGTGAATGACATTGGAAGCAATATAGGGCGGATTTGAGACAATCGCGTGAAAGGATCCCTGGATGTTCTCGAACCAATTTGACTGTACGGCCTCAAAACGATCCTGCAACCCGTTTCTTTCTGCATTCGATCTTGCCGTTAAAAGTGCATCCGCCGATATGTCGCTGCCGACGCCTGACGCATCGGGACATTCGCTCAAAAGCGCAAGGCATATCGCCCCGGTCCCGGTTCCGATGTCAAGGATATGGAGATGGCTTTGCGCCTTTGCAAGGTCTTTGAGATAGATCAGAACCGTATCGACCAGGATTTCCGTATCCGGCCGCGGTTCCAGCGTTTCCGCCGAAAGCCGAAGCGGCAGGCCGTAGAATTCCCGCTCGCCGAGAATGCGATGCACTGGCTCATGACCGAGCCGCCGCTCCAGCGCCTTGAAAATCAATTCGGCCTGCTCGGCAGAAAGCCTCTCGGCCGATCGCGTCAACAGCTCGGTCGGCGACAGTGTCAGAAGGCCCGCGACAAGCAGCCGCGCATCGGTCGCCGGATCGACGATACCTGCTTCGGTGAAGCGGCGGCGCGCTTCGGCAAGCATATCGGCGACCGTCGAACTCATCGTTGCTCGCCGAGCTGCGCCAGCTGGCTGGCCTGGTAATCGGCCATCAGCGCGTCGACGACCTCCTCGATCTCGCCTTCCATCATCCGGTCGAGCTTATAGAGCGTCAGATTGATGCGATGGTCCGTTATCCGCCCCTGCGGGAAATTATAGGTGCGGATACGTTCCGATCGGTCGCCGGAGCCGACCTGACTCTTGCGATCGGCAGAGCGCTCGCTGTCGGCCCTCTGCCGCTCGGCATCGTAGAGCCTGGAGCGTAGCACCTGCATCGCCTTGGCGCGATTTTGGTGTTGCGATTTTTCCGAACTGGTGACGACGATGCCGCTCGGCAGGTGGGTGATGCGCACCGCCGAGTCCGTCGTATTGACGTGCTGGCCGCCGGCACCCGAAGAGCGCATCGTATCGATGCGGATGTCTTCAGCCCGGATCTCGATGTCGATCTCCTCGGCCTCCGGCAGCACCGCAACCGTTGCGGCCGACGTATGGATACGCCCGCCCGCCTCGGTTTCCGGCACGCGTTGCACGCGATGCACGCCGGATTCGAATTTCAGCTTGGCAAAGACCCCCCTGCCGGTGATCGTCGCAATGATTTCCTTGTAGCCGCCGGCTTCGCCCTCGCTTGCCGAGAGCACCTCCACCTTCCAGCCCTTTTCCGCCGCAAAGCGCTCGTACATGCGAAACAGATCGCCGGCGAAAAGGGCGGCTTCCGAACCGCCCGTGCCGGCGCGGATTTCGAGGATCGCGCTCTTTTCGTCGGCTGCGTCCTTCGGCAGAAGCAGGATCTGCATCTCCTGTTCCAGCGCCTCGATCTGCTCTTTCACCTCGGGCAGCTCCAGCTCGGCGAGGTCGCGCATCTCGCGGTCGACCGATCTGTCCTCGAGCAGCGTTTCCAAGTCGGCAAGCTCGGCGACGGCCTTCTCATAGACGCGGATCTTCGTCACGACAGGCTGCAGCTCGGAATATTCGGATGCGAGCTTCACATAGACATCGGCAGCCGGACCAGCCGACATGCGCGCCTCGATCTCGCCGAAACGGCGTTCCAGTTCGCGCATCTTTTCAACGGGAAGCTTCGCCACCCTTCACTCCGATTCTTCTTTTATCTGTCTAAAGGGGAATATTGTGGCTCTCGGCGAAGCGGGCAAGCACCTCGCGCATCGGCATCAAGGCATGGTGATCGTCCAGCACCTCGTCCATCGCCTTCGTCAGTGCCCCGACGTCGAGCCCGAGCAGCATCGCCTTCACCGGTCCGATCGAGGCCGGCGACATCGAGATCGAGCGGAAGCCAATGCCGAGCAGCGCCATCGCCGAGATCGGTTTGCTGGCGAGTTCGCCGCAGAGCGTCACCGGCGTCTTGTTCCTGTCCGCCCCGCGCACGATATCGCGCAGGATGCGCAAGAACGGTTTGCCGAGCGGATCGAACCTGTCCGAGACCCGTGCATTGCCGCGATCGACCGCCATCGCGAACTGGAAGAGATCGTTCGAGCCGACCGAGACGAAATCGACCGCCTCCATCAACTCATCGAGCTGCCAAAGCAGCGCAGGCACCTCCAGCATCGCGCCGAATTGCAGCTTGCGCGGCAGACCGTGGCCGAAGCGCGAGAGATGCTGCACTTCCTTCTGCAACAGCTCGCGCACCATCTTCAGCTCGGAAACCTCGGTCACCATCGGCACCATCAGCTTCAGCTCGGTGTCGGCCGATGCCTTCAGCAGGGCGCGCAACTGGGTGCGCAACAGCCCCGGCCGGTCGAGCGACAACCGGATGGCGCGCCAGCCGAGGGCGGGATTTTCTTCCTCATGACCACGGAAATACGGCACCACCTTGTCGCCGCCGATATCGAGCGTACGGAAGGTAACGGTGCGGCCCGCCGCCTGTTTTATCACATTGCGATAGAACTGCTCCTGCTCCTCCGCCTTCGGCATGGTGGAGGCGATCATGAACTGCAGCTCGGTGCGGAAGAGGCCGATGCCCTCGGCGCCCGATTCCGAAAGCTGCGGCAGGTCGACCAGCAGGCCGGCATTCATCATCAGCGCGATCCGCTGCCCATCCTTGGTCACCGGCTCGACGGCGCGCAGCGCCCGGAACTGCTCCTGCCGCCTGGCGCGGAAGCGGACCTTTTCCTCGTAGGAACGCCGGTGATCGGCCATCGGCCGCAGATGCACATGTCCCTCGTCGGCGTCGATGATCACGGCATCGCCGTTCTCGGCGAGCGCCACCACGCCCGCTGCCTGACCGATGACCGGAATGCCCATGGCCCGCGCGACGATCACCACGTGGCTCGTCACCGCCCCTTCTTCCAGCACCAGCCCGCGGACATTGGCACGCGGGTAATCGAGCAGTTCGGCTGCTCCCATCGCGCGCGCCAGGATGATCGCATCGCTGGGGAAACCTTCGCCGGTCGTCCGGCCGGTATAGCCGGTCAACTGTCTGAGCAGACGGTTCGCCAGATCCTCGAAATCGTGCATGCGTTCGCGCAGATAAGGGTCGGTCAACCGCATCATCCGCGCCTTGGTGTCGCTCTGCACTTTCTCGACCGCCGCTTCCGCCGTCAGGCCGTTGCGGATCGCCTCCTCGAGCTTGCGCACCCAGCCCTGGTCATGTGCAAACATGCGATAGGTTTCGAGCACCTCGCGATGTTCGCCCTCCATCGACACGTCGCGACGCGACAGCATGTCGTCGATCGAAATCCTGAGCGAGCCCATGGCTTCGGCCAACCGCCGGATTTCCTTCTCCGCATCCTCGTTCAGCAGATTGGTGACGACAATGCGCGGCTCGTGCAGCACGACGTAACCGAGGCCGATGCCGTCATTATAAGTATCGCCGTCGACGGTGACCGAACGCGTCAGGTCGAGTTCGAGGCCCGGCTTGGTGATCTTCTTGAGCTCGCCGGTGGCGATCATCTCTGCAAGCACCATCGCCGTCGTCTCGAGCGCTTCCAGCTCTTCCTCGCGATAGTTGCGGCTTGCCTTGTTCTGCACGACGAGAACGCCAAGCGAGCGCCCGGTCCTGAGGATCGGCACGCCGAGGAAGGAATGATAGATTTCTTCGCCCGTTTCCGGCAGGTAGCGGAAGGCAGGGTGCGACTGCGCGTCGGAAAGGTTCAACGGCTGGGCCGAGGCCGCGATGGTGCCGACCAGGCCTTGCCCCATCTTCAATTGCGCCAAGTGTACGGCCTCCCGGTTGAGGCCTTCGGTCGCATAGAGTTCGAGGACGCCGTCGGCGCGCAGCACATAGACGGAGCAAACCTCCGCCACCATGTTGCCGGCGATCTGGCGAACGATCCGGTCAAGACGCTCCTGCGGCTCCAGCGGCTCCGCCATCAACTCGCGCAGCCGCCTGAGCAGCACGCGCGGACCGCCGGAAAGGTCTCTCATGGCGTCTCAAGCTCCCGAAACAACGCACTTAGTCCCGGCGGGCCGGCCTCATCTCCTCAACCTGAAGGGGCAGGCCGCCCGCTGGGAATCAATTCTTATCCAGACCGTAGCAGGAATGCAAAGTCCTGACAGCGAGTTCTGCATAGGGACCGTCGATCAGGATGGAAATCTTGATCTCGGAGGTGGTGATCGCCTTGATGTTGATGCCTTTTTCGGCAAGTGCACGAAATGCGGTAGCGGCAACGCCCGCATGGCTGCGCATGCCGATACCGATGACCGATACTTTCACCAGCCCCGATTCGTTCTGCACGACATCGTAGCCGATCTTCTCCTTATGGTCGCCGAGTACCTTGATCGCCTTCTCGACGTCGCCTGACGGCACGGTAAAGGTCATGTCGGTCTTCGACCCGTCCTCGGAAATATTCTGGACGATCATGTCGACATTGATATGGGATTCGGCGAGCGGCCCGAAGATCGCCGCGGAAACGCCCGGCCGATCGGCAAGACGGCGAAGCGAGATCTGAGCCTCATCCTTGGCATAGGCGATGCCGGTGACTACTTCCTGTTCCACGATTTCATCCTCGTCACAAATCAGCGTTCCGGGCGGGTTCAGCAGATCGCCCATGCCCGGAGCATCGGGATCTTCGAATGATGAGCGCACGAAGGTGCGCACCTTATGCACCATGGCAAGCTCGACCGAGCGCACCTGTAGTACCTTGGCGCCGAGCGAGGCCATTTCCAGCATTTCCTCAAAGGCGATCTTCTTCAGCCTGCGCGCCTTCGGTACGATGCGCGGGTCGGTCGTGTAGACGCCGTCGACATCGGTATAGATATCGCAGCGATCCGCCTTGACGGCTGCCGCGATTGCGACCGCCGAAGTGTCCGATCCGCCGCGTCCGAGCGTCGCGATACGGTTGTCGGGTCCCAACCCCTGGAAGCCGGAGATGACGGCGACCTGTCCCTCGCCCATCCGCTTAACGATGTCGGAGCCGTCGATCTCCATGATCCGTGCCGCGCCATGCGCATTGTCGGTGCGGATCGGGATCTGCCATCCCTGCCAGGAACGCGCATTGATATCCATCGCCTGCAATGCGATCGCCAGCAGACCGGAGGTCACCTGCTCGCCGGATGCGACCACCGCGTCATATTCCCGCGCATCGTAAAACGGAGAATTGGCGCCGATCACCTTCGGCGTGCCCTGGACCCAGCCGACCAGTTCATTGGTCTTGCCGGACATGGCCGAGACGACCACCGCCACCTCGTGCCCGGCATCGACTTCGCGTTTTACGTGGCGGGCAACGTTCTTGATGCGGTCCAGGTCAGCGACGGACGTGCCGCCGAATTTCATTACGATACGTGCCATATGCCTCTACCACGACTGGCGCCGGGAAAGCGGAAAACCGGACCCGGCATCACGAAAGCTTTGGGGCAGACCGCTTGGGCCAGAGAGCCGGATTCCCAACTTCCGGAACCGCTCTAAAAGCCCAGGCCCCAAAGACCCCAAGTTGCGGCGTCTCTTAGCGAGTTTGGCGGGGGGAGGCAAGCACGCGCGATAAAAGCTATTGGCGAGCGGTTCCGCGCTCACCAATCCTCTGATCTGCGCCCCTTGACTTATGCCCCCGATCGTCCGACTTCACATGTCACGAATGAAGGAGTGGACGATGACGGAAGGCGCCAGAAGCACGATCGACCAGGGCGAAGTGGACCGCTTCTCGGCGATGGCGGCGGAGTGGTGGAGCCCGACCGGCAAGTTCAAACCGCTGCACAAGTTCAATCCCGTTCGGCTCGCCTATATCCGTGACAAGGCCTGCGAGAATTTCAGCCGTGATCCGAAAAGCGCGCGCCCGCTGGAGGGGCTGCGCGTGCTCGATATCGGCTGCGGCGGCGGCCTGTTGTCCGAACCTGTCGCCCGCATGGGCGCTTCCGTCGTCGGCGCCGATCCGTCCGAGAAGAATATCGGCATCGCCTCCACTCATGCGAAGGCCTCCGGCGTCTCGGTCGACTATCGCGCCGTCACCGCCGAGGAGCTCGCTGAGGCTGGCGAGACCTTCGATATCGTCTTGAACATGGAAGTTGTCGAACACGTCGCCGACGTCGAGTTCTTCATGACCACCTGCTCGAAAATGGTCCGCCCCGGCGGCCTGATCTTCGTTGCCACCATCAACCGCACGATGAAGGCGGCAGCGCTTGCCATTTTCGCCGCCGAGAACATTCTGCGCTGGCTGCCGCGCGGCACGCATCAGTATGAAAAGCTGGTACGCCCGGAAGAACTGGAAAAGCCGCTGGTGGCAAGCGGCCTTGAGATCACCGACCGCACCGGCGTCTTCTTCAATCCGCTGTCGAACCAGTGGAACCTGTCCAAGGATATGGACGTGAATTATATGCTGCTGGCGAAGCGACCGGCATAGCCCCCGCAACCAATAAGCCGGCTACACTTTCAGCGCGATACGCAGGCCAAAATCATGGACAGCAAGCGGCGTGAACTTCATGTCAGTTCACGTCTTCCGGCAAGACGGGAATGGCTGCGATCTCGATGCCCTCTTCCAAGAGCGCCTGCGCCTCGTCGACTGTCGCCTGGCCGATGATGCCGCGGGCATCCGCCTCGCCGTAATGGATCTTGCGGGCTTCCTCGGGAAACTGCGTGCCGACGTCCTCGGAATTGGCCTTGACCGCCGCAACGGCCTCCTTGAGTTTTTGCAGGGCCTCGCGGCGCATGGCGTCCATCGCCAGCGTCTGCATCTTGTCTTTCCCACGCGCGGTCGATACCGAAGGCGCCATCAACAGCTTGGAAATGGCGGCGGAATGACAGACCGGGCAGGTCAGGAAACCGGTTTCGAGCTGACGGTCGAAATCGGCGCTTTCCGAAAACCAGCCTTCGAATTCATGGGCATTGTCACAGGTGAGGGAATAGCGGATCAAGCGGCGACGCCTCCGGCGATTGCGCCCGCAATCTTCTCGACCGAGAATTCCCGGCCATTCCTCAGGTTCGGGATCTTGTCATGTGCGGCCTTGACCGCACTCGGATCGATCTCGGCGACGATGACCGCCTCGCCGGTGGCACCGGCCGACGCCAGCACCGTGCCCCAGGGATCGATGATCATCGAATGGCCGAAAGTCTCGCGCCCATCCTCATGCCGGCCGGCCTGCGCGGCGGCGATGACGAAGACCCCGTTCTCGATCGCGCGTGCCCTGAGCAGGATCTCCCAATGCGCCTCGCCGGTCTGCTTGGTGAAGGCGGCAGGAACTGTCATCACCTCGGCGCCGGCAACCGCCTGGGCGCGGAAGAGTGCGGGAAACCGCACATCGTAGCAGATTGCAAAGCCCATTTCGGCAAAGGGCAGCGACAGGACGCGGGCCTCCGAGCCGGCCGTATAGGCGGCACTTTCACGCCAGCTCTCGCCATTGTCGAGGTCGACGTCGAACATGTGGATCTTGTCGTAACGATTGAGGATCTTACCGTCGGGGCCGAACAGGAAACCGCGATTGGCGATTTTGCCGTCGGCAAGGGCGATCGCCGTCGAACCGACATGCATGTGGATGCCGAGTTCCCTGGCGAGATCTGAGCCGGTCTTGACGATGATGTCATGCGCCTCGTCGGCAAGCACGGCGCGTGCCGCTGTACGGTCGCGCTGCAGCATGCCAGTCATTTCGGGCGTCTGCACATAGGTCGCGCCCTGGCCAGCGGCCTCGCGTACCAGCCGCGCCATGGCGGCGGCATTCCTCGCCGGATCGACCCCGGAGCACATCTGGACGGCGGCGGCCTTGAAGCTCATCGGTTCTTCCTCAGGCTGCCAGCATCGGGTCGAGCTTGCCGGCCCGATCGAGCGCAAAGAGATCGTCGCAACCGCCGACATGATCGGCGCCGATGAAGATCTGCGGAAAAGTGGTACGGCCGTTCGACTTGCCGATCATCTCCTGGCGAAGATCCGGCGAAAAGGTCGCGTCGTGCTCGACATATTCGACACCCTTTTCCTCGAGAAGGGACTTGGCGCGGGTGCAATAGCCGCAGAACTGCCGTGTATAGATTGTGACGGGTACCATAATCTCTCCAGACCGATGCCGGGTATTTCTGTCATATAGGCTCGGAGAGAGCCCTTGCAAAGGTCAAAACCGTTATGTCGGCCGCACCCGCCTTGCGTAGCGTCCGGCTTGCCGCAGCGACCGTCGCCCCTGTTGTATAGACGTCGTCGATAAGGACTATGCGCTTGCCGAAAATGTCGTTTTCGCAGCCCTTGGCGATCGCAAAAGCGCCCCTGACATTGTCTTCTCGCGCCTTGGCGCCAAGGCCGACCTGCTGGCTGGTGCGCTTGACGCGCATAAGCGTGGCAGCCAGCAGCGGCTTGCCCGAGAGCCTTGCCATATGGCGGGCAAGCTCGGCTGCCTGGTTGAACTTGCGCGCCAGCATACGGCTACGGTGCAGCGGCACCGGGATCAGCGCATCGCAGCTTTCGACCGTCCCGTCGGAAGCGCGCAGCATCCAGGCTGCCATCATCGGCGCCAGATCGGTGCGATCGCGATATTTGAGCCCATGGACGAGATCGCGGACCGCGTGGTCGTGGGTCGCAGCCGACCGCAGCCGGTCGAAGGGCGGCGGGTTGGCGATCGCCTCGGCGCTGAGGATCCCGGCGCCGAGATCGTGCGAGAAGGGAATGCCGAGCACTTCGCAATAGGGCCGTTCGATGAAGCGGATACCGGACCAGCATTTCGCACAGAGCCCGCGATGGCCGCCGGTCGAAATGCCGCAGACGGAACAGGCCGGCGGATAGAAGAAATCGGCAAGCGCCGAAAACGGCCGCAAGAGATGCGTGCGCAAGAATTCTGCCGGTCTTTTCAATTCGATTGGCCCCATGCCGCAGAGACTAGCGCGTTCTCCACGAAAGGAAAATCGTCTTGCCGCACAGACGGCGCGGGACTAAGGACATCGCCATGGATACGATCTTCGACAGAGCCCTGATCGCCGCACATCGCCATCGCGCGCTTGCCAACAACGATCCGAAAGCCGCCTTCCTGCTCGACATCGTCGCTGAGGAAATGGGCGAAAGGCTTTCCGTGGTCGAGCGGACTTTCGGGACCGCCGTCGAACTGCATGGCGCGACCGGTGCTGCCGCCCGGGCCGCGCTGGCAACAGGCAAGATCGGTACGATGATCCGCGTTGAAAGCGAGAAGGCCTATGCCGGGCCGGACGAAATCTTGATCGAGGCGCCGCTCGAGGACGTGCCGCTCGAACCGCAATCGGCCAATCTCATCCTTGCGCCGCTTAGCCTGCATCTGACCAACGATACGCCGGGTGTCTTCATCCAGATCCGCCGCGCCCTGAAGCCGGACGGCCTTTTCCTGGCCGCGATCCCCGGCGCCGGCACCCTGCAGGAACTGCGCGACGTGCTGCTGACCGCCGATGTCGAGATGACAGGTGGCGCAAGCCCGCGTGTCATTCCCTTCGCCGATGTGCGCGATGTCGGCAGCCTCATGCAGCGCGCCGGCTTCACGTTGCCGGTGATCGATGCGGAGAATTATACGGTGCGCTATGATTCGCTCTTTCCGCTGATGCGGGATCTGAGAGCGATGGGCATGAGCAATCCGCTTGCAGCCCGCGCCCGGATGCCACTGACGCGCGCCTTCTTCCTGCGCGCAGCGGAGATCTACGCCGAACGTTATGCCGATCCCGACGGACGTATCCGCGCCACCTTCTCGATCATCTATGTCTCGGGATGGGCTGCCCACGAGAGCCAGCAAAAGCCGCTCAAGCCGGGTTCGGCCAAGGCGCGCCTTGCCGATGCACTGAAGGTGGACGAACACAAGCTCAAGCAGTGAGGGCCGGCGGCTTCTTCAATTCACCGTCATATTGTTATTGATCACGTTGAAGACGCCTTGCAAGGCGCCGGTGAAGACCCCGAGACCAGAGACGAGCGCGCCACAAATGAGGGCGGCTATCAAGCCATACTCAATTGCCGTCGCACCTCTGTTATCTGCAAGAAATGCTTTCAAAATACGCATTATTTCGCGACCCTCTGAGCGAAACCGACGGCAAACGACCAATTCCACGGCCATCGGGCGACGGCCGGTATTTTTCAGCAACCGGCGCCGACGCCGTAGCCCTGGACGACACAGACCGAGCCGGGCGTATCCTGGAGGACACTGCGGCGGATCGTATAACGCTTGCCACTTTCGCTCTTGGGGATCGATCCCGTCGTGATCGTATCGAAATCCGCCGGAGCACTGGCAAAGACGCTTTTCTTCGAGGAATCCGCAAGCATTGGCGTCAGAATAAGCGTCAGCGCGACTACCGCCGTGCCGAACAGGAGGGCGATATTCAGCGCACCCGTCCTGCGCGAGGCAGACGAGGCCCGTTCCTTTTCCCGGACAGCTTTCCAGAAATCATCGTCCATGACGTCAAGCCTTTTAATACACGCACGCCAGATGCTTGATTGAGGCCGATCTTTGGCAGAAGGTGTTAAACGATCCATTAATATCCACAGCCGAAAATGGTGTGGCACAATAATAATCAGATAATGCTAAAGTAAATCCTGCAACATCGGAATGAGCGGCTCGTCGGCCGGAGGCATCGGATATTCGCGCAGCGCCTGCGGGCGCACCCATTTCAGCGCCTGGCCCTCGCGGCCCAGGGGAATGCCCTCATAGCGCCGGCAGATATAAAGCGGCATCAAAAGGTGGAAGGTCTCGTAGGAGTGGCTGGCAAAGGTAAGCGGCGCGAGGCAGGCGATCTTGGTGTGGATGCCGAGCTCTTCCTCGAGCTCGCGCACCAGCGTTTCCTCCGGCGTCTCGCCCGGCTCGACCTTGCCGCCGGGAAACTCCCACAACCCGGCAAGCGACTTTCCCTCGGGGCGCTGTGCCAACAGGATACGCCCGTCGGCATCGATCAGCGCACAGGCAGCGACCAGCAGTATCTTCCGGCCCGCCTCGCTCATCGCGGCTCCTGCTGCCAATAGCAATAATGATAGGCGTCGCGAAAACCGAGGCGCTCATAAAGTGCGATGGCCGGACGGTTGGACAGCTTCACCTGCAGCCAGGCCGAACGGGCGCTGCGCATGCGCGCCCAGCGCAGCGCCGAGGTGAGGATTTCGATGCCGAGCCCCTCGCGCCGCCGTGCCTCGGAGACCGAAAGCGACATGATGCCGGCAAGGTCGTTATCCTGGACACAGAGCACGGTCGCAAGCGGGCCGTCCACCGCGTTCTCGATCATGAACAGGCCGGATGGTGGCTTGATCGCCGAAATGATTTCGGCAAGCGCCGGCTTCAGCCTCAGTGGCGCCCGGTCGACGGCGAGGTTGGCGTCAACGAAACGGCCGACATCATGGGTCGGCAGGTGATCGAGCGTATCCGGCAGCTCCGCCTCGGCGAGGTCGCAGGTCATCACCACCGTATCGTCGAAGCGCGTCCAGTTCTGCGCGCGCAGAAGTTCGATCAGCACCGGCGAGGCAAGCGGCGTCTGGCGGACCACGGCGGCGCGGCCATAGGCCTCGAACTTCCGGCTCGCCTTTTCCAGGCGGATTTCGACGTCGCGATGATCCGAGGGATCGAGCGGCACGATCGAGTTCAGCCGGTTGGACGGATGACCGGCCGTCAGCCGCACCTGCCAGCTGCCGTCATATTGCACCGAAGCCGCCGGCCAGGCGCGGAAGCCAACGGCCTCCAGCCTGCGCACCAGTGGCAGATTGTGTGAGGAAATGGATGCCTGCGCCAATGAACGATCAGCTCCGATAGTCGCCATTGATGGCAACATATTCCTTGGTGAGGTCGCAGGTCCAGACGGTTGCCGAACCAGTGCCGAGCCCGATATCGACTTTGACGGGGATATCCTGCGCCTTCATGACGTCCGAGGCCGCCGCCTCGGAATAATCGGGATCACGCTCGCCATTGACGGCGACCCTGATATCGCCGAACCAGATGGCGAGCCGGTCGCGATCGGCCATCTCGCCGGATTTGCCGACGGCCATGACGATACGGCCCCAATTGGCGTCTTCGCCGGCGGCCGCCGTCTTGACCAGCGGCGAATTGGCGATCGACAGCGCGATGCGCTTGGCGGCGGCATCGCTCTCGGCCCCCGTCACGGTGATTTCGAGCATCTTGGTGGCACCCTCGCCGTCGCGCACCACCTGCAGCGACAGATCCTTCAGCACTTCGTTGAGCGCGGCCCGGAAGGCGGCAAGCCGCGGGTCGTCGGCGCGTTCGATGCGGGCCTGGCCGTCCTCGGCCGCCGCACCCGTCGCAAACAGCATCAGTGTGTCCGAGGTGGAGGTGTCGCTGTCGACGGTCATGGAATTGAAGGTCGGGCCGACGCCGTCGGACAGCAGCGCCTGCAGCGCGGCAGGCGCAATGTCGGCATCGGTGACGACGAAGGAGAGCATCGTTGCCATATCAGGCGCGATCATGCCGGCACCCTTGGCGATACCGTTGATCGTCACGGCCACACCGCCGATCTCGGCGCTGCGGGTCGAAACCTTCGGATAGGTGTCGGTCGTCATGATCGCCTTGGCGGCCTCGAACCAGAAATCGCCGGTCGCTTCGACCTGCATCCGATCTAGAACGCCTGCGAATTTGGTGGCATCGAGCGGCTCGCCGATGACCCCGGTCGAGGCCAGGTAGACCTCGTTTTCGGCGCAGCCGACGGCAGCGGCAGCCGACTTCGCCGTCAGCGCGGTCGCCTGGCGGCCCTTCAGGCCGGTGAAAGCATTGGCATTGCCTGAATTGACGACGACGGCACGCGCGCTGCCATGGGGGAGATTGGCCCGGCAGAAATCGACCGGCGCCGACGGGCATTTCGAGCGGGTAAAGACGCCCGCGACAGCCGCCGGCTTATCGAAGACCATCATCAGCACGTCGGTGCGGTTCTTGTACTTGATGCCGGCGGAAGCCGTCGCCAGGCGCACGCCGCGCAGCGGCGGCATCGAGACGAAGGATTTCGGAGCGAGCGGAGAGACGGAACCGGACATGATGAGACCTGCCAATGAGCATTTCCAGGCGAAATGGAAACCGGTTCGCCGTCCGGAAATGCGACAACCACGATAGTGAAGGGCCCGGAAGAACCGGGCCCTGATGCGACTATTACTGCTGCGGCACCGGCGCGACGGGCTCGCTGCCCGGCTCCGGCTGTTTGTTTGCCTGGTCGTAACCCTTGCGCAGCGTCTCGTCCGTGATCTCGATCTTGGCGGACGCCTTCGCCTGGTTCAGAAGCGCAAGATACTTGTCGCGCATGACGAGTTGACGAACCTGATCCTGCACCTGCTCGAAGGGCGGCGGCGGGGCATCGCGCTTATCTTCGACCTTGATGACATGGAAGCCGAAATCGGTCTTGACGGGCGTCTTGGAATAGGTGCCCTTCTCAAGCGCGAAGGCTGCGTCTTCGAATTCCTTGACCATCCGGCCGCGCGAGAAATAGCCGAGATCGCCGCCTTCCGACTTGTTCGGATCGGTGGACTTTTCCTTGGCGAGTTCGGCGAAATCCTTGCCGGCGTCGAGCTGCTTGATGATGTCCTTGGCTTCGTCCTCGGTCTTGACGAGGATATGACGGGCGTGGACTTCCTCCTGCTTCGGCAGGGCAGCGACTTCCTTGTCGTAGCGGGCCTTGACTTCGTCAGGCGTCACGATGTCGACGACATGCTTCTTGAAATAGGCATTGTGAAGCTCGCGGTCGGAGAGATACTGCATGCGCTTCTTGAATTCGTCGGTCTGATCAAGCTTCTCGGCCGCAGCATCGGCGGCGAGCAGCTTCACGTCAATGGCGGCGGAAAGGGCTGCGACCTTCTTCTGGTCATCGGGAAGCTGCGCCAGCTGGGGGTCGAGATTGGCGACGGCGAGGTCGAGTTCCGACTGATGGATCTCCAGGGTGCCAACCTTGGCGATGACGGCGTCATCGGCATAGGCCGGGGCCTGGAGCGCAACAAAGGTTGCAAACGCCAGAACGGCAAGTTTGTTGGTGCTCAACATGAAATACCCTTCACAGTTACATTGCCGGTTTCAGCATCCCCTGAATCCAGCCCAAAATAGCCATCAACACCGGATTGTGGCCTTTCTGTATCCGCCAAATCCGTTGACATCATTCGACCCCCCTCTTATCTGTCACGCAACCTCGCGTCCAGAACAGTTTCCGGGCGTTTTAAGGCGCGCGCCTGATTTTCGGCTGGGCCGCGAACAAGAAACGCCGGGGATGAATATTGAGAAAGGGCCAGTCATATGGTCAGCTTTGGCGGTATAGCCCGCAAGTTATTTGGGTCTTCGAATGACCGCCGCGTGCGGTCCTACCAGCCGAACGTCACTGCCATCAACTCTATCGAAGAGAAGACGAAGGCGCTGACGGACGAGCAGCTCGCGGCCAAGACCGCAGAGTTTCGCGCCCTGCTCGCCGAGGGCAAGACGCTCGACGACATTCTGATCCCGGCCTTTGCCGTCGTGCGCGAAGCCTCGCGCCGCGTTCTCGGCCTGCGACCTTTTGACGTACAGCTGGTCGGCGGCATGATCCTGCATTCGAATGCGATCGCCGAGATGAAGACCGGCGAAGGCAAGACCCTCGTCGCCACCCTCCCGGTCTATCTGAACGCGCTTTCCGGCAAGGGCGTGCACGTCGTCACCGTCAACGATTACCTCGCCCAGCGCGATGCCGCCACCATGGGCCGCGTCTACGGCTTCCTCGGCATGACCACTGGGGTCATCGTCCACGGTCTCTCCGACGAGGAGCGCCACTCGGCCTATGCCTGCGACATCACCTACGCCACCAACAACGAACTCGGCTTCGATTATCTGCGCGATAACATGAAGTACGAGAAGAACCAGATGGTCCAGCGCGGCCACAACTTCGCAATCGTCGACGAAGTGGACTCGATCCTCGTCGACGAGGCGCGCACGCCGCTGATCATCTCCGGTCCGCTCGACGACCGCTCCGAACTCTATAATACGATCGACGCCTACATTCCGCTGTTGGAGCCCAGCGACTACGAGATCGACGAGAAGCAGCGCTCCGCCAACTTCTCCGAAGAGGGCACCGAGAAGCTGGAAAACCTGCTCCGCCAGGCCGGCCTCCTGAAGGGCAACGCGCTCTACGACATCGAGAACGTTGCGATCGTCCACCACGTCAACAACGCGCTGAAGGCCCACAAGCTCTTCCAGCGCGACAAGGACTATATCGTCCGCAACGACGAAGTCGTCATCATCGACGAGTTCACCGGCCGCATGATGCCGGGCCGCCGCTATTCGGAAGGCCAGCACCAGGCGCTCGAAGCCAAGGAAAAGGTGCAGATCCAGCCGGAAAACCAGACGCTGGCCTCCATCACCTTCCAGAACTACTTCCGCATGTACGATAAGCTCGCCGGCATGACCGGTACCGCGCAGACGGAAGCGGAAGAATTCGCCAATATCTACAATCTCGATGTCATCGAGGTCCCGACCAACCTGCCGATCAAGCGCCTCGACGAGGACGACGAGGTCTACCGGACCTTCGACGAGAAGTTCAAGGCAATCATCGAGGAGATCCTCGACGCCCATAAGCGCGGTCAGCCGGTGCTGGTCGGCACCACCTCGATCGAGAAATCGGAACTGCTCGCCGAGCGCCTGCGCAAGCAGGGCTTCGACGACTTCAAGGTGCTGAACGCCCGCTACCACGAGCAGGAAGCCTATATCGTCGCCCAGGCCGGCGTGCCGGGTGCCATCACCATCGCCACCAATATGGCCGGCCGCGGCACCGACATCCAGCTCGGCGGCAATCTCGACATGCGCATCGAGCGCGAACTCGGCGAAGTCGAAGCCGGTCCGGAGCGTGATGCCCGGATCCGGGCGATCATCGAGGAGATCAAGGAACTCAAGCAGAAGGCGCTCGAAGCCGGCGGTCTCTACGTCATCGCCACCGAGCGCCATGAAAGCCGCCGCATCGACAACCAGCTGCGCGGCCGCTCCGGCCGTCAGGGCGACCCCGGCCGCTCGAAGTTCTACCTCTCGCTTCAGGACGACCTGATGCGTATCTTCGGCTCCGACCGCATGGACAGCATGCTGACCAAGCTCGGCCTCAAGGAGGGCGAGGCGATCGTCCATCCCTGGATCAACAAGGCCCTGGAGCGCGCCCAGAAGAAGGTCGAAGCCCGCAACTTCGACATCCGCAAGAACCTCCTGAAGTATGACGACGTTCTCAACGACCAACGCAAGGTGATCTTCGAGCAGCGCCTCGAACTGATGGAATCGACCAATATTTCCGAGACCGTTTCCGACATGCGCCGCGAGGTGATCGAGGACATGGTCGAAAAGCATATCCCAGAGCGCGCCTATGCCGAACAATGGGATGCCGCCGGCCTGAAGACCGGGGCTTTGAACATCCTCAATCTCGACTTGCCGGTCGAGGACTGGGTGAAGGAAGAAGGCATCGGCGAGGACGACATCCGCGAGCGCCTGACGGAAGCCGCCAATGCGGCCTTCACGGAAAAGGCCGAGCGTTTCGGCGACGACATCATGCATTATGTCGAACGCTCGATCGTCATGCAGACGCTCGATCATCTCTGGCGCGAGCATATCGTCAACCTCGACCATCTGCGCTCCGTCATCGGCTTCCGCGGCTATGCCCAGCGCGATCCGCTGCAGGAATACAAATCGGAGGCCTTCGAGCTCTTCACGGCGCTGCTCAACAATCTGCGCGAGGCCGTCACCGCCCAGCTGATGCGCGTCGAACTGGTGCAGCAGGCGCCTGCCGAGCCTGAACCACCGCTGATGCAGGCCCATCACCTGGATCCGACGACCGGCGAGGACGATTTCGCCCCGGCGATCTACCAGGCGTCGGAAGTCATCGTTTCTCCTGAAAACCGCAACCCGGATGACCCAGCGACCTGGGGCAAGGTCGGCCGCAACGAGACCTGCCCGTGCGGCTCCGGCAAGAAATACAAGCACTGCCACGGCGCCTTCGAGCAGGTCTGAGGCAAGCCCGCAAAGATCCGCGAAAATGCCGCCTCCGGGCGGCATTTTCTTTTCTGCGGCAATGCCGGAGAGCCGGAATTTCAGCGTCGGGCGGCAGACCCGATCCGGAACCGTTTCTTAACCCTGTTCTGTCAAGACTTCAGGGGCGATTTGCCTGACCTCAGAGTTTTGCGTGTTCATCATGGCGGTCATAGAAACAGCGGAGAAGATGCTGCCCGCGGGCCTGCGCCCGATCGGCGGCCGCACGCTGCGTTTGCTTGCTGCCGTGCTCACCGAACGCGGTGAGAGGGCGGCCGCCCAGCGCATGGCGCTGACGGCCTTTTCGATCCGTATCCTCAGCGCCGCCCTCGCCTTCGTCTCGCAGATCGTGCTCGCCCGGCTGATGGGAGAATATGAATACGGCATCTTCGTTTTCGTCTGGGTGCTGGTCGTCGTCTTCGGCGATCTCTCATGCCTCGGTTTCCACACCGCGATCGTCCGTTTCCTGCCGCAATACAGGGCAGCGGGCGCTTTCGAGGAAATCCGCGGCCTGACCGGCACGGCGCGCATCTTTGCGCTGCTGTCCGGCACGGCAGTGCTCGCAGCCGGCATGCTCGGGCTGCATTTCTTCGGCGGTATGATCCAGGTCTATTATCTCGTTCCGATCTTCATCGGCCTGCTCGCCATGCCGATGATCGCGCTCGGCGACATTCTGGAAGGCACGTCACGGGCAAACCATTGGCCGGTGATGGCGCTGAGCCCGGTCTATATCGTCCGCCCGATCCTCATCATCCTCTTCATGCTGATCGCGATTGCCATCGGCGCCGAGCACACGGCCGTCACCGCGATGCAGGCAGCGCTCGCCGCCACCTACGTCACTGCTCTCGGCCAATATGCCGCAACGCTCTACCGGCTTCGCCGGCATTATGACGACGGCCCGCGCAAGGTCGACTTCCTCGCCTGGTTCAGCGTCGCCTTTCCGATTTTCCTGATCGAGGGCGTGAGCTTCGTGCTGACCAATTCCGACGTCGTCGTCGTCGGCATCTTCCTCGAGCCGCACGATGTCGCCATCTACTTCGCCGCCGCCAAGACGATGGCGCTGGTGCATTTCATTAATTTCTCGGTCAAAGCAGCCTCCGGCCCGCGCTTTTCCTCGATCATCGCCGAAGGCGACCAAGACCAGTTGGCAGCAGCTGCCATCGACGCCGCGCGCTGGACCTTCTGGCCGGCGCTCGGGGTCGGCCTTGTCGTGCTTGCGGCCGGCCATCTGCTGCTGTCGCTCTTCGGCGGCGCTTTTACATCAGGTTATCTGGTCATGGCGATCCTGCTCGCCGGCATCCTCGCCAAATCGCTGGTCGGCCCGGCCGAAACGCTGCTGATGATGGCGGGCAAGCAGAACCTCTGCGTCGCGCTCTATGCTGGCGCACTGACGGCCAATGTCGGCCTCAACCTCGTTTTGATCCCGCATTACGGCATCGAAGGCACGGCGATCGCCACGGCCTCCGCCATGGCCGTTGAGGCAATCCTGCTGCATGTCGCCGTGCGCCGCACGCTCGGCATCGTTCTTTTCGCCTTCGCCTCCGCTGCAACGCCAGAAATGAGAGTTCGATAGATGGTGCGTGTTCCACCCGTTACCGAAAGCACCGACAGCGCCGCAAACCGCATGGTGCATGATCTCGCAGCGCTGCATTTCGAAGCGCCGCAGGCCGAGGCCCGCGCCGAGATCGGCCGGCCGGGGCGCGAGCTCTGCCTCTATCCGGGCAAGCTCGGCTATGAGCTTCAGGATGAGCTCGATTTCCTCTCCAACCGGGCGATGGAACCGAACGTCTTTTTCTCCGGCCGTTTCCTCGCCCCCGCCATGCCGCGGCTCGAAGACCGGCAGGTGAACTTCGCCCTGATCCGCGATCACAATGCCGGCCGCAGCCGCATGCGCTTCCTCTTGCCATTTTCGGTCGACAAGCCGGGCTTTGCCGTCGGCCCGTCAATCATCCGCGGCTGGTCGAACAGCTTTGGTCCGCTCGGCACGCCGCTCGTCGATGGCGAGGATGCCGCCGAAACCCTCGACAACCTCTTCGACGGGCTGACCGTGCGTGATCTCAATCTGCCCAGCATAATGGTCCTGCCGGATCTCAGGCTGAACGGGATCTTCGTGCGCATGGTCAAGGCCGTTGCGCTCAGCCGCAATCTTCCCGTCACCGTTACCAATCCATACCTGCGCCCGATGCTGCAGAGCGAGGAAGAGGCGCCGGTCTATCTCGGCAAAACCATCTCCTCCTCGCATATGCGCGAGATGCGCCGCCAGTGGCGCCTGCTGGAGGAAAAGGGAACCGCGGTCTATGCCGTCGCCCGCCAGCCGCGCGAAATCCATACCCGCTTCGAGGAATTCCTGGCGATGGAAGCCGGTGGCTGGAAGGGCAAGCGGCGAAGCGCTCTCGTCACCGATCGTTATCACACGGCATTCGCCCGCGAGGCGGTGTCGAACCTTGCCGCCGGCGATGCCGTGCGCATACACACGATCGACCTCAACGGCAAGGCGATCGCCGCCATCGTCGTGCTGATGATGGGCGGCGAGGCCTATACCTGGAAGACCGCCTACGACGAAAACTATGCCCGCTATTCGCCGGGCAAGCTGCTGATGAGCGAACTCACCGAATGGCATCTCGACGATGCCAATATCGTCCGCTCCGATTCCTGCGCCGTCTCGGATCATCCGATCATGAGCCGCTTCTGGCAGGAGCGCGAGGAGATGGGAACGCTGGTGATCGGCCTGACGCAGAACAGCGACCGCGACATGCGCCAGGTCACCGCCCAGCTTCACATGTACCGCAGCACCCGCAATATGGCGAAGATGCTGCGCGAAAAGATCATGTCGCTTGCCGGCCGGGGCTAAGCATTCCAGCAAAATGCGTAGCGGTTCTATCCTTCGCTGGCAGCCCTTTCGCGCAGCAGCCGGCGGATCACCTTGCCGGTGGTGGTCAGCGGCAATGCATCGATGAATTCCACTTCGCGCGGATATTCGTGCATCGAAAGCCGCGTCTTCACCCATTCCCTGATGTCGGCGGCCAGCGCCTCGCTTGGATGATGGCCTGGTGAAAGCACGATATAGGCCTTGACGATTTCGGTGCGCACGGCATCGGGTTTGCCGACGGCGGCGGCAAGCTGTACGGCGGGATGGCCGATCAGGCAGTCCTCGATCTCGGCGGGGCCGATGCGATATCCCGACGAGGTGATCACGTCGTCGTCGCGTCCGTCGAAGGTAATATAGCCCTCAGCGTCCTGCCGGCCGATATCGCCGGTGAGCAGCCAGCCTTTGACGAATTTTCGTTCCGTCGCTGCCATGTCGTCCCAGTAGCCGAGAAACATGACAGGATCGGGACTGGCGATGGCGATCTGGCCCGGTTCGCCGACGGGCAACTCGTCGCCCGTCTCGCTGACGATCGCAACGCGGTGCCCGGGCACCGCCCGTCCTATGGCGCCCGCCGTGGTGACGCCATAGGCAGCGCTCGACGCAAGCACGAAATTGCACTCCGTCTGGCCGTAGAATTCGTTGACGGTGATGCCGAGCGTATGGCGCGCCCATTCATAGGTCTCGCGGCCGAGCGCCTCCCCGGCCGAACCGATGGTGCGCAGCACCAGATCATATTTCGAGCGCGGATCGGACACGGACCGCATCAATCTCAGCGCCGTCGGCGGAATGAAGGCATTGCGCACCTTCATTTCGGCCATGATGCGATAAGCCATGCCGGCATCGAATTTCTGCGCCGGCGACGAAACGACGGGAACACCGAGCAGAAGGCTTGGCAGCAGCGCGTTGAGCAGCCCCCCGGCCCAGGCCCAGTCGGACGGCGTCCAGACCTTATCGCCCGGCCGCGGAAACCCCTCATGGGCGAACTGCATGCCCGGAATATGGCCGGGCAGGACGCGGTGGCCATGCAACGCGCCCTTGGGCGGCCCCGTCGTTCCCGACGTGAAGATCATCAGCGCCGGGTCGTCCAGACCAGTTTTGGCGATGTCGAAGACAGGGGGATGGCCATCCACCAGTTCGGCAAAAGCAGTCGCATCGGCACACGTCCCGTCGATGCTGACGATATGCTTCAACGCCGGCAGGCGTCCGCGGATCTGCCGGATGCGTTCGAGACCAAAGCCGTTGGTGACGACGGCCGCGGCACCTGCCGCCTTCAGCCGATATTCCAGCGCCTCGACGCCGAAGAGCAGCGCCAGTGGCAGCGCAATCGCGCCGGTCTTGTAAATCGCCACATGTGCGATCACCGTTTCGAAGGATTGCGGCAATAGCAGCGCGACGCGATCGCCGCGTTTGATATCTAGTGAGACGAGCGCATTTGCGAAGGCCGAGGAACGATCGGCGAGCGCGCGATAGGTCATCGCACGGTGATCGCCGTCGGGGCTGAAATGCTCAAGGCAGACGCGCTCCGGATCTCTCGCGGCCCAGTCGTCGCTGACGGCGCGGCCGATATTGAAATCCTCCGGAATCCGCCAGGAGAAATCGCGATAGAGATCGTCATAGCGATCGTGGGACGGCAGTTGCATGGTCGGATTCCGGTAAAATGCTGCATCAGCTAACATCTTGCGGCGCTGATGTGCAAGCTGCAGCCGGAATCGACAGCGATGAGCCTCAGAAGGCGATCACGGATCATTGTGCGCATGCAGCATAGATTCTTCATCTGCCGCCCTGCGACTTTGGCCATCTCGCGCTAAATCATGGAAAGCCGCCTGGGGTTATCAAATTCATCACGGAGCCGTTTCATGGAATACGCAAAATTTGGCAAGACCGGTCTCGAAGTGTCGAAAATCTGCTTGGGCTGCATGACCTTTGGCGATCCCGGCCGGGGCAATCATGCCTGGAGCCTCAGGGAAGAAGAAAGCCGGACGATGATCAAGCAGGCGATCGACCTCGGCATCAATTTTCTCGACACCGCCAACACCTACTCCAATGGTTCCTCGGAGGAGATCGTCGGCCGGGCCATAAAAGACTTCGCCAAACGCGAGGACATCGTGCTGGCGACCAAGGTGTTCAACCGCATGCGGCCGGGCCCGAACGGCGCCGGCCTGTCGCGCAAGGCGATCTTCGACGAGATCGACAACAGCCTGCGTCGCCTCGGCACCGACTACGTCGATCTCTACCAGATCCACCGCTTCGACTACACGACGCCGATCGAGGAAACGCTGGAAGCGCTGCACGACATCGTCAAATCGGGCAAGGCCCGTTATATCGGCGCCTCCTCCATGTATGCCTGGCAATTCGCCAAGGCGCTTTACGTCTCCAGACTGAACGGCTGGACCGAATTCGTCAGCATGCAGGATCACCTGAACCTGCTCTACCGTGAGGAGGAGCGCGAAATGCTGCCGCTCTGCGAGGATCAGAAGATCGCCGTCATCCCCTGGAGCCCGCTTGCCCGCGGCCGCCTGACTCGCGACTGGGACGAGACGACGGCCCGCAGCGAAACCGACGAATTCGGCAAGACGCTCTACACCCAGTCCATCGATGCCGACCGCAAGATCGTCGGGGCCGTGGCCGAAATCGCCAAGGCCCGCAACATCTCCCGCGCCCAGGTCGCAACCGCCTGGATCCTGCAGAAGAATGCGGTGACCGCCCCGATCATCGGCGCGTCCAAACCGAACCACCTCACGGACGCCGTTGCCTCGCTCTCGGTCAAGCTTACCGACGAGGAAATCGCTGCACTGGAGGCACCCTACATCCCGCATGCCATCGCCGGCTTCAAGTAGCCGCTGGCTTCTCGGTCCTCAGGCACATGCAAGATAGATCCCTCTCCACGTGGAGAGGGAGATCGAAACCAGCGCCATTCGCGACTGAGATTATGTCTGGCTTTCAGGATCGAGCTGCCGGCGCATCGTCACCAGAAACTGCTCGGCAAGCGCTCTGTCTTCGACAGCACGAGCAAGAATGACGGCACCCATCATCGATGAGAGTGTCGTCGTCGCATTGGCGCGGCGCTCCTCTTCCGTTTCCCCGGGAACGATATCGGCAAGCGTGTCGACCAGCACAGACAGCCCATCGCTGAAGACCGCGCGGACCGCGCCGCGGCTGCGGCTGACTTCCTGGATCAGCGTTGCAAAGACACAGCTGCCGCCCGGATCGTCAACCGTGCGCCAGTGGATATAATGATCGAGAAGCGCTGCCAGCGGCCGGTCCGGCGATTCGGCGATATGCTCCTTCCAGCGCGTCTCGACCTTGTCGATCAGCTTGCGGCTGACCTCAAGCGCCAAGTCGTCCTTCGAACCGAAATGACCGTAAAAGCCGCCATGCGTCAGCCCGGCCGCCTTCATGATGTCGGCAACGCCGACCCCGTCGAAACCGTTTTCGCGGAAAAGCACGCCGGCAACGCTCAGGATCTTTTCGCGGTTCTCGGCAAATTTTTCGCGGCTGACCCGCATTTGTCATCTCCAGAAATAGTCGCTTGACAAAATATATGACGTCCATCATCAATACGCAAGAAATATGATGACCATCATGTAAATCGGTCCTGTATTTCCCGAACCTGAATTCAACCGGAATCTTGCCCATGGTTTCCACCGTCCTCGCCTCCACCCTTGCCCGGCGCAACATCCACTACGGCTGGGTCGTCGTTGCCGCGACCTTCCTCACCATGCTGGTCACCGCCGGCGCCATGGGCGCACCCGGCGTGCTCATAAAGCCGCTGCAGGACGAGTTCGGCTGGGAGACCTCGCAGATTTCCTCGGCCCTTGCGATCCGCCTGATCCTGTTCGGTTTCATGGGTCCGTTCGCCGCTGCCTTCATGAATTATTTCGGCGTGCGCAAGGTCATCGTCTTCGCACTGGCGCTGATCGGCGCGGGCTTCGTCGGTTCGCTGTTCATGACGACGCTGTGGCAGTTGCTGCTGCTCTGGGGCATCGTCGTCGGCTTCGGCACCGGCCTGACGGCGATGGTGCTCGCCGCGACCGTCTCTTCCCGCTGGTTTACCAAGCACCGCGGCCTCGTCGTCGGCATGCTCTCGGCAAGCTCGGCCACAGGCCAGCTCGTCTTCCTGCCGCTGATGGCGGAGCTGACGGAACGCTACGGCTGGCGCTCGACGGTGTTTTTCGTCTGCGCCATGATCATGGTCGCAGCCCTTGCCGTGCTGGCTTTCATGCGCGACCGCCCGGCCGACCTCAACCTGCCCTCCTTCGGCGAAACGCAGGTAACGCCGCCGCCGGCAAGCACCTCGCTTGGCGTCGCGCTGATGACACCGATCACTGTCCTCAGAGAAATCTCGAAGACCTCGACCTTCTGGATCCTCTTTGCCACCTTTTTCATCTGCGGCCTCAGCACCAACGGCCTGATCCAGACCCATTTCGTCACCCTTTGCGGCGATTTCGGCATCGTGCCGGTGGCCGCCGCCAGCGTGCTGGCTGTCATGGGCATCTTCGATTTCTTCGGCACCATCGGTTCCGGCTGGCTGTCCGATCGCTTCGATAATCGCTGGCTGCTGTTCTGGTATTACGGCCTGCGCGGCCTGTCGCTGCTCTACCTGCCCTTCAGCGATTTCAGCTTTTACGGCCTCTCCATCTTTGCCGTCTTCTACGGCCTCGACTGGATCGCGACCGTGCCGCCGACCGTCAAGATCGCCGCCGACCGCTTCGGCCCTGAAAAGGTCGGCCTCGTTTTCGGCTGGGTCTTTGCCGGCCATCAGCTGGGAGCCGCGACTGCCGCCTATGGCGCCGGCCTCTCGCGCACGGAGCTTTCGAGCTACCTACCCGCCTTCTTCGTCGCCGGTGCCTTCTGCCTGCTGGCCTCGATTCTGGCGATCACGCTGAAGAAGTCCGGCCTGAGCAGCCCGGCCCCCGCCGCCGCCCATTGATATCAGACGGGATCCGGCCTCCAGCGAAGCCGGATCTCTCTACCGGATCAGTCCGATAACTTCGTTTGCCCGTCTTGCGCGTCCGGGCGCTCGCATGTTAGACAGCCGCCCGTTCATATCCGTTGCCCCATTGGCGGAATTGGTAGACGCGCTCGACTCAAAATCGAGTTTCGAAAGAAGTGCTGGTTCGACTCCGGCATGGGGCACCAGCCTACGCTCTGCGAGCAAGCCGAAGAGAGCAGCTAAGCGGAGGCTGTCGCGCCGTAGTTCCGTCAGGAATGAAGGCGGACCGGTTCTATAATGCTCCGGTTAGCTGCACCATCATCTCAAATGGCTAGCCTGGCTCAAAGAACCGATGGTCCTACGGAACGAATTTCGCATCTAAGCGAAGCTTACTTATTCTTCAGCAGCCACATCTTGCCGGCCATCGTGATGCCGTAGACGTCTTTTGATGCGTCGTCATCCAGGTGCCGCCTTTCGAGAAAACCCGGCTCCTTCAACTCGCCCAACGTCTTGGCAGTGACCGACTTTATTTTCTGAGGCCGCTCTTTCCACCGGTCAGTTTTGGCGTAAGTCACTGTCGCGTTCTCGTGCGTCCATTTATTGGCTGGCTGAGGATAAAGGTCTCCATCCCTGGCGAGTTTAAGTGCGGCGATCTGGGACGGCGTAAGCTCAATCATTCTAAAAAATCCTGTGCGGGCGGTGTTTGCGCTAGGAATGCGCTTTTACCAAAGGCGTGCTCATAACACCGACAGACGACTTTCACCACTGCATTGAGATATTCGTGCCACGAAAGGCGAAAACCCGGCTCGTCGGAACCGGGCTTCGCCCTTATCGCATATTTTTTCGTTAGTAGCAGCGCCGGACCGTCCTGGTGACCTCGCCTTCGTCGGTCTGTCGGGTGACGCTCCTGGTTTCGCAGCCATTATCGCGATAGCGGCGGTGCCCACGTTCGCGCACGGCACCGAAAGTGACGCCACGTTCGCTGATGGTGATGCCGGGTCTTACCCGCTCGTGGCGATAGCCATCGTCATAGGAACTCTCTGACATAAACGCTGTCGGCAAGAACAGGCGCTGCAAACGAGCAGGCGGCAAGGGCCGCCACAGTACAGTTCAAGATGATCTTCCGCATGCCGTTTCTCCTTTCTTGATGAAAAGGCAACGAGACAAGACGCAGGTGGTTCCAACATCGGTGACGGCCGGATGGTGCCTTGAACGACGTCTGCGCCTCACTAGCCAGGATTGAGAACAAAGGCCTCAAACTGTAGCCCATCCCCCAAATCAACTGTTTAATTTTGCTCGCGCTTCGTCCAAAGTGGCCGCCGCGATCACAAGAGAGGGCGGACGTGCATCAGGAAGTAGGACTTATCGCGACGGTCGCCGTCAGTTTCGTTTTCGCGGCGATCCTGGGCTATGGCGCCGACCGGCTTCGGCTGCCTCCACTCGTCGGCTACCTGATGGCGGGCATCCTGATGGGGCCGTTCACGCCGGGCTTCGTCGCCGATACCGCCCTTGCAGGCCAGCTCGCCGAAATGGGCGTCATCCTGCTGATGTTCGGCGTCGGCCTGCATTTTTCCGCCTCCGACCTGCTCGCCGTGCGCGGCATCGCCGTGCCTGGCGCGATCGGACGGATTATCCTCGCGACCCTCTTGGGCATCGGCCTTTGCAAACTCTGGGGCTGGAGCCTCGGCGCCGGCATCGTCCTCGGTCTCAGCCTGTCGGTGGCGAGCACTGTCGTGCTCTTGAAGGCGCTGGAGGAGCGCAATCTCGTCAACGCGGCAAGCGGACGCGTCGCCGTCGGCTGGCTGATCGTCGAGGATTTGGTGATGGTGCTGGCGCTGGTGCTGCTACCGGCCCTCGCAGAGCTTCTGGGCGGCAACGCCAGCACTACGACCAACCACGGCCTCGGCGACCTGCCGCTGGCGCTGACGATCGGCCTGACGCTGCTGAAGGTTGCGGCCTTCGCCGCCATGGCGATCTTCCTCGGCCCTCGCATCGTGCCCTGGCTGCTGACGATGATCGCCCGCACCGGCTCGCGCGAACTCTTTACGCTGACGGTGTTGGCGATCGCACTCGGCATCGCCTTCGGCTCGGCGGCAATCTTCGGCGTCTCCTTTGCACTCGGCGCTTTTTTCGCCGGCGTCGTCATGAGCGAATCCCAGCTCAGCCACAGGGCGGCGGCCGACTCGCTGCCGTTGCAGAATGCCTTCTCCGTGCTGTTCTTCGTCTCCGTCGGCATGCTCTTCGATCCCTCGATCCTGGTGCGCGAGCCGCTGGCCGTGATCGGCGCGCTGGCGCTCGTCGTCCTCGGCAAGGGCATCATCACCTTCCTCATCGTCATGCTGCTCAGATATCCGATCAGCATGGGACTGACATTAGCCGGCGGCCTTGCCCAGATCGGGGAGTTTTCCTTCATCCTCGCCGGCCTCGGCGTATCGCTCGGGCTTTTGCCGCATGAGGGTCAGGATTTGATCCTGGCTGCCGCGATCCTGTCGATCACACTCAACCCGATCGTGATCTTCGCAACCGACGGCCTGAAGAAAGTTATCCATTCGAGGTGGCCCTCCCTCTGGGAGAGCTACGGCAGAAGCAGGCAGAAGGCGCTCGGCAAAGAACTGGAAAAGATCAGGGCGCTCGGCGAAGAGCGCGAGCGCCAGCATCAACTGAAGATGCAGCAGCTGATCGAGACTTTCCCGCTGTTCTCCCAAGTCAACGAGGACGCGCAAGAGGAACTGCTGCTGCTCTTCAAGGCGAAATCGGCGCCGCCCGGCGAACGCGTCATCCGCCGCGGCGACCGCGGCGACAGCATGTATTTCATCTCTTCGGGTGCGGTGGAAGTGCGGCTCGCCAGCGGCGCGATCCGCCTGGAGCCGGGAGCTTTCTTCGGAGAAATGGCACTGCTGACCGGCGCACGGCGCACCGCCGACGTCATTGCCGTCGATTTCTGCCAGTTCGAGGTTCTCGAACGGCGCGACTTCAACATGTTCATGTCGCACCACCCACATCTGCGCGCCGCCGTTAGCGAAATGGCCCAGAAGCGGACGGAAATGAACGTCCTGCGGCAGCAATGGGAAAAGTCGATGGACCTGTCCTGAAAAGGAAGCCGCAGCTCCCGACGGAGCTGCAGCGTTTCGGCAAATAGTGGACTACTTGTCAGGGCAGGCTTCGCTGGTCGTCGTGCCGCTGTTGCCGCCTTGCGTCTGAAGCGACTCACCGCTCGGTTGGTCCGGGCAATTCGCCTTGTTCATCGGCATGTTCATCGAACTGGCGGAGCCATTGTTCGTCGTGCTGTTCGTTGCATTCGGATCCAGTGGTACCGTCGTGCCGCTGCCGCTGTTGCCGGTGCTGTCATATTCCGAGCTGCTCGGCGTATTGGCGCCGCTGTTGGTCGGAGCCTGCGGCGGGTTGGCCTGTGCGAAAGCCGACGTCGCCATGCCAAGGGCGAGCAGCGAGGCGGCAGCAAGTTTCATCCGCATGGGAATATCCTCCTCGGGATTTGTTGATCATGAGAAGGAAACCATGCAGTCAAGCCGTTGTTCCGACAGGCGTCGGGATTAAGTACCCGGACGCGCGGCGCCGTAAGCGTGATTGCCTCAGCCCGCCGGCCAATAACCATCGGCGCGGAAATCGTCCGGGATTGGGTCGAGCCGCGACAACGCCTCGGCTGCGAAGTCGATCTGTAGCGACAAGTGTTTGAGAGAGGCCAGCATCGGCACGCCGGTCGCGAATTCCCGGATGCGGGACAGATGATAACCGCTGTCGTCGATCCGTCGCGCGGCCTCCCGGCGCACGTCGTCTCTGCTCGGTCCACGCCCCTTCTCGGACCGGTCATCCATTTGCACGGCCCGCCCACGGCCACCTTCGATCACTTTGAACATTCTCATGCCGCCCTGCACGTCGACCCTAAATCAGCTTGCCGCAGAATGGCCGATTCGCAATCCCGTGAAATCTTGGGAGAGGTGCTGACACCCGTCATCACGAAATTTTTTTGACGGCGGTGGCACGAAGGACACGGACGAGCATTTACAGCGCCGCGCACGGCCCCTAAAGCTCTTTTGCACTGCAACAGGAAGGAAACGGAATGCTCCGCAGACTTTACGACTGGACCATGTCTCTGGCCGCACGCAAATCGGCCGAAATCTGGCTCGCCGTCATCGCCTTCGTCGAAAGCTCCGTCTTTCTCGTTCCCGCCGACGTGCTGTTCCTGCCGATGGCGCTTGCCAGGCCGGAACGCTCCTATCGCTACGCGCTGGTCGCGACCGTCGCTTCCGTACTCGGCGGCATCGCCGGCTGGGCGCTCGGCTTTTACGCCTATGAGACGGTGGCGCGGCCGGTGCTCGAATTTTACGGCAAGCTCGATGCCTTCGAGCAGATGAAGGCCTATGTCACCTACGAGTGGATCCTGCTGCTGCTTGTCACATCAGGTCTTGCGCATTTGCCGCCGATCAAGATCGTGACGATCCTGTCCGGCGTCATTCACGTCAATCTGGGCCTTTTCATTGTTTCGGCGATTATTGCACGCGGCGCGCGTTTCCTCTTCCTCGCATGGCTGCTGCGCCACTACGGCGAGCCGATCCGTGACTTCATCGAGAAGCGCCTCGGCCAGATCGTTGGCATCGGTGCCGCTACGGTGATCGTGCTATATGTCGGCTACCGCTCTTTCGCTCACTAGGCGAGGATGATTTTCGGCCGAACAGGCCTAAAATCAATCCGCATCTCATGCTCTACTAAACTCGCGGAGCTCCGCCATGACTATTTCCTCGCCGCTCGCCCGCCCCGGCTTTGTCTATTCCATGTTGCTCGCCACCGGCATGGCGGCGGCCGTCGGCACGGCGCTCGGCTTCCAGTATATCGGCGGCTATATTCCCTGTGCGCTCTGCCTGTTGCAGCGGCAGCCCTATTATTACGCTATCCCGATCGCGATCCTGGCCGCAATCTCCGAGCTCGTCGGCCTGCCGAACTGGATCACCCGGGCGCTCATTCTCGCCGCCGGCATCCTGATGCTGGTGACGGCAGGCATGGGTGTTTATCACGCCGGTGTCGAATGGCACTTCTGGCCGGGCCCGGCCACCTGCTCGACGACGGCAAGCAGCATGACGACCAATGCCGGCGATCTGCTTGGTGAGCTCAACACCATCAAGGGCCCGTCCTGCACCGATGCGGCGCTGCGCGTGCTCGGCCTGTCTTTTGCGGGCTGGAACGTGATTGCCGGAATCCTGCTCGCAGCCTTCGCCTTTGTCGGCGTTCGCAAGGCCGCCTCGTAAAATTATGCAGCATTCGAATGGGCTGCAGCGTCCTTTGCGCCTCTGAAAGGACGCGCGGCGCTGCAGGCCGTTCGATCAGGGCTGCAGTTCGGTATCCCAATAGAGATAGTCGAGCCAGCTTTCATGCAGATAGTTCGGCGGGAACAGCCGGCCGTTATTGTGCAGATCCTGCACCGTCGGCTGGTAGGGCTTCTGCGCCGGAAACATGGCTGCCTGCTTCGGAAGTTTGCTGCCCTTGCGCAGATTGCAGGGCGAACAGGCTGCCACGACATTCTCCCAGGTCGTCTCGCCGCCATGGGCGCGCGGGATGACGTGGTCGAAGGTCAGGTCGTCATGGGCGCCGCAATACTGGCATTCGAACCGGTCGCGCAGGAAGACGTTGAACCGGGTGAAAGCGGGATTGCGGGAGGGCTGAACGTAAGTCTTCAGGCACACGACGCTCGGAAGCCGCATCGAAAAGCTCGGCGAGGAAACCGAATGTTCATATTCTGCAATGATGTTCACACGGTCGAGAAATACCGCCTTGATCGCGTCCTGCCAGGACCACAACGACAAGGGGTAATAACTCAGTGGCCGGTAGTCAGCGTTCAGGACGAGCGCCGGCAGGGCCTGTGGGGAGACTGCAATCGTCAAGGGACTCTCCTGATCGATTCGGCATCTGCACCTGTATATTAGGCCGGTTGTTACAGGATTGTGAAGTCCAATAAATTCAGAGGATAAAGGCATTTTGAAGAGTGTTGCCGATCAGCCGATCGGCACCCCGTCACGGCGCATCTTCGTGGCGTAGTAGGCCCAGAAAAGCCGTGCCGCCACCGAGCGCCACGGCGACCAGACTGCCGAAAGCTCAGCAAGCATCTTCGCCTGCGGCCGTGCGGCAAGACTGAATGCGGTCCCGACGGCATTCTGCAGCGCGACATCGCCGGCCGGGAAAACATCGGCATGACCGCCGCAAAACATCAGATAGACCTCTGCCGTCCACGGCCCGACACCCTTCAGCGCGGTCAGTTCGCCAAGCGCCTCGGCCGGCGGCTTCAGGCAGAGCCCGGAGAGATCGAGACGGCCGGAAGCGACCGCTTCGGCAATCCGCGACAGCGTCTCGGCCTTGGCGCGCGACAGACCGAATTCGCGCCACGCCTCGGCGTGAAGCAGTGCGTAGCCTTCGGCCGTCAGCGAACCGTCCGCCGGCAGCATGCGCCGCCAGATCGCCTCGGCGCTGGCGCGCGATACCATCTGCGAGACGATGATATGGGCAAGACCGGCAAAGCCTGGCTCGCGCAATCGCAGCGGAATGGGTCCAGCGTCGGCGACGATCGGCACAAGACGCGGATCGAGGCGAAGCAGCGCTTCGAGCCCCTGCCTGACGTCATCGTCGTTGCGGATGATCTGCACATTGCCTCGCAGTGGTTCAAAAGCCGAATCCATGGCAGAAGAAAGCATGACCACGAGTGAGCGTCAAAAACCTGTCTTTCGTTTTGCGCCGAGTCCCAACGGACCGTTGCATCTCGGCCATGCCCTCTCGGCCCTTCTGAACCGCGACATGGCAGAGGCCGAACAAGGCCGCCTGCTGCTGCGCATCGAGGATATCGACCAGACCCGCTGCACGCCCGAGTTCGAGGCCGGCATCCTGAGGGATCTCGAATGGCTTGATATCAGCTGGGAAAGCCCGGTGCGGCGCCAGTCGGAACATTTTCCCGAATATCAGGCGGCGTTGCACGCTCTGATCGAGCGCGGGCTGGTCTATCCAGCTTTTCTGACGCGCGGCGAGGTGAAGGCGCGCGTCGTCGCCTACGAGGCAGCGGGTGAATCCTGGCCGCGCGATCCCGACGGCGCCCCGCATTATCCCGCAAGTGATCGCGAGCGTCCGGCAGACGAATGGCGGGACATGCTGACCTCGGGGAAGAAACATGCCTGGCGGCTCGATATGCGCAAAGCGCTCGACCTGATCGGCGAACTGCTGTTCTGGACGGAAACCGGCGACGGCAGGACAGGCGAGATCGCCGCCGAGCCCGACGTCTGGGGCGACGTCATCCTGTCGCGCTCGGATGCGCCATCGAGCTATCATCTTTCCGTGGTCGTCGACGATGCGCTGCAGGGCGTCACCCATGTCGTGCGTGGGCTCGACCTCTTCCACGCCACATCGGTGCACCGGCTGTTGCAGGTGCTGCTCGGCCTGCCGCAGCCGGTCTATCACCATCATCGTCTCATTCTCGGCGCGGATGGCCGCAAGCTTTCGAAAAGCCAAGGCGACACCGGCCTTGGCGAATTGCGCGCCCAGGGCATGTCAGGGGCGGATATTCGCCGCCTTGTCGGGCTCTGATTGCCTTTCGACACGCTCTCTGCCGACGATCGAAAGCGTGTGCGAAAACATCCGGAAGACGCGGAACTTGATCAGCGCTGCATTGATCTCCGCCCCGATGATGAAGATGACGCCGACCATGTAGAGGAAGATCAGCACGATCATGACAGAGGCGAGACCGGCATAGGTTGCGGTATAATTGGCGAAGGTCGCGAGATAATAGGCAAAGATCAGCGCGCCGGCGAGCCAGAGAAGCAGCGTCAACAGCACGCCGGGAATGACGTCGAAGACCCGCCGCTTGCCGGCCGGCAGCCAGAGATGCATGACCAGCAGTCCGACGGTCAGAACCACCAGCGTACCGTAGATGCGCCAGCTGAAGACGATGTCGAGCGTATCGGCAAACAGCGGAAACCAGCCGCGCGCATAATCGAGCGCCAGCGGCAGGGCGACCAGCAGGATGCTGATCGCCGCGAAGATGAAGACCGCGATCAGCACGTAGCCGAGGCTGGCGAGACGCGTGAAATACCAGGGCCGTGTTTCCTGTACCCGGTAGGCGCGGTTGAGCGAGATGCGCAGCGCCTCGACGCCGTTCGAGGCGAAATAAGCGGCGGCCAGCACCGAGATCGTCAGCAGTCCGCCGCGCGGAATGGTCAGCACCTGCAGCACCTGGTCGGCGAGCGGCTTGGCGATCGCCTCGGGCCAGGTGTCGAAGATCAGATGGATGGCCGTCGAGGAAAATTGATCGGCGCCAAGGAAGCTTGCAAGCGCGGTGCCGAAGATCAGGAAGGGGAAAACCGCAAGCAGGCTCGACAGCGCCACGTGGCTCGCCATCGCAAAGCCGTCGTCCTCGACCATATGACAGATCGCGTCATAGACCACGTCGTAGATCGTGCGCAGCACCTTCGGCATTCCGTCTCCGGCTTTCCAGATTGTATCCTCTGGCCGAATATGGGAAACGAGTCCCATTTTGTACAGGAATCATTCCATGGCGGGAGAGCGCACCATCGTCGTGACCGGATGTTCTTCCGGTATCGGCGCTCATTGCGCGCGGGCGCTGAAAGCCGATGGCTGGCGTGTCTTCGCGACGGTGCGCAAGCCGGACGATCTCCAGGGGCTGGAAGCGGAAGGCATCGAAGCCTTCCTGATGGACTATGCCAGGACCGAGACGATTTCCGACCTGGTCGGCGCGGTCCTGGAACGCAGCGGCGGTCGCATCGACGCGCTCTTCAATAACGGCGCCTATGGCCAGCCGGGCGCCGTCGAGGATCTGTCGACGGCAACGCTACGCGCGCAGTTCGAGGCGAATTTCTTCGGCTGGCATGAGCTGACGCGGCAGGTCATTCCGTCGATGCGCAACCGTGGCGAAGGGCGGATCGTGCAATGCTCGTCGATCCTCGGTGTCGTTCCCTATCGCTATCGCGGCGCCTACACCGCGTCCAAATTCGCACTCGAAGGCCTCAGCATCACCCTGCGCATGGAGCTGCAGGGCAGCGGCATCCATGTGAGCCTGATCGAGCCGGGTCCGATCGCCACACGTTTTACCGCCAATGCGCTCGCAAAGATCAAGGAACATATCGACATCGAGAATTCGCCGCACGCGGTCGATTATATCAGGCAATTGGCGAGACTCGACGGATCGGGGCCGGTCAACCGCCATAGACTCGGCCCGGAAGCGGTCTATTCCGTGTTGAAACACGCATTGAACTCGAAGAATCCGAGGCCACATTATCCCGTAACGACTCCGGCTAAACAGGGCATGTTCCTGAAGCGGCTGCTTCCGGCAGACCTCTTCTACCGCCTGATGCGCTGGACGGACTGACTGAGAAAGCTGAGCGCCATGTCCACGGTCACCTATATCCTCGCAATCATCGTCATGGGCGTCGTCGCCCTCGTCCTGATCCGCGGTCTCTTCAACATGATGAAGGGCGGCGATCCCAACCGTTCCAACAAGCTGATGCAGCTTCGTGTGCTGTTGCAGGCGATCGCCGTCATCCTGATCATGGTGACGCTCTGGATCACCGGCGGCGGCCGCCCGACCTGATCGAACTTCAAGGGGGAAACCGTGGTCAAGCTCAACAAGATCTACACGAAAACAGGCGATGACGGCACGACCGGGCTGGTGTCCGGCCCGCGCCGGCTGAAAGACGATCTGCGCGTCGAGGCCTACGGCACGACCGACGAGGCCAATTCCGCGATCGGCCTGGCGCGGCTGCACACGGCCGGCTTGCCTGAACTCGACGCCATGCTGATGTCTATCCAGAACGACCTCTTCGATCTCGGCGCCGATCTCGCCACCCCTGACATTGGTGAGCCGCCGGCCTATGAGCCGCTGCGGATCGTCGAGACGCAGGTCGACCGCGTCGAGCGTGATATCGACCGGTTGAACGCCGGCCTGGAGCCGCTCAAATCCTTCATCCTGCCAGGCGGCAGCCCGGCTGCCGCCCATCTGCATCTTGCCCGCACGATTGCGCGGCGCGCCGAACGTTTGATGGTGGCGCTTGCCCGCACCGACGGCGAAATCGTCGGCGAGCCGGCGATGAAATATGTCAACCGGCTCTCCGATTTCCTCTTCGTCGCAGCACGTCATGCAAATGACCGGGGCCATGCGGATGTGCTTTGGGTTCCGGGAAAAAACAGATAGGCTTGTCGCGATCACGATCGCCGAGGGGCCTTTATGTTCATACCACTTCACGATGCCAATACGCTGAAACATATCAAGGTTCAGTGGGTAACGCTCGCACTGATGGCGCTGAACTTCGCGTTCTGGCTTTTGACCAGCCTGGAGAGCGAGCAGGCAGCTCAGGCGACGACCGTCGGTCTCGGCTACATCCCGGCAATCGCCTTCGGCCACGCGGTGCTGGCGCAGGGACTCGAAATCGTGCCGGAGCCGCTGACCTACCTCACCTATGCCTTCGTCCATACCGGCTTCTGGCATCTGGCCGGCAACATGATCTTCCTCTGGGTCTTCGGCGATAATGTCGAGGATGCGATGGGACATCTGCGCTTCCTGATTTTCTATCTCGTTTGCGCCGCTGCCGGCGCGCTTTGCCACGGCCTGCTGACCATGACCTCGGAAGCGCCGCTGGTCGGCGCATCGGGGGCGGTCTCCGGCGTCGTTGCCGCCTATGTCATGCTGCATCCGCGCGTCCGGGTCTGGGTGCTGGTGTTCTTCCGCGTGCCGCTGCCGCTGCCGGCCTTCGTGCCGCTGCTTTTATGGATCGGGCAGCAGTTCTTCATGCTGGCGATCGCACCTGACGGCGACGTTTCCTGGGGCGCGCATGTCGGCGGCATCCTTGCCGGGGCTTTCCTGATCCTGGTGTTCCGCCGGCCTGGTGTGCCGCTCTTCGACCGGCAGATCGTCACGCCCCGCGCCGTCAGAAACGAGCCGGGCGCCGGCCCTGCCCTCACGGCCGGCACGGACGGGCGAACGGCGCAACGCTTTCCCTGGGGTCGACGCTAGGCGACCCATATTGACGTGAACGTAAACGTCCATATATTGCCGGGCAAATCGCCTGCCCGCCGTCATGGAAGCGTTGAATTTGGAGGAAAAGCGCGTATCCATGTCGCCATTCGACAATCGGAGCGGCGCTCGAGCGCGCATTTTCTAAAAAAGTCTCTGAAGCCAGTTTCTCCTGAAGGAAGGACCCCATGAAGATACTCGTCCCAGTCAAACGGGTTGTCGATTACAACGTGAAGATCCGGGTGAAGCCGGACGGCACGGGTGTCGAGCTTGCCAATGTGAAGATGTCGATGAACCCGTTCGACGAGATCTCGGTGGAAGAGGCGCTGCGGCTGAAGGAAGCCGGCAGGTGCGAGGAAGTGGTGGTCGTCTCGATCGGTCCGGCCAAGGCCGAGGAGACGCTGAGGACCGCCCTTGCGATGGGCGCCGACCGGGCGATCCTGGTCGAGACCGACGATCAGATCGAGCCGCTCGCTGTGGCGAAGATCCTCAAGGCTGTCGCAGACGCCGAACAGCCGGGGCTGATCATCGTTGGCAAGCAGGCGATTGACGACGACAGCAACCAGACCGGCCAGATGCTGGCGGCACTGATGGGAGTTGCCCAGGCGACCTTCGCCTCGAAGATCGAGATCGGCGATGGCAAGGCTCAGGTCACCCGCGAAGTCGATGGCGGCCTGCAGACGATCGAGATCAAGCTGCCGGCTGTTGTGACCACCGATCTGCGCTTGAACGAACCGCGTTATGCCTCGCTGCCTAATATCATGAAGGCGAAGAAGAAGCCGCTCGACAAGAAGACGCCAAGCGACTTCGGTGTCGACACGACGCCGCGCCTCAAGGTGCTGAAGACCGAGGAGCCGTCCGGCCGCAAGGCCGGCGTCAAGGTCAAGTCGGTCGCCGAACTGATCGACAAGCTCAAAAACGAAGCCGGCGTGCTGTAGTCAGCTGGGAACAGGAGCCATCATCATGACCATTCTTCTTCTGGCTGACCACGACAATGCCAGCCTGTCCGACCAGACCGCCAAGGCGCTGACGGCTGCCGCAAAGATCGGCGGCGATATTCATGTGCTGGTTGCCGGCAAGGCTGCCAAGCCCGCTGCCGAACAAGCGGCAAAACTTGCCGGCGTCTCCAAGGTGCTGCTGGCCGAGAGCGACGAGCTCGCCAACAATCTGGCCGAGCCGCTGGCCGACCTGATCGTCTCGCTGGCAGGCAGCTATGACACGATCCTGTCTGCCGCCACCTCGGTTGGTAAGAACGTGCTGCCGCGGGTCGCCGCTCTTCTCGATGTCGCCCAGGTCTCGGAGATCATCGAGGTAATTTCCTCAGATACCTTCAAGCGGCCGATCTATGCCGGCAATGCCATCCAGACGGTGCAGGCAAGTGATGCCAAGAAGGTGATCACCGTGCGCACCGCTTCCTTCGCCTCTGCACCGGAAGGCGGCTCAGCCACCGTCGAGGCGATCCCGGCGGTTTCCGATCCGGGGCTTTCGACCTTCGTCGGCGATGCGCTGTCGGCCTCCGACCGGCCGGAACTGACGTCGGCCAAGATCATCATTTCCGGCGGCCGCGCACTCGGCTCGGCGGAAAAATTCAGGGAAGTTATCCTGCCGCTTGCCGACAAGCTCGGCGCCGCCGTCGGTGCATCCAGAGCTGCCGTCGATGCCGGTTATGCCCCGAACGACTGGCAGGTCGGCCAGACCGGCAAGGTGGTGGCGCCGCAGCTCTACATTGCCTGCGGCATTTCAGGCGCCATCCAGCATCTGGCCGGCATGAAGGATTCGAAGGTGATCGTCGCCATCAACAAGGACGAGGAGGCGCCGATCTTCCAGGTCGCCGACTATGGCCTCGTCGCCGATCTCTTCGATGTCTTGCCGGAATTGGAAAAGGCGCTCTGACCGCGTCAAATGCTTTTCTTTCGCACGTGCGAATGACTGGAAAATTATCTTTTATCGGGCTACTACTGCTGCCGGGCGATCCTTCGTCCGGCAGTATTGCTAGAAAAATGCGGCGGCGCGGGGGCGAATGCCGTGCGGGGGTTTGGAGATGAATGCGGTGTTGAAGAATATTGGTATTATAGGTGCCGGCCAGATGGGCTGCGGCATCGCGCATGTTTCGGCCGCCGCAGGTTACAGGGTTCACATCTACGATCTCTCGCAGGACCGCATTGAATCCGGCCTTGCCACCATCAACGGCAACCTGGCCCGCCTGGTGACGAACGGCAAGATGACCGAAGAGGAACGCAAGTCGACCTTGTCGCTCATATCAGGCTCGTCCGATGTCAATGACCTCGCCCCCTCCGATCTCGTCATCGAGGCCGCCACCGAGGATGAAACGGTCAAGCGCAAGATCTATACCCAGGTCTGTCCGGTCCTGAAGCCGGAAGCGCTGCTTGCCACTAACACCTCTTCCCTTTCCATCACCCGGCTTGCTGCCGCCACCGACCGCCCCGAACGCTTCATGGGCATACACTTCATGAACCCGGTGCCTGTCATGAAGCTGGTCGAATTGGTGCGCGGCATCGCCACCGACGAGAAGACCTTCTCCGCCGCCAAGGAATTCGTCGGCACGCTGGAAAAGACCATCACTGTCGCTGAGGATTTCCCGGCCTTCATCGTCAACCGCATCCTGCTGCCGATGATCAACGAAGCGATCTACACGCTCTATGAAGGCGTGGGCACGGTCGACGCCATCGATACGGCGATGAAGCTCGGCGCCAACCATCCGATGGGACCGCTGCAGCTTGCCGATTTCATCGGCCTCGACACCTGCCTCTCGATTATGCAGGTGCTGCATGACGGCTTGGCGGATTCGAAATATCGTCCCTGCCCGCTGCTGGTGAAGTATGTCGAGGCCGGCTGGCTTGGGCGCAAGTCCGGGCGCGGCTTCTATGACTATCGCGGTGAAGTGCCGGTACCGACGCGCTAAGCTGACATCATCAGAAAGGCTGAATGGACCGAGCGCCCGCGAAATGCTTTCCTTGCCGTGAACGCGAGGAAACGCAATGTCGATCGAAACTCCGATGTTCCTGCTGCAATGCTTCGTGCTCATCGGACTTGCGGGTGTGTTCCTCATAAAAGGAGACGGAGACTCCTGACCGGCATTCTTACGACCCGATCGCACCCTTGATCAGCGCCTTGGCATCCTCGCTGTCCCAAGCGGCAGGGCCGTTCATGGCGGAGATCAGGCATCCCTTGTCATCGATCAGTAGCGTCACCGGCAGCCCCATGGCGAGGCCCTCTTTCTTCAGGCTGTTGAACACCGAAATCGTATTGTCGCGATAGAGCTGCAGCGCATCGACGCCGGTCTCCGCAAGGAAGGTCTTCGGCTTCTCGTCGTCGCCACTGTCGATATTGACCGGCACGACCTGGAACCTGTCGCTGCCCAACTCCTTCTCGAGCGCATTCAGCGCCGGCATCTCCTCGCGGCAGGGGACGCACCATGTCGCCCAGAGATTGAGAAGCACGGTCTTGCCGGCGAAATGATCGAGCGTCAGCGGTTTGCCGTCCGGCCCGTTGAAGGAAATGGCGGTCAGCTTGCGCGGCTCATTGACAGCGACCATGGCGGCCACCTGTCCCCTCATCAGCGGTGTAATACCGGCCATGCGATCCTTGGCAAGCTTGCATTCGGCCGACGCCGTTTCGCCGCCGCCATTGCCAATCCCCGTCTCCTTCACGTATACCGCTGCCGCACCGGCAACGACACCCGCAACGGCGGCCATCGCGATCCATCTCAGGGATGGCAGCCCGAGGGGTTTTCTTGTCGTCATTTCATTCTCCTGGACATGCATCCTCAAGGCGGACACCTTCATGGCCGACGACACCACGGACACCAAATCCTCCAACCAGATGTGGGGCGGTCGCTTCGCCTCCGGCCCGGACGCGATCATGGAGGAGATAAATGCCTCGATCGGTTTCGACAAGAAGCTATTCGCGCAGGATATCCGCGGTTCGATTGCCCATGCGACGATGCTCGCCCATCAGGAGATCATTTCCACTGACGATAAGGACAAGATCGTTCACGGGCTAAACACGATCCTGTCAGAAATCGAAAGCGGCAATTTCGAATTCTCGCGTCAGCTCGAAGACATCCATATGAATATCGAAGCACGCCTGGCGACGCTGATCGGCCCGACGGCCGGCCGCCTGCACACCGCCCGCTCGCGCAACGATCAGGTGGCGCTCGATTTCCGTCTCTGGGTAAAGGAAGAGCTTGAGAAAACCGAGCGGATGCTGACCGGCCTGATCGCGGCCTTCCTCGATCGCGCCGAAGAGCATGCCGAAAGCGTCATGCCGGGCTTCACCCATCTGCAGACCGCCCAGCCCGTTACCTTCGGCCATCACTGCATGGCCTATGTCGAAATGTTCGGCCGCGATCGCGCGCGCGCGCGCCACGCCATCGAGCATCTGGATGAAAGCCCGATCGGTGCCGCCGCACTTGCCGGCACCGGCTATCCGATCGACCGCCACATGACGGCCAAGGCGCTCGGTTTCCGCGAGCCGACCCGCAACTCCATCGATACGGTTTCCGACCGCGATTTCGCCATCGAATTCCTGTCGATCGCAGCGATTGCGGGCATGCACCTGTCGCGTCTGGCAGAAGAGATCGTCATCTGGTCGACCCCGCAATTCGGTTTCGTGCGTCTCTCCGACGCCTTCTCGACCGGCTCGTCGATCATGCCGCAGAAGAAGAATCCGGATGCCGCCGAACTGGTGCGCGCCAAGACCGGCCGGATCAACGGCTCGCTGGTGGCGCTGCTGACGATCATGAAGGGCCTGCCGCTCGCCTATTCCAAGGACATGCAGGAAGACAAGGAACAGGTCTTCGACGCAGCCGAGAGCCTGGAACTGGCAATCGCCGCCATGACCGGCATGGTGCGCGACATGACCGTCAACACCGCGCGCATGAAGGCGGCGGCCGGCTCAGGCTATTCGACGGCGACCGATCTTGCCGACTGGCTGGTGCGCGAAGCGGGCCTCCCCTTCCGCGACGCCCATCACGCCACCGGCCGCGCCGTAGCGCTCGCCGAAAGCAAAGGCTGCGACCTTGCCGAGCTACCGCTCTCCGATCTGCAGGCGATTCATGCCGACATCACCGACAAGGTCTACGACGTGCTGACTGTCGAGGCTTCGGTCGCCAGCCGCAAGAGCTTCGGCGGCACCGCGCCGTCCGAAGTGCGCAGGCAGATCGCCTTCTGGCGCGCCCGAAACTAAGAGACACCAAGCGTGGCGAAAGCCGCCGCGCCCTTCCTGCAGGCGCGGAAAGACCGCCCAACAAACCGCCCAACAATCAGGGTGCACAAGGCGAATAAACTTCGCTATGAAGATATCAATCATTCGATATGAATGGTGCCATCGCATGCCGCAGAAGAGGATATCCATGCAGAAGAGCTTGCCGCACCTCGTCCGCCTGACGGCGGTTCTCGCCGTCATCGGTCTTGCCGTTGCCGGATGCGGGCGCAAGGGCGACCTCGATCCGCCGAGCGCTGCGGCAACCAAGGAAGGCGACGTTTCCAAGCCGACGAAACGGCCGGGAACCGTCGACAAGCCCTTCCTTCTCGACCCCCTTCTTTAAGGCATAAGCCCGTGAACCATTTCGAGTACCGTGACGGCGTCCTTCATGCCGAGAATGTTCCCGTTCCCGAGATCGCCAAGGCGGTCGGCACACCCTTTTACGTCTATTCCACTGCAACACTGGAGCGTCATTACCGCGTCTTTTCGGAAGCCTTCGCCGACATGGACTCCATGGTCTGCTATGCGATGAAGGCGAATTCGAACCAGGCGGTGCTGAAGACGCTGGGCCGCCTCGGCGCCGGTATCGACGTCGTCTCCGAGGGCGAGCTACGCCGCGCCCTTGCCGCCGACATTCCGGCAAACCGCATCATGTTCTCAGGTGTCGGCAAGACGCCGTCCGAAATGGATTTTGCGCTTGAGGCCGGCATCTACTGCTTCAACGTCGAATCCGAGCCCGAGCTCGAGATCCTCAACCAGCGCGCCGTCAGCGCGGGCAAGAAAGCGCCAGTCTCCTTCCGGATCAACCCTGATGTCGATGCAAAGACGCATTCCAAGATCTCGACCGGCAAGAAGGAAAACAAGTTCGGCATCTCCTGGGAGCGCGCCCGCGCCATCTATGCCCATGCCGCCAGGCTGCCGGGCATCGAGGTCACCGGCATCGACATGCATATCGGCAGCCAGATCACCGAGCTGCAGCCTTTCGACGACGCCTTCAAACTGCTGCACGACCTTGTCGCGACGCTGCGCGCCGACGGCCACACCATCCATCACGTCGATATCGGCGGCGGCCTCGGCATCCCCTACAAGGACGACAACAATCCGCCGCCGCTGCCGGATGCCTATGCGGCAATCGTCAAGAACCAGCTGCGCGGCCTGGACTGCAAGATCATCACCGAGCCCGGCCGCCTGATCGTCGGCAACGCCGGCATCCTCGTGACCGAAGTCCTCTATGTGAAGGATGGCGGCGAAAAGACCTTCGTCATCGTCGATGGTGCGATGAACGATCTCATCCGCCCGACGCTCTACGAGGCCTATCACGAGATCCGCCCCGTGACGATTTCGGCAGCCAACGCCCCCCGCATCCGCGCCGACGTGGTCGGTCCCGTCTGCGAGACCGGCGATTATCTGGCACTTGACCGCGAGATGGCAATGCCGAAGCCCGGCGACCTGATGGCCGTCAGCACTGCCGGCGCCTACGGCGCAGTCCAGGCCGGCACTTATAACAGCCGCCTGCTGGTGCCGGAAGTTCTGGTCAGGGGCAGCGATTTCCATACGATTCGCCCGCGCAGAACCTATGCTGAACTGATCAGCCTCGACTCCGTTCCGGCCTGGCTCGACTGAACAGGCCATCACTTTTTGGCGAATTAACGTGAAAAGCCGGTAATACCGGCCGCTCGCCCTCGCCTTCGCCACAAAGAGTGTTATCCTTTCGTTCATGAGCGTATTGCACTGCAATCGCCGGAAGCGCCCTCTGTTCCAGAACGCCAGATCGCGGAGACCGGACCGATGACAAGCCCCTCGCGGCAGAAGAAAGGTGCATTTGCGGTCCGTCCGTCGCTTGCCCGGCTGGTGACGACGAAACGCCTGCTGGCGCGCGTGGTGCTGTTTTTCGAGCAGCTGCTGCCGCCTTTGATGCCGGTACTGTCCGTCGTCGCCTTTTATCTCTGCGCTTCCTGGTTCGGCCTCTTCCGCAGCGCGCCGGACTGGCTGCGCATCCTGCTGCTGATTGCCTTTGCCGCCGCTTTTTTAGTTTCGCTTCTCCCGTTCCGCACCCTGCGCTGGCCGAGGGTGGGAGAAGCCGACCGCATGCTGGAAGAGCGCAACGGCCTGCCGCACCAGCCGGTTACTGTCCAGGAAGACGAGCCGGCCTTCGATACCCCCTTCGGCCGGGCGCTCTGGCGCGAGCACCAGACGCGCATGGCCGAAAAGATCGCAGCGCTCGATGCCGGACTGCCGCGGCCTGATATTGCCGCGCATGACCGTTTCGCGCTCCGCGCCGTCCCGGCGCTGCTGCTTGTCACTGCCTTCGGTTATTCGCTGTCGATCAACGGCGGCTCGATCCGCGACGCGTTGCAGGCAGCACCCGAGCAGGTGGTCAGCAATCCGGCGGTACGCATCGATGCCTGGGTGACACCGCCTTCTTATACCGGCCGCGCGCCAATTTATCTGACGGCCGATGGCAGCGAGCAGGCGCCGATCGGCATTCCGCAGTTTTCAGGCCTCACTGTCCGCGTCAGCGGCGGAAAGACGACCGAAAAGGTCGTGTTCCGCAAGGCGAACGGCGAGGCGCAGGATATTGCCGTGCAGGCCGATACCAAACCGCAACAAACGGTGGCATCAGGCAGCGAGCAACAGACGGCGGCACCCGTCGGACAAGCCCTCGCGCAGACGCATATGATGAAGCTGCAGGAGAACGGCGCACTCGAGGTCAATGGCCGCCGCTGGAGCTTCGACGTGCTCCCCGACAAGGCGCCGGAAATTGCTTTTGACGGCCTGCCGAAGCGCAGCGTCAACGGCGCGCTTGAAATCGGCTTCACCGTCAAGGACGATTACGGGGTCCAAGAGGCGCATGCGGAGATCGTTCCGGTCGAAACCGATCCGACGGCAACGCCGCTCTATCCGCTGCCGGAATACCGGCTGGATATTCCCCGCCGCAACGCCCGCGACGCCAAGGGCGTGACCAGCCGGAACCTGACCGAACATCCGCTTGCCGGCAAGCGCGTGCGCATCACCCTCGTCGCCAAGGATGCCGCCGGCCAGACCGGCCGCAGCCCACCGCACGAAATGACGCTGCCGTCGCGGCCCTTCAACGAGCCGCTTGCCGCAGCCGTCGCCGAGGAACGGCAGGTCTTTGCGCTCGATACGCGCAAGATGCCGCAGGCAATCGCGCTGAATGAGGCGCTGACCATCCGCCCCGAAGAGACCATCCCCAAGCTCACCAACTATCTGCTGCTCGAATCCGCCCTGGCGCGCATGAAGCTCGCAAAGAGCGAGGATGCGCTGAAGGATACCGCCCAATATCTTTGGGAGATCGCCCTCGGCATGGAGGATGGCGATCTTTCGCTGGCCGAGCGCAAGCTGCGCGAGGCCCAGCAGAACCTCGCCGATGCGTTGGATCGCAACGCTCCCGACGAGGAAATCAAGAAGCTGATGGATGAGCTGCGCAAGGCGATGCAGGACTATATGACCGAACTTGCAGAGCGCATGCAGAACGCGCCGATGCAGCAGAACCAGAATGCGCAGAACATCCTGCGCCAGCAGGATCTGGAACGGATGATGGACCAGATCGAGAATCTCGCTCGCTCCGGCAATCGTGACGCGGCCCAGCAGATGCTGTCGGAATTGCAGCGGATGATGAACAACCTGCAGGCGGGCCGTCCGCAGCGCGGCCAGCAGGGCCAGGAAAACAGCGAAGCCCGCAAGCAGATCGACAAGCTCGGCGAAATCCTGCGCGACCAGCAGAAGCTGATGGAACAGACCTTCCGACTCGACCAGCAGCTCAGGGACCGCATGCAGCGCGGTGAAACTGACATGGGCGAAAACGATCCGCTGCTCGACGAGATGAACCCCGGAGAGAACGGCGAGCCGCAGGACCAGCAGCAGGGCCAGCAAGGCAAGGAAGGCCAGCAACCCTCCGACCAGATGACGGCCGAGCAGCTGCGCGAGGCGCTGAAACAGCTGCGCGCCCAGCAGGATGCGCTCGGCAAGCAGCTCGGCGAATTGCAGAAGAGCCTTGGCGAGATGGGCATGAAGCCCGGCCCGGGCTTCGGCCAAGCGCAACGCGAAATGGAAGGTGCCGGCCGTGAACTCGGCCAGGGCCGCGGTCAACCGGCCGTCGAGGGCCAGGGCCGCGCGCTCGAAGCACTTCGCCAAGGCGCCCGCGACATGATGAACCAGATGATGCAGGCGCAGCAGGGTCAGCAGGGTCAAGGCCCGAACGGCCAGGTGGGCCAGGGCGACCAGAACGGTCGCGACCCGCTCGGCCGGCCACGCCGGACCCAGGGACCTGATTTCGGCGATAACGTGAAGGTGCCTGACGAAATCGACGTTCAACGGGCGCGAGAAATCCTCGACGCGATCCGCGAGAAACTCGGCAACAATCCGCCGCAGGAAATGGAACGGCGCTATCTCGAGCGGCTGCTGGACATCCAATAATCCTTCCGCCGCCGCACAATAGCAGGCGCGAACGGGATGGTTTTAGGCCGATCCGACCAAAATCTGAATCCCGTTCCAAATCAAGGAGGGTGAGCCGGATGCCGTCCGAAAACCGCTCACACTGTCGGCGTCATGCTTTAAGAGACGAGCGCCCGGGCGACTGCCTTGCGGATATCGGGAAGCGCGAATGGCTTGGCGACGACGTCGATGATCTTTTCGGCAAGATCGTCGGCCCGTTCGCGCTGTTCGGCATAACCGGTCATTAGCAGGATCTTCAGACCCGGGAAGGCGTCTTTTGCCTGATGGGCGAGTTCAATGCCGTCCATCACGGGCATGCGGATATCTGAAAGCAGCAGATCGTAGACCCCGTCCTTGAGCTTCTCCAGGCCTTCAGCCCCGTCGGCAGCCTCGTCGGTCTCGTGGCCGTCAAGCCGCAGGGCCCGGGCTACGAAGGACCGCAGGGAGTCCTCGTCTTCCGTAATCAGAATTCTTGCCATATGTGCATCGCTCCGTATCAGCCCCGTGACGGAAATCACCAGACTTTCCTTTTCGATCGGTAAAGATGAGGAAGCGATGGACGAGATGGTTAACAACCCGTCTCGAAGGCATTACAGCGCCGCGCGTCTTTAAGACGCGCAAAGGACGCTGTAACACTTTTAATTGCTGCATAATTTTATCCTTAAATCGATTCCGATTTAAGGAATTATGCAGTAGCTCAGGCGTCCCCGGTCACCACGCCGACGAAGGGCAGTTCGCGAAAGGCATAGGCGACATCCATGCCGTAGCCGACGACAAAATAGTCAGGGCATTCGAAGCCGACATAATCAGCCTCCAGCTTTTCCTTGCGCTTGACGCGCTTGTCGAGCAGCACGGCGATCGTGACGTTGCGCGCGCCACGTTCGAAGAGCAACTCCTTGGCAAAGAGCAGCGTCCGGCCGGATTCGAGGATATCGTCGATCAGCAGGACGTCGCGGCCATGCACGTCACTGTCGATATCCTTGACGATGCGCACGCCTTGCGAAACCGTGCCGATGCCGTAACTCGACAGCGTGATGAACTCGACCTCCGGGGCAAGCCCGCTATCATGCAGGGCGCGGATCAGGTCGGCGGCGAAGATGAAGGAGCCCTTGAGCACGGCAATGACGAGCAGGTCCTTGGTCGGGCCGCTGGCGATCTCCCGCGCCATCGAATGATTGCGCTCGGCGATCTGCTCGGCGGTGAAGAGCGGCTCGATATTTTTTCCGCGCACGACAGGCATAAGGGCTTGCTCCATGAAAAGAAGGGTAAGCCGTTAGCACATATGCGAGCCTGAAACAGCCTCGCCGGCTATGAAATTAGCGGGATTGGCGCGACCTGTGGCGCGAAAGTCGGCATTCCATGTCCTGTTACGTCTGTGGCAGGAAGGAAAGCCGGACTTCCGGCATTTTTCCGCCGGCATGCTGGACGCGAGCCGAGAAGCCCCGGCTCTGGCCGCCATAGATCACGTCGGCGGGCGGGTTGATGACGATGCTTGCGGTCAGCCGCTCGTCGGTCACGAGATCGGCACGGATCGGATGCACCGTTTGTGTGGCGCCGCTCTCGTTTTCGATGATGCCGTTGATGACGAGCACGCGCATGCCGTTCGCATCACGCGGCGTCACCGTGACATGGGTGAAATGCAGCGATGCTCCGGAGGTGGCTCGCTCGCCGGAAAGGCCGGAAAAACCACCCGCAAGCCCGAAGACGAGCACGACGAGCGCCAGCACCAGCGCTACGAAGCTCCGCATCGACGCGCGCTGCAGCCAGGATTCCACGGTCTGCAGAACGGAAGCAGCCATTGTCGGCATGAACGGCGGCGGTGCGGCGTTTGCGGCAGCCATACGCTTGCGGTTGTCGTTATAGGTCCTTGCATTGAATTCCCTGGGCCGAACTTTGCCGAGGGTGACGAATTCGGCGTCGGAGATATCGGCAGGACGCGCCGAGCGGTACCGACGGTTGGCAGGTTCCGGCGGCAGGAAATCATAGGCCTGGCCCGGCGTCCGGCGACTGAAGTAGGATGCTTCCATGGTGGCTGCCTCGCAGATGTCCACATGGTTTCGCTGCCAGGGGAAATCTTGGCATTGAAACGAATCCTGCTCAGTCGTAAATTTTAATAGTTAATGCTTCGCAAAGATCGCCATCAAACGGGCGTCTTTCCAGCAAAATTTACCGGCTGTTAACGGTGTTGGTTAACAAGTCGTGCGGTGAAACCCACAACAGACTGAGCTGCCCGTTGATCCACTTCGAGAATGTCGGTTTGCGCTATGGCATGGGCCCGGAAATCCTCCGGGACCTGACCTTCGACATTCCGAAGAAATCCTTTCAGTTCCTGACGGGTCCATCCGGCGCCGGCAAGACGTCGCTGCTGCGGATGCTTTTCATGTCGCTGCAGCCGACGCGCGGCCTGATCCGCATGTTCGGGCGCGACATTTCCGAAATCCCCCGCCCCGAACTGCCGCTGCTGCGCCGCCGCGTCGGCATCGTCTTCCAGGATTTCCGCCTCCTTGACCATCTCACCACCTATGAGAATGTCGCTTTGCCGTTACGGGTGCGTGGCAAGGATGAGAGCTCCTACAAGACCGACGTGCTGGAGCTTTTGAAATGGGTCGGCCTCGGCGAACGCATCAACGTGCTGCCGCCCGTACTCTCCGGCGGCGAGAAGCAGCGCGCCGCAATCGCCCGGGCGCTGATGGATCGGCCGGAAGTGCTGCTGGCCGACGAACCCACAGGCAATGTCGACCCGCCGATGGCCAAGCGCCTGCTCAACCTTTTCCTCGAGCTGAACCGCCTCGGCACGGCAGTCGTGATCGCCACGCATGACCTGGCGCTGATGGAGCAGGTAGAAGCCCGCCGCATGATCCTCTCAGAGGGACATCTCGATATTTATGACTGAGCCCCCGTCCAGAAACCCCGAGAGGGCGTCTGCCAAGACCCAGCAGAAGCGGCCGGAATTGCGCGTGCGCCCGACCGCGCCCATCCTGCCGCCTTCCAACATCCAGGGCAGCGCCTTGATGGTGGTGATATCGATCATGGCCTTTCTCGCCTGCCTGACGCTCGGCGGCGTCAGCATGGTGCGCTCGACGGCGGCAAGCTGGGAGAGCCAGATCTCCCGCGAGATCACCATTCAGATCAAGCCGGACGACAACCTCGACATGGAAAAGGCGCTGACCCAGGCGCGCGACCTGGCGCTGACCTTCGTCGGCACCAAGAGCGGCCAGATCGTCGACGAGGCGGCGACCGCTCGCCTGCTCGAACCCTGGCTCGGCCCCGGTCTCGATCTCAAGGATCTGCCCGTCCCCCGTCTCGTCATCATCACCATCGACGAGAGCAATCCGCCGGATTTCGCTTCGATGCGGGCGCTGCTGAAGGACAGTATCCCGCAGGCCACCCTTGACGATCACCGCACCTGGGTCGACCGGCTGGTGTCCATGGCGCACACGACTGTCATGATCGGCACCGGCATCCTGCTCTTGGTTTTCACGGCGATGGTGCTCACCGTCGTCTTCGCCACGCGCGGCGCGTTGTCGGGCAACCGTCACGTCGTCGAGGTGCTGCATTTCGTCGGAGCCGAAAGCTCCTTCGTCGCCACCGAATTCCAGAAGCATTTCCTGAAGATCAGCCTCAAGGGCTCGGCGATCGGCAGCGCGCTTGCCGCTCTCTTCTTCGCCACCGCCGGTTTCTGGCAAAGCCGCACCCTTGCCACCCCGGAGACCGACCAGGCGACCGCGCTTTTCGGCACCTTTTCCGTCGGCGTGCTCGGTTATGCCGGCATCTTCGCGACGATGATCGTCATCGCACTCCTGACCACCTTCACCGCGCGGCTGACCGTCATGCGGACGATCTACGAAATCGATACTCTACGCTCGGACCCGACACGCACCGACGGCATCGGAAGTTGATCGCGACCGTGCCGTTTTGCCATGAAAGCGTCTGTTCCGCGCCGCAATCAGCGTATAATCACGATTCATGACGATGGGACACACGACACCCAACCCGATTCATCAGGACCCGGAGCTTGATCGCCCGGCAGGTTTGCTGCCGCGGCGCGGGCCGATCCGCCGCCTGCTGCGCTGGGGCGGCTTTGCCTGCTTGCTGGCAATCGCCTTGGTGTTCGGGGGTTTTCTGCGTTTTGCCGATTCCGTGACGACGCTGAAGCCCCCGGCCGAACCGAAGGCGGATGCCATCGTGGTGCTGACGGGTGGTTACCAGCGCATCGACCAGGCCGTGGAGCTGCTGCAGCAGGGTGCCGGCAAGCGCTTGCTCATTTCCGGCGCCCACCCGACGACGACGCCGGCACAGATCCGCAAGATGACGCAGGGCCCGGCCGATCTCTTCTCCTGCTGTGTCGATATCGGCTACGATGCGATCGACACGATTGGCAATGCCGAGGAAGCTTCGAACTGGATTCACGCCAAGGGATACCGCAGCGTTCTGATCGTCACCAACAACTACCACATGCCGCGAAGCCTCGCCGAGCTCTCCTATGTCGATCCCGACATCGAGTTCATCGCTTATCCCGTGGTCAATTCGGATTTGAAGAGCCGCAACTGGTTCACCGACCCGAATGCGATGCGCGTCATGCTGGCCGAATATGTGAAGGTGCTGCTGACCGGCGCCCGCAACATCACCGGCTTCGGCCGCCACACCGGGCTGCGCTCGGCAGGCGTAGCCGCCTCAGACTGAGCTTTTACATCAGGGCAGCATCAAACGCTTTTTATGGCGGGCAATATCGTGTAGGCCGGTCGCGTGAGCATGCCTCGGGAAAGTTTCATGATCGCCCTGCGTTCCGTTCTCTTCAACACGATCTTCTACGCCAACCTCATCATCCAGATGATCGTGCTCTCGCCCTACTATTTCGTCGTGCAGCGCAAGATCGCCTATGCGATTCCCAAGAACTGGGCGCGCTCCAACCACTGGCTGATGCGGGTGATCGTCGGCACCACCTTCGAGATCGAGGGCCTGGAGAACCTGCCTGACGGCAGTTACATCCTGGCGCCGAAGCATCAGTCCTTCTGGGATACCTACGCACTGCTGCCCTGGCTGAAGGATCCGGTTTACATCCTGAAGCGCGAGCTGATGTGGATTCCGCTCTTCGGCTGGTATGCGAAGAAACAGCGCATGATCCCGGTCGATCGCGGCGCCCGCGGCAAGGTGATGGTGGAAGTGCTGAAGCGCACGAAGGAAGAGCTTTCAACCGGCCGCCAGCTCATCATCTATCCCGAGGGCACCCGCCGTCCGCCGGGCGCAGAGCCGCTCTATAAATACGGCATCGCCCGCATGTACCGCGACCTTAACCTCCCCGTCGTGCCGATCGCCATGCATCCCGGCCTCTTCTGGCCTCGGCGGAGCATTCGTCGTTATCCCGGCCATTTCAAGGTGAAGATCCTCCCGCCGATCATGCCGGGAATGGATCCGGACGCCTTTTTCGCCCATCTGATCGAGGTATCGGAGCGGGCAAGCGACGAGCTTCTGCTCGAAACCGTCGCGCAAAATCCGCATCTGCCGCTCCCGCCGACGGCGGCCGACAGACTGGTCGAGTTGCGCAAGCGGAACACGGCAACTGGCTGAGATCAGGCGGCGCGCAGCCGCTCCACTTCGTTGACGACCTGCTCCAGCCAATGGTCGCGAATGCCCATCTGCTTCAGATGCATCAGCGTGTTGAAGACATAGGCGTCATTCGGGCCAGACTGGCCTTTTGCTTCGTTCACCACCCGTGCCGCCGCAAGCGCATCGAGTGCGCCGGCATATTGCTCATGCTCGCGGTCGATGATGTAGGCGACCGCTTCCACCGGGCGCCGGCCGGCAAGCTGCAGCCGCACTCGGCGCTCCAGGTAGACATTGGTGACCAGCTCGCGGGCGCGGAGATAATCGATCACCTCATCCCATTTTTCCGGCGAAATGCGGAAAGCCATGCCGCGGCAGGCGCCACCCCTGTCGAGGCCGAGAACCAGGCCTGGATTGTCGCGGGTGCCGCGATGGACAAAGGAGCGGACGCAGAGCGAACGCCTGTAGCCGTATACCAGGGCCTCTGCCCGCTCCATGAACTCGAAGCCCGGATTCCACATCAGCGAACCGTAGCCAAATACCCAAAATTCGTCCATATCGCACGCCAGACCGGAATCACATTTGCGATTCACCATTGGAGAACATCATGGCAGCGTCAAGCCGATCCGGCAGCGGCAAGAAATTCTGGTTGCTGGGTGGAGGTATCCTCCTGGCGATCGCGATTTATACCGGCGGCTGGTTCTATGCGGCGTCGGCATTGAAGACCACGGTGCTGAAAGCGATTGCACCACGCGACCAGGCAGGCGTCAGTGGCGAATGCTCCGATATCGAATTCCGCGGCTATCCTTTCCGTATCGGCCTGTTCTGCTCCAAGATCGATGTCGACGACAATGTCAACGGCGTCTCCGCCACCTTCGGCGCGCTGCGCTCGGCAGCACAGGTCTATGCGCCCGGCGATATCGTCTGGGAACTGGATTCGCCGGCCGAAATCCGCACGAGCAACGGCCTTTCGATCTCGGCCCAATGGACGAACCTGCAGGCGAGTCTTGCGACCAGGCTGCAGGGCGTGGACCGCAGCTCGACCGTCATCGAAGGTCTGAAGGCGATGGCCGTCTCCTCCTACACCGGCCAGACCATGAGCTTCGATGCGGCTCGCACTGAAATCCATCTGCGCCAGAACGGCGCCGATCTCGACGGTGCGATCTCCGTGCAGAACGCCAACGCAGCGATCAAGGACAGGCCGCAGATCTTTCCGAAACTGTCGGCGAGCATCGATCTGACCGTCGTTGGCAAGGCCGGTCTGATCGACGGCAGCGACCGGAACGGCCTGAATGGTGCCACCGGCGACCTGCGCCGCATCGTCGCCGACATCGGCGACGGCAAGGTGATGACGCTCACCGGACCCTTCTCTTTCGACGAACAGGGCTTCCTCTCGGGAAAATTCAAGCTGGAAATCGAACAGCTCGGCCCCTGGGGGGACAGCCTGAAACAGGCCTTTCCGGATATCGCCTCGACCGTCAACACGGCGACGAAGCTCTTGAAGGCGCTTGCCGGCGGCGGCGACAAGGTCTCCGTCGATCTCGTCGTCGATCGCGGCAATGCCACCGTCAGCGGTTTTATCCCGCTCGGCCGGATTCCGCCGATCTGAATATCTCGCCTCAGGCTATCTGCTTGATGAAAAAGACTTTCGGCACCGCTTGCAGGCCGGGCAGCTCGATCGCGCCGGTTTCGAAAAATCCGTTGCGGCGATGCCAGTCCTGAGGCCGGCTTTCGTCGCATTCGCTCGACGTCATCAGCAGACGGGCGCCGTCGCCGCGCATGGCGTCTTCCCAAGCGAGAAACAGCGCCGTTCCAACGCCCGACCGGCGGTGGCCGGGCAGGACGCGGATCATTTCCATATAGGGAACCCTGCCCCAGAAACGGGAGAAGCGCAGGAAGCCGACGATCTCGCCGGCCTCCCTGGCAACCAGATATTCGCCGAGCGAGACACAGCGCGATACCCACGCTTCACCGGCGCTGGCATCCTCGCGTACCAGCCAGTCCATATCCGCCTGGCCAGCGCTTGCCACCTCCACCATCGCGGGCTGCTACTTCTTATCCAGCGCGTGGCGGCCGAAATCCGGCGCGTCGACATCCTGGCCGGCCTGGACGATCGAACGGCGGATGGCGCGTGTGCGGGTGAAGAGTTCAAAAATCTTGTCACCCTCGCCCCAGCGGATGGCGCGCTGCAGATAGGCGAGATCCTCCGAGAAACGCGCCAGCATTTCGAGGATCGCATCGCGATTATGCAGGCAGACGTCGCGCCACATCGTCGGGTCGGACGCAGCAAGGCGGGTGAAATCGCGAAAGCCCGAGGCGGAATATTTGATGACTTCCGACTCCGTCACCGTCTCCAGATCGTCAGCCGTACCGACGATATTGTAGGCGATGATATGCGGCAGGTGCGAGACGATGGCGAGCACCTTGTCGTGATGCTCGGCATCCATCTCGTCGACCTTCGAGCCCAGCGCTTCCCAGAAGCTGCGCAGCCGCTTCAGCGCCGCCTCGTCGGTACCGGCGACCGGCGTGAAGATGCACCAGCGGCCCTCGAAGAGGCCAGGGAAACCGGCATCCGGGCCGGATTTTTCGGTGCCGGCCAGCGGATGGCCGGGGATGAAATGCACATTATCAGGCATATGCGGCTGCATCTGCGCGATGACCGAGGCCTTTGTCGAACCGACGTCGGTAACGATCGCCCCGGGCTTCAGGCTTGCCGAGATCTCCTTCGCCACACTTTCCGAAGCGCCGACCGGCACCGAGACGATCACCAGATCGGCATCCCTGGCGGCATCCTGCGACGACGTCGTATAGCGGTCGCCGAGCCCGAGTTCTTCGGCGCGCTTCAGCGTATCGGCGCTGCGTGTGGCGACGACGATCTCCCTTGCAAGACCAAGCCGCCTGATGTCATAGGCGAGCGAAGAGCCGATCAGGCCGATGCCGATCAGCGCGATCCGATCGAACTGCACGCTCATGCCTGATGTCCCATGAATTCGGTGAGCGCGGCAATGACGCCGCGGTTGGCCTCTTCGGGACCGATGCTCATGCGCAGCGCGTTGGCGAAGCCATAGCCGCGCACGGCGCGCAGGATGTAACCGCGGCTCGTCAGGAATTCATCGGCATCCGCGGCGCGCTTGCCGTCGATCTCGGGGAAATGGATGAGGACGAAATTGGCAACCGACGGCGTCACCTTCAGGCCGATCGCTTCGAACGCCTGCGTGAGTCTCTCGACCCAAATCTGGTTGAAGGAGACGGCCTGCTGGATGAAGGCCTGGTCGCGGATGGCCGCGGCCCCGGCGGCAATTGCCGGTGCGTTCAAGTTGAACGGCGCGCGCACGCGGTTTAGCGCGTCGACAATCTCGGCCGGTGCATACATCCAGCCGACTCGCAGCGCCGCAAGGCCGTAGGCCTTCGAGAAGGTGCGGGTCATCACCACGTTGGCATTGGAGGACACGACCTCGATGCCGGCTTCATAATCATTGCGGCGCACATATTCTGCATAGGCGGCATCGAGCACGAGGACGACATGTTTCGGCAGTCCGGCCTGCAGGCGGCGGATCTCGCTGACGGAAACATAGGTGCCGGTGGGATTGCCGGGATTGGCGATGAAGACGATCTTCGTCTTCTCCGTCACCGCGGCAAGGATCGCATCGACATCGACGGTATAATCTTTCTCCTTGACGACGACGGGCGTAGCGCCTGCGCCCAGGATCTGGATCTTGTAGACGAGGAAGCCGTGCTCGGTGATGATGCCCTCGTCGCCGGCGCCGAGATAGACATGGCAGAGCAGGCCGAGCAGTTCGTCGGAACCGTTGCCGCAGAGGATGTTTGCCGGATTGAGGCCGTGCACAGCGGCGATCGCCTCGCGCAGTTCGATCGCCTGCCCGTCAGGATAACGTCCCAGATTGTCGGCAACCGCCTTGAAGGCCTCGATTGCCCTCGGGCTGGCGCCGAGCGGGGTTTCGTTGGACGACAGCTTGTAGACGCGGGCGACGCCCGGTGCATGTTCCTTGCCCGGCACATAGGCTGCGATATCGAGAATACCGGGACGCGGAACGGGCTTGCTCATCTCAACGCTCATGGGTTCGACCTTGGAATTGCCGGAAATCCGGGCTGAAAAACACCAAGTGGCATTAAAGCGGAATGCGATTGTTGTCGAGAGCTATGGGCGTGACACAAGCAGTTGGAGACCGCCGGGAGCAGCGTCAGCTTCTACATAATTCCTTAAATCGGAATCGATTTAAGGATAAAATTATGCAGCATTCAAAGTGCTACAGCGTCCTTTGCGCGTCTTAAAAGACCCGCGGCGCTGTCGTGCGTGTGGTCGGCACGCCATGCGGTGCGAGAACCGGCACGAAAACGCGGCGCGAGGCCCGCGCCGCCACCGGCAGCCCCTGATAGAGGCGCTTCTGCGCTTCGACGATGATGACGCCCGAGAATGCCGGCCACAGCGTTCGGCCGATCCGCTCGAAGGCGCGGCGAAGGCGCAATATGGTCCTGAGCTTCGAGGGCGGGAAGAACAGCGCTTCAGCCGTCGCGCCCGGCGTAAAATTCGTCTCGCGCAACAGATTTGTCAACTGACCGCGGGAATAGGGCCGGCCCGAACCGAAGGGCGTATGCTCCATGCGTGCCCAGACGCCGCGCCGGTTCGGCACGACGATGACCAACCGTCCGCCCGGCGCCAGCACCCGCCAGAGCTCCTTCAGCGTCTCACGCGGGCTTTCGGCGAATTCCAGCGAATGCACCATCAGCACCCGGTCGATCGAGGAGTCCGGCAGCGGCAGCTCCTCGTCGAAAATCAGCGCCGTCGTCGAGAGCAAGCCCATCGGCCAGTTCACCGCACCCTGCCCGGCCGGCATGAAAGCGAAGGTGCGTTCGGTATCGGCCTGGAAGCGGTCGAGGAAGGGCACGGCATAACCGAGGCCGACCAGACGCTCTTGCGGCAGCCGCACCCAGAGCGAGGACAGCGCCATGGCGATCGACTGCTCGGCAAGACGTCCGAGCTCGGAGTGATAGAACTGGCGTAAGTCGACGATATCGGCGTGCATTGCGACAAATGTTATCAGCGGGCGGTTGGACTTCAAGGCCGGAACCTCTACATTTCCGCGAGACTCCTGGGATAAGGGATTATTGAACGATGAAACCTTTGGAATTAGACGTTTTTCTCTGCCGCACCGACAATTTCGGCGTTCTCGTGCACGATCCGGAGACAGGCTTTACCGCGGCGATCGATGCACCGGAGGAGGCGCCGATCCTGGAAGCGGCGACACGTCGCGGCTGGAAAATCACCCATATCTTCACCACTCATCATCACACCGACCATGTCACCGCCAACCTGGCACTGAAGGAGCAGTTCGGCTGCGAGATCATCGGCCCGATCAACGAGGCCGTCGCCATTCCTGGCCTCGATCGGGCGATGGCCGATGGCGATAGCTTCCTGTTCGGCGATCACACGGTCAACGTCATCGAAACGCCCGGCCACACCGCCGGCCACATCTGCTATCACTTTGTCGACGATAAGCTGCTGTTTGCCGCCGACACGCTGTTTGCGCTCGGCTGCGGCCGGCTGTTCGAACGCCCGGCCGCCGATATGTGGCATTCCCTCCAGAAACTCGCCGTGTTGCCCGATGAGACCGCCGTCTATTTCGGCCATGAATACACATTGTCCAATGCCCGCTTCGCGCTGACCGTGGACCCCGACAATGAGCGCCTCAAAAGCCGTGCCGCCGAGATCGAGGCCTTGCGCGCCGACGGCAAATTCACCATCCCGACGACATTGGGGCTGGAAAAGGAAACCAACCCGTTCCTGCGCGCCGCCGACCCGGCGATCCGCCGCAATCTGATGATGGAAGGCAAGACCAACGAGGAAGTCTTTGCGGAAATCCGCAAACGCAAGGACCATTTCTGATGTCGCCCGAGAACATCATCCGCGAACTCGGCCTGCAGCCGCATCCCGAAGGTGGCTGGTACGTGCAGACATTCCGCGATACGGCGGGCGGAGAACGCGGCCATTCGACAGCGATCTATTATCTGCTGACCAGGGGACAGCGCTCGCACTGGCATCGTGTCCATGACGCGGCAGAGGTCTGGCACTATTATGCCGGCGCGCCGCTCTCGCTGCACCGCTCGGAAGACGGAACGGCGAGCGAGACCCTGACGCTCGGAACGAATCTTTCTGCCGGCGAGCGGCCGCAGGCAATCATTCCCGCCAATTGGTGGCAATCGGCCGAAACCCTTGGCGATTTCACCCTGGTCGGCTGCACCGTCTCGCCCGGCTTCGAATTTTCAAGCTTCGAGATGGCGCCACCCGGTTGGGAGCCCGGCGGTTGAGGCCTACTCCGCCGCAGCAGGCTGCGCCTGGCTCTTGCGACGGAACATGTCCTGTGCGGCGAGCACTGCCCCGCCGGTGACGAGCAGGCAGGCAAGGGCGATGCGCCAGTTCGGCTCGGCAAATCCGAACAGCACCAGAATAAGCGTCGAAAGCAGAGGTGCGGCATAACTTGCCGCGCCGAGAATCTGGATATCGCCGTTCTTGACGCCGTAGTCCCACGCGTAGAAGGCAGCACCGACCGGAAAGAGCCCGAGCCCGGCGACGGCGACCCATTCGAAAACCGTTGCCGGCCAGACGGTCGTCTCCAGGCCGAGATGGCAGAAGAACGACAGGATGGAGGTCGCAAGGCAGAAGCCGGTGACGACATCCGTGGAGACGGCGTCGAAACGCCGCGTCAGCAGCGAATAGCCGGACCATGTGAAGGCGCAGAGAAAGGCAGCGCCGTAACCGACGGCATAGGCGCCGTCGAAATCGATGCCGTTGCGGCTAACGATCAGGAAGGTGCCGCAAAGCCCGGCAAGCGCACCTGCCACATGATACCAGCGCAGCCGTTCGCCCGGCAGCAGCGCCGAACCGACGACGATCAGCAGTGGCCAGAGATAGGCGATCAGCCCCGCCTCCACTGCCGGCGCGTTCCGGAGCGCGGTAAAATAGAGGAAGTGATAACCGAACAGTCCTGAAATGCCCGTCATCCAGACCTTGGCCGGCTGCTTCAGCAGCGCCAGCCGCGAGGGATTGAGGGTAAGAACCACAAGGCCGGGAATGCTGCCGATCGCAAAGCAGACGGCCGAAAGCTGGAACGGCGGCATCTTGCCGGAGGCGGCGGTGAACAACGCCAGGAACGACCACATTAGAGTGGCCGTAAAACCGATCAACGTCGCGCGAAGCTTCACCTGTCCCCCCTTTCACGGAGGCAGAAGCCCCGTCAGCTGTTGCTGCCGTATTTGACGGCAGTGATCGTCACCATTCCATATTCGGTTGGAATGCGCACATAGACAGGAGCGTATACATTTGCCGCGTCCGACTTGGCAAACCAGATTTCCATCCGGTTACTCTTGCTGAGATAGTCGATGTCCTTGCGGCCTTTCTTGTAGCCCGAGCGCGGCACGAAGCGCACGCTGCAGACGGTTGCCTTGCCCTTGAAGCCATTGGTGGAAAAATCCTCGTCGCCCTTCGGCGACAGCACCAGATCCATGCGCGTCTCGCCGTCGAAGATCGGCAGCGTCTGCGAGCAGACCTTGGTATCGCCGGTGAAGACCAGGCCGGAGATCGGGTCGAGCACCGAGCGCATGTCGCGCGGCGAGACGTCGATCCAGTTCTTCGGACGCTTCGGCATCGGTGTCGTCGTCGCCGAGATGATGTTGCCGTTGCGGTAGCTGACCTCGTAGACGCGGGCCTTCCTCTTGCCGCTCTTGTAGTAGAGCGAATATTTCAACGCCTGCAGCCTGTTCTTGCGCACGACGCCGGTGACGCTGGTCTTGGCCGAAATCGTCGTGACGAGATCGGCAAGACCGGCAGAATTGATGTCGCCGGCGATCTTGTAGCTGTGGTCGTCCTCGATCTGCGTCAGGAACGCGGCGCGCGCGATCGGCAGGCCGGCGAGCGCCACCCGGTATTCCGTCCGATGCTGGATTTCGGCCGCCGATGCCGGTATGGCAAGAAGTGCGGCGATGGCCAAAATGAAAATCCGTCTGCCCGAATGAGCCATGGAAAAACCCTTGTCTTGCTGCGCGCTGGCGGGCCCTTGCTGAGCGCTCTATACTCCTGCCGCGAAGGGAAGAAAACAGCAGCTTTTTGACAGAATTGCGGGAAAGGCCAAGGTTTGGCTTGACGCGAGCAGCCTGTCTGACTATAGAACCGCAACTTTCCAATCATGCCCGTTGGATTGCGCGCCTGGCTTTGCCGGGAATGGCAATTCGATGGCCCGAGAAAAACAAGAATAGGTGTTCCATGTCCCGCGTGTGCGAATTGACCGGCAAGGCCGTCCTGACTGGTAACAATGTCAGCCATGCCAACAACAAGACCAAGCGCCGGTTCCTGCCGAACCTGTGCCAGGTAACGCTGATTTCCGACGCTCTCAACCAGCGTTATCGTCTTCGCGTTTCGGCTGCCGCTCTTCGCTCCGTCGAGCATCGTGGCGGCCTCGATGCCTTCCTGCTGAAGGCCAGCGAAAACGAACTGTCGATGCGCGCTCGCCTGCTGCGCCGTCAGATCGCCAAGAAGACCGCTGAAGCCGCTGCTGCTGCGTAAGCTTCTGCCCTTCTTTCATACGGCTTCAAAAGGCTTGAACGGATAATACCGGACAAGCCTTTTGCTTTGCCGGTTTGCTCCTCCAACTGGTGGCATCACCCAGAATAAAAAAATGCTGAAGACCCGCTATACCATTGCCTATGTCGCGCTGATGACGCTCGTCGTCGTTGCCTCCAACTTCCTCGTCCAGTTTCCGCTGAACGCCGAAGTCGCCGGCATCAACCTCGCGGACATCCTGACCTGGGGCGCTTTCTCCTATCCGATCGCCTTCCTCATCACCGATCTGACCAACCGCCAGTTCGGCCCGCAGGCAGCCCGCAAGGTCGTCTTTGCCGGCTTCGTCGTCGGCGTGACGCTCTCCTTCTTCACCTCGGTGCCGCGCATCGCCATCGCCTCCGGCTCGGCCTATCTCGCTGGCCAGCTGCTCGATATCGCCGTCTTCAACCGCCTCCGCCGCCAGGCCTGGTGGCGCGCGCCGCTGGTCGGCTCGCTGATCGGCTCGGCGCTCGATACGGTGATGTTCTTCTCGCTGTCCTTCGCCGCCTTTTTCATCTTCCTCGGCCCGAATGATCCCTTTGCGCTGGAAGCGGCCCCCATCCTCGGTGTCTTCGCCACCGAGGCTCCACGCTGGATTTCCTGGGCGATCGGCGATTTCGCTGTGAAGATGATCGTCGGCCTCGTCATGCTGCTGCCCTACGGCGCGCTGATGAACGTGCTGCGGCCGATGCGGGCTGCTCGCGCCAGCTAATTGAAGTTACGGACGCCGCCGGACCGCGCCGGCGGCGAGGGCCGGATGCAGCAGCACCTCTGCCGTCAGATCGTCGATACCTAGCGATGAATCGAGCCGCAGCACCGGCGCTGTCTGTGTTTCCAGCCATTGCTCATGTGCCGCAAGGCTGCGGCGTTCGGGACCGGCCGTATCGTAACTCGCCGCCCATTCCAGGAATTCCCCGCTTTTTACGGCCATGTCGCCGCCCGGCCCGATCCTGTTTCCATATCGGGCAATCTCCCGCGCGCGGATGCGCGCCATCCGCAGCTCCGCCTCGATCCTGAGGAATATGATCAGATGGTAAAGCGGCTCGAGCGGCCTTCCCCATTTCAGCGCCGATCCGGAGAGGATCCAGCCTTCGTGCCGCGCCACCTCATCAAGCAGCAGCTCGATGCGCTCGTCGGCGTTCCTCGGCGTCGTGAACGGCGGATCGGTCGGTAACCAGAAGAAATCGTCGGTGTCGAGATGGGCGATATCGAGCTGTTCGGCAAGCGCACGGCCGAGTGATGTCGTGCCGGAACCGGACGCGCCCATGACATGAATATGCACCACGAACTTCCCTCCGAGGCTGTTTTCCCGATGTCACGGGGATAGCCGAGGCATATGACAACGCTCTAACATTTTGAATCTACGCATCGTGCTTTCCGAAAATCGATTCCGATTTTCGGGCCGATGGCTAGGATCAATTCCGCTTCCGGGAATTCGGCGCTGACCACGCGGCCTCTTCCGAAAGCCGGAATTCCAGCATCAGATTGCGCTGCAGGATCGAATGATTGTCGTCCGACACCAGAATGATATGGGTCGTGCCGTCGGCGGCCTGGAAAGCATCGAGCCCTTCCATATTGTCGATCTGCGAGTTGAAATTGCCCTCCAGCAGCAAGTCGCCGTCAACGACGGCGCCGGGCCTGATGTCGGCGCCCTTGATGCGCCGAAGGCGCATGCCGATGCCTTCGGCCATGTTGAAGCGGCGCTCCAGCAGCAGCAGGTCGCCGTTCGGCAGGAAGGCACCGTCGGTGATGTCGAAGCTGCCGTCCCGCTTAACCGAGAAACGGCCTTTCAGCGGCCCGCTGAGAATGGCCGCCAGCCGGTTGCCGTCGCTGTCGAGACCCCGTTCGGAAACGACGACCACGCCGCCCCGTAGCGGGCTGGATGCCGGCGCCGCGGTGATCGTTTCGATGCCGCGGTTGTCGCTCAGCATTCTCCGCGGGATCAGGATCGGCAAAGTGGCGATCGCTCCCGAGCCGGCAAAGCCGGGATCGGGATAGACATCGACGCGATGAGCCTGCTCGAAGGAGACCAGGATCCGGTCGCCGTCGAGCGCCAGGCCCTCGGCATCCATATGTCCCTTGCCTTCGAAGCTGCGCCCAGCGCTGTTCTTCATCGGCGTGATCTCGACATCCGAAAGGCCGGAAAGCCTGCCCTTGACGTCGCGCTCGATGCCACCGGTCAACCACTGGCCGGTATCGAGCACGACGACGAAATGTTTTTGGTCCGGCCGGAAACGGATGGAGGAGAGCGAGCCGAACAGCGCTCTGCTGGAGACCATCTCCAGCCCGCCGAGAAATTCCAGCGATCCGAATTGCGTCTCCGAAGAGCCGATCCTGAAATCGGAGATTTGCCGGCTAATGACAGGCACGTCGTCGCCGGCCCATGACGAGGAAGCGCCGGCTGCGATACAGAGCGCGATCGACGCCGCACGGCAGAGGCGCTTGACCGTCATTCTTCCCGCGATGTCAGCCGGCACGGCGTATCCGGCCGCCGCGCGGCTGGACGGATTGGTCCTCGAACAGTGAAGCAAGCTGCTCGGTCATCGCACCTGCAAGCTCGTCCGCATCGACGATGGTCACGGCACGGCGATAATAGCGCGTCACGTCGTGGCCGATGCCGATCGCCAGCAGTTCGACAGGCGAGCGCGTCTCGATCTGTTCGATGACGGCGCGCAGGTGCCGCTCCAGATAATTGCCCGGATTGACCGACAGCGTCGAATCGTCCACCGGCGCGCCGTCCGAGATCATCATCAGGATGCGGCGCTGCTCGCGGCGCGCGAGCAGGCGATTATGCGCCCAGATCAGCGCCTCGCCGTCGATATTTTCCTTGAGCAGCCCCTCGCGCATCATCAGCCCGAGATTGGCGCGCGCGCGCCGCCACGGCGCGTCGGCCGACTTGTAGATGATATGACGCAGGTCGTTGAGACGGCCTGGCGTCTGCGGCTTGCCACCGGCAAGCCAATTTTCACGCGCCTGCCCGCCCTTCCAGGCCTTGGTCGTAAAGCCCAGGATCTCGACCTTGACGCCGCAGCGCTCCAGCGTGCGGGCAAGAATGTCGGCGCAGGTGGCGGCAACCGTGATCGGCCGGCCGCGCATCGAGCCGGAATTGTCGATGAGCAGGGTAACGACGGTATCGCGGAACTGGGTGTCGCGCTCCATCTTGAAGGAGAGCGCCTGCATCGGATCGATGATGATACGCTGCAGCCGCGCCGGATCGAGATAGCCCTCTTCCAGGTCGAAATCCCAGGAGCGGTTCTGCTGCGCCATTAGGCGGCGCTGCAGCCGGTTGGCGAGACGGCCGACTGCGCCTTGCAGATGCGCCAGCTGTTTGTCGAGGAAGGCGCGCAGGCGCTCCAGCTCGGCGGCGTCGCAAAGTTCCTCGGCGGTGATGATCTCGTCGAATTCTTCGGTGAAGACGTGATAGTCGACCTTTTCGTTGAAATCGGCGAAGGGCGTATTCGGCCGGCGGGTCTCGCCCGGCGTTTCCGAATCGTCCTCGCCTTCTTCCATCATGTCGTCGTCGGAAATTTCGGCGCCTTCGGTTTCGCCGTCCTCCATCTGCTCGTCGGCAACTTCACTGTCCTCGACGGGGGCGGCGTCGGTGCCGGCATCCTCGTCGACCTCGTCCTGGTCCTGTTCGTCGCCGCTCGACTGGTCTTCCTGCTCCGACTGGTCGTCATTGTCGGCGTCGCTGTCATCGTCGCCGTATTCCTCGGCCATTTCCATGGCCGACAGCATGTTGCGGATGACCTTGGCGAAGGCCTGCTGGTCGTTGATCGCGCTCGACAGATTGTCGAGCTCGGACCCTGCCTTGTCCTCGATAAAGTCGCGCCAAAGGTCGAGCACCTTGCCGGCGGAGGCCGGCGGGCGCTGGCCGGTCAGCTTCTCGCGCACCATCATCGCAACCGCTTCGCCGACCGGTGCGTCTTCCTGGCGCTCGATGCCGGTAAAATTCGCCTTCGAATATTTCTCATCCGTCATGGAGCGCAGGTTAGACGCCATGCCCTCCATGCGCAGCGCGCCGATCGATTCGACACGCGCCTGCTCGACCACATCGAAGATCGCCCGGGCATCCGAGCCCTGTGGCGCCATCGTCGCATGCACCTTCTCGTCATGGCAGGCGAGCCGCAGCGCCATCGAATCGCCGAGACCACGAGTGACCGCCAGCTCATGCGCTGTCGGCCGCTTGGAAAGTTCCGGCAGCCGAATGCGCTCGCCGGCCATCCCTGGCCGTTCATTGGCGAAGGTCACCTCGACGTCGCCGTCGCCGGCGATCGAGCGCACGCAGCCGGTTATCGCCCGGCGCAATGGCTCGACGTCGACAGGCGCGCCGGGTTTTGCTTTCGAATTGTCACCGCGAGCTGCCATGATCGGTCGGTCTCAAGCTCCGAGAACGATATTGGCGGCACTTTCCTTCAGCTCGACGCCGAAGGCCCGCTGATAGTGCTCGGCGACCAGCGGACGCTCCAGCTCGTCGCACTTGTTGAGGAATGTGACGCGGAAGGCGAAGGCGAGATCGCCGAAGATCTCGGCGTTTTCGGCCCAGGTGATGACCGTGCGCGGGCTCATCACGGTGGACAGATCACCGTTCATGAAGGCAGCGCGCGTCAGGTCGGCGACGCGCACCATCTTCGACACGGTCTCGCGGCCGCCCTTGTCCTTGCCGAAGCTCTTCACCTTGGCGGAAACGATATTCACTTCATGATCATGCGGCAGATAGTTCAGCGTGGTGACGATCGACCAGCGGTCCATCTGCGCCTGGTTGATCTGCTGCGTGCCGTGATAGAGGCCGGTCGTGTCACCGAGGCCGATCGTGTTCGCAGTCGCAAACAGACGGAAGGCCGGGTGCGGCCGAATGACGCGGCTCTGGTCGAGCAGCGTCAGGCGGCCGGAGGATTCGAGCACGCGCTGGATGACGAACATCACATCGGGACGGCCGGCGTCATATTCGTCGAAGACGAGCGCAACATTGTGCTGATAGGCCCAGGGCAGGATGCCGTCTTTGAATTCGGTGACCTGCAGCCCGTCCTTGACGACGATCGCATCCTTGCCGACGAGATCGATACGGCTGACATGGCTGTCGAGGTTGATGCGCACGCAAGGCCAGTTGAGCCGCGCCGCCACCTGCTCGATATGCGAGGACTTGCCCGTGCCGTGATAGCCGGAGATCATCACGCGGCGGTTATGGGCGAAGCCAGCGAGAATGGCGAGCGTCGTGTCGCGGTCGAACAGGTAGTCGGTATCGAGGTCCGGCACATAGGCGTCGCCCTTGCTGTAGGCGGGAACGCGGATGTCGGAATCGATGCCGAAGGCCTCGCGAACCGAAACGGTGGTATCGGGCAGTTCTGATATATCCAGGTCGATCTTGCTCATCATGTCTCCAAGGCGGGTGATGCCACCCGGCCATACTGTCTCAGGCCATGTCGCAACCCAGACGCCGCGTTTTTTATTCCGCGCCCGTCCAGGTCGGAACGTCGGCGATACTTCTCCGGGACTGAAACGAAACCTCGGCGGGATAATGACCGCGTGCGAGCATTCTTGAAAGAGTCCCGGACAAGAAACGCCGCGTCCGGAAGGTCGGCGGAGGCGATGTCGGGAAAACGCACAAATATGAGCCGCGTTTGCCTGCGGCCTCAGCCGATTGGGACCATACCCGATTGAAGCCCAAGAGCAAGGACGGGAATTAACAAAAACCGTTCTGCTTCAACAATTGATAGGCCTGGATGACCGCGCGGAAACGCTCCTCCGAGCCGCGGTCGCCGCCATTGGCATCCGGATGGTGTTTCTTCACCAGTTCCTTGTAGCGGCTCTTGATCTCCGCCGATGTCGCATTGGCATCGAGGCCCATCGTTTCGAAGGCCTTGGTCTCAAGCGATTTCAGCTTGCGCGCCTGGGGGAAACGCGGTCCGCTGCCCTTGCCGCCTTCCTTGACGAAGCCGAAGGGATCGCGAACGCGGGTATAGGCGCCGGAGCGGATCTCCGAATGCAGCGGACTGTCCTTCGCCGCCTTGTTGACGCCGACCGTCCATGTCGGCCGATGGCCGGTGATCGCCTCTTTCTGGTAACGCGCGATCTCGCCGTCCGAAAGACCGGAGAAATAATTGTAGCCCTTGTTGTATTCCTTGACGTGCTCGAAGCAGAACAAGAAGAACTGGCCTTCCGCATTGCGGCCGACGGGAGCGCGATGCGCCCCCTTCTTGTCGCACCCGTCCCATTGACAGGTAGGCGGCGCCTGCTCTGTCTCCGGTTCGCGTTTGCGGCGTGTTCGGATGCGATCGAAATATTTGGAATCAAGTCTCATGACGGCGCTAATTATGAGGCTGTCGCGAAGCGACAACAAGAATTGACAAACGGGAATGTTGCAGGCTTGGTAGGAACCCTTTTCGCGAACCAGCAAGACCGGATGATGACCCTGCGAACCCGCATCGAAGAAAAACTTGTTAAAGCCTTCGCGCCCGAACGCCTGAGCGTCATCGACGAAAGCCATCTGCATGCCGGCCACCAGCCTGATATGTCAGGCACCGGCGAAACCCATATGCGGGTGAGGATCGTTTCCGGAAAATTCGCCGGCATGTCGCGGCTGGCGCGCCACCGGGCGATCACCGACCTGTTGAAACCGGAGCTCGATGCCGGCCTGCATGCGCTGGCCGTTGAACCGGCTGCACCTGATGAACCGACCCGCTGGTAGCGGCACCGAAGCCTATATGGATATTCGCCGCCTAAAACCCAAGCCGAATTAGGCTGGCTTTGCGCCGTCTTCCCCGGCCGGGCGGATGCGCAGCTTGGTGATGCGGTTCTTCTCGCGCTTCATGACGACGAAACGCTTGCCGTAGAAGGTGAAGGCCTGGCGCTCTTCCGGGATGGTCATCGATTCGTGGATGACGAGGCCGGCGATCGTCGTCGCTTCCTCATCGGGCAGGTTCCAGTCGAGCGCCCGGTTCAGGTCGCGGATCGGCACGCCGCCGTCGACGACGACGGAACCGTCGGCTTCCTGACGCACGCCCTGTATCTCGATATCGTGCTCGTCGGAAATGTCACCGACGATTTCCTCGAGAATATCCTCCAGCGTGACGATGCCCTGCACCTCGCCATATTCGTCGACGACGACGGCGAAATGCTGCTTGCGCCGCAGGAAGGCGTTGAGCTGGTCCTCGAGGTTGGTGCTGTCGGGCACGAACCACGGCTTCTGCGCGATCTTCACGATATCGAGGTTCTGCGGCTCCATGTTCGGCTCGGCGAGCGCCCGCAGCAGATCCTTGGCGTGGACGACGCCGATGATGTTGTCGATCGTGCCGCGCCACAATGGCATACGCGTGTAGGGACTTTCGAGGATGACGCGCACCACCGCTTCCGGCGCATCGTCGGCATTGATCGCCCGCATCGCGGTGCGGTGGACCATGATGTCGGAGAGTTCGAGCTCGCTGAGATCGAGCACGCCGCCGAGGCGGTCACGGTCGGCCTTCACCACCGATCCCTCGCGGTGCAGGAGATCGACGGCGCCGCGCAGTTCCTCATGCGCCGTCAGCATCGATGTCTCGCGTGAGAGATTGATGCCGAACAGCGAAAGAATCTGCCGCACGATTGCATTGACGAAGGAGGAAACCGGGCCGACGACGGCAACGAAGAGCCTGGCCGGCAGCGCGATGGCGAGTGCGAAGCGCTCAGGCGCCGAAATCGCCCAGCTCTTCGGCAGCACTTCGGCGAAGATGACCAGGATGACGGTCATTGCCAGCGTCGCCAGCGCCACGCCGGAACTGCCGAACAGCCCGAGGAAGAGGCTGGTGGCAATCGATGAGGACAGGATATTGGCAAGATTGTTGCCGATGAGCAGCGCGCCGATCAACCGGTCGCGCCGCTCGATCAGCTGCCGGACGAAGCCGGCACGTTCGTCGCCGTTGACCTCGAGCGTATGAATACGGCTGCGCGAAACGGCGGTCAGCGCGGTCTCGGAGCCGGAAAAGAAGGCGGACATGAGCACCAGCGCCGTGATCGAAAGGATCTCCGGCCAGTATGTCGAAAGAAATGCCAGAGCGCCTTCGGCCGACATCAGGCGTGTTTTTCCTGAAGAAAGCTGATCACTTCGGACGCCGGAACATCGTCGGCGACGAAAGACTGGCCGACGCCGCGCGTCAGGATGAAGGTGAGCTTGCCGCTCTTGACCTTCTTGTCCTGGGCGATCGCGTCCATCAGCGTTTCGGCGGGCGGCAGTTCGCCCGGAATGTCGGACATGCGGGTCGGCAGGCCGACCTCCTTCAGATGCCGCTCGACGCGCCGCGCATCGTCGGGGCTTGCAAGGTTCATCCGTGCTGAGAATTCGTGCGCCAGCACCATGCCGATCGAAACGCCCTCGCCATGCACGAGGCGGGAGCTGTCATAGGCGGTCGCCGCTTCCAGTGCGTGGCCGAAGGTATGGCCGAGATTGAGCAGCGCCCGCTGACCATTCTCACGCTCGTCGGCAACGACGACATCAGCCTTTGCCTGGCAGCTTGCGGCAATCGCCTCGATGCGCGCGGAGCCGCCTGCGAAAACCGCCTTCCAGTTCGCTTCCAGCCAGGCAAAGAAATCCGGCTTGTCGATCAGTCCATATTTCGCGACCTCGGCGTAACCTGCGCGGAATTCGCGCTCACTCAGCGAATTCAGCACATCCGTATCGGCCAGAACTAGGTCCGGCTGATGGAAGACGCCGATCAGATTCTTGCCGTGGCGGGAATTGATGCCGGTCTTGCCGCCGACGGAGGAATCGACCTGCGACAGCAGCGAGGTCGGTACCTGCACGAAGCGCACGCCGCGGCGGACGATGCCGGCCGCAAATCCCGAAAGATCGCCGATGACGCCGCCGCCCAGCGCGATGACGTAATCGTTACGCTCGACGCGCGCCTCAAGCACCTTGTCGCAGGCCGTGATCAGATGTTCGAAGCTCTTGGTCTTCTCGCCGGCAGGCAGGACGACCTCAGCCGAGGCGATACCTGCTTCATCCAGACTTGCGACAAGTGCTTTGAGATAGAGCGGCGCGACATTTTCATCGGTGACAACAGCCGCCTTGCGGCCCTTGAGGCGAGAGGCGATCTCGGCGCCGGCCCGCACAATCAGCCCCGGCCCGATCAGGATGTCGTAGGCGCGCTCGCCGAGCGGCACATGCACCGTTCGGATGGCGGAGGCGGAGGTTATCGCATTCATGACGCTGCACTTTCCTTCTGAGCTTCGATCAAGGCCTTTAAGACTTCGTCGGCCATGATTTCCTTGCGGACGTCGCGCGAAAGCACGGTCAGATCGGCCTGCGCATAGATCGGATAACGCGCATTCATCAGGCCCTCGAGCGTCTGCTTCGGATTTTCGGTCTTGAGCAGCGGCCGCGTGTCGCGTTTGGCGACCCGGTCCCAGAGCACGTCGAGATCGGCCTTCAGCCAGACGGAAAGGCCGCCCTTCTTGATATGCTTGCGCGTTCGGTCGTTGATGAAGGCGCCGCCTCCGGTGGAGACGACACGCTGCCCGCTCTTCAGCAGCCGCTTGATCACCCGCGCTTCCAGCGCCCGGAACTCCTGCTCGCCATAGGCGGCGAAAAGCTCGGCGATCGTCATGCGCGACACCCGCTCGATCTCGAGATCGCTGTCGATGAAGGGAATGGCGAGCTGGCTGGCGACGATGCGCCCGACAGAGGATTTGCCGGCGCCCATCAGGCCGACAAGGATGAGATTGCGTGAACCGAGCGCGGCACGAGCTCTGTCTTTCAAGCTGTCAGCAACGGTCAGCAGTTGTTCACTCATCGGTCCATTCACACTTTGTTTGCAAACGGTATCGACAAATGCAGGTGGAGCGTCAAGTCGCAGGCAAGGGAATCATGGCTTGAATACCGCTTCTTGCACTTGCAGATAGGCTTCTTATAACAGAAGCAGCATGAAGGAGTTACCTGATGCCGACCCTGTTCCGCTTCCTGTTCGTCTGCGCGATCCTCGCCGGGGCGGTCTACGGAGCGATGCTGGCGCTTGTGACCTTCGTGGAGCCCGAGCCGCGCGACGTGACGATCCGCATCCCGTCCGAGCGGGTCAATCCGCCCGCCACGGGCGCAATCGACACGACCAGGAAGTGACCGGCATGGTGGATCTCGGCCGCGTCCATGTGGAATCCTTCCTGGAGATGATGAGCGCCGAGCGGGGTGCTGCCGCCAATACGCTGCAATCCTATGAACGCGATCTCGACGACATCAGAACCTTCCTGAAGGAGCGCAGCATCCGGCTCACCGAAGCCGCCTCCGCCGATCTCGCCGCCTATCTCTCCTCGCTCGCCCGAAAGGGCTTCAAACCCTCGTCCCAGGCGCGCCGGCTTGCCGCCATGCGGCAATTCTACAAATTCCTCTACGCCGAGGGACTGAGGACCGACGACCCCACCGGCATACTCGATGCGCCGAAGAAGGGCCGTCCGCTGCCGAAGACGATGGGCGTCGAAGAGGTCGGCAGGCTGCTTTCGCAAGCCGAGGCCGAGGCGGAGGATGCAAGCCCGGGCCAGCTGCAGCGCCTGCGCATGCTGGCACTGCTGGAATTGCTCTATGCCACCGGAATGCGGGTCAGCGAACTCGTCTCGCTTCCAGCCCGCGTGCTCGATCAGGAAGGCCGTTTCCTGATGATCCGCGGCAAGGGCAACAAGGAGCGGCTGGTGCCGCTGTCGCAATCGGCGATATCAGCCCTGAAATCCTACGGGCGCCTGCTGGCGGCCGAAAATGCAGCGGCGAAGGAGCCGCAGGAAAGCCCCTGGCTGTTTCCCTCCGTCTCGAAGGAAGGATACCTGCCGCGCCAGGTTTTTGCCCGCGACCTCAAGAACCTGGCGATCCGCGCCGGCCTGACGCCGTCGCTGATCTCGCCGCATGTCATGCGCCACGCCTTTGCCAGCCACCTGCTGGCCAACGGCGCCGATCTGCGCGTCGTACAGGAACTCCTCGGCCATTCGGACATTTCGACCACACAGATCTACACACATGTCCTGGAAGAGAGGCTGCAGCAGCTTGTCCAGACGCATCACCCCCTTGCCAAACAGGCGAAAAAGCACGAATAGGACCGGCGACAAGGGGCGGAGCCAGGAAAACGCCCCGGGCACAAGGAACGGAAACGCACCTCATGCACAATTATCTCGACTTCGAAAAGCCGATCTCCGACCTCGAAGGCAAGATCATCGAGCTGAAGAAGCTCGCAACGGAAGACGAGAGCATCGACACCACCGATGAGATCGGCAGGCTGGAGGTTCGCGTCCGCGACGCGATCGTCGAAATCTATTCCAAGCTCAATCCCTGGCAGAAGACGCAGGTCGCCCGCCATCCGCAGCGCCCGCATTTTGTCGATTACGCCAAGACGCTGTTCCAGGAATTCACGCCGCTTGCCGGCGACCGCAAATTTTCCGAGGATGCCGCGATCCAGGCGGGCCTTGCCCGTTTCCGCGGCCAGCCCGTCGCCGTCATCGGCCAGGAAAAGGGCAATGATACCAAGAGCCGCCTGAAGCACAATTTCGGCAGCCCCCGCCCGGAAGGCTACCGCAAGGCGATCCGCATTCTTGAAATGGCCGATCGTTTCGGCCTGCCGGTGATTTCGCTGGTGGATACGGCAGGCGCCTATCCCGGCGTCGGCGCCGAAGAGCGCGGCCAGGCCGAGGCGATCGCCCGCTCGACGGAAATGTGCCTCGGCGTCAAGGTTCCCCTGGTTTCCGTCGTCATCGGCGAAGGCGGCTCGGGCGGCGCCATCGCCATCGCCACCGGCAATAAGGTCTACATGCTCGAGCATTCGATCTACAGCGTCATCTCGCCGGAAGGAGCCGCCTCCATTCTCTGGCGCGATTCCACCCGCGCCCGGGAAGCGGCGACCAACATGAAGATCACCGCCGAGGACTTGAAATCGCTCGGCGTCATCGACGGCATCATTTCCGAGCCGCTCGGCGGCGCACATCGCGATCCCGACAGCGTGATAGCAGCAACCGGTGACGTGATCGCCAGTGCTCTGGCCGAAATGGCGTCCCGCTCGGGCGAGCAGCTGCGCAACGACCGCCGCCAGAAATTCCTCGCCATGGGCCGCAATCTCTAACGGACATTCGGCTCTTCACCGATTGGGGCCAAATCTTGGCCACATTGATGTTATCTGTAGCATTCGCGCTTGCGGGGATGTTCCAGGCACGTCATAGGCTGGTAAGGACTTGTAAAGTATAAGCCGTCTATGATTCCGTTTGATGCCGGACTCCATGGGCGGACCGGGTCGCATTATCTTTATGGGCTAGTTGGGATGCGCATACGTCATTTTGCCTATATTTCCCTCATGGCGCTGGCTCTGTCCGGCTGCAATGACGCGTTGGAAACCGCGCAGGTCGATCTTTCCAAGGTCAAGAACAAGGTCGAGCAGCCGCTTCCCAGCCATATCCTCGCTCAGATGTCCGCCAAGGGCATGGACCGCAATTCGCCGATCATGATCCGCATCTTCAAGGAAGAAGGTGCCATGGAGATCTGGAAGGCGAAGACCGACAACCGTTTCGACAAGATCGCCGATTACAAGATCTGCGCCTGGTCTGGCCGTCTCGGCCCGAAGGTAAAGACCGGCGACCGGCAGGCGCCGGAAGGTTTCTACGACCTGACGCGCGCCAACCTGAATCCCAATTCCAAATATTATCTGGCGATCAACACCGGCTTTCCGAACCGCTACGACGCGGCGAACGGCCGCACCGGCTCCGATCTGATGATCCACGGCGCCTGCTCCTCCTCCGGCTGCTATTCGATGACCGACCAGCAGGTGCTGGAGATCTACGCCTTCGCCCGCGACGCCTTCAAGGGCGGCCAGTCGACCGTGCAGCTGCAGGCCTTCCCCTTCCGCATGACGGCGGAAAACATGGTCAAGCACCGCCTCGACAGCAGTTATGACTTCTGGAAGATGCTGAAGGTCGGCTACGACAATTTCGAAGTGACGAAGCGCCCGCCTGAGGTGAACGTCTGCGAGAAGAAATACGTCTTCAATCAGCAGGCAACCGACGGCGGCGCCTTCAATGCCGCCGGCAAGTGCCCTGTTATGTCGACGCCGCCGGCGCTGACCGCCGCCCTTGCCGCCTACGGCAAGACCTACGATGCCGATTATGCCAAGGCGATGAGCAAATTTGACGGCATGGCCTGGTACGATCCCACGGAAGCCGAGCGCAAGGCCGTGGTCGCCAAGCTGCGCAAGGGCCGTGAACTTGCTTACGCTCCGACCGGCACCTCGCTGGAAGCCGGTCGCATGGTCAAGGTCGCCGAACTTGAAGACCTGATGGCCAAGCGCACCGCGCAGGGCCTCGCCGCCAAAACCGCGCCGGGCGCCACGCCTGCAGCCCCTGCCCAGCCTCAGGCAACAGCCGTCGCTGCCGCGACACCCGCGGTCGTGCCGGTGCCGATGCAGAACCCGCTGGCCTTTGCGGCGCCCGAACCGCAGGAAACGGCAGACGCCACGGCAAAGAAGCCGTTCTGGAAATTCTGGGCGAGGAACTGAACGGCTTGAACCCCGTTCTCTACGATCTTCGCGGCCTGAAATGCCCACTCCCCGTGATCAAGACACGCAAGAAGCTCGCCGCCATGGCGAGCGGCACGCTCATTCGCGTCGACACCACCGATCCGCTTGCTGTGATCGACATGCCGCACTTCTGCAATGAGGACGGCCACGAACTGGTCGAGACGGAAAAGACCGAAAGCGGCCACCGCTTCCTGATCCGCAAGCGCTGAAGCGCGTCTCCCAAACCAGTAAGCAGCTCTAAAAGAGCCACGCGGTTGGGTATCTGACCCATGCTCTTTGCGGCGCATATCTTGCCGAAGCATGGGACCAGCAAACCATCGGGCAAAACCAGCGTAATTAAACGAGCCTGACGGTTCACGATAGGCTTCACCGTCAGCTGCCGTCCGCGCCTCCGACCTTGCCTGCTCGCGCTTTCACAGCGTCGACAGGAGAGCAAGCAGCGGCGAAAATTCATCATACAACTACACAGCTTTTGTATGTTGACATTATACTTTACAGGTTCTAGCCATAGTGAGCCGTTGGAGGAACGGCAAGAATAGAGGAGGCTACCGATCCAAGTCTTCTGTTCCGCGAGAAGAGCGACAGAGTTCGCGTGCAGAGGTATGCAACTGCTTCATCGGATCCGATGGGCACGTTGAGCCATGTTCCTATGTCTCGATGAGCATCTTCCAACGCGCGCAACCTTTCGGGCCGGACCATCAGTGCCCGATTGTGGAAATATCGCTGGAAGGCGAAGCGCACAGAGGACCTTCCTCTAAGTCGCAAAGCCGGGATACCGACTCTGAGAATTAATCGTCATGCAAAACGGGAGGAGAGCATGAAAAACTTTGTTAAACTGGCGGCCAGTCTTATGGTTGCCGCTTCATTCATGAGCGGCGCGGCCAGCGCTCAAACGGTGCTGAAATCGTCCGATACGCATCCGGACGGCTATCCGACAGTCGAAGGCGTCAAATATTTTGGCGAGCTGTTGAAGGAGCGCACGCAGGGCCGTTATTCCCTCGAAGTGTATCATTCCGCCCAGCTCGGCGAGGAGAAGGACACGATCGAGCAGGTGCGCTCCGGCGTCATCGAGCTGAACCGTGTGTCAATGGCGCCCTTCAACGGCACCGTGAAGGAATCGATCGTTCCAGCTCTGCCCTATATCTTCCGGTCGGAAGAGCACATGCACAAGGTCATGGACGGCGCCATCGGCGACCAGATCAAGAAGGCGTTCGAACCGGCCGGTCTCGCGGTGCTTGCCTTCTACGATGCCGGCGCGCGCTCGTTTTACAACAAGACGAAGCCGATCAATTCGGTTGCCGACATGAAAGGTCTGAAGTTCCGCGTCATCCAGTCCGATATCTTCGTCGACATGGTGGCGGCCCTCGGCGCCAATGCCACGCCGATGCCCTATGGAGAGGTCTATTCGGGGATCGAAACGGGCGTCATCGACGGCGCGGAAAACAACTTCCCGAGCTATGACACCGCCAAGCACGCCGAAGTGGCGAAGAACTATTCGCTGGACGAGCACACGATCCTGCCGGAAGTGTTCGTCATGAACAAGGCGGCGTTCGACAAGCTGACGCCGGAGGATCAGGCGGTCTTCAAACAGGCGGCCAAGGACAGCGTCGCCAAGCAGCGCGAGCTGTGGTCAGCCAAGGTCGCTGAATCGCGCGCCAACGTCGAAAAGCTCGGCGCTCAGATCACCATGCCGGACAAGCAGGGGTTCATCGACGCCATGGCCCCGGTTTACGAAAAGCACGTGAAAGATGACGTGCTGAAGAAGATGGTCGAGGATGTAAAGGCTGTGCAATAGCCATAGCCTGCCTTCCTTTTTGCAGAAAGCGGCGTCGGTTATCGGGGTGGACAATTATCGCCACCCCGGTTCACCCGCCGCTTCGTGCACATCTTTCTCGTTTCCTCCCGCCAAGGGAGAGTGAGCGCCCAATTTCGACGAGGCCCTTATGTCGAACAACCTGACACCCGTCGTCAATTTTCTGACACGCCTGAGCAACGCCGCCCTTTGGCTGGCGGGCACCGGCTTGGTGCTGATGACGGTCTTTGTCGCCTGGCAGGTGTTTTGCCGCTATGTGCTGAACGACTCGCCGAGTTGGACGGAGCCGGGCTCGGTCATGCTGATGAGCTGGTTCATCTTCCTCGGCGCCGCCGTCGGCATCCGAGAGAATAATCATCTTGGTTTCGACGTGCTGCTTTATGTGCTGCCGAAATCCGGCAAGCGCGTCCTGCGCATGATCTCGGACGTCGTCATTCTCGCCTTTGGCGCCGGCATGGTCTGGTACGGCGGCGCGCTCATAAGCCTGACCTGGAACACAACCTTGCCTTCGCTAGGTATCTCAGGCGCGTTCGACTATCTGCCGCTCGCAGGCGGCGGCGTGCTTGCCGTCATCTTCTCGCTGGAGCGCATCGTGCTCCGCCTCGCCGGCGAACCGATTGACGATGCGCTGGATGAGATTCTGCCGGCGGAGATCGCCGTCGAGATCGAAAACATCAATGCCGATCCGAACGTCAAATTGAAAGTCTAGCACGATGGAACTCTGGATCCTGTTCGGTGTTTTCACCACCTTGATGCTGATAGGCACGCCGATCGCCTTCTGCCTCGGCGTCTCCAGCTTCGCCACGGTGCTCTACATGGGCCTGCCGCCGCTGGTCATCTTCCAGCGGCTGAATTCCGGCATGAGCGTATTTTCGCTCCTCGCCATCCCCTTTTTCATCTACGCCGGCGACCTGATGGTGCGCGGCGGCATCGCCAGCCGCATCGTCGCCTTCGCCGCTTCCCTGGTCGGCCACGTACGCGGCGGCCTCGGCCAGGTCAACATCGTCACCGCCACACTGTTCGGCGGCATCTCCGGTTCGGCGGTGGCAGAAGCCGCAGCCGTCGGCGGCCTGATGATCCCGCAGATGAAGCAGCGCGGCTATGGCGCCGATTATGCGGTGAACGTCACTTCAATGGCAGCGCTGATCGCGCTGCTCCTGCCGCCCTCCCACAACATGATCATCTATTCGATCTCCGCCGGCGGCAAGATCTCCATCGCCGACCTGTTCACCGCCGGCGTGTTGCCCGGAATATTGCTTGCGGTCGCGCTCATGGTGACCGCTTACATCGTTGCGCGCTCGCGCGGCTATCCGACAGAACCCTTTCCGGGCTTTGTCATGGTGGCTCATTTGCTCGCGGTCGCACTCCCCGGGCTGCTGCTGATCGCCATCATCTTCGGCGGAGTGAGGTCCGGCATCTTCACTGCGACGGAAAGCTCTTGCATCGCGGTGCTCTACGCGCTGCTGATAACCCTCCTGGTCTACCGGCAGATGAGCTGGAGAGACTTCGTGCACGCCACGCAGGGTGCCGTTCGCACGACGGCAATGGTGCTTTTGATTATCGGCACAGCCGCCGCCTTCTCCTGGTTGATGGCCTTCCTCAAGGTGCCTGCCTCGCTGGTGATCTGGATGAAGAGCGTCGCCGACGACCCGCTGACGGTGCTGCTCCTGCTCAATGTCCTCATGCTTGTGCTCGGCACTTTTATGGACATGGGGCCGACCATCATCATCTGCACGCCGATCTTTCTGCCGGTGGCGCAAGCCTACGGTGTCGACCCGGTGCACTTCGGCGTCATCATGATCCTGAATTTCGGCATAGGGCTGAACACGCCTCCAGTCGGCGCGGTGCAATTCGTGGCTTGTGCAGTCGGCAAGATCTCTGTCTGGGAGGCCATGCGCTCGATCTGGCCGTTCTACGGTGCGGGCATCGTGGTGCTCGGGCTGGTCACCTACATCCCGGCGATTTCGCTGTGGCTGCCGAGCGTGTTCAAATAGGAGTGCGAGATGGCGACCGACACCGCCGTAGATTTCAGGGTCGAGCGAAGGCCGAAACTCTCCGAAGGCGTCGTTTCGGCCATCCGCGCTCAGGTCGTGTCCGGAGTATACGCGCCCGGCCAAAAGCTGCCGACGGAGACCCGGATGGGCGAACTCTTCGGCGTCAGCCGCACCGTTGTCCGTGAGGCGATTGCAACCCTTGCCGCCGACGGCCTCGTCGAGGCGCGGCAAGGCGCCGGCGTCTTCGTCAAAAACCATCCGACGATTGCCTTCGGTTCGATCAGCGGCGATGTCGGCAACAAGGTTTCCCATGCGCTCAACATTATCGAGGTGCGCATGGGGCTGGAAATCGAGAGCGCGGGGCTTGCGGCGCTACGGCGCAATGCGGCCCAGGAAGCGCAGATTCAGGAAGCATTCTTCGAATTCGACCGGCTGCTCAAGCGCGGCGAAGCAACCGGCAAGAGCGACTTCGCTTTCCACCGAGAAATCGCGGCTGCCACCAATAATTCATATTATGTCGAAGTTCTCGATGCGCTTGGCATGCGGGCCATCCCCTGCGACGTCGCCTCGCCCTGGGGTACGGACAGCACGCTGTCGCGTAACTATCAGGAAGGCCTGCAGCGCGAGCATCTGGCGATTTTGAAGGCGATTTCCGCCGGGGACGCAGAAGCCGCCCGCGCCGCCATGCGCGCCCATCTGGCGGCAAGCCAGGAGCGCTATCGCACCCTTCTCAGCGGTCAGCAGGCCAAGTGGATGTCAAGCATTCTTAAACGCAAGACCTGAAGAAGCTCGCGCGGCGACAAAAATCAACGGTTTAAATCCGCATGCCGGGGATGGCGAGCGGATTGTCCGACAGCACCGCACGATCGGGCATATCGATGCGCGGCTTGCCGAGGAAGGCGTCGAAGAGATCCTTCACGAAGGCTTCCGGTAGATCCCGGGTGATCAGCACCATGCGCGTGCGCCGGTCTTCCCCCGGCCAGGCGGGAAGCCGCACCGGCGGATGAAAGATGCTCTGCACCCCATGCAGCACCAGCGGCCGATCCGGGCGGTCGGAAACGGACACGATCGCCTTCATCCTCAGCAGCTTCTCGCCATGGGCCGAACGCAGAAGATCGATGAACATATCGAGTGCCATTGGATCGATCGGCTTTTCCTCGATAATCGAGAAAGAGCGGATCGAGGCATCGTGACGGTTGACGTCATGTGGATCCTGGTGCGCATGATCATGATGGTGATGATGACCATGACCGTGATGCGCCTCGTGTGCATCCTCGTCCTGCAGCCAGCGGCCGACATCGGCGATCTTCGTCGCCGGATCGTAGAGCCCGTTGACCAGCACCGCGGCACTGCCCGCTTCGGCGCTGTCGGCATCCATCATCGTCGCACGCGGATTGAGCGCCCGCAGCCGCTTTTCCAACCCCTCCGTTGCCTCGGCCATCGCCTTTTTCGAGACGATCAGCCGGTCGGCGACCGCCGCCTGCTTGCGCGCTTCCTCGTGATTGCCGAGCGTCTGCAGCCCATTCACCGCGTCCACGACGGTGACGACGCCGTCGAGCTCGAAATTGGTGGCAATGACGGGATTGCCCATGATCGCCTGCATGACCGGTGCAGGATCGGCAAGGCCCGTCGTCTCGATGACGACGCGCTTGACCGGCTTGACGCGGCCCGTCTGCACGGCGTCCATCAGGTTCGCCAGCGTATCGACAAGCTCGCCGCGCACGGTGCAGCAGAGGCAGCCATCGGACAGCTCGATGATCGAATCGCCGGAACTTTCGACCAGAAGATGATCGATGCCGACATCGCCGAATTCGTTAATGATGACGGCCGCATCCTTCATCACGGGATCTTTGAGGATGCGGTTGAGCAGCGTCGATTTGCCGGCGCCGAGAAAGCCGGTCAGGATGGTGACCGGAATCCTGTCGTTGAGCGCGCTCATGTCATTTTACCTTAAAGCTTAGAAGGATGTCGGGCGCGGCATCGGCACCGGCACGTTGGCGATCGCTCCCGCGGTATCGCCCCGCGCCATTTTTTCCGGCTGCGCGGCCGGCTGCGGATCCTGGCCCGGAATGAGGCCGGCAAAGACGAATTGCGGATCGTGATCCATCGGCTGGATATAGGGTGACAGCACCTTCATGCGGCCGACCTCGTCGCGCGTTTCGCTGCGCACCTTGGCGCCCTTGGCGCTGCAGATATCGGCACTGATGTCGGTAACCTGGTCCTGTCCCGACCCGTAGGGTCTCAGCGAACCCAATGTGTCGTTGCTGGCAGGCTGGGTGGTGAAACCCTTCTGCAAAAGGTTGGCCGTCGCATCGGCGCGCGCTGCAAGGCTATCGGTGCCGAGCACGACGGAGATCAGCGTGCGGCCGTTGCGCGTCGCCGAACCGATCTGGTTGAAGCCCGAGGCGCAGATGAAGCCGGTCTTCATGCCGTCCGCGCCGGCGAAACGGCCGATCAGCATGTTGAGGTTCGGCACGTTCTGCTGGCCGGTGGTAAAACCTTCCAGCGAGAAATAACCGGTATATTGCGGAAAATCGCGGCGCAGCGCCACCGTCAGCACCGCCAGGTCGCGTGCCGTCGTATACTGGCCCTTGCCGGGCAAGCCGTTCGGATTGACGAAGTGCGAATCCGTCATGCCGAGCTTCAGCGCCTCGCCATTCATCCGCGTCACGAAGCCTTCCTGCGTGCCGCCGATGGCTTCGGCAACCGCGACCGACACATCGTTGGCCGACTTCACCAGCAGGATCTTCAATGCGCTGTCGAGCGTCAGCTTCTGGCCCGGCTTGAAATACATTTTGGCGGCCGGCTGCGCGGCGGCGCGTTTGCTGATGACGACGGGCGTATCGAGGCTGATCTGACCGGCGCGGATTGCGTCGAACACGGTATAGACCGTCATCAGTTTGGTCAGCGAGGCCGGATACCATTTGCGGAAGGCTTCTTCATGCTCGAGCACGCGGCCGGTCTGCACATCGACGAGAATGTGCGGATTGGCCTGGGCGAGCGGAACCGAGGCCAGAAAAACGGCAGTCGCCGCTGACACGAAAGAAAGCGGCCGCAAGGCAGCAAACAAACAGAAGTGGCTCGTCGACACGGTTCGTCCTTAGGATATCAGGAAAATCTCGAAATCTTCCCCTATTTAGCCTATATGGCTATGACATGGCAAAGGTCATTGACTAAGTAATTTCCACAGCCTCACACCCTTGTGATGCGATGAAAGATTGTCGAGATTTCATAACAGGAACGCCGATATGCCGATATTGAACAGAGCCGCGGAGTTGCAGGACGAGGTCGCCGAATGGCGCCGCCATATTCATGCCCGGCCAGAACTCCTCTTCGCGGTGGAAAATACGGCTGCCTTCGTCGCCGAAAAACTCAAGGAATTCGGCGTCGACGAGATCGTCACCGGCATCGGCCGCACCGGTGTCGTCGGCCTGATCAAGGGCAAGGGCGAAGGCCGCCGCACGGTCGGCCTGCGCGCCGACATGGACGCCCTGCCGCTCACCGAAATCACCGGCAAGCCCTGGGCTTCGAAGACGCCGGGCAAGATGCATGCCTGCGGCCATGACGGCCACACCGCCATGCTGCTCGGCGCCGCGAAATACCTGGCCGAGACTCGCAACTTCAACGGCAATGTCGCCGTCATCTTCCAGCCCGCCGAAGAAGGCGGCGGCGGCGGCAATCTGATGGTCAAGGACGGCATGATGGAGCGCTTCGATATCGAAGAGGTCTACGGCATGCACAATCTGCCGGGCCTGCCTGTCGGCCAGTTCGCTACCCGCAAAGGCGCCATCATGGCGGCGACCGACGAATTCACCGTCACCATCAAGGGCCGTGGCGGCCACGCCGCCCAGCCGCATAAGACCATCGACCCGATCGCCATCGGCGCCCAGATCATCGCCAACCTGCAGATGATCGCCTCGCGCACCGCCGATCCGCTGCGCTCGGTCGTCGTCTCGGTGACCAAGTTCAATGCCGGTTTCGCCCATAACGTCATTCCGAACGACGCGACCTTCGCCGGTACGGTTCGCACCCTCGACCCCGAGGTGCGCACGCTCGCCGAAACCCGGTTCCGGCAAATCATCGAGGGCCTGGTCGCGGCTCACGGCGCCGAGGCCGAAATCAGCTTCCATCGCAACTATCCCGTCACCGTCAACCACCCCGACGAGACCGAACATGCGGTCGCCACCGCCAGCGCCATTGCCGGCGAAGGCAACGTCAACGCCGAGATCGATCCGATGATGGGCGGCGAGGATTTCTCCTACATGCTGAACGCCCGCCCCGGTGCCTTCATCTTCATCGGCAACGGCGACAGCGCCGGCCTCCACAACCCGGCCTACGACTTTAACGACGAAGCCATCGCCCACGGCATCTCCTATTGGGTCCGCCTTGCCGAACAGCGCCTCGGTCTCTAGCTACAATTAAGGCTTGGCTTCCCGCCAAGCCTTTTGTATGCATGGCGTGCAAGTGGTCCCGTAGCTCAGCAGGATAGAGCACCAGATTCCTAATCTGGGGGTCGCGCGTTCGAATCGCGCCGGGATCACCAGTCAATCGGATGGTTATCTCCCTTGAGAGGACGCACGTTCCTGCAGACATGCAAGAACGCAATAATGATGTCATGAGAAACCGGCTTTGATCGGTAATAGCGAGGCCAAGTGTCGCGCTGAGGCCGCACGACCGAGTTCTTGGGACGAAGAAATTGGCGATCGATTAGACTCGTTCAACTGGCTAGTTTTTCAACATCGGCGTCGATCCACGGTCAGTTCGCTCAAAATGGACGATCGCGTCTCAGCGCAGACCGCCCCACCGAAAAAGCACTCGGGCCAGAACCACTGGATCAGGACGATCAACGGAATATTTGCGCAATCAGTGTCGAGCCGGGCGCAAATCTGCGCACATCGGAGCACGTTATCGTAAAGTGGATACAACCACCATAGCGAATTAACCACCCTAAATTGAAAGCAGTCTCTGCGATAGCCGCGCCAGCGTAAGCGGTCATGGTCCAGCCATGCGAAGCCTTCGGCACGGCTGCCTCGGTATATCAACCCATAAGAATGGCACGCTTCTTGCCTTGCTTAGTGTAGGGCCGAGCAAAACATGCTCGGCGGAAGCCCGCAAATGCCCACAAAAGGCGGACGAATTCCCGGGCATCGAGAATAGGCCGGTCGACGGCCAGGAGCAGATGACAACATATTCGATCGTTCTAGGACGCGAACGCCATGTCTTTCAGGATCTGAAATCGGTATTGGCTTGCGCTTCGCCGCTGAAATCGGGTGACGTGCTGGCCGGGATCGCAGCGTCCAGCAACGAGCGGCGGGTGGCCGCCCGCTACCTGCTCGCGGATATGCCTCTCAAAACTTTCCTGGAAGACCTCGTCATTCCATATGAGACCGACGAGGTCAGTCGGCTGATCGTCGACCGCCATGACTGGATGGCATTCGCACCGGTATCTCATATGACGGTCGGTGAGTTTCGCGATTGGCTTCTCTCTTATGATGCGACCTCCGAAAAACTGCTTGCCATCGCATCGGGCCTCACCCCCGAAATGGTCGCGGCGGTCTCCAAGATCATGCGCAACCATGATCTGATCACCGTCGCCGGCAAATGCCGGGTGGTCACTGCCTTTCGCTCCACGATCGGTCTGCCCGGCCGACTATCGAGCCGTCTTCAGCCCAATCATCCCACCGATGATCCTGAAGGCGTCGCCGGCTCGACGCTCGATGGACTTCTCTATGGGATCGGCGATGCGGTGATCGGCATCAACCCGGCGACCGACAATCTTGAGGCCTGCACAAGATTGATGGTTCTTTTCGACCGGCTGCGCCAACGGTTCGAGATCCCGACCCAATCCTGCGTGTTGACCCATGTTACCACGTCAATCAAGGCAATCGAGGCCGGCGCGCCGCTCGATCTGGTGTTCCAGTCAATCGCCGGCTCGGAGGCTGCCAACAAGGGTTTCGGCGTCGATCTCGCCGTCCTCAGGGAAGGCCAGCAGGCAGCACTTTCCATGAAGCGCGGCACGGTCGGAAACAATGTCATGTATCTGGAGACCGGCCAGGGCAGCGCGCTCTCGGCGGACGCCCATCACGGTGTTGACGAACAGACGATCGAGACGCGGGCCTATGCCGTTGCACGTGAACTCAATCCGCTGCTCGTCAATACGGTGGTCGGCTTCATTGGCCCCGAATATCTTTTCGACGCCAAGCAAATTATCCGCGCCGGGCTCGAAGATCACTTCTGCGGCAAACTGCTTGGCGTGCCGATGGGGGTCGACGTCTGCTACACGAACCATGCGGAAGCAGACCAGGACGATATGGACAATCTGATGGTGTTGCTGACTGTCGCGGGCGTCAGTTTTCTCATCGCGGTGCCCGGCGCCGATGACGTCATGCTCAATTATCAGAGCCTTTCCTACCACGATATTGTCGGCCTCAGGCACCAGTTCAATCGTCCTCCCGCCCCGGAATTCGAAGCCTGGCTTCATCGTATGGGCATGCTTGACCACACGGGTCGCCTTGCACCGGCCAGCGCCTCGGGCACTTTCTCTCGCAATCTCTTGAGCTACAGGGCATCGGCATGAGTTCCATCGAACGAGATCCATTTGCGCGGTTCCGCAACGCCACACGCGCCCGGATTGGGCTTGGCAGGGCGGGCGACGCCTTGCCGACATCGGCAATTCTCGATTTCCAGCTTGCCCATGCCCGGGCGCGGGATGCCGTGCATGGTCAAGTGGATTTTGTCGCCCTTGCCAAGGAACTTGCGCCCGTGGCCACGGTCCATATCCGGTCTCGCGCCAAAGACCGCACGATCTATCTGGCACGTCCGGATCTCGGCCGTCGGACCCATGCAGCCGACCTGCCAGGCCCAGGCGATCGCTATGACATCGCCTTCATCATCGCAGATGGGCTTTCGGCCTCGGCGGTCGAGCACCATGCGGTGCCGTTGTTCAAGGCATGCATGAAGCGTCTTGGGGACTTCAGTGTCGCCCCGGTGATATTGGGCGAGCAGGCGCGCGTGGCATTTGGTGATGAAGCGGCGGCGGCGTTTGGTGCGGAAGTTGCCATCGTGCTGATCGGCGAGAGACCGGGGCTAAGCGTGCCTGACAGTCTCGGCGCCTACATCACGTTCCGCCCGCAATCGGGACGGCGTGACAGCGAGCGCAACTGTATTTCGAATATTCATGCCGACGGGCTCAGCTACGAGGTCGCAGCGGACAAGATCGTTTGGATTGTCCGGGAGGCGCTTCGTTTGCAACTGACCGGTGTCGATCTCAAGGAAAATGCCGAAGGCGCCATAGAAGCGCTGCCACACCAAGAAGCATAAAAGTTCAATCTACAAAAAAGGGGAACAATCATGTCAAATTCTCAACCGACGCTCGCCAAGAGCCTGACCGGGCTGCACTTATGGGGGCTTGCCGTCGGCCTCGTCATCTCGGGCGAATATTTCGGCTGGAGCTATGGCTGGGCGGCCGCCGGCACTCTCGGCTTCTTGATCACCACGATCCTGATCGCCGTGATGTACACCACCTTTATCTTTTCCTTCACGGAATTGACGACGGCCATTCCGCATGCCGGCGGCCCTTTTGCATATGCGCTCAGGGCTTTCGGCCCACTCGGCGGCTTCGTTGCGGGCTTTGCGACATTGGTTGAATTCGTCTTCGCCCCTCCGGCCATCGCGCTCGCCATCGGCGCCTATCTCAATGTGCAGTTCCCGGGGCTCGATCCGAAAATGGCGGCTGTCGGCGCCTATATCATTTTCATGGCGCTCAATATCGTCGGAGTTACCATCGCGGCAACCTTCGAACTCCTTATCACCATTCTGGCGATCGCCGAACTGCTGATCTTTATGGGTGTCGTCGCGCCGGGCTTCTCTTTTGCCAATTTCGCGGCCAATGGCTGGGCTGGCGCCCCTGAATTCTCGGTCGGTGCCATTGGAGGCATCTTTGCCGCCATTCCATTTGCCATCTGGTTTTTCCTGGCGATCGAAGGCGCGGCGATGGCGGCTGAGGAGACCAAGAACCCCACCCGCACCGTTCCCATTGCCTATATTGCGGGTATTCTGACACTCGTCTTCCTCGCCTTCGGCACCATGATCTTCGCCGGTGGCGTCGGCGACTGGCGTGCGCTGTCCAACATCAACGATCCGCTACCGCAGGCGATGAAGGCGGTCGTGGGCGAATCCTCCGGTTGGCTGCATATGCTGGTCTGGATCGGCCTGTTCGGCCTGATTGCTTCCTTTCACGGCATCATCATGGGCTATTCCAGGCAGATTTTTGCGCTGGGCCGCGCCGGCTACCTCCCGGAAGCCCTCGCAAAAATCCACCCGAAATTCCGCACGCCTTATCTCGCAGTCCTTGCAGGTGGCGCCGTCGGCATCGCAGCCATCTTTTCCGACAGCCTGATCCAGATCGGCGGCTTGCCGCTGACCGCCAATATTGTCACCATGTCGGTGTTCGGCGCGATCATCATGTACATCGTCTCGATGGCGTCGCTGTTTAAACTGCGTCAGGCCGAACCTGAACTCGCCCGACCCTTCAGGGCCTGGGGTTATCCCGTGGTGCCAGCCATTGCCCTCGGACTCGCCCTCGTCGCGCTGGCGGCGATGATCTACTACAACTTCATGATCTTTGTGATCTTCCTCGCGATGGGCGGGGTGGCATTCGGCATTTGGCGTTTGCTTTCAGGTGGCATCATCAAGGAAGCGGCAGCGTCCACGTAACAAGGCTCTCTGGCCCGATCACCGGGAAGGCGACGCACGAACCGGTTCCGATTAATGTCGACGGCCCCGCCACAGTGTGGCGGGGTCATTTCAACACAAAGCTGACTGATATCATTACGTTCCGGGGCCAATGCCACGTTCGCCACCGGTTCACCGCACCTGACGATGGACGCGCCGTGTCCTCGTGACCCGCCGCACCCCCAATCCCAGCAACGCCGCCACGAGCCAACCTCCGACAAAGCCGATCGAGCCCCAGACAAGACCCGCAAAGCTGACGGGGACGCCGGGCACGAAGTCGCGCCAGGTATTGGCGAAAACGACGTCATCGGCATTTCCCAGCAGTACAAAGGGCTTGGCGACGGGTGCCGCGGTGCCGAGGCGGAGCTGCTGCGACAGCAGCGTTTCGTAGCGCGTGATTGTGCTCTGCATCGAGACGCCACGGTCGCGCAGGAAATCGTCGGGTGATTGGGTATAGGCGCTTAGCGCCTGCTGGCGATCGAGATGGTGCTCGGTGGCTTGGCGGTTGAAATCCTCGACGATGACGCGCAATTCGTCGATCGCGCCGCCGATCCGCTGGCGGTATTGCTGCGCAAATTCCGGCGCCTGCGAAAAAACCGTGCCGCCGGCAAGCCCGGCCACAATGGCGATGATCCTTGCAATCAGTCCCATGATCCCATCAGTCCCATTGGTGCCTCCGGCTATCCCCCAGCGCTAACGATCCGGCGCGCCAAAGGTTTCTGCCGTCGACATCGGTAACCCGATGTGATTGAACCAGCGTCACTTCCGGCGAGTTGATGCCATGACCAACTCAGAAGGAGAGGCTTGTCATGAAACAGATTATCCTTGCCTGCACGCTCGCCGCTTCCGCAATGCCGTCCCAGGCGGCAAGTGACGATCACCACGGATGACGCGCGTTCCAATTATCGCCATTCGGACAGGCCCAATTATCGCCCTCACATGAGGGCGCGCCACGTCTCCCGCGATTGCTTCACCAAGTGGAAAAGATCCGCCGCCACGGCCACACGATCGTCAAGGAAACCCGGATCTGCCGATAAGGCAAATCCAATCAGGAAAAGCCCGGCCGATCCTCCCCAGTCGGGCTTTTCATCTGATTTCGCCCTGATCGCACCGACGAGGAACTTCGCCATATCAGCTGCGTTTATCGCGAAACAGGAGTATTCGCCATGCGTATCAAGATGACTCTTTTGGCAATCGCCTATGTCGCCGTCAGCGCCGTGCTGCTCGCCATCGCCTACCAGCCGCAGGGATCGGGCGCCGCGCAGAAAACGGATCGTCTGGCCGGCTCGTCCTTCCTCGTCGAACGCTTCGCCGGTTGATCAGCTAAGCGCCGGCTGATAGGCGACGACGTGGAAATAGTCCTCGTCCGGCAGGGTCTGGCCCTGGGAGCGGCCAGCCTTCTCGTTAATGCGTACCATCGAGCGAGGATCCGCCGAGCAGAATCCGGTTCTGCACCGCATGCACGCCCTCAACCGCCTTGGCGACCGCGGTTGCCCGTTCGATTTCGCCAACCGTGCCGACGGTGCCGCTCAGCACGATCTGGTCGTTCTCCATCGTCACCTCAACATCGGAGGCATCGATGCCGCCGGCGATCGCCAGCGCATTGGCAACGGCCGCTTCGACCGACGCACGATTGGCGATCTCTATTTCCATCTCGGGTTCGAGCCCGTGAAATGTCTGCTCCTTGAAAACCATGATCCGTTCCTCCGTGAAAACCTCGTAGGAAACGCTGATCGGCGGAGTTTGGTTCAGCACCGCTACCACTGCACGCGATAGCGGAGATTGACGCTGCCCGCCTCACCCCCTGAAAATGGATTGCTGACTGAGGCATCGAGATTGAGGTTCGGCAGAATGGCCTGGCTGACCCCCACCGTGCTCGAGAAGTCGCCGCTCGCATTGCTGACGCCTGTCCCTGCCGAAAGCGCGGTTCCCGTCCAGGGATGAATCAGCTTCAGCGCCTGCGATGCCGTCACCGAAGCCTGCCGGGCCTCGACCGCGTCATATTGCACGCTGATGGATCGGCTCGATTGCATGTCGAGCGAATCGGAGAGGATCCAGCTGCGCGAGCGGCTGAGGGTTAGCGCGCCGCTGCCGCGCAGCGTATCGACGCTGACGCTGGCACCCCGCTCTGACCGGCCTGCCGGGGTAACGCTCGTTCTGGTGATCCTGCCCCAAAGCATTGCCTGTTCGGAATCGGGCAGCAGCGCTCCGCCTTTGGTCGAGGCCAGCGCGATGTCGGCGCCAGCGCTGGTTTCCCATTCCGCCGGCAGGCGAAAACCCACGGTCGCCTTGTAGGACCGGTCCGAAAGCTTGGCCGGCGACCAGATCAGCAAGTCGTCCGCCTTCGCTGCGGCTGTGAGCGAGGGTAGGATGGCGAAAAAGATGCATGCTAATTTGAATGTCGTCATGAAGTTCAGAACGTTTTGACCTGTCACAGGGCTGCGGCGCGGAGTGGACGCAGCAGCGCATATGAAAGCGTTCGCGACGAACGCAATGAGGGATCACGGCCAAGCCGTCCATCCCGGTTTCATCCTCGATTTAATGTATGGCTCAAAGGCCGGCGGCACCGAGTGCCTGTTCTTCGATGGACGCCACAGCGCCCCGACTTGCCATGCGACCGTGACCGGCCGCGGCGGAGCGATTCCGTCAGCAATGTTATAAGGATCACATCCGGCGGCCGCTCTGTAAACCCCTCAAGGGTTGAAATCTGCTGCACCGCACACTTGCCGCCCCCTCCAAAGCCTAGTAGAGCCTGAGCCTACGAGAGAAATTTTCGCGAAATACCACATGATAACCGGCAAAAGCGCGCCGCGGCGCCTCAGCATCTTCGGTTCGACGGGTTCGATCGGCCAGAATACACTCAATGTCGTCGATCACCTGGGCGGACGGGAGAACTTCGAAATCTCCGTGTTGACAGGCAACAGCAATGTCGAATTGCTGGCTCGACAGGCGAAATTATCCGGCGCGCGGCTGGCAGTGACGGCAAATGACCGCCATTACGAATCACTGAAGAGCGCACTTTCCGGCACCGGCATCGCGGTCGCCTCGGGAAAATCCGGCCTGATGGAAGCCGCCGACCGCGAGGCCGACTGGGTCATGGCGGCCATCGTCGGCACTGCGGGTCTGGCGCCGACCCTTGCCGCCGCCCGCCGCGGCGCCGATATCGCCCTTGCCAACAAGGAATGCCTGGTATCGGCCGGCGATCTCTTCATCGCAGCGATCCGGGCGGGCGGTGGCAGACTGCTTCCGGTCGACAGCGAGCACAACGCGATTTTCCAGGTGCTGGAAGAGAACCAGCGCCACGCCGTCGAGCGGGTCATCCTGACGGCGTCGGGCGGCCCCTTCCGCACCGCCTCGCTGCGTGACATGGCGGATGTGACGGTGGAAACCGCGCGCGCCCACCCGAACTGGTCGATGGGCTTGAAGATCTCGATCGACAGCGCCTCGATGTTCAACAAGGCGCTGGAGATGATCGAAGCCCGACACCTTTTCAGCCTCAGACCCGAACAGATCGAGGTCATTTTCCATCCGCAATCGATCATCCACTCCATGGTCGGCTATTCCGATGGGTCGGTGCTGGCGCAGCTCGGCGCGCCGGATATGCGCACCGCCATCGGTTATGCCCTGTCCTTTCCGCACCGGCCGAACCTGCCGGTCGAGCGGCTGGATTTCGCCAAGCTCGCCAGGCTGGATTTCGAGGCACCGGATGAGGTGCGGTTTCCAGCGCTGCGGCTCGCGCGCCTGGCGATGACGCGCGGCGGTGTTCAGGGCGCGGTGCTGAACGGCGCCAAGGAAGTGGCGCTCGAAGCCTTCATCGAAGGGCGGCTCTCCTTCCTCGCCATGGCCGAGGTCACCGAAAGGGTCATGGACGATCTGGCCGGCCTGCCGCCGGCTGCCGCCATGGACGATGTCTTCGCCGCCGACAGGGAAGCCCGGCAAAGGGCGGCGGAGCTCATGACACTAGCGATCGCCGAGTGAAGTACAGGAAGGGCCGATCGCCGAGTGGTCGCCGGCCTGTGATCCTGACCGTCGCGATTAGCGCAACCGGTTCCCACCCTCGTCGAACAACCGGCAATCCGACGGTTCAAACAGCAGGCTCACCTGCTCGCCCGCCGCGATACTGATGGGTGAGCGATGCTCGACGGTCAGCGACTGGCCATCGGCAAGCTGGCAATAGAGATATTGCGTTCCCCCGAGATATTCCGAAAAATCGACCTTGGCCGTCAGGCTGCCCGATTGGTCGGAGGCCACCTTCAGATGCTCCGGCCGCAGGCCGAGCGTCACCGCGCCACCAACCGGCTTGTCCGCCGGCGGCAGGCCGCTTTCGATCTGCCGGCCGGCGACTTCGACCAGGCCTCCCTCACCCCAGCGGGCATTGAGCAGGTTCATCCTCGGCGAGCCGATGAAGCCCGCCACGAAGGTATTCGAGGGATTCTCGTAGATTTCCCGCGGCGTTCCCGCCTGTTCGACGCGGCCGTCGCGCAGCACGACGATCTTGTCGGCGAGCGTCATCGCCTCCGTCTGGTCGTGCGTGACATAGATCATCGTGTTGCCGAGTTCGCGGTGGAGGCGGGCGATCTCGATGCGCATCGAAACGCGCAGTTCCGCATCGAGATTGGACAGCGGCTCGTCGAACAGGAAGACGTCGGGCTTGCGCACGATCGCCCGGCCGATCGCCACACGCTGCCGCTGGCCGCCGGAAAGCTGTCCCGGCCGCCGGTCGAGAAGATGGTCGATCTTCAGGATCGCGGAAGCGGCCTTGACGCGCGTCTCGATCTCCGCAGCATTCGTGCGCGCCATCTTCAAGCCGAAGGCCAGGTTGTCGCGCACGCTCATATGCGGATAGAGCGCGTAGGACTGGAAGACCATGGCGATGCCGCGCTCGGATGGATCGAGATCGGTGACGATACGCCCCTTGATCTCGACCTCCCCGTCGGTCACGTCTTCCAGGCCGGCGATCATGCGCAGAAGCGTCGATTTTCCGCAGCCGGAAGGGCCGACGAAGACGACGAATTCGCCCTCCGCGATCGTCAGGTCGATCCCGTGGACCACCTGCAGATTGCCATAGCTTTTTCGCACGTCCTGGAGCACGACGCTCTTGTTACCCATACCGTTCGTCATCCCCAAAAAGACCTATCTGTCCGACTGGACCCAGACGAGCATCTCTCCGGGTGCGCGGTTGTCCCAGAGATGGTAGGGCACGAAACGCGCGGTGGCGACCTGCCTTTCGGCCGGCGCCTTGCGGTAGAGCGCTGTTCCCCAATTCGATGTTTCCTCGCGCTCGACCTTGAGATCGAGGGCGATGGCATCATTGAGATCCTTCAGCACGACGGTTTCGGCTGTGGAGAGCTCACGCGGCAGGACGATGGCATTGAGGTCTTCGCCATTGTCCGTTGTTTCCAGACAATAGACCAGCGGGCCGCGCATCAATGCGACGCGGCCGGCGTCCTGGCGCACCTTTGGGTTGGCATATTGCGGCCGAAGTGCCAGCGGCAGGTAGAGGGCGACACGATCGCCCGCGGCCCACTCACGATCGATCCTGGCATATCCGTCGTGCATATTGGCGTTGAGATCGAGCATCTCTCCATTAACGCTGAGGGTTGCACCTTCAGCCCAGTCCGGAATGCGCAGCGACAGCGCAAACCGCGCCGGTTTTTCCAGCCTGGTCGTAAAGGCGACAGCACCGTCCCACGGATAGTTGGTGGTCTGCCCGAGCTCCACCTCGGCGCCGTTGGCAAGCTTCAGCCTTGCGGTGCTCTCGCCATAGAGGTGCACGGCAATCTCATTATCCGAAACGGCGTACATGTAGGAGCCGATCGAGGTCACCAGCCGGGCGAGGTTGGGCGGGCAGCAGGGGCAATGGTGCCACTTCCACCGGTGGTGCTTGCCGGCACTTTCGAGCGGATTGTCGTAGAAGAATGTCTTGCCGTCGGTCGAAAGCCCCGGCAGCGCGCCATTGTAAAGCGCCTGCTCCATGATGTCGGCATAGCGCCGATCCGGACCGCGGCCGAGCATGCGGCTTGCCCAGAACACCAGGCCGACCGAGGCGCAGGTCTCCGCATAGGCGGTATCATTCGGCAGATCGAAATAATCGGTGAAACCTTCGTTGGACGCCGCCGGCCCGATACCGCCGGTGATATACATCTGCTTGGTCGTCAGATCGTCCCAAAGCGTTTCCAGAGCAGCCGTCAGGCTGTCGTCCTTGTATTCGGTGGCGATGTCGGCCATGCCCGAATAGAGGTACATGGCGCGCACGGCGTGGCCGACGACCTTTGTCTGCGCGCGCACCGGCTGGTGCGCCTGCGCATATTCATAGGTTTTCTGGTGGTACTCGGAGACGTCGCGCCCATCGCGGCTTGCCTCGGCGGTGAAGAAATGCGGTTCGGTGCCGCGTTCGTCGATGAAGTATTTCGATAGGTCGAGATATTTCTTCTCATCCGTCACGCGGGCGAGCTTGACCAGCGCGAGCTCGACTTCCTCATGGCCGCAATAGCCTGATATCTGACCTTCGCCATGACCGAAAATCTTGATCATGTAATCGGCATAGCGGCACATGATGTCGAGCAGCTTGCGTTTGCCGGTCGCCTGATAGTAGGCGACCGCGGCTTCCATCAGATGGCCGGCGCAATAGAGTTCGTGATGGTCGCGCAGATTGGTCCAGCGGCGGTTCGGCTCGACGCGCTGGAACCAGGCGTTCAGATAGCCGTCCTCGTCCTGCAGCTTCTCATACATGTCGATGATCTCGTCAGCCCGCGCCTCGAGCTTCGGGTTTGGCCGGCGATAGAGCGAATAGGCGATCGTCTCGATCGATTTCCCGAGGTCGGAATCCCAAAACATCTGCGTCGTGCCGCCCCATGGCTGAATGGGAATGACGACCCCGGGGCTCGGCTGGCCGACGTCGATCGCCTTGAGCATGCCGGCCTCGACGCAGCGGTCGAGCAGGGTCTCGGCAGTGGAATTGCAGACGGCATCCTGCCATTTGCCCCAGAATCCACCGAGCTCCACATCGGGAACGGCGACGGGACGAAACTGGCGGTCATTGCTTGGTTTGTTCATGGGTTCCACTTTCTCTAAGATCATTTCACCGCGCCGGCCATCAACCCGCGCATGTAGTAGCGTTGCAGGAGCAGGAAGACGATCAGGCAAGGGATCGTCATGACGACGACACCGGCCTGGACCGCTCCCCAATTGATGGCGCCGAGCCGTCCGGCGCGAACCGCCGTCATCAGCACCGGCAGGGTGTATTTCTCATTGCTGGAGAGCAGCACGAGTGCTGCGAGAAACTCGTTCCAGGCATTGAGGAAGGCAAAGATCGCGACCGTCGCGACACCGGGAAGCACCAACGGCAGAAGAACCCGGACCAAGAGCCTGAGGTCGCGCGCGCCGTCGATGCGCGCGGCCTCTTCGATCTCCTTCGGCACGGCATCGAAGGCGTTGCGCATCATGAACACCGAGAAGGGCAGTTGCAGCGTCACATAGACGAGCGTCAGCCCAAGCAGCGAATTGTTGAGGCCGAGCTTTGCAAGGATGATGAAGAGCGGCGTCAGGATCGATTGGAACGGGATCATCAGCGTCGCGATGATCAGCACGAAGAGCGCGTTCTTCATCGGGAATCGATACCGCGAGAAGCCGTAGCCGGCGAGCAGGCTGACGGCGACGGTCAGCACAACGGTGGCGACCGAAACGAACAGCGAATTGATCATGTGCCGCCAGATGCCGGCGCCGAACGTGTCGAGCAGCGCGTAGGAATCGATGCTGACGCCGGAGGTCGGCCACGGCGGCAAGGGTGGCAGGCTGGCCTCCGTGCCATGCCGGAAGGACGACAACAGCGTGATCACGAAGGGGGCGAGAAAGAAGATCGAGATAGCGATGCCGGTCAGATGATAGGCCGACTTCGTCCGGACCTTGCGTGCGCGGCGTTCCCTTGACGTGGTCATGGACGCTCCTCCCCGACACGAAGCAGCCAGAGCTGCACGATGCTGATCGCCACCAGGATGGCGAGAAGCACGATCGAGAGTGCTGCGCCATAACCGAGATTGAACGACACGAAGGACTGATTGAAAATGTAGTAGACTACCGAGATCATTTTGTTCTGCGGACCGCCTGACGTCATGATGTAGAACTGGTCGAAGGCAAGGATCGAACCGGTGACGGAGACGATCAGCGCCAGAGCGATCGTCTTGCGCATCAGCGGCAGCGTCAGATGCCGGAAACGCTGCCAGCGGCCGGCGCCGTCGATGCGGGCGGCCTCCGTCAGCTCCGACGGAATAGCCTGAAGCCCGGTCAGGAGAATGATCATCGTGAACCCGGCGATCTTCCAGACGACCATCACCACGATCGTCAGAAAGGCGGTGTCGAAGGTCGCGAGAAGATTGGGGCTCTTTTCGACGAGGCCGAGCGCCTTCAAGGCCGGGCCGATGAAGCCGCTATCGACATTGGCGAGCCAGACCCACAGCAGCGAGGCGGTCGCAAGGCCGACCACGACGGGCAGGAAGATGATCGTCCGGTAGGCGCCGACGAACTGCCGCTCCTTTTCGACGAAGATTGCCAGCGGAAAGGCGATCGCGAAGATCGCGATGGTGACGATCACGGTGTAATAGGCCGTGAAATTCAGCGCCGTCATGAAACGGGTATCGTTGGCCATGCGGAAATAATTGTTGAAGCCGATCCAGCGCGAAGCCCCCATCAGCGGCCAGTTATGCAGGCTCATCCATCCGGTGAAGAGAACCGGCATGATGAAGAAGACGATGACCAGCGCCATGGCCGGCGCGATGTAGACGAAGCCGCGCCAGTTCGATCGGCCCCGTCGCCTGCGCCGAGGCAATAGAATTTCTGAACCGGAACCGGTCATCAAAACGCTCCGCATCTGTCGAGTGGGATTGGCCGGGAAGCTGCCACCGCTCCCCGGCCGCGGCCGAGGGAGAGTTTACTGGCCGCTATCGATGATCGATTGCATTTCCGATTGCGCACTCGAAAACGCGCCGTCGACGTCGTCGCCGAAGATCGCGGCGTTGGTAAAGCTGGCCCATGGCCCGTTGGCGCTGTTGATCAGGTCGTTGAACTGCAGCGTATAGGGTGTCTTGGCGACGCCAATCGCCTTCAGGCCGACCTGCATGCGTGGATCGAGGCCCTCAAGCACCTTGTCGGCGATATCGCCGCGCGTCGGCAGGCTGCCATACTTCGCCATGATCTTCTGGCCGTCCATCGAATACACATATTCGAGGAACTCCTTCACCGCGTCGATCTTCTTCGTGCCCTTGGTGATGACGAAGTTGTCGCCGCCGGCAAAGGACGAAGGCTTCCCGTCGACGCCAGGAATGAGGGTCACGCCAAAGTTGATATCGGGATGCTCGGTCACCAGCGTGCCGATGGCAAAGGCGCCAAGGCTCTGCTGGCCGATCTTGCCGTTGGTGAAGGTCAGGAAGTTCGCGCCGTTGTCGCTGGCGGCTCCCGCCGGCACGAGGTCCTTCTTGATCATGTTGCGGTAGATATCGACGGCCTTGCGCATCTGAGGCGTATCGAGAGTCGCCGTCTTGCTGTCGGCCGACAGGATATCCGCGCCCGCACCCCAGACCAGCGGCGTGAAGGTGAAGATCATGCAGCCGCCGCAGCCGCCGCCGGAGAAATAGAAGCCGTAGGTATCGTCACCCAGCGCCCGGATCTTCTCGGCATTGGCGGTAATTTCGTCCCAATTCGCCGGTGCCTTTTCCGGGTCGAGACCGGCCTTCTTGTAGAGATCCTTGTTCCAGGCAAAGACGGAGGTCTCGACTGAAAGCGGCAGGCCGTAAATCCGATCCTGATAGGTGCCGAGGCGAACATGCGATGGCGAAAGCGAGTTGAAATAGGGCAGAGACTTTGCCCAGTCCGTCAGGTCTTCCAGCTGGCCGGCCGCGGCAAAGGCAGGGTTATAGATGAGATCCATCGACAGCGCGTCCGGCGCCTGTCCGCCGGCGATCGCCGTCGCATATTTCTGCACGAGTTCGGAGAACGGCACCTCGGTCATCACGACCTTGTTCTCGTGACCGGAATTATACGCCTCGACGACCTTCTTGAAGGCGTCGCCGATCCCCGAGCGAACCCACATTTCGACATTTTCGGCAGCCGACGCGGCCGACACCAGACATAAGGTAGCGATGCTGGTCGCCGCCAAAAGACGCTTGATCATGACACTCCTCCCGATATGGCGCATCTCCTCGCGCCTTTGCTCATTCTCTTGTTCTCATCCCCGGGGGCTTTACCCCCCGCATGACTGCCGGACGATCAGCCGGCACGGCAATTTCCTCACTCCCGGTTCGACAGGCCGTCCTTCCGCAAGCGCGAGCACCGTCAAACCGGCTTGCCGCCCGAGTTCCTTCAGTTCCATGTCCACCGTCGTCAGCGGCGGCCGCGTCTGGGCCGCGACAATCTCCCAATTGTCGAAGCCGATGACCGAGACGTCCTGCGGCACCTTGACGCCGCGCTCGCGCAACGCATCCACCGCGCCGCGGGCGATCTGGTCATTGCCGCAGAAGAGCGCATCCGGTTTTTCTCCCGGTCTCTTCCAAAGCTGCTCGACCGCCTCATGCCCCCAGCTTTCCGACCAGACGCCGTAGAGCACCGGCTCGCGGTGACCGGCCACCTCGTGATAGGCGCCGGCACGCTCCCGCACCGAGAAGAACTCCTCCGGCCCGGTGATGTGCGCAATCCGCCGCCGTCCGATCTTCACGAGCCATTCCACCGCCAGTCTCGCACCCTGTTCGTCGTCCGACCGGAAGGTGACACTGTTCTGCGCCCCCTCCGTAAATGCGTAGACGACAGGCACATGCAAATTCGACAGATCGACAGGCAGGCGCCGATCCAGGCGTTTTCCAGTTGCGATGATGCCGTCGACCTGTTTGTCCAGCATCGCATCGACATGGATCTGGGCGAGCGCCGGATCGTCTTCGATGGCGCACAGGAAGACCGAAACGCCGTGATCGACGAGAGCATCCGAGATACCCGCCATGACAGGCAGCGTGAAACGGCCGTAAGTATCGTTCGTCAGCAGCCCGATGGTGAAGCTGCGCTTGCTGAGAAGACCTCTCGCCAGCGCGTTCGGCCGGTATCCGATCTCGGCGGCTATCCGTTTCACCCGTTCGCGCGTTTCCGACCCCATCCGACCCGTATCATTGAGAGCCTTCGACGCCGTCGAGATGCTCACCGCGGCAGCCGCCGCCACCTCGTGGATGGTGATCCTGCCTCTTTTTCCTCCCGATATGTTCAGAACGTCCTCCTTCTGAAGTGATCTGAGAAAAGCTTTTACCAATCTCTATGTCAAGTGAGAAAAGGTTTTCTCACGCGACCCCAAGGCTCGGATCGTCAACGCAGTTTGCGGGAGGGGCAAGCGCGGGGAAAGATCGATGCGCATCGGTCAGGCCGATTGCGATGTGCCATCGGTGTTGAGACCAAGCGTGGAGCGGATGATCTTGGACGGGCAAGGGAGGTCTGCTGCGGCGTCTTGCGGGAGCAAGACCGATCGCTGTCAGAGCCTCCAGTGGAGGCCCTGAATTACGGTTCGAACCGAGCGATCATCGAAAAATCAGGCGACGTGTCTTGCGAGCGCGCAACGCGACCAGAGCGAATGCAGCGCCTCGACCAGATGGGCGATATCGGCGTCGGAATGCAGCGGCGTCGGCGTGATGCGCAGGCGCTCCGTCTTCTTCGGCACTGTCGGATAGTTGATCGGCTGAACGTAGACGCCGCAATTGTCGAGCAGCAGATCGGAGATCCACTTGCACTTGGCCGCATCGCCGACCAGCACCGGCACGATATGGCTCGGATTGGGCATATGCGGAATGCCACGCTGGTCGAGCAGTGCTCTCAGCTTGCGGACACGGTCCTGATGGCGGGCGCGCTCGAACTGGCTGACCTTCAGATGCTGGATCGAGGCAACCGCGCCGGCAGCAAGTGCCGGCGGCAGCGCCGTGGTGAAGATGAAGCCGGAGGCAAACGAGCGGATGAAATCGCAAAGCGCCGTCGAAGCGGCGATATAGCCGCCCATCACCCCG
>NZ_JAWDIW010000019.1:0-138120 GCF_032464805.1 Rhizobium sp. 10PS4 | reverse complement strand
GCCATTCATTGCCCTTCGCCTACGCTCCGTGCATTCGCTCCTGTCGTCGCTCACCCCCTCATCTGCCTTCCGGCATCTTCTCCCCGCTGGGGAGAAGGGGTTGTGGCACCGCCTCGCTCCCTAGAAACGTCTGTGGTGGAAAGGAGCAGGAGCAGCTTGCTCTCCGGGTGCAAGCGACGGGAATCTTCTGAGCCAAGCACCACATCGAAGCCGGCGAGATTGCCGACTGCATCGTCAGGCCGCGCCGCGCTACAGCGCCGCGCGTCTTTTCACATACGCATAGGGCCCTGTAACGCTTTGAATTGCTGCATAAATTTATCCTTAAATCGATTCCGACTTTAGGAATTATGCACTAGTGCGGCCGCGGCCTGAGGCTTTCCGAAATCAGGCCTTGCTGGCCTTCACGTCGAGCACGCGGTTGGCGGCCGAGACGATCGCTTCAAGCGATGCCGCGACGATGTTGGTATTGATGCCGGCGCCGAAGAGTTTGCCGCCGGGATAGGAGGTCTCGACATAGGAGATCGCCGCCGCGTTCGAGCCATGCTGGAGCGAATGCTCGGAATAGTCCTCGACCGACATCTCGATGCCGAGATAATGCGACAGCGCATTGATGAAGCCATCGATCGGACCGTTGCCGCGCCCTTCGATGCGCTTGATCTCCCCATTGTCGGTAATCTCGGCTGCGACGATCCGCTGACCCTTGTGCTCAGTGTCGGGATAGGTGTGATGGTCGACGAAGCGCAGGCGCCCTTCCGGCTGCGTCACGTAGCGCTCGATGAAGCGGTCGTAGATGCGGCGGGACGGAAGCTCCTTGCCCTCTACGTCGGTGATGCGCTGGATATCCTCGCGGAATTCCACCTGCAGGTTGCGCGGCAGGTTCAGCCCGTAATCCTGCTGCAGGATATAGGCGATGCCGCCCTTGCCAGACTGAGAGTTGATGCGGATGATCGCCTCGTAGGAACGACCGACATCGCGCGGATCAATCGGCAGGTACGGAACTTCCCACACGGGATGATTGGCGACCTGTGCTGCCTTCATACCCTTGTTGATCGCATCCTGATGCGAGCCGGAGAAGGCCGTATAGACCAGTTCGCCGACGTAAGGATGACGCTCGCCGATCGCCATCTGGTTCGAATATTCGAACACTTCCTTGATGCGCTCGATATTCGAGCAATCGATCTCGGGATCGACGCCTTGCGTGAACATGTTCAGCGCCATCGTCACCATGTCGACATTGCCGGTGCGCTCGCCATTGCCGAACAGCGTGCCTTCGACACGGTCGGCACCTGCCAGCAGTGCCAGTTCGGCAGCGGCAATGCCGGTGCCGCGATCGTTATGCGGATGCAGCGAAACGATCAGGTTCTCGCGATTATCGAGGTTGCGGCACATCCATTCGATCTGGTCGGCATAGACGTTCGGCGTCGCCATCTCGACGGTGGACGGCAGGTTGATGATCAGCTTGTTGTCGGGCGTCGGCTTGACGACCTCGATGACGGCGTTGCAGATCTCCAGCGCCACATCGAGTTCCGTGCCGGTAAAGCTCTCCGGAGAATATTCGAAACGGTAACCGCCGCCGGCCTTCGTGGCCATATCGGTGATCATCTTGGCGGCATCGACGGCGATCTGCTTGATGCCCTGCACATCCTTGGCAAAGACGACGCGGCGCTGCAACTCGCTGGTGGAGTTGTAGAAGTGCACGATCGGCCGGTTTGCGCCTTCCAGCGCTTCGAAGGTGCGGGTGATGAGTTCCGGGCGGCACTGCACCAACACCTGCAGGGAGACGTCGTCGGGCACATTGCCCTCCTCCACGCACCAGCGGGCAAAGTCGAAATCGGTCTGCGAAGCCGAGGGGAAACCGATCTCGATTTCCTTGAAGCCCATCTCGATCAGCAGATGGAACATGCGCGCCTTGCGATCGTGGCCCATCGGATCGACGAGCGCCTGGTTGCCGTCGCGCAGGTCGACCGAACACCAGACCGGTGCCTTGGTAATGGTCTTCGTCGGCCATGTGCGGTCGGGAATATTCACCTGCGGATAGGCCCGGTATTTCACCGCGGCGTCTGGCATGCCTTTTGCGGGGCTCATCTCGCTCTTGGAGGCCATCTTATCTCGGGGGGATTGCGTCTTCGCGTCCATCGTATCGTCTCCTCGTCCCGGCATTTGCCCGCTCTTAGCCGATCATGTCGGGCTTGGCGATAAACAAATGCGGACCTTGTCGGTCGTTAGGTCAATTTTGAAAGTGAGTCGCGAGGAGCGATGGCCGGGCGGGCTTTCGGCCGCCGGGCGCTCCTCAAAGGACCCGGCAACCGCGCGTAAGGCCGAGGAGAAGAAGCGAGGTCAGGGCGCGCGTATTGTCACGCAGGGCGATGCGGCCGCGTGCAATCGTGTCAGAAATTCTGGCGCCAGTGGTCTTCATGACCGCGCTTATAGCCTCGGACGGTAAAGCTGGCAAGTCCTTGCCCGGCCTTTGGTCGCCGCCAACATTCGATGAACTGCCCACCTATTGCCGGCGGAGCTGCTTGAAAGCGCCAGGATCCGGCATTTGGAGAGCAGACCGACCTTCCACTACCTCGACTGAGCTCGGTCTTTCCAAATCTTCACCAGCCGCGACAGCGCGAGCATCAGCCCACCCGCGATCAGGCCCCAGAAGGCACCGGAAATACCGCCGAAGGAAACGCCGGATGCGGTGACGAGGAAGGTGATTGCCGCCGCCTCGCGCGAGTCCGGCGCCTGGAAGGCCGACATCGCCGAAGACGAGAAGGCGCCGACTAGCGCCAGTCCCGCCACTGCCTCGATCAGGATAGGAGGCGCCAATGCGACGAAGGCCGTCACCGCGCCGGCAAGCAAGCCGAGGATGATATAACCGACGCCGGCGATCAGTGATGCCCAGTAGCGACGCTTCGGATCGGCATGGGCATCTTGGCCCGCGCACATCGCCGCAGTGATCGCCGCCAGATTGACCGCGTGGCCGCCGAACGGCGCCGACAGCAGCGAGAAGAAGCCGGTGACGGCAAAGAGCGGACCGGGCTTCGGATCGTAGTGATTGACCTTCAGCACCGCGATGCCGGGAATGTTCTGCGAGGCCATGGTGACGATGAAGAGCGGCAGCGCGATCGAGATGAAAGCAGCAAGGTTGAACACCGGCCGGACGACTTCGGCCGTCGGCACCAGCGATCGTTCGAGCGAGGCGAATGCGCCCTCGGGAATATCGACGCCGAAGACAAGCACCAGCACGAAGGCCGCGAGTGCTGCCGGCACCGCCCAGAGCCGCTTGAAGGCGCCGACAACGATCCAGGCGAGAACGATCGGCAGCCCGAACAGCGGATTGAAGCCGATTGCCTTCACCGGCGCGAAGCAGAGGCCGATTAGCACGCCGGAAAGCATCGCATTGGCAAGCGGCGCGGGAATGGCGGCAACGGCCCGGCCGAGCGGCTTGAACAGCCCGGCGACGATGATCAGCGCAGCACAGACCAGGAATGCCCCGACCGCCGCATTGAAGCCGCCCTCGATCGCCCCGGTGCTTGCCAGCAGCGCGGCGCCCGGCGTCGACCAGGCGATACTGATCGGCAATCGCGTCACGGCACTGAGCACGATCGCGCAGATGCCCATGGAGATCGACAATGCCATCAGACCGGATGCCGCCTGCGCATCCGTCGCGCCGACCGCCTCAAGCCCGTGCAGCACGACGGCGAAGGAACTGGCGGAGCCGACGAAGGCGGTCAGCAGCCCCATGAACAGGGCCTGGACGGAAAAATCTTTGAGCATGGCGGGACTCGAGCTGCGCGAATGGCGCATGGAGCATGATGGCCGTCCCAGGCGCAAGTCCGGATTCATTGCTTTCCGTTCAGACCTTGCCGCCAGGAGATCATCTCCGTTCAAGCGCCATCCAAAAACAGAACGCCCTCACCTGCGATGGGCAGGCAAGGGCGGGTTTTTGGTAGCTTTGGCCGAGAAAACTTAGATCTCGGCTTGCGACGTCACGATCCGTGAAACGAGGCCATAGTCCTTCGCCTCTTCGGCCGAAAGCCAATAGTCGCGATCCGTATCCTTGTCGATCTTGTCGAGCGGCTGGCCGGTGGCCTCTGCCATGATCCTGTTCAGGCGCTCGTTCATCTTGATGATTTCGCGCGCCTGGATTTCGATGTCGGATGCCATGCCGCGCGTGCCGCCGGAGGGCTGATGCAGCAGGAAGCGCGTGTTCGGCAGGCACAGGCGCCGCTCCTTCGGAGTGGCGACATAGATCAGCGCGCCGGCAGAGGCGACCCAGCCGGTACCGATCATCCAGACCTTCGGCTTGATGAACTTGATCATGTCATGGATGGAATCGCCGGATTCGACATGGCCGCCGGGCGAATTGACATAGATACGGATGTCCTCGTCGCTGGCCGCGGCAAGCGCCACGAGCTGCGAGCAGACCTTCTGCGCCAATTCCTGATTGATCGGTCCGTAGATGAAGATCGAACGCGACTTGAAAAGATTCGCCTCCGTTTCCTTGCCGAGCGGCAGTTCCTTCGTCTTGTCGTCCTGGTCTTCGTCGTTCATTCGAACCTCTTGGAGATGAATTCGGGTTCCTCGCACATAGTGCGACTCAATGCCTAAAACAATGCGGGAAAAACACAAGGCACCGAAGCGATGGAGATATCCTTAAGAAGCCGCGCGCCGTTCTGCAAGCCTTACTGAATTGTAACGGCGAAAGGCTTTGAAAAGCCTAAATCGGTTCCTACCTCAAACCTCACGCGGCAAACGCCGCATTCGATAATAGGAGGCAGGACATGTCACCGGAAGAAAACCAATTGCTGACCGCCCTTTTCGACCGCGTACGCACCGCCGCGGCCACACCGCGCGACCGCGAGGCTGAAGCCCTGATCGACCAGGCGACGCGCGAACAGCCCTCCGCCACCTATTATCTCGCCCAGGCCGTCATCGTTCAGGAAAAGGGACTGGAGGCGGCTGCCAACCACATCAAGCAACTCGAAGAGCATGTCCGCCAGCTGGAAGCCGGCGAGAGCGAACACCGCCAGGCCGAACAGGGCGGCGGTTTCCTGAGCTCGATTTTCGGCAATACCCAGACGCAGCAGCCGGCCCCAGTTCCCTCGAATCCTGGCCCCTCCAACGCAGGTCCCTGGGGCCAGCAGTCCCGTGGCTATGACGATCCCCGCGGCGACGGCAATGCCCACCAGACGCAGCAGCAGCCGACCGGCCCCTGGAGCCAGCAGGCCTCTGCGCCGTCGGCCGGCGGCAGCTTCCTGCGCGGCGCGCTCGGCACGGCAGCGGGCGTGGCCGGCGGCATGCTGCTCGCCAATTCGCTGAGCGGCATCTTCGGCAACCACATGTCCTCGCTCGGCTTGGGCTCGCCCTTCGGCGCCAATCCCTTCGGCAATGCCAGCGCGCCCACCGAGGAAACCGTCATCAACAATTACGGCAACGACGACGCCCGTCAGGCCTCCGACAACACAGCCGATGACAACGACGCCAACCTGCAGCAGGCCGACTACGACGGCGGCAGCGATTCCACCGACGACTCGTCCGGCGACGATGTTACGGATGTGTGAGATCTAGCGGGGTAGAGATGGGCAGCGGTTGCCGCACCGTTGCCCGGCCCTTCGCTCTAAGCTCAGGGCGTTCGCCGCTGCAATCGATTCACTGGATCGATTGCTCGGGCTGCGCCCGACCGCGGCTCACCCACGGCCGCGGTAGGTGGCAACGCCCTGTTCCGGCAGCCACACGCCTTCCGGCGGCTTGCCCGTTTGCCAGAAGACGTCGATCGGGATGCCGCCGCGTGGATACCAGTAGGCGCCGATCCTGAGCCACCTGGGATCGAGCAGTTCGACGATGCGCTTGGCGATGTAGATCGAGCAATCCTCGTGGAAAGCGCCGTGATTGCGGAAGGAATGCAGGAAGAGTTTCAGCGACTTCGATTCCACCAGCCATTCGCCCGGAATGTAGTCGATGACGATATGAGCGAAATCCGGCTGCCCGGTCATCGGGCAGAGCGAAGTGAATTCCGGCGCGGTGAAGCGCACGACGTAATCGGTGCCGGCATGGTTGGACGGCACTTTCTCAAGCATTGCCTCCTCCGGCGATTGCGCGGTTTCGGTTTGCTGACCCAGCATCGACAGGCTGGAAACATCGGTACTCGGCATTATACCTCCTTCACGACTTTGACGCGGATGCCATGGGCCTTTTCGCCCTCCGGCTCCACATGAATTGCGATAGTGGCACCCTCGTGCACCGCCCTGATGGCATCCTCAAGGCGGTCGCATATATCATGCGCCTGCCGCACCGACATCCCGCCGGGCACCACCATGTGGAAATCGATGAAGGTGACGGTGCCTGCCCGCCTGGTTTTCAGGTCATGCACGCCGATCGAACCCTCCGCGTGGGTGGCAATCGCCTGTTTGATCGCTTCCTCCTCCTGCGGTTCGACCGCCTGGTCCATCAGCCCGCCAATCGATTGCGAGATTACCCTCCAGCCCTGATAGAGGATGTTGACGGCAACGAGAATGGCAAGCACCGGGTCGAAGATCGCATATCCCGTTGCCAGCGCCAGCAGCAGGCCGACGAGCACCCCAACGGAGGTCACGACATCGGACATGATATGCTGTCCATCCGCCGAGAGCGCTGCCGAGCGATGTCTGCGTCCAGTCTGGATCAGCAACCGCGCCCAGATCGCATTGATGACACCGGCCGCAAAGTTGATCGCAAGGCCGAGCACAGGTGCGTCCAGCATGCGTGGCTCGGCGAGATAACCAACAGCTTCGTTGACGATCAGCAGGGCAGCGACGACGATCAGCACGCCCTCGGTGACGGCAGACAGATATTCCGCCTTGTGATGACCGAAGGGATGGTCGTGATCGGCCGGCTTCTGCGCATAGCGGATGACGAAGAAAGCGATGAAGGCGGCAGCGACGTTGACCGACGATTCGAGCCCGTCCGACAGCAGCGCCACCGACCCGGTGACCCACCACGCCGCCATCTTCAGCCCTATGACGCCGAGCGACAGCGGAATCCCCCACATCGCCAGCTTGCGAACCGTAAGATCGCCGTTGTCACTCATATCGTTCCCCTGCGGTTGCGAATGAATTGCAGAATTCAAGCCGTTGAAACGCAAAACCGCCCACGCGAATGTCGCGCAGGCGGCTCAGTTGAAGGTGATATGGGGGAAGACGGCGGATTTGTCAAAGGGCAATGAGGTTCCCCTGCCGCGTAGCTCAAGGAGCAGGCTCTGAGAGAATAGTCTGCGGCCAGCGCAAGAGCGCGGCCTGCCCTGCAGGCGTCAGGGCGTAGACGCCCTTCTCCTTGCGTTCGAACCATCCGTAGACGTTATCGAGCAGGATTCGGCCGGCATTGGGCACCTGAGCCTTCATATCCCGCGGCCGCCCAACGCCACGCTCGATTGCGGCGGCGCAGAGCAGCACCTGCTGACGATAGGCGGTCATGATTGGCGCCCGCGTGCTGCCGCCGACGGCGGGATCGCCGTGGCGGCGCTGATGCTCCTTGACGAGGCGCGTGCGCCGCTTGGGATTGGTTCGCGGCATCGGCGAGACGGAGCTCACGATGATGCTGACCTCGCCGGCATCGGAGACGCCGAGCATGCCGATGCCGAGCCTGCGGCAGAGATCGCGATAGCGTTTGTCGGTCTCCCGCCCCCGACCCTTGGCGGAGACGCGGGCCGCGATCCAGACCTCATCGCTCATCGCCGCGCGGTCGACCACCTGGAGAAGCAGTTCGAGGTTGAAGGAGAGCTTGAGTTCGCAGACGACCACGACCGGCGGCTCGGCATCGCTGAGGCCAACGAGATCGCACCCGCCGACCTCACCCTTCACGACATAACCCGCCGCCTCCAGGAAAGCTTTGACCGGCAGGTAGAGCGATGTCTCCATCTTGAAACCCGCGCCTCAGGCGGCGTTGAGATCGGCAATCTCACCGTATTTTGCAAGCAGCCGCGGCGACGACATATCCCCGGTTTCCTCGTCGACGATCACGGCATAAGCCGCCACGCCGACGAAACGCTCCGACATCGCCGAGGCAATTTTCTCCGCGCTGACGGAGTTCGATGCCTGGCGCATTTCGCCGGGGACGAGATTGCCGCGGTTCTTGCGGTAAGGGAGAACGATGAACTTTTCAGCATTGGCCACGTCGAATATCCCGATTGATCGTTCCTGAAATGTTCTGATTTGCCTGAAGAAGTCAACCGGCCTTTCGAAAACGGCCTGCCACTCCCCGCAGTCGGGGAAAGGGCAGGCCGAATAACCGTCGAAATCCTCAGGCAGCTTTCGTCTTCACCTTGCGCGCCAGATGCGCCACGACATTTTCGATCATCCGCATCCCGGCATCGCCGCCGAGCGTCATGATCGACTCCGGATGAAACTGCACCGCAGCGATCGGTTCCTTGGCGTGTTCGATGCCCATGATGGTGCCGTCGTCGCTTTCAGCCGTGATGATGAACTCACGCGGCAGCGTCGAGGGATCGGCGAAGATCGAGTGGTAGCGGCCGACCGTCACCTCCTTGGCAAGGCCGGAGAAGACGATACCCGGCTCCAGCACGCGGATGCGCGAGGGCTTGCCGTGCATCGGCAGCGCCAGATGGCGCAGTTCCCCGCCATAGGCTTCGGCAAGCGCCTGCAGACCGAGGCAGACGCCGAAGATCGGCAGGTTGCGCGCCCGCGCCTTCTTGATCGTCGCCTTGCAGTCGAAATCCTTGGGCGTTCCGGGTCCGGGCGACAGGACGACGAGGTCCGGGTTCAGCCGGTCGAAGATTTCCTCCGGCACCGGCGTGCGCACGGTCGAAACCGCCGCGCCCGTCTGGCGGAAGTAATTGGCGAGCGTGTGGACGAAACTGTCTTCATGATCGACGAGCAGGATGCTGACGCCTTTGCCGACGCTTGCGACGTCGCGCTGGATCCTGCCGGAATTGCCCGTCTTGGCGTCTCGGATGGCGGAAAGCATGGCAGAGGCCTTCAGTTCTGTTTCGGCTTCTTCTTCGTCAGGAATGGAATCGTTGAGCAGCGTCGCACCGGCGCGCACTTCGGCGATACCATCCTTGATGCGCACGGTGCGCAGCGTCAGGCCGGTGTTCATGTCGCCGTTGAAGCCGACCATGCCGATCGCCCCGCCATACCAGGCGCGTGGGCTTTTTTCATGGCTCTCGATGAAGCGCATCGCCCAGAGCTTCGGGGCGCCGGTGACGGTGACGGCCCAGGCGTGGCTGAGGAAACCGTCGAAAGCGTCCATGTCGTCGCGCAGCCGCCCTTCGATATGGTCGACCGTGTGGATAAGGCGCGAATACATCTCGATCTGCCGGCGGCCGATCACCTTGACCGAACCCGGTTCGCAGACCCGGCTTTTGTCGTTGCGGTCGACATCCGAGCACATGGTGAGCTCGGACTCGTCCTTCTTGGAATTCAGGAGCTTCAGGATCTGCTCGCTGTCGGCGATCGGGTCGTCGCCGCGCTTGATCGTGCCCGAAATCGGGCAGGTCTCGATGCGACGGCCGGAAACGCGCACAAACATTTCGGGCGAGGCGCCGACCAGATATTCCTGATGGCCGAGATTGATGAAGAAGGAATAAGGCGAAGGATTAATCGCCTTCAGCCGCTTTGAAATGTCGGACGGCTTGCTGTCGCAGCGCTCCATGAATTTCTGCCCGGGCACGACCTCGAAAAGGTCGCCCTTGCGGAAACTTTCCTTCGCCTTGGTGACGAGTTCGGCATATTCGCCCGGCCGGTGATCGCTCTTCGGCGGAATGGCATCCGTGTTTTTGAAGGGCTCCGCTGCGATATCTTGGGCCTTGCCCTCGGTCGTCACGCCGTCTTTTTCGAAGTCGTAACGATCGACCCAGGCCTTGGCGGCGTAGTTGTCGACGACGAGGATCTCGTCCGGCAGGTAGAGCACCATGTCGCGCTGGTCGGAGGGTCGCGTCAGCTTCAGATCGATCGCGTCGAACTGGAAGGCGATGTCGTATCCGAAGGCGCCGTAGAACCCGAGGCTCGCATCCGCCTGCGAATAAAACAGGTCGGTAACGGCGCGCAGCACGGTGAAGACCGTCGGCATCTTCGAGCGTTCTTCCTCGGTGAACACCCGGTCCGGCGTCTTGACGGTGAGGTCGAGGCGGCGGGCCGAGGAAGCGCCGAGCACGATGTCGGACACCGTCTTCAGCCGCTCGGTCACGAAGCCGAGAATCACCTCGCCGCGTTCATTATAGGCCTCGATCCAGACGTCGCGCCCGAAGGAAGAGATGCCGAGCGGCGGATCGACGACGGCGGTATCCCAGCGCGTATAGCGGCCCGGATATTCGTAGTTCGACGAAAACACTGCGCCGCGGCGCTCGTCGAGCTTGTCGACATAGGAAGAGACCGCATCGCCGTAGGGGATCGCCCGCCGCTGCCGCGTGACTGATATGCCGCCCTTGGTCTCGTAGATTTCCGCACCATCATCCCGCAGGATCGCTACCATTGTTCCACTCCGTTATCGGGGCCCGGACGACAGGCGGCCATAAACAAAAAAAGCCGCCTCGAAGTTTCGGGCGGCTCACTCGTCGTCTTTGGACACGATTGGTCGAGGCCGCCTTAGCGAACCCACCACCAAACAGCAATGTTCAAGGACTTGATCATGAAAAATTGTTAGCCTGAGATCCGCCGTCGCGCAAGGGGCGATTGCAGGATTGAAATAGGGCGGCCCGAAAGCCGCCCCTCCCCAGCCTTGAAGGCGTGATTGGCGTCAGAAGGTCTTGGTGATCGACACCTTGAACGTACGGCCCGGCTCCGAATACCACTCCCGCGGCTGGGACGCCGTCGCCGAGCTCAGATTGACCTCGCGCACGGCGAGCGCGTTGTAATGTTCCTGATCAAAGATGTTGTAGACGCCTGCCTGCACGCGCAGGCCCGGCACCTGTTCCGGCGTCCACCAGCCAGTCAGGTCGACGATTGCGTAGCCGGGCGCATCGAAGGTCGTGTCGTTGTTGTTGCTGACGGGCGTATCGAGATGGTCGGTGAGCATGCCGGCCGACAGCGTCGAGGAAAGGTCGAAGCCGAAAGTCTCGTTGCTCCAGCCGCCGCCGACGATCGCCTTGAACGGTGCCACCGAGCGTAGGCGCTGAGTGGTTTCTTCATTTCGGCCATAGGCATAGGCAAGTGACGCATGCAGATTTATGCCGTTATTGAATGTCTTGGCGGCGCTGGCTTCAATACCGGAGATCGTGGCCGCAGACACGTTCATGTAGTTGAATTCCGTAAAGCCGGTCGCGTCGACGCTCGTCACCGTCTCGATAAAGTTCTGGTAGCGGGTGTGGAAGACCGCGACCCGACCGGTAAAATCGCCCGTGTCAAAATTAGCGCCGATTTCGACGCCGCGGCCGATTTCGGGTTCCAGATCGGGATTGCCAAGCTGGGCGTAGCGGCCCGTCGGGTTGTAGAAGCGGCTGTAGAGTTCGTCCACGGTGGGTGCGCGGAAGCCGACTGCCAGCTGCATGTAGAGCTGCACGTCAGGCGTCAGGTCGTATGTCGCAAGAATCTTCGGTGACAGGCCGGCTTCCGTTCGGTCGTTCAGGTCCCCGAAACGGGTAAGCCCGGTATTGCTTGCGAAACTCCCGCCGGTCGAGGGATTGTAGTTGAACCAGTCGAAGCGGAAGCCGGGTGTCAGCGCGAAGCCGGTATTGCCGATTTCGATCTTGTCTTCGAAGGTCAGCCCAAGATTCTGGCTGTCGACATTGGGCACTTCCGCCTGGTTATTTAGCGCCGGGCACGTTGTGGGCGTCGGGCAAAGTGCCCAGCTATACTGGCTCCAGCTCGAAACGCCGACGTCGAGGCCCACCCGAACGGAGTGGCTGAGACCGGAATATTCGAAATCCTTCGTTGCCGTGCCGCTGAAGCCCCAGGTTTCGTTTTCAATCTCATTGTTACGTCCATAGGCCACATTGGCGGTCGTACGGCCCCTGCTGCCGGCTTCCTTCTTCAAATCCAGCCAATAGAGCGTGGCACGCGCACTGCTGAAGAACGCGTCGGAGGACTGCGCTTCATAATCATAATCGAGCGAAACGCGATCGCGGTCACGCAGTTCGCGACCGTCATAATTGTCGATCATGAAGTTGCGAGGACTGGTGCCTCCCTGGAGTTGGCGCAGGTCGGTCTTAAGATCGCGGCGGAATCGTTCCGCTGTCAAGCCGATGCGATGGCCGCCTTCCAGCTCCTGGCGCAGTTTGAAGAGCAGGTTGTTCTGATCGAAATCAGCCGGATTCGCCTCGGTGCGAAGAGCACCGTAGCTGTCGTTGTCGCCCATATTGTCGCGTTCATGGCCCTTGCGGTAGCCGCCCTGAAACAGGATCGACGTGTTGCCGATCTTCTTGGCAGCGGCGGCCGAGCCGGAAATGCTGCGGTCTTCGCTGTCATAGGTCGACTTGACGATCGCACCCCAGTCGCGGCCTTCGGGAATAAGATCCTCCGGCTCCAGCGTATTGAGAACGATGGCGCCGCCGAGCATGCCGGAACCGCCCTTGCTCGAATCCGCGCCGCGCACGATATCGAGCGAGGACAGTGAATCGAAATCGAAGGTGTCGCCGCCGCCGTTGGCGTTGGCCGGCGCAAAGGCCCCCTGGCGCGAGCTGTTCGAAATATAAGGTATCGGAATGCCGTCGATGGTGGTCAGGATGCGAGCGCCGGAAAGGCCGCGCAGGTTGAAGCCTGCGTCGCCACGCGAATAATTTACGCCTGCATCGACGCTGCGGCCGATATCGTCAAAATTGGTAACCTGCTTTTCTTCGAGCTGCTTGGCAGTGATCTCGGTCGCCAGCGGCGTGTCGGCGACGCTGCCCGGCGCCACGCGTTTGCCCTTGACGACGATCTTCTCCAGGACGGTGCTGTCCTCCGTCGCGGCTTGCGGCGTGGCTGCCGTAGCGCTTTGTGCGAAAGACTGCGAAACAGGAAGAACAATTGTGGCTGCCGTGCAGACCATTAGAACCGAGCGCCAATACCGGACGATCATAACCTACCCTCTCATGATGATTACCGGGCTGGCTGGTCGTGGCGTGTCGCACGCTCGAGGGGCTGGCTGGGCTTTTACGAATGAAGGCGGAGCAGAATTCCGCCTTCTTTTTGCCGCATAAAAAACATGAGGAAGATTGTCAACATAAGTCGTCGTTTTATGTTGAATATATCAATCAAGTTTTAGCGATCTTCAAGGACGTTGCACAACTGCAACGAAAGATGCCCTCATGCGTTGTCTTTGGCCACGGATACGAGGATTCGGACGCGTTGAGAAAACTTTCGACATTGGCGATCCTTCTCGCCGCTACCGCCTTTCTTGCCGGCGCCCGCCTGCCTGCGCAAGGCCCGATGCCCGAACCTCGGCCAGATGCCGGACAGGCGACCAGCCCCACCTCCCCGTCCTCGGAAAAGGCGGAACCGCCCCCGCCTGAAGAGGTCCCGGCCCCTCAGCCGAAACCCGATCTAAAGGATCCGGAGGCACCGGTATCGAGCCAGCCGCCAGCGCCGCAGGCCACACCGTCAAAGCCCGGACCGGCAGAACCGATGCAAGGTCCGCCACGGCCGCCGGGCAGCCCTGAAAGCTCGCAGCCGCCGACGGAAGAAGGTAAGCCGCCCGGCGAGCAGACACTTGAAGAGCAACACCTGACGATTGAACCCGAAAGCGATGCCGAGCATGCCGAATGCACGGCCGCCCTTCAGGCTTTGGGCGTCGCCTTCAAGGACACGCCGCGCATCGACGACGGTAACGGCTGCGGCATCGACAAGCCGATCGTCGTCTCCGAAGCCCTGCCCGGCATCAAGCTGAAGCCGGAGGCGACGATGCGCTGCCCGGCGGCACTCGCCCTTGCCCGCTGGATGAAGGACAGCGTCATCCCGGCGGCTTCCGCCGCCCTGCCGGAGCAGGGCCGCATCACCACCGTCAACCAGGCAACTTCCTATATGTGCCGCCTGCGCAACGGCGCCGGAACCGGCAAGATCTCCGAACATGCCCGCGGCAACGCTATCGATATTGCAAGCTTCCATTTCGAAAAGGGCGAGGATGTCGCCGTCCGCTCCCGCCGCGAGGACTCGACCCTCACCGGCGCCTTCCAGCGTACCGTCAGCGCCGCCGGCTGCCTCTACTTCACCACCGTCCTCGACCCCGAAAGCGACGCCGCCCACGAGACCCACTTCCACCTCGACGTGATCGAGAGGAAGGGCGGCTATCGCTACTGTCACTAATCATTTCAATGGTTTGCGATTCCCGCTTGAATCAGGCCATCCAACCACTAGACTTGAATGCGAAGAACCGGCGGAGCGCCCATCATGACTCGCAAACTCCGGATCTCCTTCTTCGCATGGCTCGGCAATTGCTTGGGTCTAGACCAACTGAATCAAAAGATTCCGTCGCTCGCCGATCTCGCCGCCGCGCTTCCTGAGATTTGACACTGCTAGCAATTATCTCGATTGGGAAATCTCTTTTTACCTTAGCATGCAGCTGGGACTTAGGCTCACAACCAGGAGGTACGATGATCTCATTCAGACCCATGCGTGATAGCGAATATCCGGCTTACCTCGATTATTTCATCACTGATTATGCGACCGAGATTTCGGCCAACTACGGTCTTTCAGGCCCTCAGGCCTTGGCACGGGCCAAACAGGAAATCGCGAACGACCTGCCACATGGCATCAATACTCCCGGCGAGATCATGTTCTGTGTCGTAAACCAAACGCTGGAAGCTGAGAGCGTCGTGGGTTATCTTTGGTACCGACCGGATTTGGCAAGCCGCTCTGCATTCATCAAAGATTTCTATATCTTCGCTGCACATCAGGGAAAAGGGTTCGGCAAACAGGCATTATATGTGCTGGAAACTGAACTGGCGCGGACGGGGTTCGAGCAGATAAGGTTGCGTGTTGCCGAGGATAACAAGCGCGCGAAACATGTCTACGAGGGAACCGGCTTTCGCGTCACCGGCGTCAATATGAGTAAGACAATCAAAACGGGATAATTCATTACGGCTCTTGCGACCTGCCGCCAATTTTCTCCGCGTACTTAAGCTCCAAACATTCCCCACCTCGGCAAGCGCTCTGAAGATCAGAACAATCCCTCGATATAACCCTGGTCGTTCAGGAAAATCCGTTCCGCCGACGGCGACTTCGGCAGGCCGGGCATTGTCATGATCTCGCCGGTGATGGCGACGACGAAGCCCGCTCCCGCCGAAAGCCGCACCTCTCGCACGGTGACGATGTGGCCTTCCGGCGCGCCGCGCAGGTTCGGATCGGTGGAGAAGGAATATTGCGTCTTCGCCATGCAGATCGGCAGCTTGCCGTAACCCTGCTCCTCCCATGTCTGCAGCTGGTCGCGCACCGCCTTGTCGGCCGTCACCTCGCCGGCGTGATAGATTTTCGAGGCGACGATCTCGATCTTCTCGAACAGCGAAAGATCGTCGCCGTAAAGCGGCTGGAATTTCGCCTGCCCGGATTCGGCCAGTTCCACCACCTTGTGCGCCAATTCCTCGATGCCGGCCGAACCTAGTGCCCAGTGGCGGCAGAGGATCGCCTCGGCGCCAAGCCTCGAGACGAATTCCTTGACCGCCGCGATCTCAGCCTCGGTATCGGATACGAAATGGTTGATCGCGACAACGACGGGCACGCCGAAACGGCGCACATTGGCGACGTGCCGGCCAAGATTGGCGCAGCCCTTCTTCAGTGCTGCGACATCCTCCGTGCCGAGATCTTCCTTCTTCACCCCGCCATTCATCTTCAGCGCCCGGACGGTCGCGACGATCACCGCCGCATCCGGCTTCAGCCCCGCCTTGCGGCACTTGATGTCGAAGAATTTTTCCGCTCCGAGATCGGCGCCGAAGCCTGCTTCCGTCACCACATAGTCGCCGAGCTTCAGCGCCGTCTTCGTCGCCGTCACCGAATTGCAGCCATGGGCGATATTGGCGAAAGGCCCGCCATGCACGAAGGCCGGATTGTTCTCGAGCGTCTGCACCAGGTTCGGCTGCATCGCATCTTTCAACAGCACCGCCATGGCGCCGTCGGCCTTCAGGTCGCGCGCATGCACTGGTGTCCTGTCGAAACGATAGCCGATGATGATGTCGCCGAGCCGCTGCTCCAGATCCTTGAGGTCGGTGGCGAGGCAGAGGATCGCCATCACCTCGGAGGCGACGGTGATGTCGAACCCGCCCTGGCGCGGGAAACCGTTGGCGACGCCGCCGAGCGATGAGACCATGCTTCTGAGCGCCCGGTCGTTCATGTCCATGACCCGCCGCCAGGTGATGCGGCGGATGTCGATATTCTCTTCGTTGCCCCAGTAAATGTGGTTGTCGACCATAGCCGCCAGCAGATTGTGCGCCGATGTGATCGCATGGAAATCGCCGGTGAAATGCAGGTTGATGTCTTCCATCGGCACCACCTGCGCATAACCGCCGCCGGCCGCCCCGCCCTTGACACCGAAGCAGGGACCGAGCGAGGCCTCGCGGATGCAGACAATGGCCTTCTTGCCGATCCGGTTCAACCCGTCGCCGAGCCCGACGGTGGTCGTCGTCTTGCCCTCGCCCGCCGGCGTCGGATTGATCGCGGTGACAAGGATCAGCTTGCCGTCCTTCTTGCCCGCTTGTGCGGCGATGAACTCGGCGCTGACCTTCGCCTTGTCGTGACCATAGGGAACGAGCTGCTCGGCCGGAATGCCGAGCTTCGCCCCGATCTCGAAAATCGGCTTCTTGGTGGCGGCACGCGCGATTTCGATATCGGATTTGATGTCTGACATGGATGTTCCCCGAATACAGCCGGTATTTCGCCGAACCATGCCCTTATCTTTCCACAGCGGACAAGTCCAAAAGCCGGCTTCGTTCTTCATTCCACTACAATCCCGTCAATATCCACCATCGCATCTTAAAGGTGTATTTCATATTGACTTTCCCTTAACGATGCAGATCCTCCTTCCAGACAACCGGGAGGATGGAAAATGAACCTCGTCATATGCTGCGACGGCACCTGGAACACGCCGAACGAAACCGAAGGCGGCCTTCCGAGCCCCACCAATGTCGTCAAGCTTTACAACGCCCTGGCCCCAGCCGATCCATCCGGTACAGAACAGAAGGCCTACTATCATCCAGGTGTCGGCACCGATGGCACGTGGTGGGACAAGTTCCTGGGCGGCGGCACGGGCAAGGGCCTCGACCAGAACATCATGAGTGCCTACCGGTGGCTTGCCCTGAATTACACGCCTGGCGACCCCATCTGGCTCTTCGGCTTCAGCCGGGGCGCCTACACGGTTCGCAGCCTCGGCGGCATGATCTCGAAATGCGGCCTCGTCGACCTTGCCCGGTTCGCATCCAAAGATGATGCGCTGTGGAAAGTGGTCCAGAAGATCTTCGATGCCTATCGCGATCCGAAGCCGAGCCCGCTGCGCGCGACGAAAGCCATGCCCTTCTTCAACGCCGCGACCGGGGAAAACCCGTCAAGGCAGACGCCGATCCACTTCATCGGCGTCTGGGATACGGTCGGCTCCCTTGGCATTCCCGACGATATGGGCTTCCTCAACCTGCTCGACGATCCGGACGATCACCGCTTCCACGATACCACGCTCAGCCCCATCGTCGGCCACGCCCGCCATGCGGTCGGGCTGGACGAGAAGCGGCAGAGTTTCATCCCGACGCTTTGGACCTCGAGCGGGCCGCAGACCGACATGAAGCAACTCTGGTTTCCCGGTGTCCACGGCGACGTCGGCGGCGGCTACAGCCAGTCCGGCCTATCGGATGGCGCGCTTTACTGGATGATGAAGGAAGCCGCGGCAGAGGGACTGGCATTCCGTCAAGACGCCCTCCTGCAGCTTAAGCCCAATCCCCGCGGCGTGCTGCACGATTCCGTCCATGGTCTATTCAAGGCCTTGAAGACACGGCCCCGCGCGGCACCCTTGGTTGCCGGCCAGTCGCTCCTGCTCCATGCCTCCGCGATCGATCGCCACGCCAATCCGCCGCTTGATCAGGGCGCCTATTGGCCGCTCAAGGCAAATCTGCCGGTAACCGTCGATATCTTCGCTCGCGATCGCTGGAACTACACCGGCGTCTACCTGAAAAAAGACCTTACCTATAAGCTGACGGCGACCGGCCAGTGGCTGGATGCTTCGATCCGTTCCGGGCCGGAGGGCACCGACGACGGTTCCTTCCAGATCGGCGAAGTCGTCCAGATCGCCTCTTCGATTTTGGGAGGCCTCGAAACACTGACGCAAAAGCTGACCAAGAACGAGCAGATCGATTTCTGGTGGACCCGCCGCGAGGAGAAAATGCCCTGGTTCGCCCTTGTCGGTCTCCTCGCCAATGACATTCCGCCGCCGAAAAGGACGCAGGTAAACAAATCGGCTATCGAGAGATTACCGCACGAGGTCTTCCTGATCGGCGACGGCGCCCCCTTCACGCCGCAGGCCGACGGTTATCTCTACTGCTTCGCCAACGATGCCTGGCAGGCTTACGACAACAATAAGGGCAGTGTGCAACTAACGATCGCCTCGTAGAGGGCACATTGCCGTTGCAGTCTTCTCCTTCGCATCACGACATCAATTTACCGGGGCTCCTATGCCGCAGTGAAAGAACTCAGAGATACCGCAACGCTATTTTTGCAAGTCGAAACTCAACCGGCGCGCGCACTACCGTGGCTAATTATTCACAATTCGAATGAATCGGCTTGCGTTACGTCAATTGGGGCTAGCATCCCGCCGATTTTCTGTATTTGATAGCGGTAACATTAGGCTGCCGGGGGCGTACAAATGTCTTACATGACTACCTCTGAAAGACAGTCATTGCTTTCGGCAGAACTTGCGACCGCACGAACGCGCGGCCTGTTTGCGCAGGCGCTTGGCAGGGTCTCCACAGCCTTCGGATTGTCGCATGCAATATTGATGCACGCCCCCTCCCCGGAAGACCTTCTCTTGAAACCCCTGCTGATCGAGAGCTCGCTTCCGGCTGCCTATGTCAGAGATTTCGACCGTGCCCACATGATGCGCGACTGCCCTTTCGGCCTAAGGCTGAGGAAGTCTGCCGTGCCGCCGGCCTGGCACCTCAACGACGCCTCCAATGGTCAGGCTTTCTCCGCCGAACTGCGTGCCCTGATGCTGCGCCATGCCATACCGGCAGGCGTTGCCATGCCGAACATTGCAGCCGACGGCCAGCGCCTGGTCTTCTGGTTCTGCGGCGAGCGCGCCGCACTCGGCCAGAGCGAAATCAACGAGCTGGCAATGATCATTCTCCATGCACTGGATGCATACAATGCAGTCAAACGCAACGAGGAATGCGCGCATAACGCGCTGTCGACTCGCGAACTAGAAGTTGTGCGCTGGACTGCCCAAGGTAAGACCTCGATCGAAATCGGTCAGATCCTGACGCTCTCGGACCATACTGTGAACGCCTATATGACGAACGCGATCAAAAAACTCGATTGCGTCAACCGGACCCAGTTGGTAGCTAAGGCAATTCGATTGAAGCTGATCAACTGAGGCATCAGAAGAGAGTCGGCACGTCGTCCCGTGATCTGGGGGAATCGTGCCTCTTCACTTCGAACAGCCCGTTATTGACAAGACAGAACAATCCCGCGCCCACATCGGCATCACCGATGCGGAAGTCGTCCAGATGCTTGCTGCCTATCGTCTTTTCGGCTTCTGGCGCATCGACATCGAGACAGGACATTTCTTTGCAAGCGAGGATGTCCACGCAATCTTCGGCCTCTCCTACAGCGACGGCCCTGTCAACCTGACAGAGCTGATGTCGCGCATCCACGAGGAGGACCGCAGCCTGATCGCCCAAACCTTCGAAGAGGCGAGCCTTCACGGCGTCGGCTTCCATTTTGTTTATCGTGTCGACAACCGGCTTGGCGGCTACAAGCTGGTGCGCAGCGTCGGCCGCTTCCGCAACGATGAAAGCGGCGGCGGCATCGTCGGCATCACCTATGAATTCGTCGAGAAACTGCGCGTCGTCGGCTTCGAGGACAACACGATACCCCGCTGAATCCAGATGTTTTAGCGGTCGAGCACCGAGCGGATCTCGACGAGGTTCGAGCGCACCCTCAGAATATAGAAACCCATGGTGGCGAGATGGCTCGGCATGATCCAGCCATCCTCGCGCCCGTTCGAGATGATCGCCGGCTGGATGCGCAGTGCGGCCTGGAACTGCCGCGTCGTTCCGCCCCAGATCGCACCGAGATTACGTTCCTGCACCACCTGCGAGAAATCCGCCTGCGCGGCGGCAAGGATGGCGTAGTAAGCATAGAGCTGGCCATAGGCGAACCAGAACCGGTCGTCGGCGCGGGTATCGAACCAGCCGCGATTGTGGTTTTCCGAGCGCTCGGCGAGCATGTCGGAGGTGCCGCCGAGATCGTTGGCGATGCGGTCGATGAACTGCATAAGATTGTCGGCGCGGCCGTCGAAAACGACGTTGCAGAGGGCGAGATCGGTGTTGAATTTGCGCAGGCTGCCTATCGCCGAGCGGTAATAGGAGGGCGTCGGTGTCTTCGGCCCGAAGGGGTTGAGGCCGAAATACCAGCTGTTTTCGTCGAACTGCAGATTGCCGCGCGCGCTCTGCAGGTCGTTGTTAATGCCCGACGTGCCGCGCACACGCCCGAGCGTATCGACAAGCTCCGCCGAAGTCCGCCGCACCGCCTGGTTGATACCGCGCTGGAAAGAGGCCTTGTTGTCGAGGAAGGGCGTATGATCCCAGTCGACGCCGAAAAAGCCCATCTTGTAGAGCAGCATGGAGGAGATCCATGCGTTCTGGTTGACATTGAAATCGGTCAGATCAGCCGCGACGTCGACGATCGCCGAGCGCTGGCAAGTCTTCGGTGCCGTCGCAGCGGTACCGTCGGCCGCCGGCACGTCCTGTCCGGCCGCGACCTTGCGCTCCGAAAGCCGGTACTGGTCCACGAAGGCGGGGTTGAAATTCGTCCAGACCTGCGTCTGCCAGAAGAAATGGCCGTAGAGCCCGACAAGCAGAACCACGGCTGCGATCACAGGCAGCCGGATCATCCAGCTCCGGCGCTGATACCAGCCGTGCGCGGCAAGAAAGGGCCAAAAGGCCCAGGCGGAAAACAGGCGGGCCCAGCGGCCGATCGTCTGGCCGATCAGCCTGAAAAAACCGGCTATCCGGTCAAGCATCGTCGTCTCCTGTCAGGCGAGGCGAACATCGGGACATTGCCGCCCGCTGCATCCCACATATGCGCTCGATGGGCCGAGCACAACACGAGCCCTTCGATTTTTCGGAATGAAAAGCATTGCGCAAGAGGGGTGCCCTGCTGGTCAGGAGCGCGGGAAAGGCAGGCTGAAACGGAAAGACCTGCGCGCCGTGTCGATCAGAGGCGCTCCCGATGTTTCCGGCGGCGATTCGGCATAGGTCGGAAACCTTCTGGCGAGCTCGATATCGGCGCGGCTCTTGCGCCGCTCCAGATCCTGGGCGACCAGCATGCCCTTCTCAAACAGCCTGATCGGTGCGGCGATATCGGGAAAGAGTTCCGGCTTGATCCTCACCTTCATGCCTGGCCGATCGGTATCGACCTGCGCCTGGTAGATGATCAGCCGCTCTTCCACGTCGATCAGCAGCTTGCGCAGCAGCGCGTTGCAGGCGGCGATCCGGCCGTTCAGCGAATCGACAAAGGCCTGGAACAGGCCGATGAAGCGCTCACGCCTCTGGCTGTCGTCGCGCATCTCGTGCTCTCCGGCGGAAATCCGCTCGGCCTCCGCCTTCAGCGCCCGCCGCTCCGCCTCCATCTGCTCCCAATGCGCCCTGTTGCCATAGACGCCGATACGGCCCTGCGTCGTCAGCGCCTTGGCATTGAGCTCCTTCATCTTGAGGCGGGCGATATCGATGGAAACAACCAGCCGGCGCCGCTGCTCGACGATATCGACAAGGCCGAGTTCGGCGGCCTTGTGCCGTTCGGTGAGCGCGGCGCGCTGGCCGGCAATCAGTCCCGCGAGCGCATCCGATTTCGTCAAAAGGTCGAGCAGCCGCTCGATGACAGGCGCTTCGCGCACACGTTCGGTATACATGCGCCACATCCGTTGGCGCGACACCCAGCCGGCCATCTTCTCACGCAGCGTCAACCCCCGGAAACTGTCGAGATCGGCTGAAACCTCGGCCGTCAACCGATCGAGGCAAAAGACCAGCTCGGCCAGTTGGGCGTCGAGCGCCGCAGCATCGGCGATATGGGCCTGGAAGCGGGTATTCTGCTCGAGGAAGACCTCGTCGGCCGATCGTGTTTCGTCGCCGCTGAAGGCGCCGATCGCGGCCACGCAATAGGCTCCCTCGGCCACAATCCTTTCGGCAAGGCTGCCTGCGGCTTCATACTGGCTGTCGAATGGCGGGGGTTTGCGCACCAAGCCTCTCCAGGGAATCTCCTGCCCGCAAGCTAGCCGCTTGCGACGCCAAAGAAAACAGGCAGCGTCGCCGGCTTCAGACCGGCTCGGCGATCCAGGTACCGTTCATCGCGTCGTCCCAGTGCCTGCGGCAGAGCGAGACATATTTCTCGTTGCCGCCGACATCGATCTGGGCGCCTTCGTGCAATACTTTTCCTTCCGCGTCGAGCCGCACAACCATCGTCGCCTTGCGTCCGCAATGGCAGATCGTGCGCACCTCGCGCATTTCGTCGGCGATCGCCAGCAGTTCCTGCGAGGCCGGAAACAGCTTGCCCTGGAAATCGGTTCTTAGCCCGTAGACCATCACAGGGATGCCGAGCCTGTCGACGATGCGGGCAAGCTGCCAGACATGGACAGGCGTCATAAAATGCGCCTCGTCGACGAAGATGCAGGAAATCGGCGCCCCTTCGCCGCTCAGCGTGGCGACCAACCGGAACAGATCCTCCTGCGGCTCGAAGGGAATGGCGCTCGCCTCCAAGCCGATCCGCGAGCCGATGACGCCTCGGCCCGCGCGCTCGTCGAAGGCGGCGATCAGCTGCACCGTGCGCATGCCGCGCTCCTGGTAATTATAGGAGGCCTGCAGCAGCATCGTCGACTTGCCGGCGTTCATCGTCGAGTAGTTGAAATAGAGTTTTGCCATCCGATTTCTCCTTGATCGGCTTATTGAAAGCTCGGAATGGCAAAGAAAAGCCCTGGGTGAACGATAATCACAGGAATCCGGCTCGAAAACCGCGGAAAGCCCCGAAAACAAGGCACCGCCAAAAAAACCGCGGACGTCGCAATCGCATGGGTCGATACGGCGCAAACGCACTGAGGTCGCTTGTCAAACTCGGTTAATGATGGTTGGCTTGGGAACTTAAAGACTGGGAGTCTAAAATGAAAACAACAAGCACGTTCAAACTCGTTACCGCAACTGCCGTCGCCGCCCTCTCCGTTGCGACCGCCGCCTTCGCTGCCGATCCCGACAGCTGCTCCACCGTTCGTTTCTCGGACGTCGGCTGGACGGATATCACCGCCACCACCGCCACCGCATCCGTCGTCCTGAAGAGCATCGGCTATCAGACCGACGTCAAGGTTCTCTCGGTGCCGGTCACCTATACCTCGCTGAAGAACAAGGACATCGATGTCTTCCTCGGCAACTGGATGGAGACGCAGGAGAAGGACGTCCGTCCCTATCTCGACGACAAGTCGGTCGAATCCTTCGGCCCAAACCTCGTCGGCGCCAAGTACACGCTCGCAACCAACGCCAAGGGTGCTGAACTCGGCATCAAGGACTTCAAGGATATCGCCGCTCACAAGGACGATCTCGACGGCAAGATCTACGGCATCGAGCCCGGCAATGACGGCAACCGCCTCGTCATGGACATGATCGAGAAGGACGAGTTCGGCCTGAAGGATATGGAAGTCGTCGAGTCCTCCGAACAGGGCATGCTCGCCCAGGTCGCCCGTGCCGACAAATCGGGCAAGCCCGTTGTCTTCCTCGGCTGGGCACCCCATCCGATGAACACCAACTTCAAGCTGACCTACCTCACAGGCGGCGACAACGTCTTCGGTCCTGACTTCGGCGGCGCCAAGGTCTTCACCAATGTCCGTGCCGGTTATCTCGAAGAATGCCCGAATGTCGGCATGATGTTGAAGAACCTGAAGTTCTCCCTCGACATGGAAAACCAGATCATGGGCAAGATCCTCAACGACGGCAAGGAGCCGGAAGCTGCGGCTTCTGAATGGCTGAAGGCGAACCCCGCAGCGCTCGAGCCTTGGCTTGCGGGCGTCAAGACCCGCGACGGCAGCGGCGAGGCCCTCGCGGCCGCCAAGACCGGCCTCGGCCTCTAATGATATGAACGGGGCGGCTCGCCGCCCCGTTTCATTTTTGTCCGATTGTTGTTTTTTGGATAGGCGCGCCCTTGAATTGGATCACCGAGTTTAAGATTCCCGTTGGCCCCTGGGCCAAATCCTTTGTGGATTGGCTGACCTCGAACGGCGAATGGTTCTTCAACCAGATCGCCTTCCTGCTGTCGAGCGCGATAGACGGCCTGCTCTTCGTGCTGCAGAAGCCTCATCCGCTGATCGTCATCGCTGCCATCACTGCCATCGCCTTTTGGCTGCGCCGGTCGATCGCGGTTGCCGTCTTCACCTGTCTCGGGCTGCTGCTGATCGTGAACCAGGACTATTGGAAGGAAACGACGGAGACGCTCGCCCTCGTGCTCGCCGCCACCTTCGTCTGTATGGTGATCGGTATTCCGCTCGGCATTGCCGCCGCCCGCCGCCCTTGGGTCTATGCTGCCATGCGCCCGGTGCTCGATCTCATGCAGACCATACCGACTTTCGTCTATCTGATCCCGGCGCTCATCCTATTCGGCCTCGGCATGGTGCCAGGCCTGATCGCGACCGTCATCTTCGCAATCCCCGCCCCGATCCGGCTGACGCGCCTCGGCATCATCTCAACGCCGCCGTCCCTCGTCGAAGCCGCCGTGGCTTTCGGCGCGACGCCGATACAGGTGCTGCGCAAGATCGAGCTTCCCTTCGCCACGCCGCAGATCATGGCGGGTCTCACCCAGACCATCATGCTGTCGCTGTCGATGGTCGTCATCGCCGCCCTTGTCGGCGCTCCAGGGCTTGGCGTGCCCGTCGTCCGTGCGCTGAACACCGTCAATATCGCCAAGGGCTTCGAGGCGGGCTTCTGCATCGTCATCCTGGCAATCATTCTCGACCGGATGTTCCGCACCGCGGGTGAAGGAGGCGCTGCATGACCGCGGTAAGCTTTAACAATGTCAGCATCGTCTTTGGCGATCGACCGGAAACCGCGCTTGCCATGGTCGACCAGGGCAAAACACGCGACGAGATCGGCGCCGCCACCGGTCTGGTGCTCGGCGTGGCCAACGCCTCGCTGACGATCGAGGAAGGCGAGATCCTGGTGCTGATGGGTCTTTCCGGCTCCGGCAAGTCGACGCTGCTGCGCGCCGTCAACGGGCTCGCTCCCGTGGTGCGTGGCGATGTCGCGGTCTCGGCGGCCACCGGCCCCGTCAACCCCTATAGATGCAATGCCAAGGCGCTACGCGAGCTGCGCACCCACACCGTCTCCATGGTGTTCCAGCAATTCGCCCTCCTGCCCTGGCGCACAGTCGCCGACAATGTCGGCTTCGGTCTCGAGCTCGCCGGCATGCCGGAAGCCGAACGCAAGCTCCGCGTCGGCGAACAACTTGAACTCGTCAACCTGACGAAATGGGCCGATCGCAAGGTCAACGAGCTTTCCGGCGGCATGCAGCAGCGTGTCGGGCTCGCCCGCGCCTTTGCCACCGGCGCCCCGATTCTGCTCATGGACGAGCCGTTCTCGGCGCTCGACCCATTGATCCGCACCCGCCTGCAGGATGAACTCCTGGAGTTCCAGCGGCGGCTGAAGAAGACCATCCTCTTCGTCAGCCACGATCTCGACGAGGCCTTCCGCATCGGCAATCGCATTGCCATCATGGAGAGCGGCCGCATCATCCAGTGCGGGACGCCGCACGATATCGTCAAGAACCCCGCCGACCAGTATGTCGCTGATTTCGTGCAGAACCTCAATCCGATCAACATGCTGACGGCGGCCGACGTCATGCAGCCAGGCCTCGGCCAGACTGCCGCCGGCATGAGCGTCAGCGCCACGGCCCGCGCCGCGACCCCGCTCATCGATATTCTCGATGCCCTTGCCCGCCAGCCGGGCAGTATCGGCATCGTCGAGAACGGCACGATCGTCGGCACCATCTCGGCTCAGGATATCGTTGCCGGCCTCACCCGCCATCGCCGCAAGGAGGAAGCTTGATGTTTTCCATCCGCTTTGTCACAAAGCGGATATGAAAGATCAGCCCTCGCCCTTACGCGAAACCGACGACGATGCCCGCAAGCTCGCCCGCGTGCTTTTGCGCTCCGCACGGCACGCGGCGATTGCCGTTCTCAGCCCCGAGACCGGTTTCCCCTTCGCCAGCCGCGTGCTCGTCGCCACCGATATCGACGGCAGCCCCGTCATCCTGGTTTCTCAGCTGTCGGCCCATACCAGGGCGCTCGCCAAAGACCCGCGCGCCTCCCTCCTGACTGGCGAGCCAGGCAAGGGCGATCCCCTCGCCTATCCCCGTCTGACAACCCAATGCCTGGCAGAACCCGTCGAGCGCAGCAACCCATTCTACGAGCGTATCCGCACGCGTTTTCTCGCCCGCCATACCAAGGCGACGCTTTATATCGACTTTCCTGATTTCCTGTTTTTCCGTCTCAAGCCGGAACAGGCCAGCCTCAATGGCGGCTTCGGCCGCGCCTACCAGCTGGATGGGAATGATCTCATAATCCAGTCGGCGGCGAATGAGGCGATCGCCGCCGAGGCGGCAGAGACAGTGCGAGATTTAGTAGAACGCCATCCCGATGTCGCCGAAGCCCTCGCTAACAGGCTAAAGGCGCCAGAATCGGGTCCCTGGCGCATTTGTGGTATCGATTCCTCAGGTTTTGACATGATTTCCGGCGACTTGCTGCTGCGATACGAGTTCGAAACCCTCGCGGTGGATGCCGATCACATTTGTTCAAACATGACTAAAATAGCATACTCGATACCTTAAATTTAGGTATATACAATCTTCGAGCCTAGTTGGTAGGCTTTTGGTGTCAGTCAAAATCCCGGCTGGTACCCTGCGCCAACACGCTTGATGTACGTTTCGCATTAGGAAGATAACATATGGAAACCTCTGATTTGGCCGATCACACGACCGTGGCGGCAGCTTTATTGTCGGCCATGGCCAATCCGAAGAGATTGCTGATCCTGTGTAGCCTCGTGAAGGGCGAAGTGGCCGTCGGCGTGCTTGCGACGCAGGTCGGGCTCAGCCAGTCGGCTCTCTCTCAGCACCTGTCGAAACTGCGCGCTCAAAAGCTGGTCAAGACCCGCCGGGACGCACAAACCATTTATTATTCGAGCACCTCCGAGCCGGTCATGAAGATTCTGGCAACTCTCGAAGACATTTACCTCGTGCAGAACAGAAATAGATCCGCCGCCTGATGATAGCGCTGACATGAATGTCGGCCGATGCCATGCTGCAAGGGTATGTTCCCGGAGGCTCGGCACCGATATTTCAGCACGTGAACCTTATGGCATGACCGGCAAATTTGCGATTTGCCGGTCGTACTTTTAGAATGATGGCCGATCGCGCCGGAGCGCCCGTCCCGCAATTGATCTTTTGTTTTGGTGCATTCCAGACGTAAAACCGCCGCGCAGTTTTGGCGGTATCGCTTTAACTGCCGACCACACCGTTATCGGAGCGGGTCAGCACCACCAGCGACGGGCGGGCAGGCATGCCGGGCTTGAAGTCGGGCCAGCTGGTGCCGGCATCCTCCATCGAAGTCGCATCCTCGTTGTCGGCCATCCGCAATTCGCCCGGATGCTGAACCGAGAGGAAGACGCTGCTGCCATCCGCAGTGAACGTCGGCGAACAGGTTTCCGAACCGACGGGCGCAATATAGAACAGCTTCGGCAGTGCCCGGCCCGGGCCCTCGGTATCCATCACATAGACGGAATCGGCAATGCCTTCCGGTGGCGGGCCATCGGTAGTGACCCAGAGGCGTCCGGCCGGATCGACCGCGAGATTGTCAGGGTCTGTGAACCAGCCGGAGGAGGTCGTCGCCGGATGGAACATCGCCTGATCCTCGGCCTTGGCAGGGTCGCCGCAGAGAATGAAGACGTCCCACTTGAAGCTCTCGGCGGCATAATCCGGCTTTTCAGGACCACCAGGTGCTGCGAGTTCCAGCAGGTGGCCATGCGGATTGGGGCCGCGCGGATTGGCGATGTTGACCATCTCCTTCTCATCGCCGCCATCAACCTTGGGCAGCCGATCTTCGTTCTCCGTCATGGCGACATAGAGTTTGCCAGTGCCGAGATGCGGGATGAAGCCTTCCGGCCCGTCCATCGGCGTAGCGCCGACGAGATCGGCGGCGGCGCGCGTCGCCAGCACGACGTCAGCCTGGCTCTTGAAGCCAGCTTCCGCGCTCAACGGCCCCTCGCCGGCAATGAGCGGGATCCAGCGCATCGTGCCGTCGCTTTCGAACTTGGCGACATCAAGCGTGCCGTGGTCGAGCAGGTCCTTGTTGGCGGCGCTGTCGTTCGGGTTCCAGGGATCGCGGGTGACGAAGCGGTAGATATATTCGAAGTCGTCGTCGTCGCCCATGAAGACCACCACGCGGCCGTCAGGGGCGACGCTACACTGAGCGCCCTCATGCGTCATGCGGCCGAGCGAGGTGCGCTTGACCGGCTTTGCAGAGGGATCGAGCGGGTCGATCTCGACCACCCAGTCGAAACGCATCCATTCGTTCGGCTCTTCCTCGAACTTGAAGCGCGGCTCGATGCGGCTGACGGAATAGATATCGTTCTCGTCCTCGTCCCAGCCCTGGCGCTCGACCAGCTCCTGGTTCGGCAATTTCTTGTAGTCGCCGGCGAAGACATCCATCGCGCCTTCCTCGCCTGCGTCAGCTTCTCGCGATAGTTTTCGTCCGTCAGGCCGGGAAACATCAGGAAAGGCGTTGCATATTCATGGCTGACCACCATCAGCCCATGGTTGGAACTCTTCTCGCCCCAGGGCAGCGGCAGAAACTGCGTGAAGTCGTTGTTGTAGCCGAACTGTCGCTCGGCCGCCTTACCATCAAGCGTCGCGATATCGAATTCCGGGCTGTCGGCAAACAGTGCATCGCCCCAACGTGCCAGGATCTGGCGCTCATAGCCCTCCGGCCAGTGGTCGTCGGTATCGCGCACGCGCCTGAGTTCCGGAAATGTCAGGCTGGAGCCGGCAGCCTCGGCATGTGCGGTTCCGAGCGCTGGCGAAAGTGCCGCAGCGCCCATCGCTGCGAGAAAGCCCTTGAGCACGCTGCGGCGGCGAACGCCCTCTTCGAGAATGGCGCCGTAACTTGGCGCGAATGTATGGCGCCGCGTGGGGCGCGCCCTTGTCTTCTGGCGTCAGACATCAGTATCTCCGATCGAAATATCGTTTGATTTCAGTCAATTGATGAAATGCAATTGCGCCCTGCGAGCCATCGGTTTTTGTAACAAGCCGAGGCAAAGGATTGATGACGGGCAGCTTGCGGTGCCTGACCCAGGATATTTCCAGATGAGCGAAGCAAGTTGAGCCTCCTGTCAGGAGAGCTCTGGGGACTTTTCCCGTTGACGCCTTGGGAAGCCCTGATAATTTGACCGGGCAGTAAAAATATGGGCGTGAAGCCCCGGGAAAGGGCCGTCGGAGGCCAGGAGAACAGCATGTCCAATCGCCTCAATGCACCGAACGATCTTCGCGCCTTCTGGATGCCGTTTACGGCAAATCGCCAGTTCAAGAAGGAGCCGCGTTTGTTCGTCGGCGCCAAGGACATGTATTATACGACCCATGACGGCCGTCAGGTGCTGGACGGCACGGCTGGCCTCTGGTGCGTCAATGCCGGCCACTGCCGCCCGAAGATCACTGAGGCGATCCGCGAGCAGGCCGGCGAACTCGATTACGCGCCGGCCTTCCAGCTCGGCCATCCGAAGGCCTTCGAACTGGCGAACCGCCTGGTCGACATTGCCCCTGAAGGCCTGAACCACGTTCTCTACACCAACTCCGGTTCCGAGTCCGTCGAGACCGCGCTCAAGGTGGCGCTCGCCTATCACCGTGTGAAGGGCAATGGATCACGCTTCCGCCTGATCGGCCGCGAGCGTGGCTATCACGGCGTCAATTTCGGCGGCATCTCCGTCGGCGGCATCGTCACCAACCGCAAGATGTTCGGCACGCTTCTGACCGGCGTCGATCACATGCCGCACACCCACCAGCCCGGCAAGAACAACTTTACCCGCGGCGAGCCCGAGCATGGCGGCGACATCGCCACCGAGCTCGAGCGTATCGTCACCCTGCATGACGCCTCCACCGTCGCCGCCGTCATCGTCGAGCCGGTGGCGGGCTCCACCGGCGTCTTGATCCCACCGAAGGGCTACCTGCAGAAGCTGCGCGAGATTTGCACCAAACACGGCATCCTGCTGATCTTCGACGAGGTCATTACCGGCTTCGGCCGCCTCGGCGCCCCCTTTGCCGCGCAATATTATGATGTCAAGCCCGACATGATCACCGCCGCCAAGGGACTGACCAACGGCGTCATTCCGATGGGCGCCGTCTTCGTCACCTCCGAGATCCATGACGCGTTCATGAACGGCCCGGAGCACATGATCGAGTTCTTCCACGGTTACACCTATTCCGGCAACCCGATCGCCTCCGCCGCCGCCCTCGCCACGCTCGACACCTACAAGGAAGAGGGGCTGCTGACACGCGCCGCCGAGCTTTCCGACTATTGGGCCGACGCGCTGCATTCGCTGAAGGATTGCCCCAATGTCATCGACATCAGGAACACCGGCCTGATTGGCGCGATCGAACTCGACCCCATCGCCGGCGAGCCCACCAAGCGCGCCTTCACCGCTTTCCTGAAAGCCTATGAAAGCGGCCTGCTGATCCGCACCACCGGCGATATCATCGCACTCTCCCCGCCGCTGATAATCGAGAAGCACCACATCGACGAGCTCTTCGACAAGCTGCGGACCATCCTGCAGAATAACATCTGAGAAAGCTCTGAAGCCTTTGGCATCAGAGCCCGCGGCGAATCTCCCGCATAATTACTTAAATCGGAATCGATTTAAGGATGAAATTATGCAGCAATTCAAAGTGTTACAGCGCCGCGCATCTGAATAGATGCGCGGCGCTGTAAATCCACGCAGGCCCTTTTTGTTGGATAGGCCTCAGGTCACGGCGGCGACCGAAAGGCAGAGGGCGAACTTCTTCAGGAGCCGGCGATCGAATTGCCCCTCATTGCCAAGCATCCATTTCAGGGCTTGGCTCGCACTCCATGGCGCCTTGTACGGCCGCACGGAGGTCATGGCGTCATAGACGTCGCAAATCGCAGCAAGACGCGCATGGAAGCTGACCTGCGCTTCGGAAAGCCTGCGGGGGTATCCCTTGCCGTCGATACGCTCATGATGGTTGAGGCAGACGTCGAGAACGATCTCCGGCATGCCTTCCTGGCGTGACAGGATTGCGTGCCCCTTTTCCGGATGATCGCGGATCATCTTGATCTCGTCCTCGTCCAGGCGCCCTTCCTTGTTGAGTATCTTGAGTGGAATTTCGAGCTTGCCGACGTCGTGCAGCAATCCTGCCGTGCCGAGCATCTGCACGGTCGTCTCGTCAAGTCCGAGATGACGGCCGAAAAGGATCATCAGCGCACTCACCGAAAGCGAATGCAGAAACGTCACTTCGTCCTTGGATTTCAGACGCGTAACGCTCAGAAAGACAGTGGGATTGTCATCCATCGACTTGGAGACCGAGGAAATCACCGGCGCCACCTGATCGAAGCTGATGCCATCACCATGCTGGAGCCGGCCAAAAACGCTTTCCAGGACCTGCACGGATTTCTGGATGGACTCGCGTGCCACCTTGGTGTCGATCTCGATATTGCCGCCTGGCAGACCGTCGATGTCGAGGCCTCTGCTGGTGTTGATGATAACACCTTCAATGCCGCTCTTGCGAAGCTTCAGGGCATCGACTTCACGGCGCAGCAGAAATCTTCGCTTGGACAGAAGCGGGTCCTGCCATGCACCCTCGATCGCCTCCACAAACATTCCGTTGCGCACCTGTCTGGCTTCGATACGCTTGAGCATCCAGATCTCTGTTCCTGAAATATCTCTCTGTTTATTATCGACCGTTCTTTTGCATCGCAGCAATATATGCACGAACAATGATTCTACTCTAATTGGTAGAATCAAGTGTTAATCTCGAAACCGAATTCGACTATTCAGAAAGACGAAGAGTTTCGCGAAATTCGGCAGGTTCATCGGCACCGCGCAGATGCGGGTACAGCACCCTCCGGAGATCTGCAGACGCCGCCACGATCGACGATTTTGGATATTTCGCGCCGGATCGGCTCGATTTTCGTTTCATTTTGTTATCAACTTGCGAAATCTCACCAAAATTCTTAGAAATCTTGCCGTTGCACCCATTTGAGCCAAATATGGCCGGAGGGCGCATCGATCGCGCCGATATCGATCGTCCTTGGCACGGCCTGGGGGCCGTTGAACGATCCGGAAAATCCGGCGCGGCACCTCATCGCGGGTCGAATGACCCCATCCAAGGAGACAGACAATGACCCTCAAGACATTGACGGCGACCCTCGTCGCGTCGCTCGCCTTTGCGCCGCTTGCCCATGCCGATATCACCATCGGCCTGATCGCGCCGCTGACCGGCCCTGTCGCCGCCTACGGCGACCAGGTGAAGAACGGCGCTCAGACCGCCGTCGACGAGATCAACAAGAAGGGCGGAATTCTTGGCGAGAAGGTCGTCCTCGAACTGGCCGACGATGCCGGCGAACCGAAACAGGGCGTTTCCGCCGCCAACAAGGTCGTCGGCGACGGCATCCGCTTCGTCGTCGGCCCGGTGACATCGGGCGTCGCCATTCCCGTTTCGGACGTGCTTGCTGAAAACGGCGTGCTGATGGTTACTCCGACCGCGACGGCCCCCGACTTGACCAAGCGCGGCCTGACCAACGTGTTGCGCACCTGCGGCCGCGACGATCAGCAGGCCGAAGTCGCCGCCAAATATGTGCTGAAGAATTTCAAGGACAAGCGCGTCGCCATCGTCAACGACAAGGGCGCCTACGGTAAGGGCCTCGCCGATGCCTTCAAGGCGACGCTGAACGCCGGCGGCATCACCGAAGTCATCAACGACGCGATCACGCCTGGTGACAAGGATTTCAGCGCGCTCACCACCCGCATCAAGTCCGAGAAGGTCGACGTGGTCTATTTCGGCGGCTACCACCCGGAAGGCGGCCTGCTCGCCCGCCAGCTGCATGACCTCGCCGCCAACACGACGATCATCGGCGGCGACGGACTCTCCAACACCGAATTCTGGGCAATCGGCACGGATGCGGCAGGAGGCACGATCTTCACCAACGCTTCGGACGCCACCAAGAGCCCGGATTCCAAAGCCGCAGCCGACGCGCTCGCCGCCAAGAACATCCCCGCCGAAGCCTTCACGCTAAACGCCTATGCCGCCGTCGAGGTACTGAAAGCCGGCATCGAGAAGGCCGGCAGCGCCGAGGATGCGGAAGCCGTCGCGACCGCGTTGAAGGACGGCAAGGAGATCCCGACCGCCATCGGCAAGGTCACCTACGGCGAGACCGGCGACCTGACCTCGCAGAGCTTCTCGCTCTACAAGTGGGAAGCCGGCAAGATCGTCGCCGCCGAGTAACTGACGGATATAGTGAAACAGAATCGGGCGCCTCACGGCGCCCGATTTATATTTTGAGAGAGGGGCTGCCGGTCAATCCCGCGTCCTCTTATCCTCACGCAGATAGCTTTCCACTGTCGGGTGTTCGATAAGTACCATCGGTTGAACATACGTCTGATTGGGTGTTGGATTTGAAATCCGCGCGTAGAAACTGGCGACCACGACGCGCTTAAGATTTTCATCGGAAGCGACACTTCCGATCGATTTTTTGAGAATGATCTGATTGACCTTCCCATGCTTGTCAGTCGTGAGTACCGCAGAGTTGTTCGCACAGCCGCTCAAAAGAAAAACTGCTGTGCAGGCCGCCGAAATAATTGCTTTCATATCATGACCTTGAGTTGGAAAACGACATCTGTATTCTCGCTTCACTAGCACTGCTGCCACCGAGGCAAAAGCAGCGGGAAATACAATCCAAATGTTTCCAGCATCCGTTCGGCACCAGCGGCAGAAAAACAATCGAAGAGGTAGAAATCCATGACCACGAAGCTCGAACGTCTCATCGATCAGGGCGTTGGCCGTGTGCCGGCCGATATCGTGCTGAAGGGCGGCTGCTTCTTCGATCTCGTCACCGGCGAACTCGTCCAGTCGGACATTGCCATCGGTGCCGATCGCATCGTCGGCACCTCAGGCAATTATGAGGGCGAAACCGAGATCGATATTTCGGGCAGGATCGTCGTTCCGGGCTTCATCGACACGCATCTGCACATCGAATCTTCGCTGGTGACCCCGCATGAATTCGACCGCTGCGTTCTGCCCTACGGCGTCACCACCGCCATCTGCGATCCTCACGAAATCGCCAATGTGCTTGGAACCGCCGGCATCGAGTTCTTTCTCGAATCCGCGCTGGAGACGATCATGGACATCCGCGTCCAGCTCTCCTCCTGTGTGCCGGCGACGCATCTTGAAACCTCCGGAGCCGATCTGCCGATCGAGCGCCTCCTGCCCTTCCGCCACCATCCGAAGGTCATCGGACTTGCCGAATTCATGAATTTCCCGGGCGTGATCCACAAGGATCCTGTCTGCATGGCCAAGCTCGATGCCTTCCAGGGTGGCCACATCGACGGTCATGCGCCGCTGCTGTCTGGCAACGACCTCAACGGTTACCTCTCGGCCGGCATCCGCACCGAGCACGAATGCACGACCGCCGGCGAAGCCTTGGAAAAGATCCGCAAGGGCGTGCATATCCTCGTACGCGAGGGTTCGGTCTCCAAAGATCTCGCGGCGCTGATACCCATTATCACCGAGCGGCTTTCACCCTTCCTCGCGCTTTGCACCGACGACCGCAATCCGCTCGATATCGCCGAACAGGGTCATCTCGATCACATGATCCGCACGGCGATCGCAAGCGGCGTCGAGCCCCTGGCGATCTACCGCGCCGCCTCGATTTCGGCCGCCCGCGCCTTCGGCCTCAAAGACCGTGGCTTGGTCGCCCCGGGTTGGCGCGCCGATCTGGTAGTGCTCGACAGTTTGGAAAACTGCCGTGCCGACATGGTTTTCTCGGCCGGCCGCCGCGTCACCGATGCGCTCTTTTCCTCGCGCAGACCGGTTGCCCCAATCGGCCTCGACAGCGTCAAGGCCCGGCCCGTCAACGCCGCCCATTTCGGCGTCCCGGTCGCCGAAGGCGAAACGCCTGTCATCGGCGTCATACCGGGCAAGATCATCACCGAGCATCGCCGCTACCGCCTGCCCGTCAGGGGCAACGAGACGACGGTCGATCTTGCCAACGATATCATCAAGGTCGCCGTCATCGAGCGCCACGGCAAGAACGGCAACCATGCGAATGGCTTCGTCCAGGGCTTCGGCCTGAAAAAGGGCGCGATCGCCTCGACCGTCGGCCATGACAGCCACAATATCTGCGTGGTCGGTGTCAGCGAGGACGACATGGCACGCGCCGCAAACCGCCTCGGCCAGATCAAGGGCGGATTCGTCGTCGTCGAAGACGGCAAGGTCACCGGCGAAATCGCCCTGCCCATCGCCGGCTTGATGAGCCTCGAGCCCTATGAGACGGTCCGCGATACGCTCCACCAACTGCGCAAAGCCGCCTTGGCGCTGGGCGCCACGCTGGAGGAACCCTTTCTCCAACTCGCCTTCCTACCGCTGCCGGTCATCCCGCACCTGAAGATATCCGACCGCGGCATGGTGGATGTGGACAAGTTCGCGCTGATCGGGTGACGGAATCCTTGGCAAATTCCGCGGCAGCGCTTATTTTGCGGTAACGTTGGAGCCGATTATGACGAAGCTGGAACAGATTGAAAAAATCGTTACCGAACTCGATAAGTACGACTTCGAAGCCTTTTCGGCGTGGTTTGAAGCCCTTCAAGCCGAACGCTGGGACAGGCAGATGGAAGCAGATGCTGCTGGTGGCAAACTCGATCATCTCGCCGAGAAGGCCTTTGCCGATTTTCGTGCCGGAAAGACAAGACGGCCTTGAAACACCACGCAACTCCCGCCTTCTGGGAGGCGTATGACCGCTTGCCTGAACAGATACGGAAGTTGGCTGACGGAAACTTCGATATGCTCAAACAAGATCCCAGACATCCCTCCTTGCATTTCAAACGCGTCGGCCGATTTTGGTCGGCGCGCGTCGGTGCATCCTGGAGAGCTTTAGCCGTCAGTGACGGAGATGACATCATAGTGACGGAGATGACATCATCTGGTTTTGGATCGGCTCGCACGCAGATTACGATAAGCTTCTGAAATAACCGTCAAACCCGCGCACAAAACCCATCCAGCGCCGCAAGCTTCACTGACCCTGTGCCCGCTACCGCCTCGAAGCCCGGCATCTCAAGCGGTTCCTCGATCACCATACCATCAGGCAGACGGAATTCCGTCGGTTTGCGCGTCAGGTTGAAGACGAAGAGCAGTTTTTCGCCGTCCTTTTCGCGGGTGAAGGCGAGCAGGTCCTGGTTGGTGCCGATGAAGATCATGTCGCCGTCGATCAGCGCCGGGTGGCTCTTCCGGAATGCGAGCGTCCTGCGGTAGTGATGCAGCACCGAGTTGTCGCCCGCCTCCTGCGTATCCATGGAAAGCGCTGCCTGCTCGTAAGGCACCGGCAGCCAGCTCTTTTCCGCGGAGGTGAAGCCCGCATGCGCCTTGCCGGCTTCCCAGGGCATCGGCGTGCGGCATCCATCGCGGCCCTTGAAGGCCGGCCAGAAGCGGATGCCGTAGGGGTCGCGCAGATCCTCGAAGGCGAGTTCCGCTTCGGGCAGGCCGAGTTCCTCGCCTTGATAGAGGCAGATCGAGCCACGCAGCGCTGCAAGCACCGAGATCGCCAGCTTGGCGATGACAGGCCGCTCTTCCTCCGTCCGCGCGAAACGGCTGACATGGCGCATGACGTCGTGGTTGGAAAAAGCCCAGCAGACCCAGCCGTCGGTCACCGCCTTCTGGAAGGCCTCGACGCAGCCGCGAATATGCTCGGCGGTGAATTCCGGCCCGAGCAGATCGAATGTGTAGCACATGTGCAGCTTGTCGCCGCCACTCGTATAGGCGCCAACCGTCTTCAGCGAACGCGCTCCATCGCCGACCTCGCCAACAGTCGTGCGATCCTCGTACTGATCGAGCAGCATCCGGAAGCGTTTGAGGAAATCGACATTTTCCGGCTGCGTCTTGTCATAAAGATGGTTCTGCATGCCGTAGGGATTGGTATCGGGCGCATCGAGGCCTGCGTCATCCTCGTCGGGCTCGTGCGGCGGATTGCTTCTGAGCAGCTTGTCGCAGAAATAATAGTTGACCGTGTCCAGGCGGAAGCCGTCGACGCCGCGGTCGAGCCAGAACTTCACCGTCTCCAGCACCGCATCCTGCACGGCCTTGCTATGGAAGTTGAGGTCAGGCTGCGAGGTCAGGAAATTGTGCTGGTAATATTGCCGGCGCACGCCATCCCATTCCCAGCCCGGCCCGCCGAAGATCGACAGCCAGTTGTTCGGCGCCGTGCCGTCAGGCTTCGGATCGGCCCAGACATACCAATCCGCCTTGGGATTGGTCCGGCTCGATCGGCTCTCCACGAACCAGGGATGCCGGTCGGAGGTGTGCGAGATTACCTGATCGATGACGACCTTAATGCCGAGCCTGTGAGCTTCGGCCATCATCTCGTCGAAATCGGCGAGCGTGCCGAAGATCGGATCGACGTCGCAATAATCGGAAACGTCGTAGCCCATGTCGGCCATCGGCGACTTGAAGAAGGGCGAGAGCCAGATCGCGTCGACGCCGAGGCTGGCAATATGCGGCAGTCGGCGGGTGATTCCCCTGAGATCGCCGAGACCGTCGCTGTTGGTGTCCTGAAACGAGCGCGGATAGACCTGATAGATCACCGCGCCGCGCCACCAGTCCGCACTCCCGCCTGCCTGCAATGCCATCGGCTACATCTCCTGCCTCGTTTGCGCTCGCCACACTAAAGCGGACGAAACAAAAGACAACCATGTGAAGCGGTTATGAAGGCGTTGCGAAACGCCGCGATGCGTCGTCGCGATCCGACAAGGGGGAGACGTATATAGGCTTGTCCACAACCCGTTTCCATCCTCCGGATTTGGGGTTGCAACGCAAAGCCTTTGCGATAATGTGCGCGCTGACCTGCACGTAAGAGGTCAAACACCGGGAACAAATGATCTAATAAAGGCGAAAAGCCTAGAAAGGTGGACCCACCATGAACCATTTCACGAAAAAATTTCTCGCCTCTGCGATGCTTGGCACATTGCTGGCGTTTTCGGCCCATGCGGCCACGCTCAACATTCACAATGGTGGCGACCCGCAGTCGCTCGATCCGCAGAAACTTTCCGGCGACTGGGAGAACCGTATCGCCGGCGACATTTTCGAAGGCCTCGTCACCGAAGACGCCAAGGATAATCCGATCCCCGGCCAGGCTGAAAGCTGGACGATTTCGCCTGATGGCAAGGTCTACACCTTCAAGCTTCGCGACGGCATCAAGTGGTCCGATGGCCAGCCGGTAACGGCAGGAGATTTCGTCTTCGCCTTCCAGCGCCTCGTCGACCCGAAGAATGCCGCCGATTATGCCTATCTGCAGTTCACCATCAAGAACGCCGAAAAGATCAACAAGGGTGAGATCACCGATCTCAACCAGCTCGGCGTCAAGGCGATCGACGACAAGACGCTGGAGATTACACTTGAAAACTCCACTCCCTATTTCATCAATGCCCTGATGCATTACACCGCCTATCCGCTGCCGAAGCATGTCGTCGAGGCGAAGGGTCAGGATTGGGTCAAGATCGGCAACATCGTCACCAACGGCCCCTACAAGCCGGTCGAATGGGTTCCGGGCTCGCATGTCACCACCGTCAAGAACGACCAGTGGTACGACACCAAGGACCTGAAGATCGATGGCGCGAAATTCTTCGTGCTCGAAGACCAGGAAGCCGCGCTGAAACGCTACCGCGCCGGCGAGTTCGACATCCTCACCGACTTCCCGACCGACCAGTACGAGTGGATGAAGAAGAACCTGCCGGGCCAGGCGCATGTCGCCCCCTTCTCCGGCCTCTACTATTACGTCGTCAACTCGCAGAAGCCGCCCTTCAGCGACAAGCGTGTCCGCCAGGCTCTCTCCATGGCGATCAACCGCGAAGTCATCGGCCCGCAGATCCTCGGCACCGGCGAACTGCCGGCCTATTCCTGGGTGCCGCCGGGCACGGCGAACTACGGCGAGCCGGCCTATGTCAGCTGGAAGGATCTGCCCTATAGCGAGAAGGTCGCAGAAGCCAAGAAGCTTCTGACCGAAGCCGGCTTCGGCCCGGATAAGCCGCTGCACGCCGTGCTCAGCTACAACACCAACGACAACCACAAGCGCATCGCCGTCGCCATCGCTTCCATGTGGAAGCCGCTCGGCGTCGATGTCGAGCTCGTTAACGCCGAAACCAAGGTGCATTACGACCAGATGCAGCGCGGCCAGGTCGAAATCGGCCGCGCCGGCTGGCTTGCCGACTATAACGACCCGGACAACTTCCTGAACCTCTTGGTGACCGGCGTGCAGATGAACTACGGTCGCTGGTCCAACCCCGAATACGACAAGATGATCAAGGAAGGCAACGCCGAGACCGATCTCGCCAAACGTGCCGCGATCTTCAAGAAAGCCGAACAGCTGGCGCTGGATGAATCCGCCGCCCTGCCGATCTACTACTACGTCTCGAAGAATGTCGTTTCGCCGAAGATCGACGGCTTCGTCGACAATATCCAGGACATCCACCGCACCCGCTGGCTGTCGATGAAAGAGTAAGGGAAAACGGTCCTTCCCGCGCATTGCGGGAAGGACCGGCCCACGATCATGATCAAATACGCCCTCCGTCGCCTGCTATCGACGATCCCCGTTTTGTGGATCGCCGTCACAGCCTGCTTTTTTGTTTTGCGCCTTGCCCCCGGCGGCCCTTTCGATGGCGAAAGGCCATTGCCGCCGGTGATCTTGAAGAACCTTGCCATCCACTACAATCTCGACAAGCCGCTCATCCAGCAGTACCTGATCTATGTCGGTGACCTGCTCCGGGGCGATCTCGGCCCGTCCTTCGCCAGCGAAGACTTCACCGTCGCCCAGCAGATCATGATCGGTCTGCCCTACACCTTCACCATCGGTACGGCTGCCTTCCTGATTGCCATCATTGTCGGCGTGGCCGTCGGCTGTCTTGGGGCGCTCTACCAGAACAAGGCGCCGGATTATATTCTGGGCGCTCTCATCCTGATTGGCGTCGTGCTGCCGAACTTCCTGATTGCACCCATCCTGCAGCTCGTCTTCGGTATCCATCTCGCATGGTTCCCGGTTGGCGGCTGGGGTGATGGCTCGATCAAATACCTCATCCTGCCGATCGTCGTTCTGGCCCTGCCGCATGCCGGCCGTATCTCGCGCATCACGCGCGGCTCGATGATCGAGGTAATGAATCAGAACTTCATCCGCACCGCCAAGGCCAAAGGCATCGGCCCCCGCCTGACAGTCATGCGCCATGCGCTGAAGCCCGCCATGATGCCTGTCGTCTCCTATCTGGGGCCCGCCGCAAGCTACCTTCTCACCGGCTCGCTGGTTGTCGAAAGCATCTTTGGATTGCCCGGCATCGGCCGCTATTTCGTCAACGCAGCGCTGAACCGCGATTACGGCATGGTTCTCGGCACGGTCATTTTCTACATGGTGCTCATTGTGTTCCTGAATCTTCTCGTCGATATCGCCTATGCGTGGCTCGATCCGAAAGTGAGAAACCGATGATCCTCAACCCCGCAAAACGCGAGCTGCTTGCCCAGGAGCTTCTGGAGGCGGAGGGCCTTGCGCCCGAAAGCCGATCGCTCACCAAGGATGCGTTGCGCCGCCTCGCGCGCAACAAGGCAGCCGTCCTGTCGATCGTTGTTCTGACGGTTCTGATCCTCGCCGCCTTCCTCGGCCCCTGGTTCATTCCCTTCAACTACGAGGATCCGGATTGGGCGGCCTTCCGCATACCGCCCTCGATCGAAACCGGCCACTATTTCGGCACCGACCCGAACGGCCGCGACCTTCTCGCCCGCGTCCTTTACGGCACCCGCGTCTCGCTCGCCGTGGCGCTGACGGCGACCGTCGTCTCCGTCTTCATCGGCGTGCTCTACGGCGCGGTCTCGGGCTACATCGGCGGCAGGCTGGATGCGATCATGATGCGCTTCGTCGATATCATGTATGCGCTTCCCTATATCCTCTTCGTCATCCTGCTGATGGTGATCTTCGGCCGCAACGTCTATCTGCTGTTTGCCGCCATCGGCGCGCTGGAATGGCTGACCATGGCCCGCATCGTGCGTGGCCAGACGCTGTCGATCAAGCATCGCGAATTCATCGAAGCGGCCCGCGCATCCGGGCAGCGGCCGTTCAAGATCATCATCAAACACATCATCCCGAACCTCGTCGGACCCGTGGTGATCTTCGCAGCGTTGACGGTGCCTGAAATCATCGCCACCGAAAGCTTCCTTTCCTATCTCGGCTTCGGCGTGCAGGAACCGCTGACCTCGCTCGGTACGTTGATCGCCGAGGGAACCGATGCCATGGAAAGCATGCCGTGGCTGCTGGTCTTCCCGGCAAGCTTCCTCGTGGCCCTGTTGCTCAGCCTGCTCTTCATCGGTGACGGCCTGCGCGACGCGTTCGACCCGAAGGATCGCTAAGAATGTCCCAGCAGACACAAAAAGACACGCTTCTCGAACTCAAAGACTACTCGATCACCTTCAAGACGCCGGATGGAGAGGTGAAGGCGGTCTCGAACATGAACCTGACGGTCAAGCGCGGAGAGCGCATCGCTATCGTCGGCGAGTCCGGTTCCGGCAAGAGCCAGACCTTTCTCGGCATCATGGGGCTGCTCGCCAAGAACGGCAAAACGACGGGACAGGCGCTGCTCGAAGGCAAGGACGTGCTGGCGCTGAAACCGCGCGAGCTCGACCAGATCCGCGGCAAGGACATGGCGATGGTCTTCCAGGACCCGATGACCGCCCTCAATCCAACGCTGAAGATCTCCCGGCAGCTGACGGAGCAGCTCGAGGTTCACGGCGGGCTGACGGCGCGCGCCGCATCCGCCGCCGCACTCGACATGCTGAAACGTGTCGGCATCCCCGACCCGACGCGGCGCTTCCACCTCTACCCGCACGAACTCTCCGGCGGCATGCGCCAGCGCATCGTCATCGCCATGGCGCTGCTCACCCGGCCGAAGCTCTTGATCGCCGACGAACCGACGACGGCACTCGACGTCACCATCCAGGCGCAGATCCTCGATCTCTTCAACGACCTGACGGCGGAGATGAACACGGCGCTGATCATGATCACCCACGATCTCGGCGTCGTTGCCGGCCTCGCCGACCGCGTCGCCGTCATGTATGCCGGCCGCATCGTCGAGGAGGCGCCCGTCGACGAGCTCTTCGACAATCCGGCTCATCCCTATACCGCGGCGCTGCATGCCTCTATCCCGCGGCCGGACCAGGATGTCGACGACCTTGTCGTCATTCCCGGGCGTCCGCCGAACCTGCAGCACCTGCCGAAAGGCTGCAATTTTTCGCCGCGCTGTTCGCAGGTCCAGGACGATTGCATCGACCGCCCGCCGCCGCTCGAAACGCTGGCGCCGCGACATTGCGCCGCCTGTTACCACCCCTTCCCGCGTCGTGAGGAGTTGCTGAACCATGGCTGACCGATCGCTTCTGAGGGTCGAGAACCTGACGACCCAATTCGAACTGCCAGCAAAGGGCCTCTTCAAGCCGCCGATCTTCCTCACCGCCGTCAACAATGTCAGCTTCGACCTCAGCGAAGGCCGCACGCTCGGCATCGTCGGCGAATCCGGCTGCGGCAAGTCGACGCTCGGCCGTTCCATCCTGCGGCTGCTGAAATCGCAGAAGGGCCGTATCCTCTGGCAGGGCCGCAACCTGCTCGACCTGTCAGACGAGGAAATGCGCGCCGCCCGCCGCGACATGCAGATCATCTTCCAGGATCCGATCGCCTCGCTCGACCCGCGTATGACGGTCGGCGACATCATTGCCGAGCCGCTCACCGTCTTCGAGCCGAAGCTTACCAGGGCCGAACGCACGGAGCGCGTTCGCGAGATCATGACCGCCGTCGGCCTGGTGCCGGAGATGATCAACCGCTATCCGCACGAATTCTCCGGCGGCCAGGCGCAGCGCATCGGCATCGCCCGCGCGGTCGTCACCAAGCCGAAGCTCATCATCTGCGACGAGCCGGTTTCGGCCCTCGACGTCTCGATCCAGGGCCAGGTCATCACGCTTCTGCGCAAGCTGCGCAAGGAATTCGGCCTGACGTTGATCTTCATCAGCCACGACCTCTCCGTGGTGCGCCTGATCTCCGACGATGTGCTGGTGCTCTATCTCGGCAGGGTGGTGGAAGCTGGCGACTGCGCTACCGTCTTCGATCACCCCGCCCATCCTTATACACAGGCGCTCTTCTCCGCCGCCCCGATCCCGGATCCGAAGCTTGCGCGCCTGCGCACCCGCATCCGTCTGCAGGGTGACCCGCCTTCGCCGCTCAACCCGCCGAAGGGCTGCGTCTTCTCGCCGCGCTGCTGGAAGGCGACCGACATCTGTCGCACCGAAATGCCGCCGACCGAGCACGTTCGCCCCGGCCAGTCGGCCGCCTGTTATCATATGGACAGGCCATAAACGGAACGAAGGCCGCGCAAGCGGCCTTCGCCTTGAATGCCCCATGCCCCCATTCATTCTCGGATGGAAGCAGACTATTTTTGGATCTAAAGTCCCCAATAAGAAAGCTTTTATAAGCATGTGCTATCCCATTTCGGCCTAATCGCAAGCCAGGGGAACGCATATATGAAATCGAAAATATCAGGTGTAATCGCACTTACCGCGGCCATGATTGCCGTCTCCGCGGTTTCATCGCATGCCGAAGATCTGACCTTCAAGCTCATCAACGGAACAAACTCCGTCCTGACGCACTTCTATAGTTCGCCGACCGGCGACGACGACTGGGAAGAAGACGTCTTCGGCGAGAACGTTCTCGATCCGGGCGAAACCATGAATATCACCATCGCCGACGGCCGCACCGTCTGCAAATACGACATGCGCTTCGAATTCGAGGAAGATTCCAACCTCGCAACCACTGAAGATGCGCAGGACCTTTGCGCGATGGGCAGCTACACCATCCACGAATAAGAATTGGGAAGCCGCCCTCGCATCGTCCGTGAAGGCGGGCTTTCATCTCTCTCGTGATATCGACGCTTGTCACTCAGCCTAGCTCCGCGTATCAGCGAATGAAGACCGGCGCATAAATCCTTTCCGGAAATCGGGATCGATTTTCGGAAAGGATTATGCGCCAATTCAAAGCGATAGCGCGCCCTGTTGGACGCGGCCCTCAAATGCCGGGAGGACAAGGTGAGCAGACGGTTTCTATCGATCGGCGAATGCATGGTGGAACTCTCGCAGGCAGGCGACGGCCTGCTGCGCAAAGGCTTTGCCGGCGATACCTTCAACACCGCCTGGTATGCACGCGCCTGCCTTGCCGCCGACTGGTCGGTCGACTACTTCACCGCCCTGGGCGACGACGCCATGTCGGACGAGATGGTCGGCTTCATCGACCAGGCAGGCATCGGCACCAGCCTCATCCGCCGCATCAGGGGCGGGACGCCCGGCCTCTATATGATCAACCTGAAAAATGGCGAACGCTCCTTCAGCTACTGGCGCGACAGTTCGGCGGCCCGCAGCCTGGCCGCCGATCCGGACCGCCTGCGCGAGGCGGTGGAAAGCGCTGAGGTCGTCTATTTCTCCGGCATCACCCTTGCCATCCTGCCGCATGAGGATGCCGAGACTTTGCTTGCCGAGGTCCGTCGCGCCAAGGCCGCCGGCAAGCTCGTCGTCTTCGATCCGAACATCCGCCCGCGGCTCTGGTCGAGCTACGACGTGATGCACACGACGATCAGCGAAGGCGCCCGCTCCTCCGTGCTCGTCATGCCGAGCTTCGACGACGAGGCAGCCCATTTCGGCGATGACTCCATCGAGGCGACGATCCACCGCTATCGCGCACTGGGCGCCGTCCATATCGTCATCAAGAACGGCGCTGACGGTGTCACGCTGAATTTTGCCGGCGAGCAAACCTTCGTTCCGGCCGAAAAGGTGAAGAAGGTGGTCGACACGACCAGCGCCGGCGACAGCTTCAACGGCGCCTTTCTCGCACGATATCTCGAAGCCGGCGATGCGCCTGACGCCGCCCGCTTCGCAGCAAAGGTCGCTGCTCGCGTCGTCAGCGAACATGGTGCACTGGTCATAAAGGAAAAGCTTGGATTGGATGGCGGCTAGAGCGGCGCGATCTTTCAGATTCGCTTAACGAGACATGCTTTTAGGCCGCACATGCTGACGCAGGTTGAATGCCATGTGCGAGCGCTCTCCGCCTTGTCGGCATCGTTTGCCCCGCTGCTAGAGCATGATGCCGAAAAGTGTGCGCGGTTTTCGGACGACATCATGCTCTATTTCTTTGATTTAGATCAGGATTCAGATTTCAGGCCGATCGGGCCTAAAATCATCCTGATCCGGGGAAATCAGGACTTTGTCGGCCGATCGGCGTCGCGAACCGCCTCGTCATGGTACCAGCAGCTGTCGAGCGCAGCATCGCAGACGTCCGCGGCCTCGCGCTCCATCAGCCTGGCGCGTTCGAACCGGTTGGCGTTTCGTGTCGCCTTAACGGGAAACTGGTAGATCGTTGCGGATTCACGATGGAAACCGGTGGGCATGAGATCGCCTCCATTCAGTTCGGCGCATCAACATTTCAGGACCATCTACATAGCACAATGCACATAGTTTACGCAAATTGCATAAAATAAGGGCAATGTTGCAATTGTAATCGGTCGGCATGCTGCCTCGACCAAAAGCTTCCGATAATTTGTTTAACACTTCATCATTTCAGACTAACGCCGTAATTTTCATCCGGTTCCAGACGGGAAAAGTGCGTTTTCATGGGCGATACTGTCTATGAACGTTAAAAACAGCCCGATTTTCCGAAAGTTAAAAAACCCGCCGGCACGCCGATTCGCGATTTTTCTTTCGCGTAGCGCCAAAACTGGCACGCTACATGCTTTGAAATTGTCATCCCCTGGCGGTCGGATGCGCTTGCGCGCCGAGATCACCTCCGGATTTGCTCACCTTCGTAGCATTGAGAGAGTCACGATGACAAAATATAAGCTCGAGTACATTTGGCTCGATGGGTACACACCGGTACCGAACCTGCGTGGCAAGACGCAGATCAAGGAATTCGACGAATTTCCGACGCTGGAACAGCTTCCACTCTGGGGCTTTGATGGCTCCTCGACGCAGCAGGCCGAAGGCCGCAGCTCGGATTGTGTGCTGAAGCCCGTCGCCATTTATCCGGACCCGGCCCGCACCAACGGCGCGCTCGTCATGTGCGAAGTCATGATGCCGGATGGCGTCACGCCGCACGCATCGAATGCTCGCGCAACCATCCTCGACGACGAAGACGCATGGTTCGGCTTCGAGCAGGAATATTTCTTCTACCAGAACGGCCGTCCGCTTGGTTTCCCTGAGCAGGGCTACCCCGCTCCGCAGGGCCCTTATTACACCGGCGTCGGCTATTCGAACGTCGGCGACGTTGCCCGCGAAATCGTCGAAGAGCACCTCGATCTCTGCCTCGCTGCCGGCATCAATCACGAAGGCATCAATGCCGAAGTGGCCAAGGGCCAGTGGGAATTCCAGATTTTCGGCAAGGGCTCCAAGAAAGCTGCCGACCAGATCTGGATGGCGCGCTACCTGCTGCAGCGCCTGACGGAAAAATACGGTATCGACATCGAGTATCATTGCAAGCCGCTCGGCGACACCGACTGGAACGGCTCGGGCATGCATTGCAACTTCTCGACCAAGTACTTGCGCGAAGTCGGCGGCAAGGAATATTTCGAAGCGCTGATGGCGCAGTTCGACAAGAACCTGATGGACCACATCGCGGTCTACGGCCCCGATAACGACAAGCGCCTGACCGGCAAGCACGAGACTGCTCCGTGGAACAAGTTCTCCTATGGCGTTGCCGACCGTGGTGCTTCGATCCGCGTGCCGCACTCCTTCATCAAGAACGACTATAAGGGCTATCTGGAAGATCGCCGCCCGAACTCGCAAGGCGACCCCTACCAGATCGCTTCGCAGGTTCTGAAGACGATCTCGGAAGTTCCGACTGCAAGCTCGGCTTCTGCTGCCGCCTGACCTCCCAAGCGGCGCCGGTCCACGACCGGCGCCGCGACCTTCTTGTTTCAAATGAAGAACCGCCGCCAGCCACTGACATAATCGGGCGATCAGGCCGGCGAAAGCCCTGCAATCTCCGCAATATGGGCTGTAATATTTCCATCATAGTCATGCCTCAAAATAGGCAAGCGGGAATCGCCGTTCCGGAACTCCGCTGAAGGGTTGAGCGTTGGCATATCACTGCGACGCGGATGGAAATCGTGACATGCTGCAACGTCCGGCAAACACTTATAGCGGCGAGAGTTGGGCCAATGCCGCAGCCGCGGGAAACCTGCCCGAGAGGCTGGTGATCGTCACCGATGCCTGGCACCCGCAGGTGAACGGCGTCGTGCGCTCGATCGAGAACACCAATCGCGAACTGGCGAGGATGGGCGTCGAGGTTTCCATGGTGACGCCGGAGCGCTTCAACAGCATCCCCTGCCCGACCTATCCTGAGATCCGCCTGTCGATCGCCAACTACCGCCGCATCGCCCGCGAGATCGAAAAGCACAATCCCTCCTACGTGCATATCGCCACCGAAGGCCCACTGGGGCTGACGGCGCGCCGCTGGTGCCTGAAGAACCGCATGCCGTTTTCGACGAGCTACCACACCCGCTTCCCGGAATATGTCTCCGCGCGCTTGCCGATACCGAAGAGCTGGCTCTATTCCTTCGTCCGCTGGTTCCACAATGGCGGCGCCGGCTGCATGGTGGCGACGCCGAGCCTTGCCCGCGAACTGTCGGAAAAGGGCATCCGCAACCTCATGCCTTGGAGCCGCGGCATCGACGCCACGCAGTTCCGTCCGATGGCGCTCGAGGAAAACCCGTTCGGCTTGGCGCGCCCGATCTTCATGACCGTTGGCCGCGTGGCGCTGGAAAAGAACCTACCGGCCTTCCTCGATCTCGATCTGCCGGGTTCCAAGGTCGTCGTCGGCGACGGTCCTGCCCGCGCCGAGCTTGAAAAGCAATACCCCGACGTCTTCTTCGCCGGCGTGCAGTTCGGCGAGGATCTGGCGAAAACCTACGCCCAGGCCGATGTCTTCGTCTTTCCCTCGCTCACCGACACCTTCGGCAACACCATCCTCGAAGCATTGGCATCGGGCGTGCCGGTCGCAGCCTATCCGGTCACCGGCCCGCTCGACATCATCGGCGAGGATAGCGAAGTCGGGGCGCTTGACCAGAACCTGCAGGCCGCCTGCCTTGCCGCCCTTTCCGCCTCGCGCGGCAAGGCGCGTGAGCTTGCCATGCGATATTCCTGGGAAGCGGCGACGCTGCAGTTCATCAACAATATCCGCGCTGCCAACGGCGTCATCACGCCGAAATGGAAGAAGGCTTGGCAATTTGCCAAATCGCTTCCAAGAAGCAGAAAGCCCGGTGAAACCACCGGGCCTCTCTCGTCCGCAGACTGATTGGTTTTACTTGTGAAGCGCGCTGCGAAGCGTGTCGTTCGCGACCGCAATCGCGCTGCGCGCGGCAGGCGTTTCGGCAATGGCGTTCAGCAGCAAGAAATCGTGGATCGTGCCGTTATAGCGCATCGACGTGACGCGACACCGGCTTGGCTGAGCTTGCGGGGGCATAGGCCTCGCCTTCGTCGCGCAGCACGTCGTTCTCGTCGACGATGACCAGCGCCGGCGGCAACCCGTTCAACTGCTCCAGCGACGCCTGCAGCGTTGAGGCCGTCGGCTCCTTGCGCTTGGCCTCGTCGGGCAGATAGGCGTTCCAGAACCACCCTTGTGGGGGAGATGCCCGGCAGAGGGGGTGCTCCCACTACGAGACCCCTGCACCCTACGTTCGTCGCTTCTTGCCTTCGAACGGATTGTCAGACGAGCGGAAATGGATGCGGATCGGCACGCTCGGCATGTCGAAATCCGCGCGCAAGCCGTTGATCAGATAGCGCGTATAGGATTCCGGCAGCGCATCCGACCGGGTGCAGGAGATCATGAAAGCCGGCGGGCGGGCCTTGACCTGCGTCATATATTTCAGCTTGATGCGGCGGCCGGAAACGGCCGGTGGCGGATGCTGGATCTGCTGCGTCTCCAGCCAGCGGTTGAGCCTCGCCGTCGAAATGCGCTTGTTCCAGACCTTGTCCGTGTCGATGATCGACTGCATCAGCTTGTCGAGCCCCCAGCCGGTCTGGCCGGAGATCGGCACGGCGCGGATGCCGCGCGCCTGCGGCAGCAGCCGGTCGGTCTTTTCGCGCAGATCCGCAAGCACCGCCTGCCGGTCCTCGATCATGTCCCACTTGTTGAAGGCGAGCACGGCGGCACGCCCCTCGCGCAACACTAGGTCGACGATCTGCAGATCCTGCTTCTCGAAGGGGATCGTCGCATCGAAGACGATGACGACGGTTTCGGCGAAGCGGATGGCGCGCAATGCGTCGGCGACCGAAAGCTTCTCCAGCTTCTCGATCACCCGTGCCTTGCGGCGCATGCCGGCCGTGTCGAACATCTTGATGGTGCGGCCGCGCCAGTCCCATTCGACCGAGATGGAATCGCGGGTGATGCCCGCTTCCGGTCCCGTCAGAAGCCGGTCCTCGCCGAGGAAACGGTTAATCAGCGTCGACTTGCCGGCATTCGGCCGCCCGACGATCGCCACGCGCAACGGCTTGGTATCGTCATAGGTCGGCTCTTCGTCCTCGTCGCCCTCGTCTGATGATTGGGGAATGTCGACGTCGGTAACCGCCACATCCTCTTTCTCGGGATAGGCACGGTCCTCGCCGATCGCCGCGACGATCGCATCACGCAGGTCGAGCATGCCCTGCCCATGTTCTGCCGAAATCGGCGTCGGCTCGCCGAGGCCGAGCGTATAAGCGTCATAGAAGCCGCTGTCGGAACCGCGCGCTTCGGATTTGTTGGCGACGAGCACCACCGGCTTGCCACGCCGGCGCAGCATTTCGGCAAGGTCGGTATCGACGGGCGTCAATCCGCTCTTGGCATCGACGACGAAAAGCGAAAGATCCGCCTCGTCGATCGCCGCTTCGGTCTGCGCCCGCATCCGGCCCTGCAGGCTTTCCGCGTCGGCCTCTTCCAGACCAGCCGTATCGATGATGGTGAAGGTCAGGCCCATCAGCCGCGCATCGCCCGGCCGACGGTCGCGGGTAACACCCGGCGTGTCATCGACAAGCGCCAGCTTCTTGCCTACCAGCCGGTTGAAAAGTGTCGACTTGCCGACATTCGGACGACCGACGATCGCGACCGTGAAACTCATATCTTGTCCTTAACGCGATCAGCCCTGAGCGGCGGGCGCCTTGCCGGATGCGGTAATCAGATCAAGCATCATATGGGCGCGATTGGCAACATTGCGCGGGCTGTCGGTATCGTCGACGATCGACTGGAACCACTGCCGCGCCTGCGCCATATCGCCGGCTTTGTAAGCGGCAAGGCCGAGTGCCTCGCGCGCCGAATGACGGAAGGCGTTGCCCGGAACGGCCATTTCCTCGATCGCCGCCGAAACCTGTTCGTAAGTGCCGTTCTCGATGAGCAGCCAGCCGGCGCGCATCTTGGCGGCATCGCGCACGGCAGCCGGAACGGCATTGTCCTTGCCGATCTCGTTGAAGGCGGCGATTGCCGCGGCGGTATCGCCCTTCTGCACCTGAACGGTCGCGGCCCGCATGCGCGCCAGCACCGGGTAGGCGCCATGGCCTTCCTTCTCAAGCTTGTCGAGCGCGGCCAGAGCCTCGTCGTTCTTGTTGTCGTCGGCTAGCTTCATCGCCGCCAGGAACTGGTCGCCGGTGCCGGAGGAGCGGTTGTCGTCCCAATAGTCGTAGAGAACCTTGCCGGCGGTACCGACGACGATCAGGATGGCGACGACGACGATATAGCGGCCGAACCGGCGCCAGACGCCCTTCATCTGGTCAGACCGCAATTCCTCATTGACTTCACGGATGAAGCTGTCGTCGTTGAATGCCATTCTTGTCTCCGGCCGCGGAAATTACCCATACACCATGCAAAACGCATATTGTCGGGCCTTCTACTCCATTTTGCAGCCGTTGTAAGGGGGATGTGAAAGATTCGTCAGATGACGAGCGGCGAAACGCCGATCAACCATTCGTGCAGCTTCCAGATGATCAGCGCCCAGACGACGATGCCGATGATGATGGCATAGAGGTCGTATTTGGCTGAAACGAACGGTCGGAGCGTGATCTCGCCCGCCCGCTGCCGCCGCTTCAAGGAAATGCGCAGGATAACGCCCCAGGCGAGAAAGGCGGCAAACAGCAGAACCGACGACGTCTCGCCATTGGCGAGCAGGTGCGCCAGTGCCCAGATCTTCACCGACAGCACCATCGGATGTTTTGTCTTGGTCGCGATATGCCCCGCCGGCAGCAGCGAGGCGACGAGACAGATCATCGCGATCAGCATCAGCGTGATTGCGATATGCGCCATCCAGACCGGTGGACTGTAAAGCACGCCGGTCACATCACGCGCCTGCCCGAAGCCGTAGATCAAAAGGATCAGCGTGGCGATGCTGGCAATCGAATAGGCCGCCCGCCAGCCCTTCTCGCCGAGGCTTGCGATCATCGAACGGCGAAAATCCGGCAACAGCACCCGCACCAAATGCACCCCGAGGAAAAGTATGATGCCGACGATAAGCAATGTCATTGCGGATCCCTTCCGTGCCGTTTGTCATGGCTTACCGGCTGGCGCGAAAAAATGCCAGCGAGACCGCAGCTTCGCCGCAATTGTATCGGAGGGAAACCGCGAACAAATTGTCGCGGTGCCCATGTCTCATTCCCTCCTCTCCGCCTGCCTTTCTGTTTCGCTCCTCGTTCCGGCAATTGCAGAGGCCGCCGACCGGCCGAAACAGCTCGTCATCATTTCCTTCGACGGCGCCCACGACAACGCGCTGTGGCTGAAGAGCCGCGAGATGGCGGCAAAAAACGGCGCCCACTTCACCTATTTTCTCTCCTGCACTTTCCTGATGAACGAGGCGGCGAAAAAGGCCTATCAGGCGCCGCACCAGAAACGCGGAAAATCCAATGTCGGCTTCGCCCAGAGCGACGACGAGATCCGCGAGCGCCTCGGCAATATCTGGCACGCCCATCTCGAAGGACACGACATATCGAGCCATGCCTGCGGCCATTTCGACGGCCGCCTGTGGAGCGAGGCCGACTGGTCGGCCGAATACGCCACCTTCCACGCGACGCTTGAGAATGCCTGGAAGAGCATCGGTCTCCAGGAGCCGGCCGGCTGGCAGGATCTGGTCGAGCACGGCATCAAGGGCTTTCGCGCACCCTATCTCTCGGCAACTGCGGGCGCCGACATGATCGCCGCCGAAAAGAAGGCGGGCTTCAGCTATGATGCGAGCCTCGTCACCAAAGGGCCGGCCATGCCTGTCGAGGAAGACGGCATCATCCGCTTCGGCCTGCCGCTGATCCCCGAAGGCCCGAACGACAAGCCGATCATCGGCATGGACTACAATCTCTTCGTCCGCCATTCCAAGGGTGAGGAGGATACGGCCGATTCCGCGGAATTCGAGGATCGCGCCTATGCCGCCTTCAAGGAAGCTTTCGACAAACAATACGCCGGCGCCCGCATCCCGCTCCAGCTCGGCTTCCACTTCGTCGAAATGAACGGCGGCGCCTACTGGCGCGCCCTCGACCGACTGGTCAGCGACGTCTGCCACCGAACGGATGTGGCCTGCGTCAGCTATTCGGAAGCGATCCCGATGATCGAGGCGCGCGGGAAATTGCAGACGTCGGGTCTTTGATGGCAGCTTCTGCCAAGACCGCAAGGTGTCTCTAGGTCCGATTGGATGAGACGGCGTGCCGTGCCGCCCCCTCATCCGCCCTATCGGGCACCTTCTCCCCGCTGGGGAGAAGAGGGAATCGAGACGTTGCGGCAAGTCTCTTCTCCCCCGCGGGGAGAAGGTGCCGGCAGGCGGATGAGGGGGCCGCACGCGAGACCTTTCCGACCTACCACAATTAAAATCCCCAACCTGCCCTTCCCCATCTAGGCAAGCCCCGCGCATCAACCGTCAGCGTGCACGACGCCCGTCTCACGCTCCAGGTAGCGCTGATCAATCTCCGGCAGCGGTTCGTCGTCGATTGCCGCCTCGAAGGCCTTGAGGCGTTTGTGGATCGAGAGCAGTTCAATGATCGTCGTCCAGGAGTTGACGAGATATTGGAACGAGTTGCTGACCTGTCCGAAGGCGGTCGAGATCTGCTGGAAGATACCATAGGTGATCGTGCCCGCCACGATCGTCGGCACCAGCATGAAGACCACGAAGAGCGCGTCGGCCTGGATATAGAAATAGCGCGCGACATTGAAATACATGTAGTGGAAATACATGCGGTAATAGTTGCGGCGAACATTGCCGAAGAGCTCTCTGACGGTCAGCGGCTCAGCCCGTTCCGCATGGTCCTCGCCATAGACGAGCTCCTTGCGATATGCCGCTTCGACGCGCTGGTTGCGAAAATTCAGCCCCGGCAGCTTGACGCCGGCGATCGCCAGCAGGAGCGTCCCGAACGCTGACCAGAACAGCGCCAGCCAGAACAGCGAATTCGCCACCGGCCCGATGAACGGCAGTTCGGTCACGTAATGCGACAGCGCCAGAAGGATCGGAAGGAATACGACGAGCGTCATCACCGAGTTGATCAGGCTGATGCCAAGACCTTCTAGCGTGCTCGAAAAACGCATCGTATCTTCCTGAACGCGCTGGGAGGCACCTTCGATGTGACGAAGCTTTTCCCACTTCGACATGTAGAAATTGTTCATCGCCGTTCGCCAGCGGAAGATGTAATGGCTGGTGAAGAAGTCGGTCATGATCGATACGAACATGCTGAGGAACGCGATCTGGCAGAAGACCCACATCAGGCTGTAGAAATTGTCGACGGAAATTCCCGGCTGCTTCGACAATGCGTTCTGCAGAAGGTCGCCAAACGGCCGGCGCCAGTTATTGATCACAACGCTGATCTGGACGCCGAAGTAGGTCACGAAGATGATCAGTGCCGAACCCCAGATCGACCAAATCTTCCAGGGGTGGTTCAGCGCCTTCAAATGCCATGCACCGCAGAAGATTACCGCCGACAGAAGGAAATAGCTGTAGAACCAGACATTTTCGGGCAGCAGGAAGAACGAAAGGTCGATCGGCTGCTGTTCTTCAGGAACCGGTGCAAAACCGAGGGAAGCACCAAGACCAGCGGCAAAGAAATACCAGCCAAAAATCGCAGCCAGCGTCCAGATTGCGAGCGAAGTAAAGAACGCTTTTGGCTGAGGGAAGAAGGAATGAAACACGGGGGGCTTTGCTTTCCTGAACTGTGAGTCTCGGGAGTGTCGTCAACACTGATTGTGCCGGAAACTAAGGCAGTTCCAAGGAAGCAGCAATGGGTTCAGCCGATTGTTACGGAGATGTAATCGCTTAAGCGATTTTCCTGATAACCGGCATCACCAGCGCTGCGCAGGCGACGAGTGCCACGGCGGCAATCACTGTCGGGACCGTAAAATTGCCGCTGCGCTCGGCGATCCAGCCGGCAACAACAGGCCCGACGATCTGGCCGACACCAAAAGCAGCCGTCATCATCGCCAGGATCCGCCGCGGGCTCTCAGGCGAAAGCTTGCGGCCAATCTGCAGACCGTAGGCGGTGATCGCCAGGAACGTTGCCCCGAACAGCGCCCCGCCGATCAGCGGTGCAGCAGAAGCCGGCAGCGCTACGGTCGCTAGCACGCCGGCGGCTTCGACCAGAAGGGCTGCAACATAAACGCCGCCAAGCCCGAGCGGCTTGACCAGCGGCTTCCAGGCAAACAGCGCCACTGCAGCCGTCAGGCCGGCAATGAACCAGCACAGGAATTCGACGAAGGGTCCCGTTGCAGAAAGACGTGCGATGGTGACGAGGAAGGTCGCGGTGACGACGTAGCCGAAGCCGAACAGGCCGTAGGACAGCGTCAGAAGCACCATCGGCCGATTCCAGACCAGTGCAGGCTCCTTGCCCGACTGCGCCGATTGCGCCGGCGACGACGGCAGCAGTAGGAAAACGACGACGAGGCTTGCCGCGCAATAAAGCGCTCCGCCGATCCAGTCGGCGCGCCAGCCGCCCGGCCCGTCGTGAAAGCCGAGGCCGATCAGAAACACCATGACCGAGGACAGGGCGATGCCAGCCCCCGGCCCGCCGAAATGCACCGCCTGCACATGATCGTTGCCGGCGGCAGCCCCGTGGCTGAGCACGATCGACGAGGTGAAGACCATCGCAAAAGCGCTGGCGATGCCCGCCAGAAAGCGGATGACCGCGAAGGTCGCGACGGAATCGGTGGCGGCCATGGCGGCAAGCAGGATCGCAGTTGCCAGCAGCGACAGCAGCGACACCAGCCGCTCCCGACCCGCTGCCCAGCCATAGGCGGCAAGCACGGCGCCGACGAGATAACCGACGAAATTGGCCGATGCGATGAAACCTGCATCCGCTGCCGAAAGCGGCACGCCGCTGATCATGCCCGGCAGGATCGGCGTGTAGGAGAAGCGCCCGAAGCCCATGGCAGCGGCCAAGGCAACGGCGCCGGCAGCGGCGGTGGAGACAAGATTCGGCGGGGAGTGACCGGTGCGCATGAGCATGCAGCGCTTATCGCGCCGCAGCACCGGCACCACAATCAAGTAATTCTGATCAATCGATCAATTTCCCGAAACTTCAAAATTCTCGGCTCACGCTCGCCGGTCTCGGGCGCGTCGGCGAGAAGATGGCCTATGTGAAGCGTGTCTTCGAAACCGACCGTCACGGCGCCGACGATGGCGATGACGGCGACTTCATGCAGGACGGCGGCGATATCTGCGCCGCCCGCATGCTGCTGCGCTCGGCGCTCAGGATGCGCTATCCCTGGTCGAAACCCGAAGCCGCCCGCATCGCCGGCATCCTCGAACGCGCCGCCACCGAAATCCTGCAAGGCGGCAGGCCGGGAACGCGGGGCTGAGGACGAGAGCCGAATGGTGGGGCGAGCGCTCGTGCCAGGAGGCAGGCAAGAAGCGGCGTTGCGGCAGGACCCTTCGAGGCTATGCCCTGCGGGCTTCGCACCTCAGGGTGAGGTGCGTTTGAAGATGCCGTAAAGGTGTGGAGAATGCACGGCTTCTGCTGCCAACGCGTGAAGCCTCCAAGAGAGCCTCACCCTGAGGTGCCCCGCCGGGGCCTCGAAGGGCGAGGCGGGTGCTCCCACCCAGCCGGAATAACACCGGTCCCAGCCCTACGCCCGCTCATCCGGCAAGGTTAGAATCACCGGCCCGTTGCGCGTCGCGACCACCGTGTGTTCGTATTGCACGGTCGGCGCCTTCGGATCGGCATAGAGCGTCCAGGCATCATCGCCGCCTTCGGCCCATGTCGCGCCGAGCGAGAGAAACGGCTCGACGGTGAAGACGAGACCTTCTGTCATCATCCGTTTTTCGGAAGGGTCCGGCCAGGTCGAGAGCTCGGCCGGCTCCTCATGCAGCGAGCGGCCAACGCCGTGGCTCGCCAGATTGGCGACCAGCGTATAGCGGTTCTTCTGCGCGAAGGCGCCGACGGCGGTGCCGATCTTGGCGAGCGGCTCGCCCGATTTCACCTGGTTGAGCCCGACCCAGAGCGCCCGCTTGCCGTCGCGGCAGAGCCGTTCGATCTTCGGCTTGACCGGCGGCACCGCGAAGGAGGCGCCGGTATCGGCGAAGAAGCCATCCTTTTCCGCCGAGACGTCGATATTGATGAGGTCGCCGGCGCGGATGACGCGCGGGCCGGGAATGCCGTGGGCGATTTCCTCATTGATGCTGATGCAGGTGGCGCCGGGAAACTGATAGCAGAACTCCGGCGCCGAGCGCGCGCCCGAATCCTCGAGCACCTTGCGGCCGATCTGGTCGAGCTCCAGCGTCGTCATGCCGGGCTCCATCGCCGCCGCCATCACCTGGATGGCGTTGGCGCAGATGCGGCCGATCTCCTTGAGCTTTACCAGTTCATCGTCGTTTGCGATAACCATTCGTCTGTTCCGGCCTTGCGCAGGACGGTCGTGGCCGCCTTTCAAGCCGTGGCTTTCGCCCCTTCGCCGCTGCCAGTCAATGCCTTTCTCACGATCGGCGCGACTTTCGTGCCGTAAAGCTCGATGCCGCGCATGATCTCGGCATGCGGCATCAGGCCGATCGCCATCTGCAGCAGGAAGCGGTCGTTTTTGAAGAGTGCATGATGGGCGATGATCTTTTCGGCGACCGCCTCGGGATCACCGACGAAGAGCGCGCCGTTCGGCCCGCGCGACATGTCGAAATGCGCCCGGTTCGTCGGCCCCCAGCCGCGCTCGCGGCCGATGCGGTTCATCACCTCCGCCTGAGGCCCGTAGAATTGGTCGGCGGCTGCCGCCGTCGTGTCGGCGATGAAGCCGTGGACGTTGATACTGGTCTTCAACTTTGACTGATCCTGCCCTGCCCGGCGCGCGGCCTCGCGATAGAGATCGAAGAGCGGCGCAAAACGGCGCGGCTCGCCGCCGATGATCGCCAGCGCCACCGGCAGGCCCAGCGCGCCGGCGCGCGCCACCGACTGAGGCGTACCGCCGACCGCGACCCAGAGCGGCAACGTATCCTGCAGCGGCCTTGGATAGACGCCGCGCCCGTTGATCGGCGCGCGAAGCTCGCCCTTCCACTCCACAACCTCGCTGTCGCGCAGCGCCAGCAGCAGATCGAGCTTCTCCTCGAAAAGCTGGTCGTAGTCTTCGAGATTATAGCCGAACAGCGGGAAGGACTCGATGAAGGAGCCACGCCCCGCCATGATTTCAGCCCGGCCGTTGGAGATCAGATCGAGCGTCGAAAACTGCTGGAAGACCCGCACCGGATCATCGGAGGAGAGCACGGTGACCGCACTGGTCAGCCGGATATTCCTGGTCTTGACGGCGGCCGCCGCCAGCAAGACCGCCGGAGCAGACGCAGCATAGTCCGGCCGGTGATGTTCGCCGAGGCCGAAGACATCGAGCCCCACCTGATCGGCAAGCTCGATTTCCTCGATAAGATGCTTCAGCCGCTCAGCCCCTTCCGCGCCCTTACTGCGGGAGGGGTTGGGATTGACGTCGGCGAATGTGTAAAGCCCCAGTTCCATCATCGGCATCCTGTTGAATTCTCGGCTGAGATAAGGATGCCGAGGATGGAGCGCAAATACAAATTCTGGAACGAAATGTTCGAGAATTTCGATAAGTGGCGTGATGTTCCAGGCGGTCGATGGCCGCCGTCAACCAGGTTGGATGGGTGGAGATCATTTGGATGTTAAAGAGTCTCTGCGCCGTGGACACGGCGCTGCTGGATTCCTGTGACAGGCACAGGAATGAGGGAGTTCTTGGCACTCGGGAGTTCAACAACAACTGCTTCATCCAGTCTAAAACCTGATGATAAAGGGCATGAGTGGCAGGATGCGTTCCTCTTGCTCCCTCATTCCTGTGCCTGTCACAGGAATCCAGCAGTCGCGCGTCCGCGCGACAAGAGACTCACCTCTTCACAGACCCAAGAGGTGAAATGAAATATCCTCCCAGTCGGGATTCTCCCTCTCAATGAGATTGAGCTTCCACCGCCGTGGCCATTTCTTGATTGTCTTCTCACGCGTAATTGCAGTCGTCAGCAGGTCATGCTCCTCAAACCACACAAGCGTCTTGACGCCATATTTCGATGTAAAGCCGGGCGTCAGCTCGTTCTGATGTTCGTATAGCCGGCCGGCAAGGTCCCGTGTCACACCGGTATAGAGCGTGCCGTTGCGTGCGGATGCCAGGATGTAGACGTACCCCTTCATGCCAGAAGCATGACACATGGTGCTGTGGAACGCATAGGGAAATCCTACTTCGTCAGAGACGCCAAAAACCGCGAATTCGAATCTGAATTCAACGACTTCGAAGCATCGGCGGAATCATCTTTCGAACCGCCTCAAACCTTGCTTCAAGCGTCAGCACGACGCGGTCTCACCGCGCCGCTCACATCTTCGCCAGCAGCTCCGCCAGTTGGTCCGCAGCCTTGCCCCATCCTTCGTGGAAACCCATCTTCTCGTGCGCTTCCTTGTCCTCGGCGCGCCAGTGCAGCGCCTTGGCGGTATATTTCGTGCGACCGTTGCCGAGATCTTCGAGCAGGATGAGGCCCGTGAAGAACGGTTTCTCGGAAGGCACCCAAGCGCTGGTATAGGCATCGGTGAAGACGATCTTCTCGTTCTCGACGATTTCGAGATAGACGCCACGGTTCGGGTATTGATTGCCCTCGGGGTCATGCATGACGACGACGCTGGAACCGCCGGGGCGGACGTCGAGCATTGCTTCGGTCACACCCCAGGGACGCGGCACGAACCACTGCTTCAGCAAGGCGGGATCGGTCCATGCCTTGTAGATCTTCTCGCGCGGCGCGTCGAATTCGCGAACGAGGACGAGTTCATGTTGCGTGCTGGCGGTCATGTCGACATCTCTCCATTTGAATGAAACCTGTTTCCTCTCAGGTTGTTACAAGGACGTGTCAGAGTTCGCCGTTCCGACAACGCTCCGGCTTTTTCGCATTTTATTTTGCGATCGGCTGCGTGGCCTCTTCCTGCATCTTGTCGATCTGCCGACGGATATGGGCTGCTTCAGCCGCCGAATGGGCGAGCGCAATGGCGCGGTCGAAGGCTTCGCGCGCCTGGCTGGTCAAGCCAAGCTGCTTCAGCAGTCCGCCCCGTAAGCCGTGATAGTAGAAATAGCCGCCGAGTTTCTCGCCAAGCGGATCGATGAGGTCGAGCGCATCCTGCGCACCCTGGAGCTTGGAAACGACCACCGCCCGGTTCAGCGTTATGACAGGCGACGGCTGGAGACGCTCGAGCGCGCGATAGAGCAGATCGATCTCCACCCAATCGGTATCCTCGGCCCGTTTTGCGCGGGAATGAACGGCGGCGATGGCTGCCTGAATCTGATAAGGAGCGGGCTGACGATGGCGCAGCGCCTTGTCGAGCAGCGCTAAAGCCTCGTTGATGAAGGGCCGGTTCCAGAGCGACCGGTCCTGATCTTCGAGCAGCACGATCTCATCTCCGGCATTGAAGCGCGCCGGCCGGCGCGAGATCTGCAGGAGCATGAGCGCAAGCAGCCCCATCAGCTCCGGTTCCGACGGGAAGATATGCAGCATCAACCGAGCTAGCCGGATCGCTTCGTCGCTGAAGGCAGCCGCCTCGTGCCTGGGATCGGCCTGGCTGTAGCCCTCGTTGAAGATCAGGTAGATCATCGTGCTGACGATCGAGAGCCGTTCGGCTCTTTCCTGCGGGCTCGGCGTTTCGAAAGGCACCCCAGCCTTGGCGACGCGCGCCTTGGCGCGGGTGATGCGCTGTTCCATGGCGCTTTCGGAAACCAGGAAGGCACGCGCGATCTGCGGCACCGAAAGCCCGGAAACGATGCGCAGCGCCAGCGCGATCTGCTGGGTCGCCGGCAGATCGGGATGGCAGCAGATGAACAGCAGCCGCAGGATATCGTCGCGATAATTGGAATCATCCAGCCGCTCGGCGATATCGCTTTCGGCATCCTCGGTATCGGAAATGACGTCCTCATCCGGCAGAGCCTGGATCTTCGCCCGTTTGCGCACCGCATCGATGCCGCTGTTGCGGCCGACGAAGATGAGCCAGGCTGTGGGATCACGCGGCGGCCCTTTCTCCGGCCATGTCCGGATCGCCCTCAGACACGCTTCCTGAAACGCCTCTTCCGCGGTATCGAGATTGCGGAAATAGCGCAGCAGCGCGCCGAGCGCCTTCGGGCGGGCCGATGCAAGCGCGAGGTCGATCCAGGCAATGTCTGTCATGATGAAGCATCTCCGGGCCTGAAGACGTAGAAAGGCCGAATTTCGTAAGAGGTGGAACCTGGATTGACGGATGAAAGCTGCTTCGAGAAGGTGATCGCCTCGTCGAGCGTTTCAAAGTCGACGACATAGAAGCCGAGAAGCGCCTCTTTCGTTTCCGCAAAAGGCCCATCGATGACCAAGGGCTCGTCCCTGCCCTTGCGCACCGTGGTCGCAGCCGTCGTCGGCATCAGCCGGCCGACGGGGCCGAGTTTGCCGGATGCGGCAAGCGGCTCCTGCACGGCGTAGAGTTTCTCCATGACGGCAGCCTCCTCCTCCTTGCTCCAGGCGAAGACGGTTTCCTCATAGGCGTAACAAAGGATTGCATAAAGCATCGCTCACTCCTCTTTTTGAATGACGAAGGAGTAACCGCTTACCCGACAGGCCGCATCAAAAAATTATTGACCGGAAATTCGTGATCTTCTCGAGCAGACAACGCCGTGGCTACAGAAATAGCCGAGTATCTCGCAGAAACGAGCGGAGTTATATCGCGGCTCCATCCGCCCCCTTACCCCTCACTCAGCGTCCGCTTGACCGCATTCTTCCAACCCTTGAGCTTTGCCGCCCGCACCTTCTCGTCCATCTCGGGCTCGAACCGCCGATCGCGTTTCCACGTCGCCGAAAAACCGTCCCGGTCCGGCCACACCCCTGCCCGGCTGCCGGCGAGCCAGGCAGCCCCCAGCGCCGTCGTCTCCAGGATCACCGGGCGGTCGACCGGGGCATCGAGCAAATCGGCAAGGCGCTGCATCGTCCAGTTAGAGGCGACCATGCCGCCGTCGACGCGCAGCACGGTGTCGTCGGTGCCGTTCTTCCAGTCCTTCTGCATGGCGTCGAGCAGATCGCGGGTCTGGTAGCAGACGGCCTCCAGCGCCGCCCGGGAGAGTTCTGCCGGGCCGCTGTTGCGCGTCAGCCCGAAGATCGCACCGCGCGCCTTCGCATCCCAGTGCGGCGCGCCGAGCCCGGTGAAGGCGGGCACGAGGTAGACCTCCTGTGTCGGATCGGCCCTTTCGGCAAGGGCGTTGGTCTCGGCGGCGCTGCCGATGATGCCGAGCCCGTCCCGCAGCCATTGCACCGCGGCGCCGGCGATGAAGATCGAACCTTCCAGCGCATAGGTCGTCTCGCCGTTCAGGCGGTAGGCGATGGTGGTCAACAGCCGGTTTTTGGACCGCACCATATCGGCGCCGGTATTGAGCAGCGCGAAACAGCCGGTGCCGTAGGTTGATTTCATCATGCCCGGCGCAAAACACGCCTGGCCAATGGTCGCTGCCTGCTGATCGCCGGCCACGCCGAGGATCGGGATAGCAGCACCGAAAATATCAGGATCGACCGTGCCGAAATCGGCGGCGCAATCCTTGACCTCCGGCAGCATGGCGGCGGGGACTCTCAGAATCTCAAGCAGATCCTCGTCCCACGTGTTTTCGGCAATGTTGTACATCAGCGTGCGCGAGGCGTTGGTGGCATCGGTGACGAAGCTCTTGCCACCCGTCAGCCGCCAGATCAGGAAGGTGTCGATCGTGCCGAAGCAGAGATCGCCCCTGGCGGCGCGCGCCCGCGCGCCCTTCACGTTAGCCAGCATCCATGAGAGCTTGGTGCCGGAAAAATAGGGATCGAGGATCAGCCCGGTCTTCTTCGTGAACAGCCGCTCGAGATCCTGCCGTTTCAGATTGTCGCAATAGCTTGCCGTACGCCGGTCCTGCCAGACGATGGCATTCTGGATCGGCCGGCCCGTCTCGCGCTCCCAGACGACGACGGTCTCGCGCTGGTTGGTGATGCCGAGCGCTGCAAGATCCCTAGCCTCGATCCCGGCATCGCGCAGCGCCATGTGGACGGTGGAGACGACCGAATCCCAGATCTCCTCGGGATCGTGCTCGACCCAGCCGGAGCGCGGATAGATCTGGGTAAATTCCTTCTGGCCCTTGCCGGCGACATGCATGTCGCCATCGAAGACGATCGCCCGCGTCGACGTCGTTCCCTGATCGATCGCCAGAACATATCCGCTCATGAAATTCCTCCCTTAACATGTGGATTATCGTGACAAATCAATAGGCCACGGATGCGGGCGAGAAAAGCGAATAAAGCGGAATTGCCAGCCCGCCGGCTTTAGGCATAACCTCGCAGTCAACGCTGCAACGCAGCATCGCGATTTCAGGGAGAACAGCATGAGCAGAACAGTTGTCGTCACCGGTTCCACCAGCGGCATCGGCCTTGCGATCGCCACTGCCTTCGCCGAAACGGGCGACAACGTCGTCATCAATGGTTTCGGAAAGGCTGATGAAATCAATGCGATCGTCGAACGGCTTGAATCATTGTCCAAAGGCCGGGCGCTCTATCATCCGGCCGACATGACGAAGCCGGCCGAGATCGCCGACCTGATCGAAACGGCTGCCAAGACCTTCGGCAGCGTCGATGTCCTGGTCAACAATGCCGGCATCCAGCACGTCGAGAAGATCGAGGATTTCCCGATCGAGAAATGGGATCAGATCATCGCGATCAATCTGTCGAGTTCCTTTCATACCATGCGCGCCGCAATCCCGCTGATGAAGATGAAGAAGCATGGCCGCATTATCAACATTGCCTCGGCCCACGGCCTCGTCGCCTCTCCCTTCAAATCCGCCTATGTCGCGGCAAAACATGGTATATTAGGCCTGACGAAGACGGCAGCACTCGAGCTTGCCGAGTTCGGCGTGACCGTGAACGCCATTTGCCCCGGCTACGTGCTGACCCCGCTCGTCGAGAAGCAGATCCCGGACACCGCCAAGGCCCGCGGCATGACCGAGGAGCAGGTAAAGAGCGAAGTCATCCTCAAGGCGCAGCCGACGCATGAATTCGTCAAGGCCGAGGAGATCGGCGCACTGTCGCTCTACCTCGCCAGCGACGCCGCCCGCCAGGTGACCGGAACGCATATCTCGATTGACGGGGGCTGGACGGCGGCTTAACCATTTGGAAAAACAACCGGGAACATCATGAACGACAGCATCCGCTTCATCCTCAATGGCGAGGACATCACGCTTACCGATGTCGCGCCGACCGAGACGCTTCTCGATTTTCTGCGGTTGAAGCGACGGCTGACGGGCACCAAGGAAGGATGCGCCGAGGGCGATTGCGGCGCCTGCACCGTGCTCGTCGGCCGGCTGGCCGACGGCAAGCTCGCCTATGAATCCGTCAATGCCTGCATCCGTTTCATCGGCTCGCTGCACGCCACCCATGTGGTAACGGTCGAGCATCTGGCCGGCAGGGACGGCGCCCTGCATCCCGTCCAGCAGGCATTGGTCGATTGTCATGGCTCGCAATGCGGCTTCTGCACCCCAGGCTTCGTCATGTCGCTTTACGGTCTCTGGCTCGCCAAGGAAAAGCCGAGCCGCCAGGAAATCGAAAAGGCGCTGCAAGGCAATCTCTGTCGCTGCACGGGCTATGAGCCGATCGTCAAGGCCGCCGAGCAGGTGAGCCTGATGCGGCCGAGCACGCTCTTCGATCCGCTGGAACGGACGCGCTCTGAAATCGTCTCGCGGCTTTGGGCAATGCAGGCGAGCGGTACGATCAGGATTGCGAATGGCGAGGACCGGCTGATCGTGCCGGCTTCGGTCCAGGCGCTGGCCGAGGTCCTCTCGCAGGAACCCGACGCAATTATCGTCGCCGGCGCGACGGACGTCGGCCTCTGGGTGACGAAGCAGATGCGCAGGCTGAGCCCGGTTGTCTTCATCAATCATTTGAGCGAATTGCAATCGGTCACGGAAGGCGAGGACGGCGTTACCATCGGCGCCGGCGTCAGCTACACCAAGGCCTTCGAAGCAACCTCTCAGAAAATCCTGGCGCTCGGCCGGTTGATCGATCGCGTCGGCGGCGAGCAGGTGCGCAACATGGGCACGATTGGCGGCAACATCGCCAACGGCTCGCCGATCGGCGACAGCCCGCCGCCGCTGATCGCGCTCGGCGCGACGCTGACGCTGCGGTCCCTGGAAGGTCAGCGCAGAATGCCGCTCGAGGATTTCTTCATCGCCTATGGCAAGCAGGACCGAAAGCCCGGCGAATTCGTCGAAAGCGTCTACGTGCCCTATCCGGCGGGAACAAGCCGCTTTGCCGCCTACAAGATCACCAAGCGCCGCGACGAGGACATCACTGCCGTGCTCGGCGCCTTCCTGCTGACGCTCGACGAGGCAGAAATCGTTTCCGACATCCGCATCGCCTTCGGCGGCATGGCGGCAAGGCCGAAACGCGCCCGCACGGTGGAGGCCGAGTTGATCGGCAAACCATGGACGGAAGTAACGATCGAGGCAGCCCGCCACGCATTCGACGCCGACTACCAGCCGCTGACCGACTGGCGCGCCACGGCGGAATACCGACAACTGACGGCGAAGAACCTGTTGACGCGGTTCTATCTCGAGACCGTGGGCGCGCCGGCGGAGCTGAAGCGGTTCGAGGAGGTGGCGTAATGAAAAAAGCGACCGTCCGCCTGATCTCCAAGACCTGGTCGCAAGCTTCGATGGGAACGGCCGCGGTCGCCTCCCCTCCCTCATTCCTGTGCCTGTCACAGGAATCCAGCGTGCCCAAGTCCTTGGGCGCGAGAGACTTTTGCTTAGTGTCATATGAGTCATTCACCGCGCAGACGCGCGGTGGCTGGATTCCTGTGACAGGCACAGGAATGAGGGAGTGCGGAGTAACCGCATCCCATCGCTCCCTTCGCGGAGGACGCCGCTAATGGACAAATCCACCTTCGAAGACCGCAAAGCCATCATCAACGGCCCGATGCACGGCTCGCTGCGGCATGATTCAGCGCATAAGCATGTCACCGGAACCGCTGATTATATCGACGATATTCCCGAACCCGCAGATCTGCTGCATGGCGCCGTCGGCCTCTCAGATCGGGCGCATGCCGAAATCCTCAGCATCGACCTTTCCGCGGTCGCCGCGCATCCCGGCGTCGTCTGGGTTTTCACCGGCAAGGACGTGCCCGGTATCAACGACGTCAGCTCCAACGGCAGCCATGACGAGCCGCTGCTGGCCGAAACTCTAGTTCAGTTTCATGGCCAACCGATCTTTGCCGTCATCGCCGAGACGCGTGATGCCGCCCGCCGCGCCGCGCAGCTGGCAAAGATCGACTATCGCGACCTGCCGCACTGGAGCGATATCGACGGCGCGCTCGCCAATGGCAGCCCGCTCGTCATCACCCCGATGACGCTGCACCGCGGCGAGCCGGAAACGGAAATGACGAATGCTGCCATGCGTCTGAAAGGTCAGATGCGCATCGGCGGACAGGAGCATTTCTACCTCGAAGGCCATATCGCCGTGGCGATCCCCGGCGAGGACGACGAGGTCACCGTCTGGTCCTCGACGCAGCATCCAAGCGAGATCCAGCACATCGTCGGCCACGTACTCGACATCCCTTCGAACGCAGTGACAGTCAACGTGCGCCGCATGGGCGGCGGCTTCGGTGGCAAGGAAACGCAGGGCAATCAGTTCGCAGCACTTGCGGCGATCGCCGCCAAGAAGCTCGGCCGCGCAATCAAATTCCGCCCTGATCGCGACGAGGATATGAGCGCCACCGGCAAGCGCCACGATTTCCTCGTCGATTACGAACTCGGCTTCGACGCTGAAGGCCGCATCCATGCGGTCGACGCCACTTATGCGGCGCGCTGCGGTTTCTCCTCCGACCTCTCAGGGCCGGTGACCGACCGTGCCCTCTTCCATGCCGATTCCAGCTATTTCTATCCGCATGTGCATCTGACCTCGAAGCCGCTGAAGACGCACACCGTCTCTAACACCGCCTTCCGCGGTTTCGGCGGGCCGCAGGGCATGCTCGGCGCCGAACGCTTCATCGAGGAGATCGCCTATGTCGTCGGCAAAGACCCGCTTGATGTCCGCAAGCTGAATTTCTATGGTCAGCCGGGCTCCGGGCGTACGCTCACCCCCTACCATCAGGAGGTCGAGGACAACATCATCGCCCGCATCGTCGAGGAGTTGGAGGAAACGGCCGAATACCGGGCGCGGCGCAACGCCATCATCGCCTTCAACCGCGACAGCCGCTACATAAGAAAGGGCATCGCGCTGACGCCGGTGAAATTCGGCATTTCCTTCACCATGACCGCCTTCAACCAGGCAGGCGCCCTCGTCCACATCTACCAGGACGGCTCGATCCACCTGAACCATGGCGGCACCGAAATGGGCCAGGGCCTCTATACCAAGGTGGCGCAGGTGCTGGCCGACAGCTTCCAGGTCGATATCGACAGGGTAAAGATCACCGCGACGACGACGGCCAAGGTGCCGAACACCTCGGCCACCGCCGCCTCCTCCGGCTCGGACTTGAACGGCATGGCCGCCTATGACGCCGCTCGCCAGATCAAGGAACGGCTGGTCGCCTTTGCCGCCGAGAAATGGGATGTTGGGGCCGCCGATGTCGTCTTCCTGCCGAACCGCGTGCGCGTCGGCGAGATCGAGATCCCCTTCCCCGATTTCATCAAGCAGGCCTATCTCGCCCGCGTCCAGCTTTCCGCCGCCGGCTTCTACAAGACGCCGAAGATTCACTGGGACCGCAAGGCCGGCCGCGGCACGCCCTTCTATTATTTCGCCTACGGCGCCTCCTGCACTGAGGTTTCGATCGACACGCTGACGGGCGAATATCTGATCGATCGCACCGACATCCTTCACGATGTCGGCCGCTCGCTGAACCCGGCGATCGACATGGGCCAGGTCGAAGGCGCCTTCGTCCAGGGCCTGGGCTGGCTGACGACGGAAGAGCTCTGGTGGGACGACAAGGGCCGGCTGCGCACCCATGCTCCCTCGACCTACAAGATCCCGCTCGCTTCCGACCGCCCGAAGATCTTCAACGTGCGCCTTGCCGAATGGTCCGAGAACACTGAGGCCATCATCGGCCGCTCCAAGGCCGTCGGCGAACCACCCTTGATGCTGGCGATCTCGGTGCTGGAAGCGCTGTCGATGGCGGTAGCAAGTGTGGCCAACTACAAGGTCTGCCCGAGGCTCGACGCCCCGGCGACGCCGGAACGGGTGCTGATGGCGGTCGAGCGGATGAAGCGGGTATAACAGATGGAAACGCGTCCGGCTGGTTTGTTGGCTGAGCAGGACGGGCAGAGAGCTTGGAGTGAGCGATACCCCCCTCTGTCCTGCCGGACATCTCCCCCACAAGGGGGGAGATCAGCAAGAAGGAATGCTCTGCGCCTTACTACCTTGCCGCTACATCACCAAAGTCCGACTCTGCGCTACGACTTCTCTGTTCCGGGAAGTCGCCGCCTCATACCGATCTCCCCCCTTGTGGGGGAGATGTCCGGCAGGACAGAGGGGGGTGACACACCCGCGAACCCATCGGTCAGCCATCCATGACCGGCATCCACCCCTTCCTCGCCGCCCACCCAGACTGCATCCTCGTCGATATCACCGGCACGCAGGGCTCGACCCCACGCGAGGCCGGTACCTTCATGCTGGTATCGCAAACCGCGTTATGGGGCACGATCGGCGGCGGCCAGTTCGAATTCATGGCGATCGCGAATGCGCGGGACTTGCTCGCGGGAACCGGCGGGATGGCGGAGATGGATATCCCGCTCGGGCCTGAGATCGGTCAGTGCTGCGGTGGGCGCACGCAATTGCGGTTTCGCCGGGTGACGCGGGCGGTTACCGAGGAAATCGAGGCAAGACTTGCCGGCGAGATCGAGTGTCTGCCGGCGGTCTATCTCTTCGGCGCCGGCCATGTCGGCCGGGCGCTGGCAACGGCCCTTGCGCCGCTGCCGCTGTCGGTGACGGTTGTCGAGACGCGGCAGGAGGAACTCGCCAACCTGCCTCCCGAGACGAAGACGCGGCTCATGCCGATGCCCGAAGCGCTGGTGAAGGATATTCCGGCTGGCGGCGCGATCGTCATCCTGACGCACGACCACGCGCTGGATTTCCTCATCGCCCGCGAAGCGCTGGAAAGAACGGATCTCGCCTATGCCGGCATGATCGGCTCGGCCACCAAGCGCGCCACCTTCGCCAGCTGGCTTTCCCGGGAAGGCGGCGGTGAGCGTGGCTGGCTCGAGCGGTTGACGCTGCCGATCGGCGGCGCCGCGGTCAGGGACAAGCGCCCTGAGGTGATCGCCGCCTTGACCGCCGCCGAGATCCTGACGGCGCTCGCTGCCTACCGCATGCGCTCGTCCTCGTAATAGGGATCGCGCCCGTCGAGGAAACCAAGATCGCGCTTAACGCGGTCCGGCGCAGCAGTGAGATCGAGCCGGGGCAGACGGCAGAAACGGTCAGGGCCGCTTGCCAGCCAGCCGGCAAGGCGCCGGAAAATCTGGATTCTTGGCTGCGGCCGGCTCTCTTCGATAACATGGCAGTCCATGACATCACCTCGATAGATTGATGGTATGAGTTGCAGTTTGCGGCCAAAAATGCTGCAATTCCAATCGAACAACCGTCTGCCTGCATTAAGAGAACTTATCCATGAAGCTGTCGAAACAATTCCCGCTGAATGCGTTGCGCGTTTTCGAAGCCGCTGCCCGGCTCGGAAGTTTCACCAAGGCGGGCGACGAACTCGGCATGACGCAGACGGCCGTCAGCTATCAGATCAAGCTGCTGGAGGAGAATGTCGGCGAGCCGCTCTTCCTGCGCCGTCCCCGCCAGATCGCACTGACAGACACCGGCGAGCGGCTGGCCCCGAAGGTGACGGAAGCTTTCGCCATGCTGCACGACGCGATGGCGACGGCGCGCGACAGCGTCGAAGGCACGCTCGCCATCAGTTCGACCCATACCTTCGCCTCGAAGTGGCTGGCGCCGCGCCTTGGCTCCTTCCATTTGAAACATCCGGCCATCGCGGTGCGCTTTCAGGCGAGTTCTGACATCATCGACTTCGCCCGCGAACAGATCGATGTCGGCATCCGCTGGGGCGACGGCAACTGGCCGGGGCTGGCGCTGCACCGGCTGATGGGGCTGGAGTTCACGCCGATGCTGAGCCCGAAGCTGGCGGAGGCGGCAGGTGGCATCAGGGAGCCGCGCGATCTCCTGAACTTCGATATCTTCGACGCCGGCGACATCTGGTGGAAACAATGGTTCGAGGCAGCCGGCGTCACAGACACGGATCTCGATCGGCGCCCGCGCAACCAGCTCGGCTCTCAGGCGGTCGAAGCCGATGCGGCGATCGCCGGCCATGGCGTCGCCATCCTTCATCCTGCCTTCTATGCGGCCGAGATCGCGCTCGGCCGGCTCTATCAACCCTTCGAACTGACCCGCAGCGACGGCAAGGCCTACTGGCTCGTCTACCCGGAAAACCGTCGCAACGTGCCCAAGATCAAGGCCTTCCGCAACTGGATCCTCGAAGAGATGAAGGCAGCCGGAAATTGATGCATGTCACCTAAAAATGTGCAGCCATTTTCGGGCAGCGACATGCCGGACCCGGTTCGTGAGCCGGGTCCGGTCTTGGCTCGGCTTCAAAATCCCATTTCCGGCGCGTAGAAACAGCGCGGTGTATCCTCGTTCGGGAACAGACAGAGATGATAGTCATTATCGCCGGATTGCATCGCCTGCGTCATCGGCAGCAGAAAGACATGTGCATGCGTGACCAGCCGGTGGTCACCCGGCATCAGCGTCACACGATATCCGCCTGGCGTCACCGCCACGCTTTTCGAAGGGATCATTTGGCAATCGCCGCTATGACTGTCGCCGTTGCAACAATAGGGGTCATAACTCCACCCCGAGGGTGCGTCGTGAGCCATCGCCAACGACGCATACGCAATCATCACACACGTCAGAATGCTGCGCATGGGCATCTTCTCCGTCGATGAATGCGCCGCCGATGATCTAAAGGTTCTATTTCACTCCGGCGGCCTGCAAATAACTGTAATCGAGTCGTCGTAGTTCAAGATCTGCTGAATTAGCAGATTCAGCATAGGGCGGAGATAATGCACAGCCTTCTCGGCAGCTTTTAGGCACGCAACAGCAGATCGGCGATGCAGCCGCGATCGGCAGCTTCGGCAAAACCGCCGGAAATCGTCAGCGGAGCGCCGAAGATCTCGACGAGCCCATTACCGAGGATGAGACCTTCGCCGTCTCGGCAGGCGAGAATAGGGATTGCCGTCGTCTCGCTGTAGCGCAGCAGCGCGGAGAGATAGCCGGGATCGTCGTTCAGATGCGGGAAGAACTCGAAGGGCAGGAGATCAAGAGCCGCGCCGTCCTGCGCCGCATCAGGCGAACCGCCGGAAAAGAGCGCGTCGACTGCGATCGTCGGCGTCATCAAAATCGCCCCAGCACTGGTTCCGACGAGAATGCCGTCGTCCAATGCCCATGAGCGCAGCTTGTAGAGCATGCCACTCTGCCGCAGCCTTCTCAAAAAATCGCCGGTGTGGCCGCCGGAAAGATGGATGGCGTCGCAGGAAAACAGCCGGCTGATCTCCTCGTTGCCGGAGAGAGCGTCGAGATCGACGAAGGGATCGAGAGAAAGCCCGTAGCTGAAGTAATACTGCCGTTTCTCATCGAAAAAAGCGCGCTGCGGATCCGGACCGGATGCAATATAGCCGATGCGGTTCCCGCGCGCGAGGACGAGCGCGGCAAGCCGGCGGTCCATCGGCGCGTTTTCGGCGATGACCTGATCGCTGTAGAGTGCGGTGATCATTCCATTGCTCCTTTGGCCGCGTCAGCGATTGAGCGCGTGTCCTTCAATCTCCTCTTCCCTCCCCGCCAAAATTTCCGCAATGTCACGAGTCGGAGGAAGATAGGGGAACTCGATGTATGAATATGCCATAGCATGGGAATGGCTCGCCTTCGCGGCGCGTTGGTTCCATGTCATTACCGCGATCGCCTGGATCGGATCGTCCTTCTATTTCATCGCGCTCGATCTCGGACTGGTGAAACGCCCACATCTGCCACCCGGCGCCTATGGCGAGGAATGGCAGGTCCATGGCGGCGGCTTCTATCATATCCAGAAATATCTGGTAGCACCCGCCCAGATGCCGGAGCACCTGACCTGGTTCAAATATGAGAGTTATTTCACCTGGATATCAGGCTTCCTGATGCTATGCATCGTCTATTACGGCGGCGCCGACCTGTTCCTGATCGACCGGCATGTGCTCGATATCAGTCCGCCGACTGCGATCCTGATCTCGCTGGCATCGCTCGGCGTCGGCTGGGTCGTCTACGATCTGCTCTGTAAGTCGCCGCTTGGGCGAAACACCTGGGGACTGATGGCGGTGCTCTATATCGTGCTCGTCTTCATGGCCTGGGGCTATACGCAGCTCTTCACCGGCCGCGCCGCCTTCCTGCATCTCGGTGCCTTCACCGCGACGATCATGTCGGCCAACGTCTTCATGATCATCATTCCGAACCAGAAGATCGTCGTCGCCGACCTCATCGCCGGACGGGTTCCCGATCCCAAATACGGGCAGGTCGCCAAGCAGCGTTCGCTACACAACAACTACCTGACGCTGCCCGTCATCTTCTTCATGCTGTCGAACCATTATCCGCTGTCCTTTGGTACGCAATTCAACTGGGTGATCGCGGCTCTGGTCTTCCTGATGGGCGTCACCATCCGCCACTGGTTCAACACGACGCATGCCAGGAAGGGCCGACCGACCTGGACCTGGATCGTTACCGTCATTCTCTTCATCCTGATCATGTGGCTTTCGACCGTGCCGAAGCTGCTGACCGGCGAAACCGATGCGGCGGCGGTCGCGCCCGCCTTCCAGCAATTCGCCGGCGATCCGCATTTCCCCGCCGTCAAGCAACTGGTCTCGACGCGCTGTTCCATGTGCCACGCGGCCGAGCCGGTCTATGAGGGTATCGTGCGGCCGCCCAATGGCGTGATGCTCGAAAACGACGCGGAAATCGCCGCCCATGCCCGCGAGATCTATATACAGGCGGGCCGCAGCCATGCCATGCCGCCCGGCAACATCACCGATATAACGCCGGACGAACGCAAGCTGCTGGTCGCCTGGTTCGAGAGCGCAGTCGAAGGCAAGAAACAATGACGACGACACTCCTGCGCGGCCGCCTGCTTTCCTTCCACCGCGCGCCGCTAAGCCTCGCCGACAGCCAAAGCTATCTTTACGAAGAGCATGGCGGCCTGCTGATCGAGAATGGGCTGATCACGGCAATCGGGCCCTATACCGACGTCAAGGCAAAAGCAGCCGCAGACACGGTCGAGATCGACCACCGCCCGCACCTGATCATGCCGGGCTTCATCGATATGCACCTGCATTTTCCGCAGATGCAGGTGATCGCCTCCTACGCCGCCAACCTGCTCGAATGGCTGAATACCTATACTTTTCCCGAGGAATGCCGTTTCGTCGAAAGCGCGCATGCTGAAAGGATCGCCACGCATTTCTACGACGAGCTGATCCGCCACGGCACGACGACGGCGGTTGCCTATTGCTCCGTGCACAAGACCTCGGCCGACGCCTTCTTCGCCGAGGCGATGAGACGCAATATGCGCATGGTCGGCGGCAAGGTGATGATGGACCGCAACGCCCCGCAGGGCCTGCTCGACACGCCCGAGATGGGCTATGACGAGACCCGCCAGGTGATATCGGACTGGCATGGCAAGGGCCGCAACCACGTCGCCATCACACCGCGCTTCGCCATCACCTCGACACCGGCGCAGATGGAAGCGACATCAGCCCTTGCCCGCGAATTTCCCGACCTGCACATCCAGACGCATCTTTCGGAAAATCACGACGAAATCCGATTTACCTGCGAGCTCTATCCCGACGCGACCGACTATACCGACATCTACGCCCGCTATGGCCTGCTCGGGCCGAAAAGCCTCTTCGGCCACGCCATCCATCTGTCCGAGCGCGAGGCCGATGTGATGAGCGAGGCAGGTGCCGTCGCCGTCCACTGCCCGACCTCGAACCTTTTCCTCGGCTCCGGACTGTTTCCGTTGAAGGCGCTGGCGCGGCGCGAAAAGCCGGTACGCATCGGCGTCGCCACAGACATCGGTGGCGGTTCCAGCTATTCGATGCTGCGGACGATGGACGAAGCCTACAAGATCCAGCAGTTGCTCGGCGAACGGCTGAACCCGCTGGAAAGCTATTACCTGATGACGCGCGGCAATGCCGACGCCCTGTCGCTGGCGGACCGGATCGGCACGCTGGAACCCGGCACCGAGGCCGATCTCGTCATTCTCGATGCAACGGCGACACCCGCCATGGCGCTAAAGATGGAAGTGGTGAAGACGCTGCCCGAGGAACTCTTCCTGCTGCAGACGATGGGCGACGACCGGGCGATCGCCGAGACCTATGTGGCCGGCGTTGCGTTAAAGGCGGGGCTTTGCTGACACGCCCTGTTACTCTCGAATTCGGACCGCGAAAGGCAGCCCGGCGGGGCTCCAATTTCCCGTAACGCTCCTGCCAAATTCATGTTATGGCCGATGGCTGCATTCAGATGTGAAGGTTCAATTCATGGCCACCCCGCTCACCATCGCCGACCTGAAAAAGCTGGCACGGCGCCGTGTGCCGAAGATGTTTTTCGACTATGCGGATTCGGGCGCCTGGACGGAGTCCACCTATGCGGCGAACGAGAGCGATTTCAGCCAGATCAAGCTGCGCCAGCGGGTGATGGTCGATATGACCAACCGCACGCTGGCAACGACGATGATCGGCCAGAAAGTGTCGATGCCGGTGGCCTTGGCGCCGACCGGCCTGACCGGCATGCAGCATGCCGATGGCGAGATGCTGGCCGCACGCGCCGCCGAGGAGTTCGGCGTTCCCTTCACGCTTTCGACGATGAGCATCTGCTCGATCGAGGACGTGGCGTCAGCGACGACGCGCCCCTTCTGGTTCCAGCTCTATGTGATGAGGGACAAGGATTTTGTCCTCAACCTCATCAACCGCGCCAAGGCGGCCGGATGCTCGGCGCTGGTGCTGACCGCCGATCTGCAGATCCTCGGCCAGCGGCATAAGGACCTGCGCAACGGCCTGTCGGCGCCGCCGAAATTCACCCCGAAACATGTCTGGCAGATGGCGACCCGGCCCTTCTGGTGCCTGGATATGCTGCAGACCAAGCGCCGCAGCTTCGGCAATATCGTCGGCCACGCGAAGAATGTCTCCAGTATCGCCTCGCTCTCCGCATGGACGCACGAGCAGTTCGACCCGCGGCTGTCCTGGGCCGATGTCGCCTGGATCAAGGAACAATGGGGCGGCCCGCTGATCATCAAGGGCATACTCGATCCGGAGGATGCCAAGGCGGCCGTCGACACCGGCGCCGATGCAATCGTCGTCTCCAATCACGGCGGCCGCCAGCTTGACGGCGCCCCCTCCTCGATCAGCATGCTGCCGAAGATCGTCGACGCCGTCGGCGACCGTATCGAGATCCATCTCGACGGCGGCATCCGCTCCGGCCAGGACGTGCTGAAGGCTGTGGCGCTTGGCGCCAGGGGCACCTATATCGGCCGCCCCTTCCTTTATGGTCTCGGCGCCATGGGCAAGGAAGGCGTATCGCTGGCGCTCGGCATCATCCGTAAGGAGATGGACATCACCATGGCGCTCTGCGGCAAGCGCGACATCAACGACGTGAATTCTTCGATCATCGACGGGCGGCAATGACCTGCCGCCCGCGACGGACACGGCAACGGCTTCCTAAATATATCTCGATGCTGGACGCTGCCCTCGGTCCTTCTAACTGCGCGTTAAGACTAGGTTGTGTTTTTAGCGCAGCATCTTGAAAGCACAAAAGCGGTGCTTTATGTTTTGCCTATGGCTACCACAGGCAAGACACCGCATCCATCGCTGCTGCGCTACACGCTGGCGCCTGACGACAGTGCCCGGCAGGCGCTGGACGACACCATTGCCGCCTATCTCAGGATGATCGAAATCCTGACCGGCCTCGTCTCTGACAGGACGGGCGCCAATCTCGTCGTGTTGCATGACCTTGCCTATGAAACTGTCCGCGAGCAGACGGGCCTGCCGGCCAGGCTGGTCACGCTTGGCCTTCGCGATTTCGCCGCCAATCGCGGCGTCACCGCCGATCCGACTCATCTGCCGCTCGATGACAAGCTCTTCGCCATCAAAGGCCCTTCGGACCTGACGATCGCCACGGTGCACGGACGTGTTGCCGTGCCCTTCGATGTCGCGGGTTATTCACGGGGATGGGAGAGTATTTTTCCGGCCTACCTCGTTGCGGGCCATGACCGTTACGAGATTCACATCGGCGTTACGCCGAATTCCGCTCGGATGGAGGAAAACATGACGAACGAAGGCATTCTCTCACGCATGGGTCGCCTGATCGCGGGCATCGCGAATGCGGCCATCGACAAGGCGGAAGGCGTAAACAAGATCGCCGTCATTGAACAAGCGGTCCGCGAGATCGATGCGGCGGCTGATGAGGCACGCACCGATCTCGGCAAGGCGCGTGCGGAGGAATACCGCATCCAGAGTCGCAAAGACGAAATCGTCGAAGACATGAACGCGCTCGACCAGAAGATCCGCCTCGCCGTCTCCTCCGGGCGGGATGACCTGGCAAAGGCCGGCGTCGCCCGTCAGATCGATCTCGAATCCCAGATCGCAGCGCTCGATAAGGCACTGGCCGATGCCAGAGAGCAGGTTGACGAAGGGCAGAAAGCCTTGCAGGCCGTGCTCGCCACGCGCCGCGAGGCGGACGCTCGCCTTGCCGATTTCAAGCGCAGTATCGCCCGGCATCCCGAACAAGCAGCGACCGGTCACAGCCAGCCCGCACCGGGTGCAGATGCTGCCCGCGCTGCCGCAGCCGTCTCGCGGCTGACCGGAGTTCCCACTGGCGAGCATGGCCACAGTTCCGAATTGGACGAACTCGACCGACTGCACCGCGATCAGGCAATCGAAGCCCGGCTCGCACGCTTCAAGGCGGATAACCGATAACGCCGATGGAGCTCCTTTTTTCACCGGAATGTGCGCCCTTCGCCATCGCCGCAGCGATCCTTGTCGGCCTGACCGGGATCGAGATGCTCGCGATGGTCATGGGTTTTTCGATGACGGAATTTCTGGGAAAGCCGGAGGTTCATGGCCATGACGGCATCCTGGCTTACCTTTCCTGGCTCAATCTCGGCGGTGTTCCGCTGCTGATTCTCATGATGCTGACGCTCGGCTTCTTCGCGATGACGGGCTTTGCGTTGCAGGCCGTCGCCAACGCCGTCTGGGCGCCGCTGCCAAGCTTGATAGCCGTCATACCTGCCGCGCTCGCAACCATCCCCATGGTCAGGGCATCGAGCAGAACCGTGGCGCGGATCGTACCGCACGACGAAACCTACGCGGTCGATCTCGACGCCTTGCTCGGCCGGACAGCCGAGGTGTCGATCGGCCCGCTCGATCAGGGACTGCCGGGCCGCGTCCGCGTCAAGGATCAGCATGGAAACTGGCACGTGCTTCGAGCCCGAGCTGCCAAGGGCGAAGGTCCGCTCGCGATCGGCGCTTCGGTTCTTCTCGTCGATCACAAGGCAAATGTGTTTATCGCCATTCCCGCGCCGGTCGACCCCGCCGATGCGGACAATCAATCTTTGAGGGAGCAGCAATGATATACGACGTTATTCTACCAGCTGGCATTGGGATTGTTCTGATCTTCGGCATCGGTTTTGTCCTCGCCTCTCTTTACACGCGCTCCAGCCGCGATGAGGCCTATGTGCGCACCGGTCTCGGCGGCCAGAAGGTCGTGCTCGACGGCGGTTCGGTCGTCCTGCCAATCTTCCATTCGACTGCCCGGGTGAACCTGAAGACGCTGCGCCTCGAGGTTCGCCGCGGCGAAGGCGATGCACTGATCACCAAGGACCGCATGCGCGTCGATATCGGCGCTGAATTCTATGTGCGCGTGAAACCCGATGCCTCCTCGATTGCGCTTGCAGCTCAGACACTCGGCAACCGCACCAACGATGCCGAGGCTCTCCGCATCCTGATCGAGGCGAAATTCGTCGACGGCCTTCGCTCGGTGGCCGCGACGATGAATCTCGACGCGCTGCAGGAACAGCGCATGGATTTCGTCAAGGCCGTGCAGGAAGCTGTCGGCGCCGATCTCCAGTCGAACGGCCTCGAACTCGAATCCGTGTCGCTGACACGCCTCGACCAGACCGATATCAAGCATTTCAACGCCAACAACTTCTTCGACGCGCAGGGCCTAGCGGCATTGACCCGCATCACCGAGGGACGCAAGAAGGAGCGAAACGAGATCGTCCGCGACACCGAAGTCGCCATCGCCCAAAAGGATCTCGAGGCCCGTCAGCAATCGCTGACCATCGAGCGAACCAAGCGGGAAGCCGAACTCAGCCAGGAACGGGACATCGCCAACAAATCCGCAGCGACACGCGCCGAAACCGCGCAGCAGGAGCAGGCCGCAAAACGCGCTGAGGAGGAAGCCCGCATCGCTTCCGAACAGGCGATCGCCGAACGCGAGGCATCTGCCAAGCAGGCTCGCGAAAGCGCCAACATCGACGCCGCCCGCGCCGTCCAGCAACGCGAAACCGAAGCCAAGCGTGACCTCCAGATCGTGGCACAGGAAAGCGCCATCGCCGTTGCCAACAAGAGCCGGGAAGAATCCGAAGCGAAGGCGGCTGCGGAAACGGCCCGCGCGCTGGCGATAGCGGCAGAAGAAAAGGTCGGCACCGCCAAGGCGATCGAGATTGCCGAACGCGAAAAGCAGATTGCCGTCATCGACGCACGCAAGAAAGCCGAGACGGAAGCGACCGCCGTTACCGTCGGCGCCGAAGCCGAAAAACAGGCGGCAAGCGACCAGGCCGAGGCCATCAAGACGCTCGCCACCGCCGAGGCGGATGCGGCGATCATCAAGGCCAAGGGCATTCTCGAAACCGGCAAGGCCGCGGCCGAGAGCGAGGCATTGCTCAACGACGCCCGCAACAAGCTGAGCTCAGCCATCATCGAGTTCGAGATCACCCGCGAACGGATCCGCATCATTCCGCAGGCGCTCGCCGAAGCGGTCAAGCCGATCGAGAAGATCTCGGATATCAGGATATTCGACACCGGCGGCATGCTTGGCCGTGGAAACGGAGCGGGCGGCGGAAACGGCATCGGGCTCGGTGAAGGACTGGCTAGCCAGCTCCTCTCCTACCAGGCCAACAAACCGATCCTCGACAAATTGTTGAAGGAAGCCGGCTTCGAAGGCGACGATGCCATCTCATCCCTCCTTGGAAATCTCGATGGTGCAAAACCGGCAAGACCGGCGACGCACGCCGCGGCAAAGCCGGCAATACCGGCCGCAGTGCCGACACAAACGATCATCCCTCCGGCGCCGAAGCCGGCCCCAAAGAAGGACTGATCGCCGCGCAAGCGGGTCTGGACTAGCGCAGGATGATTTTACTCCGGTTCGGCCTAAAATCTGAATCCTGTTCTAAATTAAATAGTTAGAGCATGATGTCGCCCGAAAACCGCACACACTTTTCGGCATCATGCTCTATCTCACCCAGCCCGTTGCCAGCGCGTGGGCCCAGTCGGCACGGCCCCTTTTAGCGGCCAGTGCCGACATCGCCATATGGTCATAGGCGACGGTCCGGAACTGCCATGTCCATCCGCCCGCCGCCTTTTCCAGAATGGCATAACTCGCCAGCGGATGGCCGGCTTCCACCTTGTGATAATAAGGCAGTTCGTCGTCATAGGCCGGGCATCCGACGCTGCCGGGATTGACGATCAGGCGGCCATCGGAGAGGCGCACAGCCCGGGGAATGTGGCTGTGGCCGCAGAGGATCAGCGGCAGGTCGATGCCTTCGGCCAATGCCTCGATCGCCTCGAACGGCTGCAGGAGGACGAAGCCCTCCGGCGAGACCGATTCCAGCCAGTAGAGATTGTCGTCCTTCGGCGTCGCGTGGCAGAGATAGACCTCGCCGCGATAGACGATATCGAATGGCAGGCCGCGCAGCCAGTCGAGATGGGATGGCGTCAATTGCCGATAGGCGGCGGCATCCGAAGCATGCATGGAGGCGGGATCCTGCTCGATCAGATAGCGGTCGTGATTGCCGCGGACCGACGTCAGGCTAAGCGGCTTCAGCAAGTCTGCCGTCTTGCCGGCATCGAGCGGGCCGCTGAAGAAATCGCCGAGATTGACGATCTCCTCGATCTCCTGCGCACGAATATCAGCAAGCACGGCCTCGAGCGCTAGATGGTTGCCGTGGATATCGGCAATTGCCGCAAAACGCATCTCTAGCTGCCTCGGTAGGTGGAATAGCCATAGGGCGATATCAGCAGCGGCACATGGTAATGCGCTGTGACGTCGGCAACGCCGAAGCGAATCGGCACGAGATCGAGGAAGGCGGGATGCGGCAGCGGCGTGCCGCTGGCCCTCAGATAATCGCCGGCGTGGAAGACCAGTTCATAGGTGCCGGCCCGAAAATTTTCGCCGATGAGGATGGGGCCGCCATCAACCCGGCCGTCGGCATTGGTCTCCACCGTCTTCAGATGCCTGCGGATCTCGCCGTCAAGCTGGAAAAGATCGATCCTCAAGCCCTCGGCCGGCTTGCCGAGAGCGGTGTCGAGAACATGTGTGGTCAGTCCGGTCATGGGGCTGGCTCTTTGATGATATAAGGGGTTAAGAAGAAGTACTCTTCCAGATTATTGCCCGGCCCGTCACGGTCGACGACCAGGAAATCTGCGGCTTGGCCGAGCGCCATCAGCGGATGGTGCCAGACGTTGCGGCGATAGTTCACGCCCTGGTCGCCGCGCGCCAGAAACACCTGCGGCCTGCCCGGGCGACCGTGCTCATCCTCGGAGACGACGACGAGAAAAGGACGGCCCGAGACCGGCGAGAAACTCTGGCTGCCGAAAGGATGGCGCTCCATCATGGTGACTTCATAGGGGAAGTTGCGCGGCTGGCCACGAAAGAGGTTGATGATGACGCGCGCACCCTCGCCCGTCGCCTCGGCGGCGGCGAGCGCATGGAAACGCTCCGTCGTACCGCCATTGATAAGCCGCATCGAGGCGGGATCGGCTTCGATCACCTCGCCGAAGGGAGCAAAGGCGGATCTCGTAAGCGGACGGATGTCGAGATGTGGGGGCAATCGTTCACTCACCTTCGGCATGCCAGTGACGGATGGCATCGATCGCGGAAAGAAGCTCCGGCAGCGTGCGATACGTCGCCTCCCAGATGTCGGAAGGATCGAGATCGAAGACGCCGTCGAGGATACGGTTGCCCGTGCCGCAGATTTTCGTCCACGGCAGATCGGGATGCTCGGTCGCAAATTCCGGATGAGTCACCAGCAAGCGGGATGCCGCGGCACCGATGGTGAAGTGGCAAAAGGTGACCGCCTTGAAGGTGAGCTTGTCCCCGGCGAACGCCGCCCCATCCATTCCGCCGACGAAAGACAGCGCTTCGGATGCCGCCTCATACATCTCATTGAGATAGTCGATCGCGCGCCGCTCGTTCATTCAGCCTCCGGCAGCATCGTCGTCAGGCGCAGCAGCGCGATCCGCTCGACTTGCGCCGTCGCGGTCGCAAATTCCGCGTCCCTGCTGTTGCCGATCCGTGTTTCGAAGGCCGACAGGATATCGTCCTTGCCGAGCCCTTTGACGGCGATGATGAAGGGAAAGCCGAATTTTTCGACATAGGCCGAATTGAGTTCGGTGAAGCGGGCATGTTCGGCCGGGCTCAGGCGGTCGAGACCGGCGCCGGACTGCTCCTTCCGGCTGTCTTCGGTGAGTTCGCCTGATATCGCAAGGCGCCCGGCAAGGTCAGGATGGGCGCTGAGCACGCCGAGGCGTTCCTGCGGGCTTGCCGCCCGGAAAACAGCGGTTAGCGACGCATGCACGCCGGCTGCCGTCAGCGGCTCCGTCACGTGGCCGGCGTCATAGGCGCGCTCGGCAATGAAAGGCGAATGTTCAAAGAGGCCGCCGAAGCGGGAAACGAAATCCTCGCGCGACATCATCAGAGCGCTTCCGGCTGATGATGCTTGTGCCAATGCTCGGCGATCTCGATGCGGCGCGGAATCCAGACCTTATCATGCTTCAGCACATATTCGATGAAGCGCTTCAACGCTGCCGCCCGGCCAGGACGTCCGACGAGGCGGCAATGCAATCCGACCGACATCATCTTCGGGCTGCCCGCTTTGCCTTCCTCATAAAGCGTGTCGAAGGCATCCTTCAGATAGGTGAAGAACTGATCACCGGCATTGAAGCCTTGCGGCGTCGCAAAACGCATGTCGTTGGTTTCGAGCGTATAGGGGATGATCAGGAAGGGTTTCCCGTCGACGCCCTTCACCCAGTAAGGCAGGTCGTCGGCGTAGGAATCGGAGGAATAGAGGAAACCGCCCTCCTCCTGCACCAACCGAAGCGTATTGTCGGAAGGCTTGCCCTGATACAGGCCATAGGGCCGCTCGCCGGTAAGCTCGGTATGCAGGCGCACCGCTTCGAGGATATGCTTGCGCTCCAGATCTTCAGGAAAATCCTTGTATTCCAGCCAGCGGTAACCATGGCTGGCGATCTCCCAACCGGCCTCCTTCATCGCGGCGACGGCCTCGGGGTTGCGGGCCATCGCCAGCGTCACGCCGTAGACGGTTGCCTGCACCTTGAGATCGGTGAACATCCGCCAGAGCCGCCAGAAGCCTGCACGCGAACCATACTCATAGATCGATTCCATGTTGAGGTTACGCTGCCCTGGCCAGGCGGCCGCGCCGACGATCTCCGACAGCAGGTTTTCGGAAGCCGGATCTCCGTCGAGGATCGAGCTTTCGCCGCCCTCCTCGTAGTTGATGACGAACTGCACGGCGACGCGTGCCTCGTCCGGCCATTTCGGATCGGGCGTCAGACGCCCGTAACCGACGAGATTGCGCGGATAAGTCTCGGATACCATCAAATCACCTTCTGAAAAGACGGGGAACGGTAGCATCCGCAGCTGGAATGTCGAGACGGAAACTGCTCCGCCGGATTTTGCCCTTACGGCACAAGCCTTTAGCCCATCGGCAGACTCAAGCTATTTTGCGCGCGCTGACCTTGCCCATCGGATGCAGCGAATGAACGCGGAAAGGACCGCCAGTGCCCTCCTCGATCATCAGAGCCACGTTCGAAACCGTGACAGGTTCGCAGAGGACAGGCTCGAAGATCGTCCGCAACGCCGGCTCGATGCGCGGCATGTCGATCGCGTTGACGGGGCCAGTCACCGGCATATGAAAGCGGAACTCCTCCATCACATAGGGATTGCCCCAGCGATGCAGATTGGAAAATTGCGTCGCCGACAGCCCGTCCGGATCGCTGCGTTCGATCTCGGCCTCGCTGAGCGGTGCGCGGAAACGATCGAATTCCTGCACGATCGCCGAGGCGAGATACTGGATCTGCTCGCAGGGCGTGCTCGGCAGCAGGCTGTAGAAATTGCCGAGCCGGGCGACTTCGATACGCGGAATCTGGAAGGGAACGAAGGTCCCGGAAAAACGCATGAGATCGCGCAGGAGTTGCGATTCTGGCATGTCGCGGGACAAGTGGAACGGCGCCTTCAAAACGCCGTGAAATCCGTAGCGCCGCGGCACGGCGGTATGGAAGGCAATCTCGTGAATGCCGAGGCCACGAACTGCCGGAGGCTCCATCATATCGCCCGAAAACACGTTTCGGCCAAGCCAATTGGCGGCCACGAGCGACAACGGGTCGCTCGCCGGAGGCGTGAAGCAAATGGCATAGCGCATGCAATTTCCTCCATCAAGGAAGTGAGAGCCGTTCAGATCCGGCGCTGTCGATGCGCAAGCAGATAGGTGATTTGCATGACAGAATAACGAAAGGCAGCGGCGTCTAATTCACGTTTAACGTGAAGCCACCGCAATGTGGCTTGAAATTGCGAAGCTTTCCGGCAGCAAAAATCCGCAGTCTGTATCGCTTGCGATACATATCGCCGCCTCCGCCAGCCGGTGGGCGAGGCCGAAACTGACCTTAAAGCCGCCGGTCAGCGCGATCAGGCGCCGGTGGTCGGGATGGCGACCGATCATCGGATCCCGATCGATCGCCTTCGGGCGAAGCCCGGCCCAGCGCTCGACAATAGGGGCGTCGCGAAGCGTCGGTACGATGCCCCGCGCCGCCTCGATCAGCACGTCGAGTTGGACGTCGGTGGATGTAGGATCGTCAAAACGGTTCTCACTGGTGCTGCCGATCGCCGCGTGCCCGCCCTCATGCGCGACGACATAGAGCCCGTCGAGGAAGATCGTCGGCAGCGCCGGGTCGATATCGGCTTTCAACAATGCCGCCTGCCCCTTCACCGGCTGGCCGAGCGGTTGTTTCAGCCCCGGCGTCAGGCCCTGCAACAACGGAAAGGACTGATGGCCAGCGGCCAGGATGCAGTGACTGAAAACGATGGTTTCGCCGTTGATTTCGGCCGTACCGCGATCGGGATCGAGGCCGGCAACCGTCGCATGCTCCAGGATGCGAACATGCTTTGCCCGCCGCAGGAAGGCGATGAGCGCTGCGACCAGCAAGCGAGGCGCAACGCGGGCGGCGAGCGTGTCATGCACGAAGCCGCTCTCGCCGGCAGACGCCTCGATCCAGCCGTTGACCGGCGGCCCGTCGAGCACATGCCAGTGAAAGCGGCGGCCGCCCGCCCGCCAATGGCGTTCGGCGTCCTCGGAGTGGCCACGCGCTATTGTATTGAGATGCGGTTTCGGCAGCGGGATAAGCCGTCCGGAACGGCGGTAACCGGCAGAAAGTCCGGTCTCGGCTTCGAGCGCGGCGATCTCGGTTTCGAGCGAGACCAGCGCATCGAACTGGAACTGCTTCTTCTCCGACCACCGGTCCGGCATATGCGGCATCAGCGCGCCGAGCAGGCCGCCGCTTGCACCTTCGCCCAATCTGCCGGCGTCACTGATAAGAGTCCGGATGCCCCGGCGCTCGGCATGGACGGCCGCCCACAGACCCATGATGCCGCCGCCGACGATCAGCAATTCTGAGGACGATTGACCTGAGACCGGCTGAGGACTATCGGCTTTTTCCATGACAGACGTGAACCCCGATCAGATTGGCGCAGGCGCCCCGCAGCCGCTCGAATGGCGCGACGGCGATATGCCCTATTCCACCGCCTTTGGCGATCACTTTTATTGCCAGACCGACGGGCGGCTGGAATGCGGCCACGTCTTCCTCGCCGGTAACGGCCTGCCGGAGCGCTGGAACGGGCGGCAGGCATTCCTGATCGGTGAGCTCGGCTTCGGCACCGGCCTGAACTTCGCCGAGACCTGGCGGCAATGGAAGCTCCACCGTGCAGACGGCCAGCACCTGCATTTCACCTCCTTCGAACTCCACCCGATGCGCGGCGAAGAAATCGGCCGGGCGCTGTCGCACTGGCCGGAGATCGATGCAGAACGCGAGGCGCTGACGTCGGCGTGGCCGCAAGCGCCCGATGGCATCGTTGAGCTCGATCTCGATGCCCAGACGACGCTCAGCGTGGTCTGCGGCCATGCCTTGGAGGGCGTGGCCGCAGCCCCGCCCGGCTTCGACGCCTGGTATCTCGACGGCTTCGCCCCGTCGCGCAACAGCGATATGTGGTCGGAGCAACTGATGCGGCTCGTCTGCGAGAAAAGCGCAGCCGGCGGCACCTTCGCCACCTATGCGGCGGCTGGCTTCGTGCGCCGCAACCTCATCGCCGCAGGTTTTGCCGTCGAGCGCCGCAAGGGCTTTGCCGGCAAGCGCGAAATGCTCTGTGGCGCCAAGGCGTCACCCGATCAGCGTACAGATCAGTAGCTGGTGCGCCCCGGCTGCTGCTCGCTCGTTCCGAGCCACTGGCGGATTTTTTCCTCGAGCAGCTCGGGGCTGATCGGCTTCGACATGTAGTCGTCCATGCCGGCATCGAGGCAGAGTTCGCGGTCGCTTTCGAGCGCGTGAGCGGTAACGCCGATGATCGGCACCCGGTGGCCCCGCCCCTTTTCCCGTTCGCGGATCGCCCGGGTCGCCTGATGGCCGTTCATGACGGGCATCGAGACGTCCATCATGATGATGCGCGGCGTATGCCTCTCCCAGGCGGCGACCGCCTCCTCGCCATTCTCGACGACGAGAAAGGAAAGACCCGTGCCTTGCAGGATCTGTGTGAAGACGATCTGGTTGACCTCGTTGTCCTCGGCGACGAGCACGTCGACGAATTCAGCGGCCCGTTTCTGCGGCAGAGGCGCCGGCGCCGGCGCGGCCGCTTCCGTCTGTAGCCGGGCAAACTCAGCCTCGGATGCCTGCTTGACGCGGCTGGCGCGCACCACCTCGACCACGGTGTTGCGCAGCACGTTGGCGCGCGCCGGCTTCATCAGATGCGCGTGCCCGTTCAACGCCGCAAATTCTTTTTCCGTGCCCGAAATATCCATCGACGTCAGGAAGATGATCGGCAGTTCGACGAAGCGGGGATCGGCGCGCAGCCGGCGCGCGACATCGGCGCCGTTCATATCGGGCATGTGATAGTCGAGCACGACCGCATCGACGGTAACGCCGAGACCGGCCGCCGCCTCCAGGATCGCAAGCCCGGTCCCGCCGCCCTCGGCGGCCACGCCGTCGAAACCCCAGAGAGAAAGCTGCTCGGTGAGGATTCGCCGGTTTACCTCATTGTCGTCGACGACGAGGATACGCGCACCCTGCACGTTGATCGGCAACGGCTTCGGCTCAAGGCGGGCGGCCGCCACCGCAAACGGCAGGTTGATGGTGAAGACGGAACCCTTGCCCCATTCGCTTTCGACGTTGAGATAACCGCCGAAAAGGTCGACGAGCCCGGCGGTGATCGCAAGACCGAGGCCTGTTCCTTCATGCCGCCGGGTCGACGAGGCGTCCACCTGCGAGAATTTATCGAAGACCGATTCGAGCTTCTCCGGCGGGATGCCGATCCCGGTATCCTCGATGCGGATGCACGCCATGATCTCGCCGCCGGCCGCCGGCTGGAAGCCGACATCGACAAAGACATGGCCGCGCTCGGTGAACTTGACGGCGTTACCGACAAGATTGGTAACGATCTGGCGGAAGCGCCCGGCGTCGCCGATCACAGCGGCGGGCAGATCGGGTGCGGCCCGCACCAGGAGCTCGATGTTCTTCTCGGCGGCGTGCGAGGACAAGAGTGTCGCCACGTCCTCCACCGCTTCGGTGATATCGAAGGCGGCCTTGCGCAGTTTCATCTGCCCGGCGTCGATCTTCGAGAAGTCGAGGATATCGTTGATGATCGTCAGCAGCGCGTTACCCGACTTGACGATGATATCGACGAAGGTCTTCTGGCGGGTATCGAGATTGGTCTTTGCAAGCAGCTCCGCCATGCCGAGCACGCCGTTCATCGGTGTGCGGATCTCATGGCTCATATTGGCAAGGAATTCGGATTTGGCGCGATCGGCGGCTTCAGCGCGCGACAGCAGTTGGCGTAGCTCCTCCTCGCGGCCCTTGAGCTCGGTGACGTCGGTGAAGAGCGCCACCCAGTGTTGCCCCTTGCTGACCGTCGCATCCATGTTCACCCAGCGCTCGCCGCCGACATGGAAGGCCGTGGAGATCGGCAACCTGGCCGCGATATTGTCGCGCCAACCTTGCAGAATCTCGGCCGCGTCCTCGTGGAAGTCGCCGCGCGCCGCGCAGAACTCGAACATGCCGAGCCAACCCTGCCCGGTCTCGATATAGGTGGCGGGAATCTCCAGGATATGAGCCAACGCCTCATTGGACATCTTGATAATGCCGTCCTGAACGATGGCTAGGCCCTGCGGCATGGCATGCGTCGCGTCGCGCAACAACTCGCCGAGATGTTCCAGCGCGGCACGGGCCTCGTGGACTTCATTTTCCCGCTGACGCACGGCCGTAATGTCGGCATAGGTGAGCAGGATCCGGTCGTTCGAGATACGGCGGCTATCGAAGATGACCGATTTGCCGCCCGCCCAGCCGAGCTCAATCGGCTCGGGCTCCTCGGTCTCGAACAGGTGCTTGCGGAAATCGTAGATCTCCTCGGGCGTCTGCGTGCCGTCGTAGCGACCGAGCTCATAATTGCGGCGGATGACGTCGATGAAGGGCCGGCCGTCGAAGGGATCGTCGAGCGGCAGCTCCCAGATGCCGTAGAACTCGTCGTTGACGTAGAGGATCCGGTGGTCGTTATCGAGGATCAGCACGCCGACCGGCAACGAGCGTAGGATATTCTCGATATCCCGGTGCAGCACCTCTTTGTGTTTCTGCGCCTCGATCAGCGCCTTCTCTCGTTCCTTGAGTGGCGAGATGTCCGAAAAAGAGCCGACGACATAGGGCCGACCATCCGCTGTCACGACGCGGTTGACGCGCGAGAGGACGGAATAGATATGGCCGTCCTTGCTCGGCAGCAGGCTTTCGATCTCCTTCGACTTGCCTCCCTGCAACGCCAGCAGATTTTCCTGATAGATCGCCTCGCCTCCGTCCGGACCGAACATTTCGTGTTCGGTCATCCCAAGGACCCGGGAACGGCTATGGCCGCTGAAGGCCTCGTAATATTGATTGGCGTAGACGAGGCGATGCTTGTCGTCGCGCACGAAGGCTGCGACCGGGAGATCCTCCAGGATGGTGCGCAGCAGGTCGAGCTCATTGACGCTCTCGTGCCAGGCCGTGTCGCTGACAGCCGCAGGCTTTGCGCCGTTGCGATAGGCGGCGTTGACGACCAGCGGCCGGCCATCTTCGGCAAAGATGCCGATCGGCTGGTCGAGCTGTTCCAGCGCCTCGCGCACGCGGGCGAAATCGGCGGCGGCGCTATCGTCCACGGCGCGGCGCGGCGGCGCTCGCACTTCGAAAATGCCGAGCACATAAGCCCGGTCCGGCGACGGCGAGAAGCTTTCGATCTGGATGCGTTCGTGGCCGACACCCGCCGCATCGAAGCAGATGGCGTTTTCCTCGGTGCCGAACACCAGTGCGCGGCGTTCCTTGTCCTCGCGCTCCTCTTCCTCGGGACGGTCGAAGAGCTCGCGGCTGCGCCTGCCAATGAAATCGGAGATCTCGCGGCCTAGAAAACGGGCATAGGCCTCGTTGACAGCGATATAACGCAGTTCGCTGTTCTTGACATAGGCCGGGGTATCCAGATCAGCGATCCGGCGGCAAGCCAACTCCAGAAGTTCCCCGGCTGATTTCAAAAAATATCGTTCCCGCATTAAATGAAATATCGACTACAAAAACTATAACGCCAAGGCTTTTAACAAGGTTTTAACCATAAATTTCGACCGCGGAATTTTACGAGCCGGCTCACCAAGCTAAAGATAATTCGGGATTACCAGCCCCGGCTTGCACGAGACTGACAGGTCGCCCGTCATAAATCCGTTCGACGTCGGGATCCGTTGAAATCATGACGAAAATTTAATGCCGAAACCACTTGCGCGGCCATTGCGCCGCCGCGATCCGGGCCGAGTCTTCGGCATGGCTTTATGGAAGCCATGCCCATGAAAGGAAAATACCATGTCCGTTCTTCATAAGACCATGGCGACGGGCCTGATCGCGCTGACCTTTGCCGGCGCCTCGCTCGCCACCGCTACCACCGCCGATGCCCGTCCACGCGATGCCTTCTGGGGCGGCCTTGCCGCTGGCGTCGTCGGCGGCGCCCTGCTGTCGGAGGCCGCCCGTCCGGCCTACCCGGCCTATCCCGCCTATCCCACTTACCGTCCCTACCCCGTTTACCGGAGCTATTACCGGCCGGACTATTGCCACTTCGAATGGTTGCACGACGATTGGGGCAATCCCTATCGCGTCAAAGTCTGCCAGCGATAACAGAAACCGCATCCGGCGCCGCTTGCTCCCCCGGCGGCGCCGACCCAGTGCCCTCAACGACGACCAAACGAAACTGGCGGATTTTCATCCGCCAGATCAAAGCCGATCAGACCGTATTTTCAACCGTTACGGAGAAAGTTCCTCCAGTACGCGGTCCTTGGTTTCTACCGCAAACAACATCGTGATGATCGCACCGACGATCAGAATGGCTGCGAAGCTCGCAAAGACATACTGGATGCCCATGGAAGACATCACCGTACCAACGAGGATCGGGCCGGCCGATGATCCCAGGCGAAGCCAGGCACTGCCGGTTCCGGTTCCCAATGCCCTGAGACGCGTCGGGTAGATCTCTGCCGAGTACAGGTAAAGGGAGAATGTGACGGTCTGGACGATCGCATAAGCGAGACCGGCTAGAACCAAAACCTGAATGGGAGAGGTCGCGCCGAGCCATGCGAGAGCCAGCAGCGGCACGGGAGCGAGAAGCAGCGCCCCCGTATACCAGCGCTTGCGTCCCACTTTGTCGATGAGCAGCGCGCAGATCACAGCGGCGATTACGCCTCCGACTGATGTCAGGAACCCGTAGAAGATGCTGGTTTGAAGCGGCAGGTTGAAGACCTGTCGATACAGGGTCGGCAGCCAGGTGATCGTACCGTTGGCGACCGTATAGGCGGTGAACCACATGGCCCAGATGGAAAGCGTCCGCTTCAGGTAGACGCCCTGGAAAAGCTCGCGCCAGTCCGACTTGCGGTGGACCGGCGCTTGGATGAGCTTCGGTTCGGGCAATTCCTTGCCGGCCGCACGAGCACTTTCTTCCATGCGGGTGACGATAGCGTTTGCTTCGCCATAGCGGCCGTTGGCAGCTAACCAACGCGGTGATTCCTTCAGGAACCAGCGCAGAGGAACCATGATGATTGCGGGAACGAGACCGACGACGAACATCGCCTTCCAGCCGTAAACCGGTACCATGAAGTAGCCGATCAGCCCGGCGCCGACGAGGCCCAGCAGGAACATGACCTCATAGAGGAGGAAGAACTTGCCGCGCCCCTTCGACCCGATCAACTCATTGATATAGGCGCTGGCGACCGGAACCTCGCCGCCGGTGCCGATCCCCTGGACGAAACGGAAGGCCATCATCATGCCGGCCCCGGCAGCAAACAGGCATGCGACATCCATGCTGACGAAGAGCAGGATGGTGAATAGGAGAACTTTCAGCCGGCCGATCTTCTCGGCGAGCCAGCCAAACAGGATCGCACCGATCAACTGTCCCAGATAGCCCATCGACAGGATCATGCCGGTCTGTGAGGGCGTCAGGCCCCACTCGCGAACAAGGACGGGCATGGCATAAGCGATGGCGATGACCGTGTAGCCGTCGAAGAATGTTGCGGCGCCGACAATATTGCGCGCCCAGAATACCTCGCGGGTGATGGGAAGGCGCTCCAGACGAGCGCTGATTTCGGCCTGATGATCAGCGACATTCGCCGTCTCAGCCGGCATAGGCTGCATGACATTCATTGGTTCCTCCTACTCGCCCCGTGGCCTACCACTCTCCCGGCCAGGGCGCTCCTGCTTGATGGTTGCTACTGCGCGTCAGTTCGTCCTGTCAGAGCAATGGCCTTCAAAGACGTTCAAGTCTGCCTCGGCGGGTTTCCATGGTTTCCTCCTCCCTTCGGAATGCGCCCCTGCGACATGCGCAGGGGCGTCAAAGAGGTCACTCGGCAGCCAAGAGCTGGTCAACGCGGCCAATACCGGCGGCGTCGAAGGCAGCAAAGATCTCTGCTTCGGCCTTTTCGCCAAGGTTCTTCAGCGGCTCGCGGATCGTGGCGTGATCAAGGATACCACGGTGGACAAGGCCGAGTTTCAGGGCCACGGTGCCTTCCATGTGAGAGCCGCGGTGATAGACGGCACGCGTCACCGGAAGAAGGCGTTCGAAGATCTTGCGCGCTTCCGGATAGTCCTGTGCCTTTCCAGCTTTGATCAGGTCGATCAGCAGCTCCGGCGCGATATTGCCATAACCGACGAGCAGACCGTCGACATCGAACATGGTTGGCAGCAGCCATTCATCGTGGCAGCTCAGAACCTGCAGCTTTGGATTGGCCTTCTTCAGCTCCGGAATTTCGACATACCAGCGCTTCATATTGCGCACGCCGTTCTTGGTAGCGACGACGCCTTCCTGGGTAGCAATCGCAAGCTGTGTATCCAGATCGTATGATGCCTTGGTGGCGTCGGGATACTGGAAAAGGATGCACTGCAGGCCAGATTCCTGCCAGATTGCCTTGTAGCGATCCTGAGGCGCTCCCTTCTGAAAGCCGAAACGCAGCCAGCCGTGGTTCGGATAGACGAGCGCGCCGGTGGCACCAGCGGCCTTGCATTTCCTGGCCTCTTCAGCGGCGACCCTCGTGCCTTCACCGGTAATCCCGGCAATGATCGGAACGGTACCGTCGACCGCTTCAACATAAGTGTGGATGAGAGCAAGGCGCTCATCTTCCGTGAGGAAGGTGCCTTCGCCGGCATGGCCGAGGATGACGAGGCTTTTGACGCCTTCCATCGAGACCAGCCATTTGGCGATTTTGGCGTTGGCTTTGTGATCAATTTCACCGTCTCGGGTGAAAGCGGTAACGGGGGCCGGGCTCAGCCCGCGCATATCCATCGGTTGCATATTGGTCTCCTCCTTCGTGCAATCGCGGTTTGCTCGCGACCGGTATAGGATCGTTTACGGGAACGTTCCCACTATCGTTCTCGAATTCTCTGGAGTCAATATCTTTTTTGAGGCATGCTGGAGAGCGGCGGCTCAATGCCGACTCGAATGGAAAAGGCTCAATGAATTCAAAGACGGATGAAGTTCCGGGACAGACCCGCGTCACTATTCACGGCGTCGCTGCCGCAGCCGGTGTCTCCAAGTCCACCGTGTCCCGCATTCTCGACGAAAGGCTACCGCGATCCGACAGCGAGACCGCGCGTCGCGTGCGCAAGGTTGCCGAAGAGCTGGGATACGTTCGGGACGTTTCCGCAGCGAGCCTTAGGCGCGGCAACACAATGACAATCGGGGTGATCGTGCCCAGGCTGACGGATACGGTCATGGCCATGCTTTACGAAGCACTGGCCAAGGCTTGCAGCCGTAGTGGCCGCTTCGCGATTGTCGCAACGACCGACGACAAGCCAAAGGCAGACCGGCTTGCGGCCGAGTCTCTGCTGAAGCGCGGTGTCGATGGACTGATTCTTTCGACGGCGCGGGAAGACGATGACTTTCCGGACGAGCTGGCAAAACGCGGTATCCCTTATGTCCTGGCACTCCGGACGGATGGCCACAGCCTCTCGTCGGTCGGCGATGACAGGCTCGGTGGTTACCTCGCGGCCCGCCACCTCCTCGATCTCGGCCATCGCAAAATTGGTGTCATTGCCGGTCCATCCTATGCCTCCAGTTCGCGAGGCCGCGTGGAGGGTTTCCGCCACGCCCTGGAAGAGGCTGGATTGAATGCAGATCCCTCATACATCATTCCCTCGACATTCGGCATCGAGTCCGGTGCGGTAGCCGTCGAAACCCTAATGCACCTTAGTCCGCGCCCAACCGCTATTTTCGCGGTCAACGACAATACCGCCATCGGCGCCTTGTCGGGACTGACGAAACTTGGCCTTTCCGTGCCGCAGGACATCTCGATCGTAGGCTATAACGACATTCCGATTGTTCGCCACCTCTCCACGCCGCTGACGACGTTGCGGGTGCCGTTCGAGCAAATTGCATCAAACGCCCTTGATCTTCTTGCCGGTGACAACAGCCCTGCCGACGAGCGTATTCGGATCTCGGCCCCAACCCTCATTCCAAGGAAATCGACGGCACCGATGCGCTAAAGCTCGCGACACACGCACACACCACTATCTACACACGATTGATCGAGTGGGTGCGATCACTCTATTCTCCGATAGCAAGTCGCCAGATGTTTCGCAGACCATGCTGCGCTTATGCGGCCGGCATGCGGCGGCCGCATAAAGAGGAAGGACCAGCATGCCGGAACCGCTCAAAAACTTGCTGCATGAGGCATTGGTCGGCGATATGGCCGATCGCATTGCCGGCAACGCGCCGACTTTCGATAAAAGCCGCTTCGTGATGCTGGCGACCGACGGCCTCACCGCGCTGGAGCTGATGGAGCGCTCGGCCCTGATCCGCGACGCGCTGTTTGCAACACTCCCCGGCGATTTCCGGGAGGCCGCAGCTATTCTGAAGGCGAGCCTGCCTGCCGCCGGCAGGCCGGGGCTCTCCGGCTGGATGCTGCTGCCGGTCAATCAGTTCATCGCCGCATGCGGCCTTGATCACTTCGATCTCGGTCTCGATCTCCTGAAGGCGCTGACGCCGCATTTCACCGCCGAATTCGGCATCCGCCCCTATATCCACCGCGACCAACAGCGCGCACTGGCGATCATTTCCGGCTGGCTCGACGATCCCGACCAGCATGTGCGCCGGCTGGCGAGCGAGGGAACGCGGCCGCGCCTGCCCTGGGCGATGCGCCTGCCGCAGCTAGTCAAGGATCCGGCACCGATCCTGCCCATCCTGACCGCGCTGATGGATGATCCGGAGGATTATGTGCGCCGATCCGTGGCCAACAGCCTGAACGACGTCGCCAAGGATCACCCCGATCTGGTCGCCGCCTTCATCGCCGGCCATATCGACGGCGCTTCCTCCGAACGCCGCTGGCTGCTGAAACATGCCTCGCGCACGCTTCTGAAGAACGGCCACGCGCAGGCGCTCGCCAATTTCGGCTTCGCCGCCACCACTTCGCTCGAATGCGAACTGCGGCTCCGGAATGCTGAGGTGATGTTCGGCGAAGGGCTGGATTTCGAAATTCGGGTGACGAATGCCGGCGAGCGCGCGCAGTCGCTGATGATCGACTACGCCATTCACCATGTGAAGAGCGACGGTTCGCTCTCACCCAAGGTCTTCAAGTGCAAGGCAATAATGCTCGCTCCGGGGCAAAGCCATACAATTGGGCGCCGCCACGCCATGCGGCCGATCACCACGCGACGCTATTATCCAGGCGAACATCGCATGGCCATCCTCGTCAACGGCGCGGAGACCGCATCGCAAAGCTTCGTCCTCGTCATGCCCTGACCTGACCAAGGCTGAGGCTTTCTTGTGCACCGCACTTGACTTTCCACGCGAACTAGCCCAAATGCGGGTCAGCTTTCACCCTTCCGGCCGCCGCGTGAGCGTGCCCCTGCTGAAAAATACAGACGCAGGAAGAAGGGACAAAAGCGCATTTCGATAGAGTGCCGCACTCCCATGAGCGGCCAGAAGCGCTGGAAAGCTTTTTCCAACTCACAAGTTCCCACTTCACGCGGGGTTCTTGACGCCAGAATGAAACCGGATCGCATGGTGCGTTCCGGCGATAGTCGTTGTGGCGCCCCGAAAGGTTTTGCCTTGACTAATTTTGAATCGCTTGGTGTCTCCAAGCCGATCGTCGCTACTTTGTTCCAGCTCGGCATCGAAACGCCGACGCCGATCCAGGAACATTCCATTCCTCTCCTCCTCGAAGGCCGCGACCTGATCGGCCTTGCCCAGACCGGCACCGGCAAGACGGCCGCTTTCGGCCTGCCGCTGATCGAAAAGCTGCTTGCCGACGAACGGCGCCCCGACAACCGCACGACGCGGACGCTGATCCTTGCACCGACCCGCGAACTGGTGAACCAGATCGCCGAGAGCCTGAAGAAGTTCATCCGCAAGTCGCCGCTGCGCATCAATGTCGTCGTCGGCGGCGTCTCGATCAACAAGCAGCAGCTTCAGCTCGAAAAGGGCACCGACATCCTCGTCGCCACGCCGGGCCGCCTGCTCGACCTCGTCAATCGCCGCGCGATCACGCTGACTGCGGTTCGTTATCTCGTGCTCGACGAAGCCGACCAGATGCTCGACCTCGGCTTCGTGCATGATTTGCGCAAGATCGCCAAGATGGTGCCGAAAAAGCGCCAGACCATGCTGTTCTCGGCCACCATGCCGAAGGCGATCGCCGATCTTGCCGGCGAATATCTCGTCGATCCCGTCAAGGTCGAAGTCACGCCTCCGGGCAAGGCTGCCGACAAGGTCGAGCAGTACGTCCATTTCGTCGCCGGCAAGAACGACAAGACGGAGCTGCTCCGCAAGTCGCTGACCGAAAACCCCGATGGCCGCGCCATGGTCTTCCTGCGAACCAAGCACGGTGCCGAGAAGCTGATGAAGCATCTCGAAAACATCGGCTATTCTGTCGCCTCGATCCACGGCAACAAGAGCCAGGGCCAGCGCGAGCGGGCACTGAAGGCTTTCCGCGACGGCAGCATCAAGACGCTGATCGCCACCGACGTCGCCGCCCGCGGCATCGATATCCCGGCCGTCAGCCACGTCTACAACTACGACCTGCCTGAGGTGCCCGACGCCTATGTCCACCGCATCGGCCGCACGGCGCGCGCCGGCCGCGACGGCATCGCCATCGCCTTCTGCGCCCCCGACGAAGCCAAGCTGCTGCGTGATATCGAGCGCCTGATGGGCATCGACATCACTGTCGCAAGCGGCGAACCGCCGGCAAACATCAGCGGCGGACCCCGCCGTGCCAACGGCAATGGTAACAACCGCAATCGCAATGGCGGCCAGGGTCGCGACGGCCAGGGTCGTGGCGAAGGGCGGGGCGACCAGAACCGTTCGGAGCATCGCGGCAGCCGTCAGGAACGCCGCCCGCGTCGCGAAGGTGAAGGCAACGAAGTCCGCGCCGGCGGCGAGGAGCGTCGTCCACGTCCGGAGCGCTCGACCAGCCGCAACGAGGACTTCCGCGGTCAGCGCCGCGGTGAAGCGACCCCGGATCTCGGCCCCGACAACGATCTGGCCTCGACCTCCGATTTCCGCGCCTCTGCAAAGCCGCAGCGTCCGGCGCATCACGGCGCCCATGCCAACGGAGAGCCGAGCGGTCATCACCGCGGCAACAGCCGCCATGCCCACGGCCGCCCGGCCCGCAAGCATGGCGAGGACCGCGGCCCGCAGCAGGCTCAGGCCGGCGAACCGCGCCGCGACAGCAACGGTGGCAACCGCCGCGGTGGCTCCGGCTCCCGCAACGGTGGCGGCCAGCGCCGCGAACGCGCCTGACAATTGAACGACTGAAAAGCGGAAAGGCCGGGGATCGAACTGACCTCCGGCCTTTTTGTTATCTACGCTTCCGCAGGCCTAGGCTCGCTGGACGTCCTACGGTTCGTGAGATAGACGCCTGTCACGACCACCACGGTGCCGACGATCAACGGCAGGGTCAACGGTTCCCCGAAGGCTATGAAGGCTTCGAGAGCAACCGCCGGCGGCATGAGGTAGATCAGCGAGGCGGCGCGTGACACCTGCCCCCGGCGGATCAGATAGAGCAGCAGTCCGACGCCGCCCATCGACAGGCCGAAGACCGACCAGATGAGCGCGCCATAGGCTTCTCCCGTGCCGTCGAAATGCTGGCGCTCGAAGATCAGCGAAAGCGGCACGGTGAGGACCAGCGCGCCGACATATTGCAGGGTCGCGATGGTTCTGAGGTCGCCGGATTGCAGGTGTTTCTTCTGATAGAGCGTGCCGTAGGTGACGGACGCCATGGCGACGAGGTTGATCGCCAGCGGCAGGGCGGCATGCGTGAGATCGGCGGTTGCCGGATCGAGCAGCTTCGGCGAAATGGCGATGGCAATGCCGACGAAGCCAAGGGCAAGGCCGAGCTTCTGTGCCGGCTGCAGCCGCTCGCCGATGAGGAAGGGAGCTGCCATCGCTGTCAACAGCGGCTGCAGCGCTGCGATGATGCCCGATATGCCGGCCGGCACGCCATTGGCGATCGCCCACCAGAGACCGGCGAGATAGAAACCATGCAGGAAGAAGCCGGAATAGACGGCGCGCAGCGCCGTCGCCCGGCTGTTCGGCCATTGCGCCCGCACCACCAGGCAGAGCGCCAGGAATGCCGCCGCCGACAGCGCGTAACGTATCGAAAGAAAGGTGAAGGGCTCGGAATGCAGCGAGGCATATTTCGCCACCACCCAGCCAGTGGACCAGAGCAGGACGAAAACGGCGGGGGCAAGGCGATCGAAGGACATGGAGCGGCTCGGGAGAGAAGGGTCGCCGTGCTGATAGCCCCACCCGGCGGCGGTCGTCAAAGGCGAAGCGTTGATGTTTATTTGAAATTTCGCTGATGGCAGAGACCCAGTGGCGGTCGCGCCAGCCGGCATTTGCCACGGAGGGCGGGCCGGGGAGCCTTAGGCGCGTGACTATATTCGACCGTCTTGACCGAACGAAAAGCGATCACATGCTCAGATTTTGCGCAAGCCTAGGGGTCACCCATCCGTCATGCCGCACTGCATCACTTATAAATGCCCAGATTTTCACCCGTTTTCCGCAGCGCAAAATCTTTTCCTCGAACTGCGCATGGTTCTTGCATTGCAATTTGCGTTGTATTCAAATGAACAAAAAAGGGGAGCCGAGCTTTTGGCATTTGATGAAATGATTACCGGGGACGAAAGTCCTCGCGCGCCTTATGAAAAATACTTCGAGTGGTACAACAGCCAAGACCGGGCGCATCTGATTGCCAAGTCCCGCGATGCGGAAAACATCTTCCGGAAGACCGGCATCACCTTCGCGGTCTACGGCCATGCCGACAGTTCCGAAAAACTCATCCCCTTCGACATCATTCCCCGCATCATCTCCGCCCGCGAATGGCGCAGGCTCGCCCAAGGCATCGAGCAGCGGGTGATCGCGCTGAACGCCTTTCTCGACGATATCTACCACAAGCAGGAGATTATCCGCGCCGGCCGCATCCCGCGCGAGCTGATCGAAAACAACATCACCTTCATCCCCGAAATGATCGGCTTCCGGCCGCCCGGCGGCGTCTACACCCACATCGTCGGCACCGACATCGTGCGCACCGGAGAGGACCAGTTTTACGTGCTGGAGGATAATGCCCGCACGCCCTCCGGTGTCAGCTACATGCTGGAAAACCGGGAAACCATGATGCAGATGTTCCCTGAGCTCTTCCACGAGAACAAGGTGCAGCGTGTCGAGGATTATCCCTACCTGCTGCGCCAGAGCCTCGCCTCGCTCGCCCCTCCCGGCTGCAAGGGCAAGCCGCGCGTCGCCGTGCTGACGCCGGGCATTTACAATTCCGCCTATTACGAGCATTCGTTCCTCGCCGACATGATGGGCGTCGAACTGGTTGAGGGCGCGGATCTGCGCGTCATCGACGGCAAGGTGAAGATGAGGACGACACGCGGTTACGAAGCGATCGACGTGCTCTACCGCCGCGTCGACGACGACTTCCTCGATCCCCTGACCTTCCGCTCCGATTCCGCGCTCGGCATTCCCGGCATCATGGATGTCTACCGCTCCGGCAACATCACTATCGCCAATGCTCCGGGCACCGGCATTTGCGACGACAAGGCGATCTATTCCTATATGCCGGAGATCGTCGAATTCTATACCGGCCGTAAGGCCCTGCTTGAAAACGTGCCGACCTGGCGCTGTTCGGAAGCCGCCAGCCTGAAATACGTGCTGGAGCATCTGGAAGAGCTGGTCGTCAAGGAAGTGCACGGCTCCGGCGGCTACGGCATGCTGGTCGGCCCGACCGCATCGAAGAAGGAGCGCGCCGATTTCGCCGAGAAGCTGAAGGCCAAGCCGAACAATTACATCGCCCAGCCGACGCTGTCGCTCTCCACCGTGCCGATCCTCGTCAACAAGGGCATCGCGCCGCGCCACGTCGACCTTCGCCCCTATGTGCTTGTATCCGACAAGGTACAGATCATTCCGGGCGGGCTCACCCGCGTGGCGCTGAAGCAAGGCTCGCTGGTGGTCAATTCCAGCCAGGGCGGCGGCACCAAAGACACTTGGGTATTGGAGGACTGATGCTCGGAAGAACAGCAAACGGCCTCTACTGGATGTTTCGTTACATCGAGCGTGCCGAAAATATAGCCCGCCTGATCGATGCGGGGTTGCGTATGTCGCTGACCCGCAGCAGCACTGGCGATGACAATTGGGATGGCGTGCTGCAAAGCGCGGGCGTGCGCGAGGCTTATGACGAAGGCCACAACAAGCTGACCAACGCCGACGCGATCGACTATCTCTTGCGCGATCACACCAATCCGTCGAGCGTCATGTCTTGCATCGATTCGGGCCGCAACAATGCCCGCATGGTGCGCACGGCGCTGACGCGTGAGACCTGGGAGGCCACCAACGAATGCTGGATCGACTTGAAGTCGCTGCTCGAAAAGCGCGTCAAGGCGGCCGAGATGCCAGAGGTGATCGATGTCATCAAGCGCCGCGCCGGGCTCATCCGCGGCGCCTTCCATGGTTCGACACTGCGCAACGAGCTCTATAATTTTGCCCGCATCGGCACCTTCATCGAGCGGGCCGACAATACCAGCCGCATCCTCGACGTGAAATATTACGTGCTGCTGCCCTCGGTTTCGTCAGTCGGCTCCTCCCTCGACAACGTGCAGTGGGAATCGATTCTGCGCTCGGTCTCGGCGCACCGCGCCTATAGCTGGGCCTATGACGGCGAATACCGGGCGATGAACATCGCCGATTTCCTGACGCTGAATGTCCAGATGCCGCGCTCGCTTGCCTATTGCTACGAGAAGATTGTCAGCAATCTCGGCTATCTCGCCCAGAATTACGAGGAGCGGCTCCCTGCCCACGATACCGCGGATTCAATCCGCACCACGCTGCAGACGAGGGCGATCCGGGATATCATGGATCAGGGCCTGCACGAGTTCCTGGAGGATTTCGTCTCGCGCAACAACAAGCTCGGCGCGGAAATTTCCGACGGCTACCGGTTCTATGCATAAGCGGATAACAATATGAGATTGAAGATCAGCCACCTCACCGAATACCGCTACGACGGACCGACGCAGTTCTCGCTGCAAAGGCTGCGGCTGACGCCGCCGACCAGCCCCGCACAGAAAGTGCTCGGCTGGGCCCTGAACGTCGAGGGTGCCACGCCGGAAGTAGAATATGACGACCAGTACGGCAATCACGTCAACCTCGTCTCGCTGGAAGGCGAGCAGGAGGTGACGCGCATCCTGGCCGAAGGCGAAGTCGAGACCGAGGACAATAACGGCGTCACCGGCCCGCATACCGGTTTCTGCCCGCTTTGGCTCTTTCTACGCGACACGCCGCTAACCAAGGGCGGCAAGCTGGTAAAGGAACTCATCAAGGGCGTCAGCGGTGACAATGAGCTTGCCCGCATGCATGCGCTGATGGCGGCGATCCACGAGACGGTCGATTATAAGCCCGGCACCAGCAACACCGAGACGACGGCCGAACAGGCGCTGGAGAGGAAGAGCGGCGTCTGCCAAGATCATGCGCACATCTTCATCGCCGCTGCCCGCGCCCTGCAGGTGCCGGCGCGTTACATCTCCGGTTATTTGATGATGGAAGAAAAGATCGAACAGGCTGCGACCCATGCATGGGCCGAGGCCCATATTCCCGGCCTCGGCTGGGTCGGCTTCGATCCCGCCAATGAGATCTGCCCGGATGCGCGCTACATTCGTGTCGCCTCCGGTCTCTGCTATCGCGACGCCGCGCCGATTTCAGGCATGCGCATCGGCACGCCGGGCGAAACGCTGTCGGTCACCGTGAAGGTCGAGGATGGCGGACAGATGCAAAGCCAGAGCCAGAGCTGAGCCTACAGACAGCTTTACCGCACCCTACGATGGTGCCGATAGAGTAGCTGCCGAGTTCGTCGCGACTTCTGGTGCGCGGGCCACGCTTGGTGTATTTCGGCCCCATCCAAACGCTATTCCGCCGCAAGAACCTGAAGGTGACCGCGCACACCGTAGCTGAGGATCGCCTGGTCGGCCGTCAGCAACGGTACGCGATGAAAACGGGCCGTAGCGGCGATGATGCGGTCCGCGGGGTCGGCATGAAACTCGCCGGGTAGCCGGACACTGTCTATCGTGATCGAGGGCTCAATCGGTGCAAGCTGGATTCCGGGCAGAGACAGCGCGCTGTCGATCCATCGCCCCACATCGTCGCCGAGCGCCAGGCGTCCCTTCTGCACAAGCATCGCGATTTCCCAAGGCGTAATCGCCGAAATCAGGATCCGGCTTCTCTCCGTCATCTCGTCGATAATGCGCCGGGGCCTGTGAACCGAGGTGTGCATCGTCCTGCATTGCCCAAACGAGGATATGCGTATCGATGACGATCAACGAACGGCGTCCCAATCCGAGGGTTCAACTGCCGGAGACAGCGGATCGTCATAGCGCAATACGCTGCCCTTCATCGCGCCGATGATACTTCTGCGTCTGCTGGGGCCAGGTGCCGGCGAAAGCACGGCAACTGGCCTGCCGCGTTTGGTGATGACGATAGATTCATCGTCCTTCCCTATCTGGTCGATAAGGTTCAGGCATTTCGCCTTGAACTCCGCCTTACCGACCGTCTTGGACATGACTGTATCTCCTGTACATCTGTACGGAATAGAGAGCCATTTCCACATTGAACAAGTGCAAAGAAAAAGACGGGGTCGTGCCCCGCCTTTTTCTCGTTATGGATTGAACCGCGCTAGTGGCTGTCCTTGCCGACAGCGTTTCCGCGACATCCCTTGAGGAAGTCGAGGTCGGCGCCGGTATCGGCCCCTTCGACATGCTGCTGATGCAGGAAGGCATAGCCGGATGTAGGCAGATCATGGTTCGGCTGCCATTCGGCCAGCCGCCTTGCCAGTTCTTCCTCGGAAATGTCGAGATGCAGACGACGGTTCGGCACGTCCAGCTCGATCATGTCGCCGTTTTTCACGACCGCCAGCGGCCCGCCGACAGCCGCTTCCGGCGAGGTGTGCAGGACGACGGTACCGTAGGCCGTTCCGGACATGCGGGCGTCGGAAATGCGCACCATATCGAGGATGCCCTTCTTCAGCACCTTCGGCGGCAGCCCCATATTGCCGACCTCGGCCATCCCGGGATAGCCCTTCGGCCCACAGTTCTTCATGACCATGATGCAGGTTTCGTCGATGTCGAGGTTATCGTCATTGATCTTAGCCTTGTAGTCATCGATATCCTCGAAGACAACAGCCCTGCCCTTGTGCACCAGCAGATGCGGCGAAGCCGCCGAAGGCTTCAGCACCGCGCCCTTCGGCGCGAGGTTGCCGCGCAGCACGACGATGCCGCCCGAAGCTGTCAACGCCTTTTCGGCCGGCAGGATAACGTCTTCATTCCAGTTGACGACGTCCTTGACCTCGTCCCAGACGGTTTCGCCGGATACCGTCAGCGCATCCTTGTGCAGGAGGCCCGCCTCGCCGAGGCGCTTCAGCACCACCGGCAGGCCGCCGGCATAGAAGAACTCCTCCATCAGGTATTTGCCCGACGGCATCAGGTTGACGATGGTCGGGACGTCGCGGCCGCAGCGGTCCCAGTCGTCAAGCGAAAGATCGATGCCGACACGGCCGGCGATGGCGAGCAGGTGGATGACGGCGTTGGTCGATCCACCGATGGCCGCGTTGGTGCGGATGGCATTCTCGAAGGCCTGCTTCGTCATGATCTCGGAGGGCTTCAGGTCGTCCTTGACCATCTGCACGATACGCCGGCCGGTCAGCTGCGCCATGACCTTGCGACGGGAATCGACGCCCGGGATCGCGGCGTTGCCGGAGAGCGCCATGCCGAGCGCCTCGGCCATGGAAGCCATGGTGGAGGCGGTGCCCATGGTATTGCAGGTGCCCGACGAACGGCTCATCGAGGCTTCCGCCTCGAGGAATTCGGCCTGCGTCATCTCGCCGGCCTTCACCATTTCGGAAAACTTCCACAGATGCGTGCCCGATCCGACGCGTTCACCACGGAAATAGCCGTTCAGCATCGGTCCGCCTGTGACGACGATCGACGGCAGGTCGCAGGAGGCCGCCCCCATGATAAGCGACGGCGTGGTCTTGTCGCAGCCGACCAACAATACGCAGCCATCCATCGGCTGCCCGCGGATCGCCTCTTCCACCGCGAGCGCCGCAAGATTGCGGTACATCATCGCGGTCGGACGGAAGGTGTTTTCGGATGCCGAGAACACCGGCACCTCAAGCGGGAAACCGCCGGCCTCCCATACGCCCGCCTTCACCTTCTCGGCGAGCTCTCTGAGATGACCGTTGCAGGGGGTCATATCCGACCAGGTGTTGAGGATCCCGATCACCGGCCGGCCGTCGAACAGGTCGTGCGGATAACCCTGGTTCTTAAGCCAGCCGCGGTGATAAATCACGTCGCGGCTCGTACCGCCGTACCATTCCTGCGACCTCAGCCTGCGCGGCCATTCCGCTTTCTTTTTCATCGTCTCTATCCTTCAGGATATCGCCGGACCGCCCCGTACGGCCCAGGTTATCGCACTTGTCTCAAGCCAGGGTGTAGGCGGTCTTGACGGTTGTGTAGAATTCGGCGGCGTACTTGCCCTGCTCGCGCGGGCCGTAGGACGAACCCTTGCGGCCGCCGAACGGCACGTGGAAATCGACGCCTGCCGTCGGCAGGTTGACCATCACCATGCCGGCCTCGGAATTGCGCTTGAAGTGCGTGGCATGTTTCAGGCTGGTCGTGGCGATGCCGGCCGAAAGGCCGAACGGCGTGTCGTTGGCCGTCGCCAGCGCCTCGTCGTAATCCTTCACCCGGATCAACGAGACCACAGGCCCGAAGATCTCCTCGCGCGAAATGCGCATTTGGTTGGTCGCTTCGGTAAACAAGGTCGGCTGCAGGTAGAAGCCGGGCGTGTCGCGCGAGATCACCTCGCCGCCGAAGGCGAGCTTGGCGCCTTCCGACTTGCCGATCTCGATATAGTCGGTATCGGTCTTCAACTGCCGCTCATCGACGACGGGGCCGATATGGGTGCCGGCCTTCAGCGCGTTGTCGACGACGAGCGTCTTCAGCTTCTCGGTAAGTGCTGCGACGAACTTGTCGTGAATGCCTTCGGTGACGATCAGGCGCGAGGAGGCGGTGCAGCGCTGGCCCGTGGAGAAGAAGCCGGAATTGGCGGCAGCCTCGACGGCGACGTTGAGATCGGCATCGTCAAGCACGACCATCGGGTTCTTGCCCCCCATTTCCAGCTGGAACTTGCGGTTATGCTCGATCGAGGCGGCGGCGACGCGTCTGCCGGTACCGGTGGAACCGGTAAACGTGATGCCGTGAACGTCGGGGCTTTCGAGCATGGCCTGGCCGACGACCGAGCCTTTGCCCATGACGAGGTTCAGCACGCCCTTCGGCAGGCCGGCGCGGTTGAGAATATCGACGATCGCCCAGGAACAGGCGGGCACCAGTTCGGCCGGCTTGAAGACGATGGTGTTGCCGTAGCAGAGCGCCGGCGCGATCTTCCAGGCGGGAATGGCGATCGGGAAATTCCACGGCGTGATGATGCCGATGACGCCGAGCGCCTCGCGGGTGATCTCGACGCCGATATTCGGGCGAACCGATGGGAGAACCTCACCGGCCAGCCTCAGCGCCTCACCGGCGAAGAATTCGAAGATCTGCGACGCGCGGATCACCTCGCCCGTAGCCTCCGGCAGCGTCTTGCCTTCTTCGCGCGCAAGCAGCGCGCCGAGTTCATCCTTGCGCGCCATGATCTCGTCGCCTGTCTTCTTCAGGATGACGTGGCGCTCCCAGATGCCGGAGCGCGACCAGGCTGGGAAGGCGGCCTTGGCGGCGGCAATGGCATTTCTCGTGTCATCAGCGCTGCCGTCGGCATAGAGGCCGACAACCTCATTCGTATCCGACGGGTTGATGTTCTTCGTCGCGTTCGAGCCGACCCATTCGCCGGCGATCAGGTTTTGATAAATGGTCATGGGCTTAACAAGCCTCCTTTACCTTCTACGAGCAAAGAGCCGGCCACCGAATGCGGCCAGGTCTTGAATTCAGAGCTGTCTGACGGCGATCTCTTCCTCGGCGGCCACCTTCAGCGGGTTGCGGAGCGCCAGGCCGAATTCGGCAACTTCGATCTCGAAGACATCGCCCTCTTCGGTCTTGACGCCGTCGGCAAAGGAAAGGGTCGCCGTGCCGAACATATGGACATGCACATCGCCCGGAGCACGGAAGAGGCCATATTTGAAATGGTGATATTCCAGATTGGCAAAGGTGTGCGACATGTTCGCCTCACCAGACAGGAACGGCTTTTCGAAGATCACCTTGTCGCCGCGCTTGATGCGCGAGGTGCCGCGAATATCCTCAGGCGCCGCGCCGACTCGGATTTCCGGGCCGAAGCTGGCCGGGCGCAGCTTCGAATGGGCGAGATAGAGATAGTTGATCCGCTCGGTGACGTGATCGGAAAATTCGTTCGACAGCGCAAAACCGATACGGAAGGGCGAGCCGTCCTTGGCGATCACGTAGATGCCGGCCATCTCCGGTTCCTCGCCGCCGTCGAGCGCGAAGGAAGGCGAGATGAGCGGGGCGCCGGGGGCTGCGGCGCCATGGCCGTTGCCCTTGTAGAACCATTCGGGCTGGACGCCCTTTTCGCCGGCCTTCGGCTTGCCGTTCTCGAGGCCCATCTTGAACATCTTCATCGAGTCCGTGAGGGTTTCCTCGGCGGCTTCAGTGGTCTTCTTGTGCATGGAATCGCGCGTTGCCGCCGAGCCCAAATGCGTCAGGCCGGTGCCGGTCAGATGCAGGTGCGCGGCATCTGGATGGGTGATCGGCGGAAGGAAGCGGCCTTCCGCATAGGCCTTTTCAAGATCGACGGCATCGCCGTAGCCATGCGCTTCGATGACCGAGGCAAGCGACTTGCCGCCATCTGCGGCTTCCATCGCCAGTGCATAGACGCTGACGGCGTTCTTGACCGACCTTGCAGCGCCGCCCTGCTCACGCACGGCGACGATGATCTCTCCGTTTGCACCCTTGATCTGTGAAATAAGCACGTCTTCGATCCTTCTCGTTTCGGCGAAGACAGGAAAAAGCTCCGCCTGTCCGGCTCCATCAGGAGCCGGAATCCATCATTCATAGGCTGCGAATGCCTGGCTGGCGCCTTGAGGCGCTCAGCCCTTGTTCTTGTTGTAAACGTCGAAGAACACTGCGGCGAGAAGCACGAGGCCCTTCACCATCTGCTGGAAGTCGATGCCGAGCCCGACGATCGACATACCGTTATTCATGACGCCCATGATGAACGCGCCGATGACCGCACCGGTGATCTTGCCGACGCCGCCGGACGCCGAGGCGCCGCCGATGAAGCAGGCAGCAATGACGTCGAGCTCGAAACCGACGCCGGCCTTCGGCGTTGCCGAGTTCAGACGCAGCGCGATGATCATGCCGGCAAGGCCTGCAAGCACGCCCATATTGACGAAGGTGTAGAAGCTCAGCCGCTCGGTATTGATGCCTGAAAGCTTGGTCGCCTTCGAATTGCCGCCCATGGCATAGATGCGACGGCCGATCGTGGTCCGGCGGGTGATGAAGGCATAGATCGCAATCAGCACCAGCATGACGACGAGAACGTTCGGCAGGCCCTTATAGGTGGAGAGCAGATAGCCGATCCACAGGATGGCGAGCGAAACGACCATGTTCTGGACGATGAAGAAGCCCATCGGCTCGACGTCGATCCCGTGGTCTTCGTTCACCTTGCGGCGGCGCCAGGCGAGGTAGAAGAGGATGACAGGCAGGATCACGGTCAGGATCAGCGAGGTCGACTGCACGGGTGTGCCTGCAATATCGATCATGCCGCCCGGCAGGAAGCCGGTGCTGATAACCTGGAACTCCCTCGGGAACGGACCGATGTTCTTGCCGTTCAGAACCGTCAGCGTCAGGCCGCGGAAAACAAGCATACCGGCAAGCGTCACGATGAACGATGGGATGCGGTGATAGGCGATGAAATAACCCTGCGCCGCGCCGATGATGCCGCCCACGATCAGGCAGATCAGGCCGGCAAGCCAGAAGTTCATGCCCCATGACACGGTGAAGATCGCCGCGAGCGCGCCGACGAAGGCGACGATCGAGCCCACCGACAGGTCGATATGGCCGGCGACGATGACGAGCAGCATGCCGAGCGCCATGATGACGATGAAGGAGTTCTGCAGAACAAGGTTCGTCAGGTTTACCGGCTTGAAGAGAATGCCGCCGGTATAGAACTGGAAGAACACCATGATCGCGACGAGTGCGATGAGCATGCCGTATTCACGAATATTGCCGCGGATATAATCGGCAACGGAAACGACGTTGCTGTGCTCGGTTGTCGGGTTGACCGGAGTCATTGTCTCTTCTCCCCTGAGCGCATGATAGCGCGCATGATAGTTTCCTGGCTTGCTTCTCCCTTCGGCAATTCGGCGACGATGCGTCCTTCGTTCATCACGTAGATGCGGTCACATGTGCCAAGCAGTTCGGGCATTTCCGATGAGATCATCAGAACGCCCTTTCCATCGGCGGCAAGCTGGTTGATGATAGTATAGATTTCGTACTTTGCGCCAACGTCGATGCCGCGGGTCGGCTCGTCGAGGATCAAAATATCGGGATCGGAAAACAGCCACTTCGACAGCACGACCTTCTGCTGGTTGCCGCCCGAAAGATTGACCGTTTCCTGGAAGACGCCAGAGGAGCGGATGCGCAGCTTCGACCGGTAATCGGTCGCGACCCTCATCTCCTTGATGTCGTCGATGACGCTATTGCTCGAAATCCCATTGAGGTTGGCAAGCGTCGTATTGTGCAGGATGCTGTCGCTGAGCACGAGACCGAGTTGCTTGCGGTCCTCGGTGACATAGGCAAGACCGGCGTCGATCGCCTTGCGCACAGTGCTGACATCGACAGCCTTGCCATTGACGAAGACCTCGCCGCTGACTTTGTGGCCATAGGATTTGCCGAAAACACTCATGGCGAATTCGGTGCGGCCAGCCCCCATGAGACCGGCAATGCCGACAACCTCGCCCTTGCGGACGTTGACGTTGATGTCGTGCAGCACCTGGCGGTCGCGGTGCTGCTGGTGATAGGCGTTCCAGTTCTTCACTTCGAAGATCGTCTCGCCGATCGGCACGGAACGCGGCGGATAACGGTCGGCCAGATCTCGGCCCACCATGTTCTTGATGATGATGTCTTCGCTGATCTCGTCCGTGTGACAGTCGAGCGTCTTGACGGTCATGCCGTCGCGGAGCACCGTGATCTGGTCGGCAACCTTACGGATCTCGTTCAGCTTGTGGGAAATGATGATCGAAGTGATGCCCTGATTGCGGAACTCGATCAGCAGATTGAGCAGCGCGTCCGAGTCCTTCTCATTGAGCGAAGCGGTAGGCTCGTCGAGGATGAGCAGCTTCACGCTCTTCGACAGCGCCTTGGCGATCTCGACGAGCTGCTGCTTGCCGACGCCGATGTCGGTGACCAGCGTGTTCGGAGATTCCCGCAGGCCCACCTTGGTGAGCAGCTTCTTCGTGCGGTTGAAAGTCTCTTCCCAGCTGATGACGCCGTTCTTGGCATTCTCGTTGCCGAGGAAGATGTTTTCGCCGATCGACAGCAGCGGCACGAGCGCCAGCTCCTGGTGGATGATGACGATGCCGATTTCTTCGGAGTCCTTTAGGACCTTGAAGTTGCGCGTCTCGCCTTCGTAGACGATGTCGCCTTCATAGCTTCCCGTCGGATAGACGCCCGATAGTACTTTCATCAGGGTCGATTTACCGGCCCCGTTTTCGCCTACCAACGCGTGGATCTCACCCTGGCGAACCTTGAGGTTCACATTCTCCAGCGCCTTGACGCCCGGGAACGTCTTGGTGATGCTCCGCATTTCGAGGATGGTATTGTCCATAGTCAAACTTCCAGCGCCTCCGGCCGTCGAGCGGCCGGGCGATCATAAAATCGAAGACCGGAACCCGCAAGCGCGGGTTCCGGTCCCTCTCATTACTTCAGCTTGTCTTCGGTGTAGTAACCGCCGTCGACGAGGATCTGCTTGTAGTTGGTCTTGTCGACAGCAACCGGCTTCAGCAGATAGGACGGAACGATCTTGACGCCGTTGTCGTAGGTCTTCGTATCGTTGACCTCGGGCTCCTTGCCGGACATGACGGCATCGACCATGGCAACAGTGACCTTGGCGAGTTCGCGGGTGTCCTTGAAGACCGTCGAGTGCTGTTCGCCAGCAATGATCGACTTGACCGACGGAACTTCGGCGTCCTGACCGGAAACAACCGGGAGCGGCTGGTCCGGAGTGCCGTAGCCGACGCCCTTCAGCGACGAGATGATGCCGATCGACAGACCGTCATAGGGAGACAGGACGGCATCGACCTTGGCGTCGGTGTAGTTGGCCGAGAGCAGGTTGTCCATGCGGGCTTGGGCCGTTGCAGCGTCCCAACGCAGCGTGCCGACCTTGTCCATGCCGGTCTGGCCGGACTTCACGACGAGCTTGCCGCTGTCGATGTAGGGCTGCAGGACGGACATTGCGCCATCATAGAAGAAGAAGGCGTTGTTGTCGTCCGGCGAGCCGCCGAACAGTTCGATGTTGAACGGGCCCTTGCCATCCTTGAGGCCGAGGGCGTCAACGATGGAACCAGCCTGCAGAACGCCGACCTGGAAATTGTCGAACGTCGCATAGTAGTCGACGTTGGCCGAGTCGCGGATCAGTCGGTCATAGGCGATGACCTTGATGTTGGCGTCATGAGCCTTCTGGAGAACGTCGGAAAGCGTCGTTCCGTCGATCGAAGCGATGACGAGAACCTTGGCACCCTTGGTGACCATGTTTTCGATCTGCGAAAGCTGGTTCGGAATATCGTCGTCAGCATACTGCAGGTCGGTCTTGTAGCCGGCGGCCTCGAGCTGCTTGACGATGTTGTTGCCGTCGTCGATCCAGCGAGCCGAAGACTTCGTCGGCATCGCGATGCCCACGAGCCCCTTGTCCTGCGCCATGGCAGGCATAACGAACGAAGCGACGCCGAAGGCGGCCGCAGCCATCAATGAGATAATGGATTTCATTTCTCTCTCCCTTGTTAATAGACGGCGGACGAAAAATCGCCCGCCCCGAAACTGTGGCAGGTTCCGTATTGGATAGTTACTTCAGATGGTGAGAAACGAAGTAGGTCTCCTCCACGATCTCACACGTGTTGAGTGCCAACCAGCACACGGCGGCAAACTGGTATGGATTCCTATAACTGTCAAATAGAATAAGTGGTAATATGCATAACAATTTTGGTATATCGTTAAAAAGTATTACTTTTGATGGAGCGCAGTGAGGAGGCTGCAACCATGGCGATTGTTTCCGAGCTATTTTCGATGGATCACATCGATATCCACAGCGATAATTTCGGCGATGACAGCCTTTTACGTGCAGGACTTAAGCTGAATCACCTGCGCATGATCGTCGCAATCGAAGATAGCGGACAGATTTCCGCCGCAGCCGACGTTCTGAACATTTCGCAGCCCGCCGCATCGCGGATGTTGTCCGAAATGGAATCGATTACCAAGACGTCGCTCTATGAGCGGGTGGCCCGCGGCGTGGTGCTGACAACCTTCGGCGCAGCGCTTGCCCGAAGGGCTCGCAAGATCCTCCTGGAGCTGCGCGAGGCGAGCCGCGAGATCGGTGAATTGAAAAGCGGCAAGGGCGGGTCGGTCTTCATCGGCGCGGTGACGGCGCCGGCCATGAGCCTCGTCGTTCCGGCAATCAACAAGGTGCGCAAGGCCTATCCGGGCATCGAGATCAACATCCAGGTGGAGACGAGCAACGTGCTTGCCCGCGAGCTGCTCGCCGCCCGCCATGACTTCATCATCGGCCGCATTCCCGATGATCTCAATCCGCGCCTGTTCGAGGTGACGGAGATCGGCATCGAGCGGGCTTGCCTGATCGTGCGCAGCAGCCACCCGCTTATGAAGCAGAAGACGAGCAGCCTTTCAGAGGTCAGGGATTACGACTGGGTGTTCCAGCCGCCGGGCACGCTGCTGCGCCGCACGATCGAGGACGTTTTCCTGTCGCGCGGCGTGGCGCTGCCCGAAAACATCGTCAACACCTCCTCGCTGTTGCTCACCTGCGCCATCGTCTGCGAAACCGATGCGATCGCTCCCGTTGCCGTCGACGTCGCCCAGTTCCTGGCCAGCCAGGGCTCGAATGCCTCCGATGTGCGCATGCTGCCGATCGATTTCGACATCAACGTCAAGCCCTACAGCATGATCACGGCGAGGGAACGGGCGCTGCCGCCGAGTGCAAGGCTGCTCTACGACATCATCCTCGAGGAGAGCCGCAAGCAGGCCGGCTGACGACACCCGCAAGCCCTGCGCCATCTTGCCCGCCTTTAATGCACGCGTCGAAAGGGAGCGCATGCTGTTCGGACAGTCGGTATTTCAATCAGTCCTCGAGCGGCTGAAGGCGGAGGGCGAGACGGACGAAGACGCCGGGGCGCCGGCCGTCCATCGCGTCTCCGGCCTCGGCACCGGGCTTGCCTTCGATGTCATGGCCTTCGATGTCATGGAAGATGTCTCGACCGCCTCGCAACGGGTCGGCCAGGCCTATTTCGACAATCTGGATCTTGATGCTGCCGCCGCGATCGCGGAGGCACCGGCGGCTGCGCCTCCACCCCAGCCCGTCATGCCGGACCATCTCGCCCGCATCGCTCCGGAAGAGATTGCTGCGGAACTGGCGATCGCTGCCGCCGATACCCAACAGACGCTGAACGAGAAGCGGCGCGCCTTTGCCAAGGCCAATCATCCTGATGGAGTCCCAGAGCTTTTCCGCGACAATGCCAACAGGCGCATGATGATCGCCAATCTGCTGATCGACGAGGCGATGCGCCGCCTGCCGCACAGCTGAAGCTTTCTCGCGAACGCAGGCAAAGGTTCCGAGGCTTTGGAAGAGCCGCCGTTTCCGACTCGATTCGCGAACTCTATATGGGCTGTTTTTCCCGCGATTCAACAGGTGCCCATGGCACGCAGTTTGATTCTTTCGCGCTCGGGTAGCAGAGAAATGTGCCGCTTTTTGCGACCAGCAATAGCATATTTCGGGACCCCAGTAGACCATGCCTACTCCCTTTTCGGTAGGCCGTAGCTGTTTAGCGAAATTGAATGCGATACAACCTGTTGTAACATAGCGTGGTGCAAATGTTCTCAGGAGACCGCCAACATGTCATCTACGGAAGATCCGAAGCTGCCGCGCAACAATGCGCGCAGACATTTTCTAGGCGTAGCCGCAGCCGCTGGTGCTCGTCTTGCCGGCGTGGCAGCCTTGGCCACGGCAATTTCCACCTCTCCGGCCAACGCGCTGGGGCGGCTTTGGGGACGGGGCGGCTCCGGTGGACACGGAGGCTCTGGCGGGAGCGGTGGCTCAGGTGGAGGTGGTGGTGGTGGCGGCAGCGGGAGCGGCCCAAATTGCTTCCTGCGGGGAACGGCGATCCTCACGGATTGCGGTGAGAAGCCTGTCGAGAATCTCAGCATCGGCGATCGCGTTGCCCTTCCTGACGGCAGCACCCGCCCGGTAAAGTGGGTCGGCCGCCAAAGTTTCAAGAAGAGCGGCGCGCGCTGGCCCAACGACGTCGTGCCGATCCGGGTTTCCCGCCACGCACTGGACGGGCAAACACCCCACTCGGATCTCTATCTGTCGCCTGGCCATGCGCTGTACCTGAACGGCATTCTGATCCAGGTGAAGGACCTCGTGAACGGTAAAACGATTGCATCGGTCACTCCCGCCGCTGACGTATCGATCGAGTACTATGCCGTCATGCTCGATACGCACGAAGTTATCCTTGCCGAAGGTGCTGAGGCCGAGTCCTTCCATCTGAAGAACAGCAATCACGAGAACTTCTGCAATTTTCCAGAGTACGAGCGTCTCTATGGCAAGGAACGCATCGTGATGACATCCTTTGCGCCGTTGCTGGGAGGTGGCTGGTCACATTTGAAAGCGCTTCTCCTGCTCGGCGTTTCGCCGCTGGTACCGCTGCACGATCCATTCGGGAATGCCTGCGAAAAGATCGACGCGCAAGCCAAGGAACTGTCACTCTGACAGGACGGGAATGCGCAGGGATCGTGCTGGCTGCACGTGAAGCCGTGCGTCGGTTTTGCGATCGTATCAAACAAAGACCTCAAGCGTGGCGCGCATCAGAAAGATCGCGGCACGCTTCGACTATTCGGCCTTCTTCTCAAAGGCGCCGGTAAGCTGCCGACACTCCCTGAGAAGCGCCGCGTCCTCACCCGCGCCAATTATCCGACGGTGTTACCCTGCCCTTCCGCGACAATGCGACGAAGCGGATGATGCTCGCCAATATGCTGATCGACGAAGCGCTGCGGCGAATCGCCCGCTGATTATTCCGCCTGCCCGTCCTTGGAAGGCTTTTCAGCGGTCGCAGCAGGCCCTTCTTCTTCTTCTTCGGCGTCAGGCTGCACGACCGGCTCGGTGGCTGGTGGCTGCGGCTTGAAGGTCCAGAACAATATGTAGAAGGAATAGGCGCCCGCCCCGCCCGCGAGCACGCCCCAGAACGGATCGCCGGTGACGAACTCGACCACGGCCCAGCCAAAGCAGACGGCAACGATGGCAACTCGCACCCAGAGGCGCCGGTATGCCGGATGGTTCGGATCGATCAGCTGCATCTTTACCCCGCGCTCGGATATGTCGCACTGCCCTCGGCCTGTGCCGCGCTTGTCTCTAAAGCCTTTCCTGGCCAGATTAAAGTATTCTGTTGGCTCAAACGGTATCGAATGTTCGACAAGCCGGCTCCAGCAGAACGCTTCAATCCGAGCCGGAAATGCTCCGGGTCGAATCTTGCAAATGTGAAAGATCCGAGGCCTTGACGCGACGCAGAGAAGGTGGAATGAAAATTCCAGAAATTTTACAATTCGGTTTATTTGTTCCGAATTCAAGGGAGGTTGGAATGACAGTGAGATTTGGTCTTCTTGGCGCCGGCCGCATCGGCAAGGTTCATGCGAAGGCTGTCAGCGGCGACGCCAATGCAAAGCTCGTCGCGGTCGCCGACGCCTTTCCGCAGGCAGCTGAAGCCATCGCCTCCGCCTATGGCTGCGAGGTCCGCACCATCGAGGCGATCGAGGCAGCCAAGGACATCGACGCCGTCGTCATCTGCACGCCGACGGATACCCATGCCGATCTGATCGAGCGCTTCGCCCGCGCCGGCAAGGCGATCTTCTGCGAAAAGCCGATCGACCTCGACGTCGCCCGCGTCAAGGCCTGCATCAAGGTGGTGGAAGAGACCGGCGCCAAGCTGATGGTCGGCTTCAACCGCCGCTTCGATCCGCATTTCATGGCTGTCCGCAAGGTCATCGACGAAGGCAAGATCGGCGATGTCGAGATGGTGACGATCACCTCGCGCGATCCCGGCGCCCCGCCGGTCGATTACATCAAGCGCTCGGGCGGCATCTTCCGCGACATGACGATCCACGATTTCGACATGGCTCGCTTCCTGCTCGGCGAAGAACCGGTGTCGGTTTTCGCGACCGCCGCCGTGCTCGTCGACAAGGCAATCGGCGAAGCCGGCGACTATGACAGCGTCTCGGTGATCCTGCAGACGAAATCCGGCAAGCAGACCGTCATCTCCAACTCCCGCCGCGCCACCTACGGCTATGACCAGCGCATCGAGGTGCATGGTTCCAAGGGCCTCGTCTCGGCCGAGAACCAGCGGCCGGTCTCCATCGAAGTCGCAAACGGCGAAGGCTACACCCGCCCGCCGCTGCATGACTTCTTCATGACCCGTTACACCGAAGCCTATGCCAACGAGATCGCCGGCTTCATCGCCGCGATCGAGAGGGGCACCAAGATCTCTCCATCGGGCGCCGATGGTCTCGCAGCGCTGGCACTCGCCGATGCCGCGGTCCTGTCCGTCAAGGAAGGCAAGCTCATCAAGATCGGCTGACGGCTCTCTCCCGACCGGAAGCCATGCATGAGATGGCCGGGCGCCCGCCCGGCCATTTCGCGTTTAATGAAGCGCGCGGGCGGGCCTCAAAAGACCCCTCCCCAACCCCTCCCCACAGGTGGGAGGGGCTAACCTGCGGCACCTGCGCCGCCCATCCCGAAACGCCGAAGATTTGGAAAGCGAGTGCGGCAGTTTAAGTCCCTCCCCCTTGTGGGGAGGGGTTGGGGAGGGGTTTTCTTTGGGGTACAGACCGGGCTGATGAATGAAACTGATAGCTTTGACCTGTGCCGAAGCCCAATCATTCGTCCTCAGCGATGCATCCTCAATCCGCTCCCTGAACGCCCGAGACAACGATATCCTCGTCGATCACCGACAGCGCCCGGTTCAGATGTCCTTCGAAGACGAGGATCTGCTCGTCGGCCACCACCCTGATCTCGGGCATGCCTTCCATGCGCACGATATGCGATTGCCCCAGACCCTCTTCGATCCCTTGCCGGAGAAGGTCGTAATAACGCGTGCCCGGCCCGGTGATGGCGATCGGCATGCGCTCCGTCAGGCTCAGCATGCGCGAGAGCCCGTTGCCGAGCGCCAGCCCCGCCTGGCGGAAGGCGAAGGCGGGGACCCGGTGACCCTGTCGCGCCTTTGCGGCGATCTTGTCCAGTTCCGCCACCGGCACGAACTTTGCCGGGATCGTATCGAGCGGCACCTCGAAGGCGCTGCGCAGGATCGCGTAGAAACCGGCATAGGCCTCGATGCAGCCGCGGGTGCCGCAGCGGCAGAGTCCACCATTGGCCATGTGCAGCATGTGCCCGAAATTGGGCGCCGATATCTCCTGGCCTGTCTGGTTCCCGCGCCTGACGATGCCGAGCCCGACGCTATGGCCGAGCGAAAGGGCGGCGAGCGAACGGAAAGCGGCGCCCTTCACCATCTCTTCACGCGCGCCGAGCGCGGCTGCGACCAGCAGCGTCTCGTTGTCGAGGATGACCTTGGCCTGCCAATCCGGCCGGAGTGCCGATTCGAAATCGATCTGGTCGCTGCCGAAGATCGGCGACCAGACGAGAACCGGCTCCGTGGAATTGACCAGCCCCTTGCTGCTGATCGAAATCAGCAGCACCTTTTCTTGGCTGATCTTCGAGCGATCGAGAATGCGCAAAAGCCCGGCCCGCACCGCCGCGACGAAGCGTACGGCGCCTGCCGGATCATGCGAACGTTCCTCGCTGAAGCGGTCGATCAGCTTGCCGGCATAATCGACCAGCGAATATTGCACCGCATCCGAGGAGATGATGACGACGATGAGATAACCGCAATCGCGCCGCTGGCGCAGCAGCACGCGCGGCCGGCCGCGGCCGCTTGCCGGCTGCTGTTCCGATTTTTCGATGATCTGGGCTTTTTCCAGCTCAGTGGTGATCGCCGAAATGGTGGCCGACGAAAGCCGGGTGAAATCGGATATTTCGGTATGCGCGAGCGCACCGTGGCGGCGCAGCACAGACAGCACGAGCACGCTGTTTCGCTGCCGGACCAGCTCCGTGCTCGACTTGGTCAGCATGAATGCCGCCCTCTCCCCTGCTTACTCCGCCCTCGGCTTTCCACTGCATCTCCAGCCGGTGTTTCGCAAGGAAATTAAGCCGGCAGTGCCGTGTTGACAGTTGAAAAAATCTCTGACACTAAATTTCTCGACTGTCGAGAAAAAAATCCAAACCTTTCTCGACAGCTTTTCGCGGTGGCCGGAGGAAGCATGGGCTGGGCCGGTCGCAATCCACTCGGGAGGACATTATGAAGTCTATTTTGAAATTGATGGCCGGTGCTGCCATCCTCGTTTCCGTGCATACCGCTGCCATGGCTGCCGATCTCGTCGTCGGTGTTTCCTGGTCGAATTTCCAGGAAGAGCGCTGGAAGACGGACGAAGCCGCCATCAAGAAGGCTCTCGAAGCCAAGGGTGCCAAATATATTTCCGCTGACGCGCAGTCTTCTGCCGCAAAGCAGCTTACCGACGTCGAATCGTTGATCTCGCAGGGCGCCAACGCGCTGATCATTCTCGCCCAGGACTCCGATGCGATCGGCCCGGCCATCGAAAAGGCCGCCGCTGAAGGTATCCCCGTCGTCGGCTATGACCGCCTGATCGAAAACCCGGCTGCTTTCTACATTACCTTCGATAACAAGGAAGTCGGCCGCCTGCAGGCTGAAGGCGTTTTCAAGGCCAAGCCGGAAGGCAACTACGTTTTCATCAAGGGCTCGTCTTCCGATCCGAACGCAGATTTCCTGTTTTCGGGCCAGCAGGAAGTCCTGAAGGCCGCCATCGATGCCGGCAAGATCAAGAATGTCGGCGAGGCCTATACCGACGGCTGGCTGCCGGAGAACGCTCAGCGCAACATGGAGCAGTTCCTGACCGCCAACAACAACAAGGTTGACGCCGTTGTTGCTTCGAACGACGGCACCGCCGGTGGCGCCATCGCTGCTCTCGACGCACAGGGCCTCGCCGGCTCCGTTCCGGTTTCCGGCCAGGACGGTGACAAGGCAGCGCTCAACCGCATCGCTCTCGGCACGCAGACGGTTTCCGTCTGGAAGGACAGCCGCGAACTCGGCCAACGCGCCGCTGAAATCGCACTCGACCTCGCCGGCGGCAAGGACATGAGCAAGATCGACGGCGCCCAGGCTTTCAAGGGCGGCCCCAAGGGCGTCGAAATGCAGTCGGTCTTCCTGAAGCCGCTTGCGATCACCAAGGAAAACCTGAACGTCGTCATCGACGCCGGCTGGATTTCCAAGGCTGAAGCCTGCCAGGGCGTGAAGGCCGACAGCGTCGCTGCCTGCAAGTAAGCAAGCTCTGCACTGAAATTGCCGGCGCCGCAGCGGAACACCGTTGCGGCGCCGGATGCGGATGAGAATTCGATCGACGAAGTTTCTCCGCCTCGCCGCACCATCGCGGGTTTTCATTCCCTGCCGGAAGGGTGTCGCAACGCCACGCGACCGGCTTCCGGAAGCATCGCGATGGTGAGTTGAAGAACAGACGCATGACGCCGATGGCAGCCTCTAGCACGACGGCGCATCCGTCCAAACAAAGTGGGGGAACGGCAAACCCATGGCCGAAATGGTAAAATCCACAACATCAAGCGGACCGCGAGCGGCGGAAGCCAATCTGGTGACCCGCTTCTTCCGCGCCACCGAGATCGACACGCGTCTGCTCGGCATGATCGGCGCGCTGATCATCATCTGGATCGGTTTCCACATCATCACCGGCGGCCTCTTCCTGACCCCGCGCAATCTCTGGAACCTCTCGGTCCAGACCACCGACATCGCCGTCATGACGACGGGCATGGTGCTGATCATCGTCACCCGCAACATCGACCTGTCGGTCGGTTCCGTGCTCGGCCTCTGCGGCATGATCATGGGCGTGACGCAGGCCAAGATCCTGCCGGAATATATCGGCTTCGACAGCCCCTTCACCTGGGCGATCACGCTGCTGGTCGGATTGGCGGCAGGCTGCCTGATCGGCGCCTTCCAGGGCATCATCATCGCCTTCCTCAACGTTCCCTCCTTCATCGTCACGCTCGGCGGCCTGCTCGTCTGGCGCGGCGCCACCTGGCTCGTCACCAGCGGCCAGACGGTTGCCCCGATGGACCAGACCTTCCGCATTATGGGCGGCGGTGCTGAGGGCTCGATCGGCGCCACCTGGAGCTGGATCGTCGGCATCTGCGCCTGCCTTTTCGTCATCGCCAGCATCGTCGGCTCGCGCCGGCAGCGCCGCCGCTTCGGTTTCCCACGCCGGCCGATATGGGCTGAATATTTCCTCGCCGTCCTGAGCTGCGTGCTCATCCTCGGCGCGGTCTGGATCGCCAACAGCTACTACTGGCCGATCAACATCGCCAAGAAATATGCCGAGACCAACAATATTCCCTGGCCCGAAACCGGCCTGGATATCCCCTACGGCATCGCCGTGCCGGTGCTGATCGCGATCGTCGTCGGCATCATCATGACCTTCATCGCGACAAGGCTGCGCTTCGGCCGCTACGTCTTCGCGATTGGCGGCAACCCCGAAGCGGCCGAGCTCGCCGGCATCAAGACCCGCTGGGTCACCGTGCGCATTTTCGCGCTGATGGGCATTCTCGCAGCCATCGCGGCGGCGATCTCCACCGCCCGCCTCAACGCCGCAACGAACTCGCAGGGTACGCTCGACGAGCTCTACACCATCGCCGCCGCCGTCATCGGCGGAACGTCGCTGGCAGGCGGCACCGGCACCATCGCCGGCGCCATGCTCGGCGCGCTCGTCATGCAGTCGTTGCAATCGGGCATGGTGCTGGCGCATGTCGACACGCCGCTGCAGAGCGTCGTCGTCGGCACCGTCCTCGTCGTAGCGGTTTGGCTCGACACCGTCTATCGCTCCCGTGCCAAGTGAGAGGAGCCCAAAACATGGCTGATCAACGCACTCCCCTCGTGGAACTGAAAAACATCTCGATCTCCTTCGGCGGCATTCACGCCGTGGACAATGCCTCCGTCGATCTCTATCCCGGCGAAGTCGTGGCATTGCTCGGGCACAACGGCGCCGGCAAGTCGACGCTCATCAAGATCCTCTCCGGCGCCTACAAGCGCGATGGCGGCGAGATCCTGATCAACGGCGAGCCCGCCGACATCCGCAATCCGCGCGATGCCAAGAAATACGGCATCGAGACGATCTACCAGACGCTCGCCGTCGCCGACAATGTCGACGCCGCCGCCAACCTCTATCTCGGCCGCGAGCTGAAGACCCGCTGGGGCACGCTCGACGACGTCGCGATGGAAGCCTCGGCCCGCGAGGTGATGGGGCGGCTGAACCCCAACTTCAAGCGCTTCAAGGAGCCGGTGAAGGCGCTTTCGGGCGGTCAGCGGCAATCGGTGGCGATCGCCCGTGCGATCCTCTTCAATGCCCGCATCCTGATCATGGACGAGCCGACGGCGGCCCTCGGCCCTCAGGAGACGGCGCAGGTCGGCGAGCTGATCAAGCAGCTGAAGAAGGAAGGCATCGGCATCTTCCTCATCAGTCACGACATCCACGACGTCTTCGACCTCGCCGACCGCGTCTCGGTGATGAAGAACGGCCAGGTCGTCGGCCACGCCCGCACCGAGGACGTGACCAAGGACGAAGTCCTCGGCATGATCATCCTCGGCAAGGTGCCGCCAAAGGCGATCCCCGGCCCCGGCGCCATGCAGATCTGACCGCCGCCAGACGATCCGACTCGCCAACCACGCTCCGCCGCCCGCAAGGCCGGCGGAGTTTTCATGCAACGTTCCTCGGGTCTGACGGATAAAAACACCCGCCAAACCGCAAGCACCCGTATTTCTGAGAATTTCGCGATTGAAGCCGGCTGCAAGCTAGGCTAAGAACCACCCATCGGACAGGCGATTCAGACCGCCTTAGGCATGCACCCGTAGCTCAGCTGGATAGAGTGTTGGATTCCGATTCCAAAGGTCACAGGTTCGAATCCTGTCGGGTGCGCCACTTCCCCTTGGGTCCGTTCTGGACACATAGGTTACGGTTTATTCCTGAGACATAGGTAACACTTTTGAGCCGAAAGGGTTCGGCAGTGGTTCCAGTCTGCATGTCTCGTCATCGAAGTATCCCAGGTCGTAATCCATGAAGCTTGCGAGCCATATGTGGTCTTCGACCTGTTTGATTCCAACGGACTGCCCGGTGACCGTCAATGGATATCAGTAGCGCTTGTCGGCGAGCATGAACTCGCTCTTGTAATCGGCGCACCACAGGTCGTTGGGTTGGCGAGGTTGGGAGAGTGGCGTTCCGACAGCTCTGTTGCGCCGTCGCTTGCGGTGCTGGACCAGCCCGTTGCGGTCGAGCACCGCATGCGGTCGCTCCCCTCGCCCTTGTCCCGCTGTCGCCAATCCTATCGCTTTTCGGCCGATCGCAGCACCCCTACAAGGATTCGACCATCGGTGAAGTACGGATCCCCACCGCCGTTCCGACCATCTCTTGTCGCACCGACGCCTGCGCGCTCGTAGGTCATGGAGATCTGCCCGGCGGCCTTGAGGTCGCCGATCACCAGTTCGCGCTCGGCGTCAAGATCGGGCCCGATATGGTGGGTGATCTGCCCGGTGTCGTGGCTGACGCCGACGCCGCGGTCGAAGCTCGCGGAGCCCAGCCACAGCGGCTGGCCGTCGGCGCCGACGGTCGCCGTTTGCCAGAGGCGTATGTGGTGGCGCTCGTCAGCGCTACGCGCGACAGACTTTTCGAAAGCCAGATCCTGCTTCCGGCCGTCGAAGAACAGCGGGCTGACGGGTGCATCGAGATCCGGACGATCAAGCGCCACGCTCAGGCCGATTTCAACCGAGGAGAGCAACGTTATCCTGTCGGCGGGATCCCAGCCCGAGGCGGCGAAGGCCTTGATCACCTGCTGCTTCGGGCCGACGACGCCGACGTTGATCGGGTCGCCCGGAATGTCGTCGCCGGTCGTGGTGACCATCCGGCTGAGATCGGCAACAGTGCTCCGGTCGCGGAAGATCCAAAGCTCCGGCATGACCAGGTAGCAGACGAGCAGATAGGCCACGAAGACGGCGGCAAGAACGCCCACAGCCGACTTCCATCTGCCTCGACTGCTTCTCCCCTGTTCCATTGCAATGTGCCGCTCCCGACTTCAGTAACAGGGCGGATACGGATAGTAGCCGCACGGGGGGTGATAGTAGTATGGCGCGGAGGCCGCCGCAGCACCGATGGCCGCGCCCGTCGCGACCGCGGCGCCGTAGCGGGCCGCCGGGTGCGCATACCAGCCGCCATGAAAGCCGACCGCACCCACGCCAACCACGCCGACGCGCCCCATTCCGGCGCGCGCCACGAACATGTCGATGAAAAGCGAAGCCGGGCCATTGACCTTTGCGAGTTCGCCCTCGAGAACCTGGACGTCAAAGGTCAGCGTGCCGCCATCCAGCTTTGGCTTGGTCAGGACCACGACCGCGTCTTCGACAGCGGTGCCATCACTGCTCATGACCGAGATCGTCGCGTTCGGCGGGTCGACCGCGAAGCTGTCCTTGCCCTCGTCCCATTCCTTGATGAACTCGGTCGTGAGAACATGTCCGGCCGATCGTACCGGACGATCGGCGAACACGATGGAGTTCGGAGTGACGCCTGTCATGGTCAGTTTGCCGTCGACCAGCGTCGCCCCTCCGGAATTGAGGACGGCAAGCGACGGCACCATCTTCGTGGCCGTGGTCGCTCCAATGGTCTTGGCGGCGGGTGCCGTGATCGCGTCTTCGGCCTGCGCCGCTCCTGCGAACGACACGAGGTAGGCTACGGCGAGAGTGCCGATCCGTATATGGCGTTTCATGGAGAATTCTCCTTTTTGCTACTTCACCAGACCGAGGTTCACCAGCTGGACGCGCCGATTGTCGGCGGCCTGCGGGTTCGACGGATCCACGAGCCACTCCTCGCCGACGCCGATCGCGAACAGACGGTCCGGGGCGATGGCGAAGGTCGTCGACAGCGCCTCCGTGATTGCGTTCGCCCGCTTCTGGCTGAGGTCCAGATTGTGCTTGGCGTCGCCCGTCGAGCTCGTGTGTCCGACGACAAGGAACTTGTAGCGCCGCAGGTTCGGATGATGCAGGGCGTCGGCGATCATGCCGACGGTGCGATAGGATTTAGGTTCGATGGCGATGGAGTCGTTCTCGAAGTCGATCTCGACGATGAGCTGCGACAGCTTCGAAAGTTTCTGCCAGTCGGGAAGCGCGGCGACGCCCTTGCCTGCGCTCGCCGCCGCTTCTTCCATAAGCAATGCAATGTCGATGCCGGGAGCCCCTCCCTGCAATCTGTCGAGCGTACGCACCACCTGCGGACCGCTCAGTTCCTGGGCGAACGAGTGGCCGGGTGCCAGCAGCAGCCCGGCGGCAAATATCGTCGCAAGTCTAAAGCTCTTCATGATCCTGTGTCCCTTCAACATCGTTCACCGCCAGCCGGCGTCGATGATCGCCTGGCCGCACTGGCCTTCGTTCACGCGCGTCGCCTTGTTCAGGCAGGAAAGAATGTTTCCCTCGCCCACCACGCCACTGCAGAACTGCGCGACATAGTGCTTGCACATCGCGGTGAACGACGACTGGGCGGCAAGGCGCTGCTCGATCGAGGTGGTGACGCTCGCCAGTGTCGACGTGCAGGTCGGCGAGACTTTTGCGGCATGGGACTCGAGACAGTTCTGGATGCGGCCGCTTCCGAGGTTCAGGCCCTTGCAGAACTTCTTGATGTCGGATCCGCAGTCGTTGGCGAGCGTGCTCACCGCGTCGGCGAAGCTGATGGTATCGGCACGGGCCGCCCCGGTGAGCGCCAGGAACGCGACCAGCGCCCCTCCTAACAGTCTGGTTCTCGTCGACATGCTACCCCCATCGTGAACGATTGATCGTCGGAGAAACTCTCCGCACGTATCTGGTGCGCCTTCGGGGGTGAGAAGGGAAGTATGTTACGGTTACACGAACCGTAGGACACGGCGTTCAACGCGAAGGAGTCGACTTCCGGCGAGCACTTCGCCATCTGTCGCGTGAATATCCTCGAGCACATCCAGAGGCGAGACGTCGACCGCCGCCGTCGGGAGGCCGCGCACGCCGATGTCGCCATTCGCCGGTATGCTTGCCGCTCTTCATCGTGATGCAGAAACCGCCGCCGCACGGCTCAATCGCGGCGGCGTCGCCGAGCGTCGTCTTCCAGTTTCCGACGATCGGCTCGGCTGCGCTCGCCAGTCCGGTCGACATCAGCAGCGCTGTGACGGAGATCAGGATGGGTTTCACGGTAAGGTCTCCTCGCATGGCTGGCCCGCCACCGGGCCGATGACCGAATGGATCACACATGCTCTGCCGACCGGCAGGATGAGAATATCATCGTGCTCAGTGGTCTGGATGAATCGGGCGACCGGCGAACGATCGGTTTCGGCAACATCAGGGGGTGCCCTGAGTTGGAGGGCCATGAGGATAGTCCAAACTTCTGAGGATAGAGCTGGAGTTTGTTCAGCGAACCTTTCCAGTTCCGACGCATCGGATGCCTCATTCCCAGCTGGCCTGCCCTATTGATTGATCCGGGCTTAAGGTCGATGCATGTTCTGGTCAGCCGCTAGGCGGGAGTTGAAGTCACCTGTTCGGGGAGACTGAAGGTCGGGAGCGGTTGTAACCGTTTCAGAGCGGCGGGGATTTCAGAGCAGCACACAATGCGCTCGATGCTCTCCTCCCGCGGGCGCAGGGTCGGACTGCGCTTGGGATGATCCGCATCCTCAATCCGCCGAGCTCACGCATCCACTCGTTAGCAATTTATTGACCATAAGCTGGCTTTACTGAGCGTGATGGATGCGGAGATTCCCGCACGCCGTCGAGTGTTTGGTGTAGGACGGAATTGTTCGTGTTGAAGTATCCAGTGCAAGGATTATCGGGCGGAGCCTTGGGCGGAATTGCCACGCTCCTGTCGCGTGCGGAACGGTTCGTCGCAAAGACCATTCTGCCGGCTCTGTTTGCGCTGCCGGCACTTGTCGGCTCCGCATCATTTGCCTCGGCGGAAGATCGTGCCCTGAAGCTGTTCTTTACCCATACGGGCGAGAGGGCCACGATTACCTACAAGCGGGACGGAAAGTTCGATCCGAAGGGCCTCGCCCAGATCAATCGCTTTCTGCGCGACTGGCGAAGGAACGAGCCGACCCGGATGGATCCCCGACTGCTCGACCTGGTCTGGGAAGTATACAAGCGCAGCGGCGGCAAGGACTACATCCACATCGTCTCCGCCTATCGTTCGCCCACCACCAACAACATGCTCCGCAACCGCTCGCGCAGCACGGGCGTCGCCAAGAAGAGCCAGCACATGCTGGGCAAGGCGATGGATTTCTACGTTCCCGGCGTGAAGCTTTCGACGCTGCGTGCGCTTGCAATGCAGATGCAGGTCGGCGGTGTCGGATATTATCCGACCTCGGGATCGCCCTTCGTGCATCTCGACGTCGGCAACGTCAGGGCCTGGCCCCGCATGTCCCGGCAGGAACTCGCCCGAATATTTCCGAATGGGCAGACGATACATCTTCCGGCCGACGGCCGGCCTCTGCCTGGATATAATCAGGCGGTTGCGAATCACAGGAAACGCGGCAGCCCTAGCTCAATCCAGATCGCCAGCATCGCTGGAGAAGACGAAGACGTGAGCGCGTCGACCAGGTCGAACGGCGATACCACAGACAATAAACTCGTGACGGCGCTTCTGCCCACGCCGAAAAGCCGTGCATTGAATGCGCTCGCGCTGCAGACCGGCCCCACCCCGCGAGATGACAAACGGTCCGCTGGGGATGTTCCATCTTTCCCGATTCCGATACCAGCGACGCGGCCGCCCGCCCTGGAGCACAACGCAGATATGGATGACAAAATAGAGACTGCGTCGATCGGTCCAATTGATGTCCTTCCGGAGAAACCGGCGTCTGCATTGCCAGCCTATGCCCGCTTCGAACCCCGCCTTGTTGCACACCAGGCCTCCAAGCAGGGCACGAACATGATCGCCTCCCTGCCCATGACCGCTTCCTGGGAAGAAGCAAATTTCCTCGGATCGACGTCCGAAGCGGCGCTGATGAAATGGGCGCTGCATTCTCCTGGCGAGGTGATGGGATTGAGCGCGCCTCGCATTTCCCCACGCACGGTTCATCGTGAGGTCAATGTCGCGACATCCGGTGAGGATATCATTCCGGTCGCCGCCCAGTTCGATGCCAACCGGCTTGTCTCGTCCCCGGAGGGCTGACCTCATCGTCAAGGCTTGATGCGCAGCACGAAGCCGGTCAGAAGCGCCAGAACGGCCACGGTGGAACCGGGCTGGCGGTCCCGAGAAACCAGGTGCCGCCGCCCAGTGCCAGAAGCCTGTGCGGTCACCAGCAACAGCCGAGCGGCACCACGAAGGCGTGACATTCCATGTATCTGCGTATGGCCGACTAGATTTTTTAGGATCTCCTAAACAATTGCCACACCTTATGGGCGATGCGCGCGTATCGGCCCGAAAATCGGAATCTATGCTCAAGAAAAATGAGGTAGATCCAATGTGTTAAAGCGTTGTCCAGGCGCTTGAAAAGACGACGACGATCGTTTCTGCGCGCGGAAAATTCAGACCAAAGTCCGATCCAACCCCGGACTTCGTGCCCATACCAAACGTTCAATCGCTGTAATAACAATAATATATCTTGAAGTAATGAGGCGCGTTGATGTGAGAAGCGTATCAATTTCTGGCAGAGCCGGCTTCATTGGATCGCCTGTGACCGACTTCTACTTAGGAAGCGCTGTCCGGAAACTGGTTGTTGTTGACAATGTTTACACTGGACCTTTCGAAAATATAGCACACATCAAGGATCCCGGTTGCCGCCGAGCGACCTGCTTGTCGATGAGCAACCTCAGCTCTGGATCCGGCACGCGTCGGAGAGGTTCTCGAAACCATCCGGGTTCCTTCGATCGTGCCCGCAGATGGGGGCGGACTTCTCATGGCACGGATAGTCGAGATAGGGCAGGTCGTGATGATCGCGCAACGCTCATCTGTAGTATCCGGTCCGGCGCGGTCGCTCGTTATCGAGCGCGGCATCGGCAGCGACAATCACCTTAAAGTAGGTACATTTAACGATTAACATTAATGAGTGAGTATTTCTTAGAACTCCTCTAAATAATTGCCATGCATTACAGGCGATGCTAATAAACAGGCACATTTCTCAAGTCACGAGGCGCAATGCAATGAAAAGCGTATTGATTTCTGGCGGGGCTGGCTTCATCGGATCCCACTTGTGTGATCGACTTTTGCTGAGGACGGACATTCAGAAGCTGGTCGTTGTTGACAACCTCTGGACCGGGCTTTTCGAAAATATCGCGCACATCAGAGACCCCCGTTTCCATTTCGTGAAATCCGACGTCGAGACGCTGCAGACGTCGGATAAATTCGACGAAATCTATCACCTTGCATCCCCCGCATCGCCGCCGTGGTACATGAAGGAGCCGAAGAGGACGATTTCCGCCAATCTTCTCGGGGCGTTCCGGTTGCTCGACTTACTGAAGAAGGGTGGACGTTTCGGTTTCACCTCTTCTTCCGAAGTCTATGGCGATCCTCTGGTGTCGCCGCAGCCGGAATCCTATAAGGGCCAGGTCGACTGCACCGGACCTCGCTCATCCTACGACGAGAGCAAACGATGCACGGAGTCGCTGCTGTTCGAGATGCAGCGTACCCAGGGGCTCGACGTCAAGATCGTTCGCCCCTTCAACATCTATGGCCCGCGGACACGGTCCGACGATGGCCGCGCAGTCTCCAACTTCATCACCCAGGCGCTTTCGGGCCGGCCGATTACCGTGTTCGGCGACGGCCTTCAGTCTCGCAGCTGGGGCTATGTCGATGACGTTGTCGATGGTTTCGCGCGATATTTCTGGATGAATGAAACCGACTATAAGGGGCCTCTGAACGTCGGCAATGATCGCGAGATTTCGGTTCTCGAAGTCGCGCAATATGTCTCCAGACTTGTTGGCGGCGTGCCGATCGTCTTCGAACCGTCACCGCCGCAGGACCCCACGAACAGACGGCCGGATTTGACCAATGCGCACTATGTCATGCCCGAGTGGTCGTGCAAAATCACCTACGAACAGGGCGTGGCGATGACTCTCGACTGGTTCAGGGACCAAATGAGGCACGCCGCGGAATAAACCATGTCGGCTTTCGAGACTCGCGTCTTGGATGCGCGCGGCGTATGTTCACGGTGCGATTGAGAGAGTGATGATGCGAGAAGCAATTCCGTCCGATCTGAAGGATATGAGTTTTCCCGTACCGATTCACTATCTCGATCTCGCCTCCTCTCGTCTCGATGCCGTTTCGCCCCCGATCTCCGATGGGCTCGTGGTCTTTCTGTCGGATGGTCTTCCCGTCGGACAGACCTATATCGAAAGGCCAGAGACGGCTGCCGCACTCGCCGAGCGTATCGTGCGGCCCGAGACCCTCGAGCATGCGCGTCATGTCACACAAACCCCGGTGCGCAACCGCGATGTCAGCATTCTGATTTGCACCAAGGACCGGCCGGAGGAGCTACGTCGGTGCTTGGCCTCGATCCCCAAACAGTCGCTCGGCCCCATCGAGATCATCGTGGTGGATAACGCCTCCGCCGGTGATGCGACACGTCGTGTGGTGGAGGAATCGGGCGCAACCTATGTCCGTGAAGATCGGGTCGGGCTGGATTATGCGCGCAACGCTGCGGTTCGTGCGGCGAGAACCGAATTCGTCGCGTTTACGGACGATGACGTCGTCCTCCACGAGCGCTGGCTGGAAAACCTGATGAAGGGGTTCGATCTGCCGGAGATCGCCTGCGTAACCGGGTTGGTTCTTCCCGGAGAACTTGCAACGCCCGCACAATTTATCTTCGAAAAGCATTGGAGCTTTGGCAGGGGTTATCTGCGGCAGGATTTCGATCAGGATTTCTATGGCCTACACAGGCGTTACGGCGCTCCGGTCTGGACGATCGGAGCCGGCGCAAGTCAGGCCTTCCGACGCAAGGTCTTCGAGGAGATCGGCCTGTTCGATGTCCGCCTGGATATGGGCGCGGCCGGATGCTCGGGCGATTCCGAATACTGGAACCGGCTTCTCCATCATGGCCATGTCTGCCGCTACGAGCCGACAGCTGTATCCTGGCATTTTCATCGCAAGGATATGAAAGGGCTCGCCAAACAGATCTACCAATATATGAGCGGCCATATCGCGGCGCTGCTCGTCCAGTATCAGAATACCGGAAACGGCGGCAACCTCAGGCGCATCCTCATCTCCTTTCCGAAATATTATGCCGGACGGCTCCGCAAACGCCTGCGCAAAGGCGCGACGTCGCATGACTTCTTCTTGAAGCAGGAAATGCTCGGAAGCGTAAACGGCGCTCTATACGTTCTGCGGCGATGGAAGAGGCCCGCATGGTAATCGCCGCGACGCCTGACATTTCATTCCTTATCCCCGCCTACAATGCAGCCGATACGCTTGCCGAATGCCTTGCCAGCCTGCAGCAGCAGACGCGATCGAACTGGCAGGCGGTCGTGGTCGATGACGGTTCGACCGACCGCACCTGGGAGGTGCTTGAGGGCATAGCAAGAACGGATAGCCGTATTCGCCTCGCCCGTCAGCCGAATGCCGGCGCCGCTGCGGCGCGAAACCACGCTGCACGCCTTGCGGTCGCTCCCCTGCTCTGCATGCTGGATGCCGACGACTGGCTGGATCCGACCTTCATCGAAAACATGCAGCCGGTGGCAGAGGATGCATCTCCACCTGTTCTCGCCTATTGCGATTATCGTCGCGTTGCTCCGGGCGGCCGGCTGCTGCGGGTAGAACAGGCTCCCATCTTGACGGGAGATGCCGCCAAGCGCGAATTCTCCTCCTTCTGCGCCCTTGCCATCCATACGGTCGTCTTTCCCAAAAGCCTTTTCGAGCTTTTGGAAGGCATGGATGAAACCTTGCAGACCGGCGAGGAATGGGATCTCTGGCTCCGCATGGCCTTTGCAGGCGCCGAATTTTGCCATGTGGACAAGTGCCTCGCATTCTATCGCATGAAGGCCGGTTCGCTGTCCGGCGATCCGGTCAAACTGGTGCGCGACGCGGTTCGCGTGACGACGAAAGCGCAGGCGCTGCAGATGCAGGAGGGCTTGTCGGCCGGGGGGCCGGAGACAGGTTGGATCACGCCTCCCGTCAGCCAACTGCGCATGCTCGCCTGGGTCGTCGCGGCCAAGCTCGATCCGGCTTTGGATATTGCAGCTCTTGCAGCGCTTCTGCCTGACATACCGGACGCCGCGGGTTATGAAAACCTTTTTGCCGGCGTGATCCTCCATGGCCTGCAGACAGGGCTCTTTATCGATCGGGCAGACGGTCTCATCGATGTTCTCGATAAATGGCGACCGACGTTCCTTTCGCTCATCCAGCTGATTCAGAATCATTCCATGCCTGGCGCTGGGCGCAAGATCATTGACGCCGTTTCTTGGCACATATCCGCCGCAAACCCCTTGCGGTCATTCACGCTTGGCAATGTCCAGGTGGTCAGTGTCGCGCTCGAAACGCTTTCGCGAATCCCCAAGGCCGAACCATCAGACACGCTCGTCATGCACGCCATGTCCGGCGGACAACATGTCGGCTCCTTTGTCGGGCCATTCTGGGGCGATCTTTCGATCCGGGCGCAGATCAGGCTGATCATGCATGAGATGCAGGCAGACGAGCATCTGCAAACGCCCCACGCACTCGCCTATGCCAGCTCCTGGACAAGGGAGGCATTGCGCGGCTACAGGACCTTCGGCGGACTGATCATCAAAAGCGGCCGGCGGCGAGGGCGTCTCGAAAGGTTTTTGGTGCGTGTCGGACGCAATGCCCTCCTTGCCACAGCGTCCGGCGACAAACAGGACAATGACGCCCGGATTTCCGAAATCCTGCGGGATTTCGAACATCGACTGGCACCGCCGTTTCGAAATTCTCCCGAGCCAAGGTCGGAGAAAAGAAAACAGACTGCTCCCACTCAGTCGGAAGAGGAATACTGGGAGCATATGTTCGAACGCCCGGATCCGTGGAATTACATCTCGGTCTACGAGCAAGTCAAATATGCGCAGACGTTGAGCCTGATCCCGGAAGGGATCGAAAAGGCCCTCGAACTCGCCTGCGCCGAAGGAATCTTTACTGAGAAGCTGGCGCCAAAGGTCGGTCGGCTGACGGCCACCGATATTTCCCAGCGCGCGATCGACAGGGCGATCAAGCGGTGCCGCGACCATGGTAACGTCGAGCTTCGTGTTCTCGATTTCGTCAAAAGCGATGTTCCGCCCGAGCAGGATCTCGTTATCTGTTCCGAAGTCCTCTACTATATGAAGGATGAGGAGATGCTTGCGGCCGTCTGCCGGAAGATGGCCGCAGCAGTGAAGCCGGACGGCTACCTAATCACTGCCCACGCGCATATCCGCCAGGACGAACCCGGCCGAACCGGTTTCGATTGGGGCCATCCTTTCGGTGTCGAGACGATAAAACGGGTTTTTGCCGCGCAGGCCGGCCTCGCCCTGGAAGAGACGATCGACACCGAGCTTTACGCCATCCACCGATTCAGGAAAGGTGCCGTGGCCGATCCCGCCCTGCGGATCGAAGCGCACGGAGCCCCATTGGATACGGATGTGGCAAAGCACATTATCTGCGGACCGGCGGGCATCGCGCGCGAGGCGGCATGGAAGACGGAGGTGACCACCTCGGTTCCCATTCTGATGTATCACAGGATCGCAGAAGACGGCCCCGCTGCACTCCGGCGCTTCCGCACGCCGCCGGAGATTTTCCGCAAGCAGATGCAGTTCCTGAGGCGACAGGGCTATTACAGCGTGACCGCGCAGAACCTGGCAAATCTTCTGCGCAGCGGCAAGCCGATCCAGGGCCGACCTGTGATGCTGAGTTTCGACGACGCCTATCTGGATTTCCAGACGAACGCCTACCCGATCCTTGCCGAGAATGATTTCAGCGCCGACGTGTTCGTCGTGACCGATAAGGTCGGCGGTCGGTCAGATTGGGATTCCGCCCATGGAGAACCTGCACCGCTGATGTCGTGGTCGCAAATTCAGGAATTGCACCAAAAGGGCATCAGCTTCGGCTCCCACCTCGCATCCCACACACCAGCCAGTGCGATTGATAACGAAGCCCTGCTGGCCGAAGCCATATTATCGCGCGACGCGCTGCAGAGCCGGCTGGGCGCCCCGGTGGAATCGATCGCACTTCCTTATGGCGGGACAGACTTCAGGGTCCCAGGCATTCTGGCGCTTGCCGGCTATAGCGTCGGCTTCACGACCCGGCCGGCGAAGGCTACCTTCTCCGATAATTTCTTCGCTCTGCCGCGCTTCGAGGTGCGCGGGGATCGCCCGCTTGAAGCCTTCCCTGAACTCATCGGCCTGCCGGGAGCCTTTATCGGATGACAAAGCCATGACTGCCGCAGCATCCCCCTTGGTCACCATCGTCATACCGGCTTACAATGCCGAGAAGACGCTTGTCGAAACATTGCGAAGCGTCTCTGCCCAGTCCTACGACAAGCTCGAAATCCTGGTGGTCGACGACGGATCGCGGGACGGCACCTTCGATCTTGCGCGCGACTATGGCTTGACCGATCGCCGTGTCCGTGTTCTCCGCCAGGACAATGGTGGGGTTGCGCGGGCGCGCAACCACGGCATCAAAGAGGCGCGCGGCTTCTATATAGCCCCTGTCGATGCCGATGACGTGTGGCATCCCAGCAAGATCGAGCTCCAGCTTGAGGCAGTGCTGAAATTTCCCCACGGAAACGGAGTTGCCTACAATTGGTATGCGGCGATCAACGAAAACGGCATCATTTTCGGCCATTCGCGCCCGGTCCTGCATCAAGGAAACATCTTCGAACCGCTGTTGCGGGAAAATTTCATCGGCAATGGCAGCACGCCCTTGATGCCGCGGGCGGAGATTCTTCGCTGCGGCGGCTATGACGCCGGCCTGCGCGACAACGGCGCCGAGGGGTGTGAGGATCTGAAACTTTATCTGGCGCTCGCCGAAACGCTGCCCTTCGCGCTGGTACCCGATTTTCTGACCGGCTATCGTTTTACCAAGGGCAACATGTCCAGCAATGCCTATCGGATGCTGAAGTCCCACGCCTTGGTGATGGCGCCGATCATCGCCCGCTATCCACATTTTGAGCGTGATATCCGGACCGCCGAATTCAACACCGCCTCCTGGTATTTCAAAAAGGCGTTTCTCGACGACGATTATGCGCAGCTCAAAAAGCTGGCGCCGATGATGGTGAGCAAATACCCCTCACGCCTTATCGTCCATGGCATGCAGCAGGGATGGCGGCAGGTAAAACGCCACGGCATACGGATAGCGAGGCGCGCCCTGGGCAAGCCTCCGGCCCGACCCAAAACCCGCTTCGCCGCGGTCATCCCGCAAGCCGGAACAGCTTTCCGCGATCGATACGCCGGCATGCCGGCCAGGGAAGCGCCCAGCCCCATCGCTCAGCGGGTGGCCGACAATGAATAGGTTTCGAAAACCTGCATCCGCCAAGCCGGCCACCGCCTACAACCTGATCGTGGCAGCTCGGTTCCGCGAGCTTCGGCAACTCGTGCCGGCGCTGCGGTTCAAGATGACGGTGATGATCGTCCTCGGAATTCTCACCGGCCTTTCGGAAATGATCGGGATAACCCTTCTGGTCAGCCTGGTCTTTCTTCTCGGGCAGCAAGGCCCGGTTTCCGGCTCCGCCATTGCATGGCTCCCGGCGTTTTTCGGCAACATCGACCTCAGCCTTTCCAAGCCTGTCCTGATCGGCATTCTCATCGGCTCCATCCTCCTGCGGATTTTTCTGGGATGCGCCAACTCGCTCATCTCGAGCGCGATCAATCATCGGATTAGCGACAGGATGCGGGATCGCCTCTACGCTAAGGTCCTGGCTATTCCTTTCCAGCGATTTCAGGACTATGAGCGGAGCGACCTGATCAACGTCATCGCCACGGAATCCTATGCGGTCTCTTCGGCGCATGCCAGCCTGGTGCGGTTGGGGGTTAATTTCGGCACGATCGTGATCTTCGGCGTCGGCATGGTGGTCATGGCCTGGCCGATCGCTTTGCTCGGGCTCATCTTCGGCGTCCTCCATAATTTCGCATTAGGCTTCTTTGCCGGCGCCTACCGGCGCGTGGGAGCCTCGGCGGTGGCGGCAGTGGAGGCATTGACGCAACTGAGCTGGACAACGCTGCAAACTGCCAAGGCCGTCAAAAGCTTCGGCCTCGAGAAGCGCCACCAGCAGCTCTTCGCGGCGCTTTCCAGGGAGGTCGGCCAGACTTGGCGCCGGTCGGACTGGATGGGCGCGACGACGTCGCTTGTGAGCGAAATCCTGACGTTCGGTGTCATCCTGACGATCATTCTATCCTCGGAATTCCTGCCGGTGGATTTCAAGGCGGCGCTCTCGGCCACGATCCTTCTCTACAGGCTGCAGCCGCATATCAAAGGATTCGATTCCCAGATTCTGAGTCTTTACGAGATGGAAGCGTCCCTGCAAAACGTCCTGGCGCTGCTTGCGGAGAAGGATGACATCAAACTGACCTCGCAAGGAGAGCCGGTCACCCGCCTGGCGGAGGCGATTGTCTTCCACAAAGTCTCGTTCGCCTATGAGCGGTCGAACGCCCCGGCTGTTGACGATCTCAGCTTCTCGATCAGGGCAGGCGAAACGACGGCTCTGACGGGGCCGAGCGGCTCCGGCAAAACCACAATCCTCAACATGATACTCGATCTCAATCCGCCGACCCAAGGCATGATCACCGTTGATGGCAGGGACCTCGCAACCATTGACCGTTCCAGCTGGCTGGAGCTGCTCTCCGTGTCGGGTCAGGACGTTGAACTGATGGAGGGCACAGTCCTCGACAACATCCGGTTTCGTCGCGATATCTCGGAGCAGGATATCCGCTGGGCGGCCGACGTGGCCTGCGCAACGGAGTTCATCAACGATCTGCCGTATGGCTTCGATGAATGGCTGGGCGACGAGGCGATCCGGCTTTCGGGCGGACAAAGGCAACGCATAGGCCTGGCGCGCGCGCTCGCCGGCCGGCCTCAGATCCTGCTGTTGGACGAAGCGACGAGCGCGCTCGACGAAGATACCGAGATGCGGGTGTTTTCGGCGATGAAAGAAGACGCCGGCAGAACGCTCATCGTCGTTAGCCATCGGCCCGCTGTGGCCAGGCTGATGAAGAATCGGATCGATCTCCGCCCCCCCGCTCCCACGTCGAAGCTCGGGTGACGGAGATGGATATGTCAACGATGTCCGGGATTTGGGTGGCCGTCGTGATCCCCGCCTATAACGCCAGAGACTACCTTGCCCAGACGCTCCAGTCTGTCATCGACCAGACCCACAAGGCGCTGGAGATCGTCATCGTCGACGACGGCTCGACGGACGACACAGCCTCGATCTGTCGCCATTTTGCCGCGAGTGATCCAAGGATCCGGATTGTCTCGACTGAAAACCGTGGCGTCGCCGCGGCTCGCAACACTGGGATTGAAGCATCGAAATCCGACTATATCGCCTTCCTCGATGCCGACGACCTGTGGCATCCGACCTATATCGAAAGAATGCTTTCGGCTCTCCATCCCCTGCCGAACACCTGGGGCGCGGTCTATGCTCTTCACCGTCTCATCGATCCCGAGGGATATTGCATGAGATCCGGTTCGTCACTGAACGCCAGGGACACCATTTTCACCCGTCATCTCGTATTCCGCTTCGTCGGCAATGGCAGCGGCTTCATGGTTCGCCGCGCAGTCATTGAGAAGATCGGTGGCTACGATCCAAGTTATGCCAGGCAGGGTATCGGAGGATGCGAGGATTTCGACTTCGAACTTCGTACAGCTGAGCATTTCAAGATCGAGACGGTGCCGTTAGGTCTAGTGGGATATCGTGTTCATTCAGCAGCCATGTCTTCCGACAGGTCGCAAATGGCGCTATCGCTTCTGGCTGTGACGGAGCAATGTATCGCCCGCAATCCACAGCTTCCAACTTTTGTCGTCAATTGCGCCCGCGCGTCGGCGAATCTTTATGCATTTTCAAAATTTGCCGCATTGAAAGATTGGCGCCGCGCCGCGACCTCACTCAAGCACATTTATCATCATAGCCCAATGCTTGCTTCCGGCATCCTGTTCAAATTGATCCTTTCAAAAGCCGACAGAGCCGCACGCAGGACATTGTTCAAAGCCTGGCCAGTCAAGGAACAAAAGGGAAAGAATTTCAGGAAATTCGAAGAGATAGACCCACTTGTCCCATTGGTTGGCGGTTGGACACGCTTCAGGACGAAGGCATTGTTAAGGCACTTGTCGGAGATCGATCGGTCCGGCCAATGCTCTGCGGCGGCCTCGTCGCAGGAGGCTTGATGCCTGCCGACTACACATCTGTTGGTGGCGCCAGCGCCGGCGGCAGTTTTTCGCCCGGCTGCTCAAAAATCTAAAGGTTTAACAACCCATCACTTCAAACAGCGTGGCGACTACCTCGCCACCTTCTATTACGAATTTGATAATTAATCAGAATAGTAATAGCAAATAAGAGAACAAGATATAAAAAAAGCAATTACCCCAATAATGATCTGTGACAATACAGAGTTTTACTGTAATCATCCTTATGCACGTGCAAGCATTCTTAGCAGAGGACCCGTCACCCACCCCGGCGGGTCCTCGACTTTGCTTTTTTGGCTGATTGCCACAAATGCGACAGCCGTTATCGCTGCATCGGCATAAATAGATTTCACCGCGGATGGCGATACTATCGCTGTTGAGTTCGGTTTGATCAGAAAATCCCCCGTCATCGGCAAGTGAAGAGCAAAATTCGGGTTCTATTCCGTCAATATTTCGACCATCGCCTCAATTCACCTCGGTGATGCTTCCGGATCCGCAATGAAATTGCGGAGGCAGAAAGATCATCATCAATTCGAGATTACTATCCGATAGAATTTCATAAGCATCACTGCCGCAATTAAGAACAACAAATCAAATGATTACCATTATGTATAAACTTAATCGTCTTACAATTGATTTTTAAATACAACCATTGTCTGAAATTAATAATTTTACCTTTTGATAAATTTTATCCTAATGAACTCAATTATCGATTTTATTTATTGTGAATACACTTTAAAGGAGCATCAGCATTACCTTCGACTTGGGAACAGAAGATCTACCGAAAGCTACTTCTGCCGCCGGGCTCTCAACAACCCCGGCAAATGCCTGCATCATCGGTGAGATTGGTCACCGCCGATGGCCCAACAATCCTGGGACGGTCGCGAGGAGAAAAGTTGCCGATGCAAAACACGACCGCTGGACTGAAGTGTAATATATTGATAAATAAAGGGTATCTCTTATCTGCCTGCGACCTGCACCGAACAGGTCGGCCAACAGCATTCGGTCTGGATTTTCAAAAGTCGACATATGAGCCTGGGCTCGCAATTGAAATACCGGCACAAAACTCAACGACCTAAGACATTCCTGTCCTCTTTGACGAGCCTCCCGATACGACACAAGCGATTGCTCGCGGCGCAGTTGACATGTCCTGATTCAACACGCGGGCGGCCTGTAAGATGGCTGACCTGTGTCGAAATGGTCGCACCTCCCAAACGAATTAACCCTTCATAAAGCATTTGCTTGCTCAACTTATAATTTGTGTCATGGTCACTGTAAGTAGTGAGGGAGCCGACCTGATGAGTGATATAGCATCGCAGATTCCGGAATTTGGTTACGATGAGCGCGTGATGATCTGCCGGAAGCAGATCGAGAAGGCGGTCTATCAGTTCATTGCAAATACGAAGGTCGAGGGATGCGATCCGGCGGAAGTCGCAATGGCCATCGCAGACATTGCCGACGATTACATTCTGTTGCTGGCCCAGAAGCGCAACCTGACCCATTGAGATGAAGGGTCGGTCGTTGATCGGCTGGTCGTGCAGAAGACATTGAGTGCGAAATCGCGCCGCCTCCCTGCCCGGAGGCAACGTCAGCGAGGCCGCTTACCTCTCGCTTGAAACCATCCGTGAGACGAATAGCTTCCGAATAAGCGCCAGCGGCCGGAAACGAGCCGGGCTTCCCTAACCGACAATTGACCCGAAGCGCCGAAGCATGGGCACATACCAAGCGTCCGTTTCCGCGCGCTTGCGCCCAAGCACACGCAATAACCCCGAAAATCGAAGCTCGCTTTCGGGGTTATGCGCGCGTTTGAAGTGATGGAGCGTTCTCGTCGCGTCTGACCGGACGCGCCGTACTAGGCCGTAGTGACGATTTAACTATTTGAGCCAGATAGCGATAGCGGCGAGTTTAACGAAGCCCATGAAGTTTGCGAGCAGCTTGTCG